>DAHZHT010000010.1 GCA_027406905.1 Elusimicrobiota bacterium
TTGCCCCAGGCGGGAGAATCATGGCAAAAACGCTGGGTCAGGCAATTTAAGAGCTTTATTCCCAAGAAATTTCCCAATACCATGGGGGGCATTCATATCGGGGAAATTGTCCAGAACGATTTTTTTGTCAAGAATGTAAACCTTCTTTGGAAGTTGCGGGGGGTGACTCCGCGCCTTAACCATTTAAGCGGGGAAGCGGGAATCACCTTGGGTAAAGGAGAAGTTAAAGACATCGAGTCTCTTCAAAAATCTCATAAATTGCTTAAAATTATTTTCTTGCCCTATGTCTATATGCACAAAATGAACAGCCTTTCGGTTCTGAGCGCGGCCAAGGCGTATCCCAAAACTCTGGACTTTAATGAAATCCAGGGAGAATACGGAATCAGAAATGGAGTCATTACGACCCGATTTTCCTACGTCAATGGGCCGGAACTTATCGCCTATGCGGAAGGCAAGGCCGATTTCGCCAAGGAAAAAATCGACATGAGCGTTCTAACCAGGCTGACTCATTACAGCGCTCCGCTGCCGGAGTGGTGGGTCGATGAGTTGGGGCGGCCGTCCATTGGTTTCCGTGTGACCGGAGATCTCAATCACCCCGATGTCGAACCAAGGCTGAGCAAAATTAAGGCCGGAGAAATCGAGGGAGATGTCAAGCGCGGGCGCAGGGAAGAAAGAATTCGCTTTAGATCTTTAAGAAGGCTGAAATTCTAAACTGAGAGAGGAGCATTATGATCGAACGCTATAGCCGCCCAGAGATGAGCCGCCTCTGGAGCGATGAAAACCGGACCAAGGCGATGATTGAAGTTGAAAAAGAATTTGTCGCGGCCTTAGCCAAGGAAAAGGGGATAGCGGAGTCTGAAATTTCAGTTTTAGCTTCTCTTAAAGGGGCAAGTCTAGTAAAAAAATCAAAAGAGATCGAAGCTCAAAGCAATCACGATGTGGTCGCGTTGATTTCAGCCATTGCCTCTGAGCTCAACGGAAAAGCGCCTAATCTTTTGCGCTATCTCCATTACGGGTTAACCTCTTCCGACGTTTTAGATACCGCTTTGGCGCTTCAAATGCGGGAAGCGGCCGATTTGCTTTTGAAAGGCTTGGATTCCGTTTTGTCGGAACTTAAAACCTTGGCTAAAAAACACGCGATGACCTGGATGGCGGGCCGCACCCATGGGGTTCACGCGGAGCCGATGACCTTGGGGCTTAAATTCGCTTCCTGGCACGCGGAGGCTTTGCGCGGAAAGGAAAGGCTGCTTAGGGCCAAGGAAGCGATTTCTTATGGAAAGCTTTCCGGCGCGGTGGGAACTTTTTCTCAAATTTCCCCGACTTTAGAGGCCCAGGTCTGTCTGCGCCTGGGGCTCAATTCCGAGCCAATATCAACCCAAGTCATTCCCCGCGATCGCCACGCGGAATTTATACAGACTCTGGTTCTAATCGCGGCTGGAATCGAGCGTTGGGCGACGGAAATTCGGCATCTTCAAAAAACAGAAACCCTTGAGCTTGAAGAGCCCTTTGCCGCGGGACAAAAGGGATCCTCGGCGATGCCTCATAAGAGAAATCCGGTCCTCTGCGAGAATTTAGTCGGCCTTTCAAGACTCATGCGCTCCTACGCCCAAGCGGCAGTTGAGGATATCGCCCTGTGGCATGAAAGAGACATCAGCCACTCTTCCGTAGAGCGCGTTATTTTGCCTGACGCCTGTATTCTGCTTGATTTCATGCTTAACCGCTTTAAAAACGTTCTGTCCGGGCTCTTGGTTTATCCGGAGAGAATGAAGGAAAATATGGACCGCTCTTACGGGCTGATGTTTTCGCAGCGGGTTCTTTTGTCCTTGATTGATTCCGGAATGGAGCGTTTGAAGGCATATGAGTTGGTCCAGAAAAACGCGATGAAGTGCTGGCAAACGCGACAACCGTTTCGCTCGGTCATCGCCTCGGATCCCATTGTAAGTAAGAGGCTTTCAAAAAAAGATTTAGACCGTTGTTTTGACCTTTCCGGTTATAAAAATTCCGTTGAACATCTTTTGGAAAGGGCCGGCATCAGGACAGCGTGAAGAAAGAAAAGGCTTCCGGGTTGATTGTTTTACTGACTGATTTTGGGCTTAAGGATCCCTATGTCGGCATTCTCAAAGGAGTCATCGCGTCGAAGGTTCCGGAGGTGAAGATCATTGATCTTTCGCATGATATCTCGCCTCAAAACGTGGCGCAGGCGGCTTTTTTTCTTCGCGCTTCCACGCCCTATTTTCCCCCGGGCGCCTTGTTTGTCTGCGTCATTGACCCCGGGGTGGGCTCTCAGAGAAACATCTTATGGGTTAAGACAAATAAACATCAGTTTTTAGCGCCCGATAACGGCGTTTTGAGCTGGATTGAAGATCCGATCCTTGAATCGCGGATTGTCGCTAACCGAAGATGGATGAATTCCGATATCTCCAATACCTTTCATGGCCGCGATATTTTCGCGCCTGTCGCGGCGGAACTAATTAAAGGAAAACCCGCGCGCCTTCTGGGGCCAAAGACCCTTAGAAAGGTGATTTGTCCCTGGCCCAAGCCTCTTCTCAACTCTGATAGGATTTTGGGCGAAATTATTTTCATTGACCATTTTGGAAATTGCATCAGCAATATAGAGCCGTCAAAACTGCGTGGTTTAAACTCTAAGCGCGAGCTCCGAATTTTTTTTAGGGGAAAAAATTGGGGACCTTTGCGGCGGCATTACGCGGAAGTCTTAAAAAATCAGCCTCTTTGTCTGACCAGCTCTTTTGGTTTTTTGGAGCTGGCGGTTCGGGAGGGGAGTTTTTTCGCTAGGTTTAAGGCTCAAATTGGAGAAAAAATAGAATGCCTATGGAATTGACGCGGGGAGCGGAGCTTAAGATTAATCTTAAACGAAATGAAGAACGGCGGATTCTATCAGGGCATTCGTGGGTTTTTTCAAATGAAATAGAGGCGGTTAGCGGAAAATTTGAAAGCGGGGACTTGGGAGAAGTCTTTTCATCTTCCGGGGAATTTTTAGGGGTTGGCTTTTATAATCCGCATAGTCTCATCGCCGTTCGCATTCTCTCTCGCAAGCGATTGGAAGCGATTGATTCTGATTTCTTTTATCGCCGGTTTTTGGAAGCGCTGGCGTATCGGGAAAGGGTTTATCCCGGACGGCCTCCTTTTTATCGGCTTTGTTTCGGGGAATCAGACGGGCTTCCGGGCTTGGTCGTTGATAGATACGGTTCGGTTTTGGTTTTGCAGATTTTATCCGCCGGAATGGAAAAGCGCTTATCTCAAATTTCAGAGGCGCTTTTAAAGCTGGTGAATCCTTCCGGAATTTACCTTAGAAACGACCATAAAAGCCGCGCTTTGGAAGGCCTTCCGCTGGAGGAGAAAATCCAGTACGGGGAAATTCCTTCTTTTGTCGAGGTCAACGATTTCGGGCTTAGGTTTTCTGTTCCAATTGTTGCCGCGCAAAAAACCGGGTTTTATTTCGATCAATCGGAGAATCGAGTTTTTCTGAGGCCTTATTTCCAGGGCAGAACCGTGTTTGATTTCTACTCCTATGTCGGGAGCTTCGGAATTAATGCCGCCAAATTCGGGGCCAAGTCGGTCGTGGGTTTTGACAGCTCTCAAGACGCGGTTTCCCTGGCGAATCAAAACGCGGCTTTAAACGGGGTTTCTTCGCTTGCGAGATTTGAAAAAAAAGACGCTGAAGAGGCGCTTGTTTCCTTGGCGGAAAACCGCGCCGCGACGCCGGACATGATTTTGCTTGACCCGCCAAGCCTGGTTTCTTCGCGCAAGGACCTCTCAAAGGCGGAACGCCTATACGTTCGGCTCAATAGCCTGGCTTTAAAGGCTTTGCCTTTGGGCGGGCTTTTAGCGACGAGCACGTGTTCTCATCATGTCAGTCGCGAACTGTTTGTCTCGATTCTGAGGCAGGCCGCCGCAAAGGCCCGTAAAAGCGTCCGGCTTTTGAGTTTGCGCCCTCAGGCTCTTGATCACCCGGTTTTGTTGGCGATGCCGGAAACCGAGTATCTCCATTTCGCTCTTCTTGAGGTTGTGCAGTAATGGGACCTTCTGGGCCTTTTGGCCCTGGAAGAGAGACGATTTTTATTTGACAATAAACTTAAGCTTTGTAATAATGCGTGTATGATTAAACTATTGCTGGTCTTGATATCGGCTCCGGTTATGGCTCAGAATACGGTCAATTCGAGGGCGATTTTAGAGAAAATCTCTCCCATCGTCTCTGAACTCGCCTCTCCCGCCCCGTTGTTTGAGAAAAGCGCTTTTCCGGCGGCTCCTCATCCAGTGCGAGTGGGATATGGCTTTCGCATCAAAGACGGGCAATTAATTAACGACCAGCTGTGGGATTCTCTCAAACCGGCATCGCCTGGCATGGTTAATTGGCTAATCAAACAGATTCCAGATTTAAACCCTTCTCAAATAAAAGAGATGCCCTTATCAGCCATTGAGCGGGTGGCCCGCGCCGCGATTGTAGCCCATGACAATTCCCTGACATTTATGACCGACCCGGGGCTGACTACTCCGCATGTTTTCTATCTTTCTCGCGAGGTCTGCGCGGCTCTGTTTTCCAAATATGATTTTGGGGCCATTACGATTGATTCTGGAATCACCAATAACGGGAGAAAATTTCAGATTCAAGCGATGTTGGTCGGCAATAACAAGATTCAAGTCCTCTATAATATAGACCATTTTGAATTTAAGCATCCTCAATACCCCCAATATCCTTTTATTTTAAGCCGCCTTGTGACTTACGCTATCAATGGTCCCGGGGATTTGAGCGTTTCTGGAATCCAAGCCGACGCGGGCATTGTCCATGCCACTATTCAAGACATTGAAGACGCTCGTAACGGATATTTGCAGATAGATACTGATTATGGCCAACAGTTCGTCAAATCCGGCCCGATTTCTGTGATCTCTTTGCGATAGGCCTTTTTCATGTTTTTGTTCTTGCCGTTTGTCTTCTTGTCCTTTCGCGCTCAAGCCGCCGATATCACCATCTATCAAGACCAGCGCGCTCTCATTAAAAAAGAGTTGTCTTTTCCGCTTAAAGCCGGAATTTCTGATACGCCTCTGGTTCCCGTTCCATGGGGGTTTAAGCCTTCCAGCGTTTTGATTGCGCCCAAGGACCGAGGAAATAAGGTGGAGGCGCTGGAACAAAATTTTTTCGGCGGATGGACAAACCCTTCTCAGATTCTCGAGAAATTCATCGGCAAGGAGGTCGAGCTCAAAGAGAATAAAAAATCCGAAACCCTAAAAGGCGTTCTCTTGGAAGCCCGAGATAATCTGACGGCGCTTAAGGTTGCTAAGCGCGTCTATCTTAACCCCCGGGGAACCTGGGTGATTCCTTCTTCACCTAAAGAAGGCTTTAATCCTTCCGTCTCTTGGAAAATGAAAGCGAGAAATTCAGGAAAGTATCTTTTTGAGTTTAGTTACCTGACCCGAGATCTGTCTTGGGAAGCCAACTACGCGGCCGTTCTCAATGAGTCATCAAATTTAATGGACTTAAAAATTTGGGCCGATTTGAACAATCAATCTGGAATTGATTTTAAAAAGGCTCATATCCTTTTGGTCGCGGGAGAGCCGCATCAGGCCTTGCCCGCCGCGGTCTCAAGCCCGCGCCCCCTGTTTCGCGCGATGGCGGCAGCGCCCCAAGGAATCATCGGCAATAGCCAAAATTTATTTGAGTACCATCTTTATCCCCTGCCGGATTTTGTTCATCTCAAAAATGGAAGCGTGCGCGTTTCAATGGGAGAAGCCTTTCGGGTTCCGGTTAAAAAAATATACCTCTATGACGCTGCGGATTTAAGCGGAAATTTTAGCGTTTACACCAGGGTCAATCCTGACTATGGGGCGGACAGTCAAGGAGAAGTAAAGGTCATTTTCAGATTGAAAAATGCCAAGGCCTCAAATTTGGGATTTCCTCTTCCACCGGGGAAGATTCGGGTCTATCAAAAAGACAAAAGCGGCTCCTTAGAATGGCTGGGGTCCGATTCTTTGCCGGCGACGCCCAGAAACGAGAAATTATCCGTCGCGGTGGGAGGGGCTTTTGACGTTCTCGGTCAGAGAAAGCGCGTTCTGTTTGAGACCGGGCCCAAGAAAACCAAGGAAGGCTTTGAAATTACGCTGACAAACCGGAAAAACTCCGACGTTTCGGTTAAGGTCATTGAACATCTCTATCGCTGGTCAAAATGGAAGATTATTTCTTCTGATCAGAAATGGAAGAAAAAAGACGCGCAGACCATTGTCTTTGAAATTCCAGTCAAGAAAAACTCCTCTTCCAAAATCGACTATACCGTGGAATATTCCTGGAGATAATCCATGAATCTGCCGGAGGTTCTGCCGTCCGTTCAAGAAGCGCGCGATTTCTTAAACCGCTTGAAAAAAGATTTGCGGGAAATTTTTTTGCCTGTTCCGGCCCTGGTCATCGCAAAACCGGTCAACAAGGATTTTTCTTCTCGCCAAAAGGCGCGGGAGATTCTTTCTTCCTCGGTCCAGTATTGGTCTTCTCAGATGGGCGTTCGCTATGGGCGAATCGCCATCCGGGAGCAAAGAACCCGGTGGGGGAGTTGCTCGCAAAAAGGAAATCTCAATTTTAACTGGAGGCTTGTCTTGGCGCCGCCCGAGGTTCGGGATTATGTCGTGATTCACGAGCTCTGTCATTTGTCTTATTTAAATCATTCAAAAGAATTTTGGGCGAGGGTTGAACAATTTTGTCCGGAGTATAGACTCCAGAGGCGCTGGTTAAGAGAAAACGGGCATACCCTGATCAATTAATTAAATGGAATATTTTCCTAAACGCCCCGAAGAGGCTTCTCCCAAGATTGTGGAAGCCGAGATTGTAGATGAGGACTTGAAGGGCCCCTTTTTTGAGGAAAGACCTCTCCCTCATTCCCGGCTCGGCCGATTCTTGTCCAAGGCGGCGTTGAGCGTTCTGTTGGCTTTGATTGGTCTGGCGATGATGGGGGCTGGTTTGGTTTTGACCTTGACCGTCATCGGGATTACCTTCGGTCTTCCGCTGATGGCCATGGGGTTTTTAGCCTGCGTGTTGGCGATTCTTGTTTTCTTTTCCCGAGTTCAGGGGACTGTCGTCGTCGGCCGAGGGCCAAGGCGGTGAATCCTTTTTGGGTTTTCGGCATCTAAAGATTAAAGGGAGGGCTTATGATTCAAGTTAATGTGGGAAGCTGGGACCGTTGGTTGAGGATTGTGGTCGGGTTGTTTTTAATCTCGCTTGTATTCTGGGGGCCTAAAACCTGGTGGGGGCTGATTGGGATTATTCCCGTCTTGACCGGCGTTTTTCGCTATTGCCCGGCCTATACCCTGTGCAAGATATCGACTGTCGGGAAATAGTATTGAGCCGTGGAACACGATCGACATGGAGCCCGTCAGCCGGAGCGTTTTAATCCGGAGCGCGCCGCGTCATTAAATGACCGGACTCGCTTTGATTATCTTCCGCCCAAGGATTTAATTTCTCTTTTGGGGCTTGAGCCCAAAGGGGTTTTAATCGATTTCGGCGCGGGAACGGGGCTTTACGCCATTGAGATCGCCGCTTTGTGTCCCGAAATCTCGGTCCTCGGAGTTGATGAACAGGAAAAGATGCTCGAATTTTTCTCTGAGAACTTAGCCCGGAGTCCTTTGAAAAATGTCCAGGCATTGTGGACTAAAGACGAGAAATATTCGCGTCTTAAAAAAACCGCGGATGGGGTTTTAGCCCTAAACGTCCTTCATGAGTTGGGAGACCGGGCGATGGAAGAGATTCAAGCGCTTCTTAAGCCTTCCGGCAGGGTTCTTTTTGTCGATTGGAACTCGGAAATAGAGCGCCCGGTCGGGCCGCCGCGGGATCATGTTTATTCCCCGCAAGAGGGGCGTTTGCGCGTTCTTGATTTTGGATTTTCCGTCCTCAAAGAACGAAAATTCCCCTACCACTACGCTCTCTTGTGCGGTCTTAAGAATTAGTTTTTGGCGCCAGAATCCCCGGAGGTTTGGGAGGCCGTTTTTGAGGAAGCCGACTTTTTTCCCCGAAGTTTGAGGCGATCGATAATCGAAATAAATTTTTCCTCGGGATAAGCGCCGCGAATGGGCACTCCGTTTAAGAGAAACCCCGGCGTTCCGGTAAATCCAAATTTCTCCGCTTCTTTGATGTCGGCTTGAATTATGTCTTGAACGCGCTGAGACTTCGCGTCTTTCTCCGCTTGCTTGACGTTGAGACCTAATTCCTTGAGGGTCTGCTTGTAAAATCCCGGTCCCAGCCGCGATTGATTTTCATACATCTTGTCGTTAAAGAGCCAAGCTTTCTTGCGGGACTGAAGAGCCGCCGCCTCGAAGTATTCGGCCGCCGGCATCGATTGCGGGTGCATGGGGAGCGGCATATTTTTATAAATAAAGCGCATTTTGGATCCGTATTTTTTTCTGAGAGCTTGAACTGTGGGGAAGGCGCGTCCGCAATAAGGGCATTGGAAATCGGAGTATTCGACCAAGGTATATTTCGCGTTTTTATTTCCGCTAATCATCGTGTTTTTGTTGATGACAGGTTGATAGGGATGTTTAAAGGCCTCGTTTTCTTCCTTTTGTTCCTGTTGTTCGGCCTCTTTTTCCCGCTTGGCTTGCTCTTCCTGGAAGGCTTGGCTGACAATGTCGTAAAGCTCGGACTTGTGATCGCGCAGAACGTTCAAAATTAAATTGGGGTGGGCTTTGAGGACGTTTTCGATTTGTTGATCCGAAGGCTGGGAGCTAAAGACGCCTGAAAAAGCGGGCAAAGAAAAGCTTCCAATAATCAAGATTGAAACGAGCGCGTAATTTTTTTTCATAATTTATCCTTGTCTTTCTTTTATTTAAGCCGTTGTCGGCTGACGCTTTCATATCTTGACTCAAATGCCGCCAGTCCGTCAAGCCCTTTCCGCTTTTGCTAGAATCCAAAAGTGATTGGCGAATTGAAGGCCCTTAGCCGCGAGACCTTGATCTACGGCTTATCGACGGTGATGGGGCGTCTGCTCAATTTTTTTCTGTTGCCTCTCTATACCCATGCCCTTTCCCCCGCGGATTACGGCATTGTGGCGACCCTTTTTTCTTACTTGGCTTTTCTCAACGTTCTTTATGGCTACGGAATTTCTTTCGCGTTTATGCGTTATTACAAGACTGAGGAGGAGTTTGGCGCCATAGCGGTTTTTTCAACGGCCTTTTGGTCGGTTTTGATCACGAGTTTTGTCTTTTCCGCCTTTCTTTTCGGAAAGGCGGCTTGGATTTCAAGGGTGGCCGCTATCGCGGACCGAAGACTGATTTTAATTTCGATAGGAATTCTGTCTTTTGACGCTTTGGCGTTGACTCCGTTTGCCAGGTTGCGGATGAACCATCGCCCCGCGTTGTATGCCGGGCTTAAAATTGTCAATATCGCCTCTAATATCGTTTTAAGCTACGTCTTTTTAGTGACTTTAAAAAAAGGGGTGGAGGGGGTTTTCTGGGCCGGGCTTATCTCCTCGGTTTTGACCTTCGTTTTGATTCTTCCCTTTTCCTGGTCCGAGTTGAGGCTGCGCTTTTCCCGCGATATCTGGATCAGACTTTTGCGCTTTGGACTGCCTCTGTTGCCGGCCGGGTTGTCGGCGATGATGGTTCAGGTCATTGATAGGCCCATACTCAAGTTCATGACCAATGACGCGACAGTCGGAATCTATCAAGCCAATTACCGCCTTGGAATTTTTATGATGATGGTGGTCAATATGTTTGATTCCGCTTGGCGGCCGTTTTTCCTTCAAAGGGCGAAAAATCCCGCTGCGAGGAATTTATTCGCCCGAATTTTGACTTACTTTGCTCTCATCGCTTCGCTGATTTTTTTGGGGATCGCTTTTTTGATCGCCTATCTGGTCATGCCGCCCGTTTTTGGCGGGAAATCCCTCATTCCTGCGGCTTATTGGTCGGGGCTATCCCTGGTTCCGATAGTCACCTTGGGATATCTTTTCGACGGCATTTATGTCAATTTCTTGGCTCCGGTGACCTTGGCGGAGAAAAGCGAATATGTGGCCTACGCCGCGGCCTTGGGGGCCTTGGTCAATATCGGGACCAATCTCTTGTGGATTCCCCGCTGGGGCATGATGGGGGCGGCTTTGGCCACCTTGGCGGCCTATGCCGCGATGGCGCTTTTTCTCTACTTTCTGGGACGCAAACTTTACCCGATTCCATATGAATGGAAAAGGCTTTTACATTTGGCGGGCGTTGTCTTTTTAATTCTCGCTTTTGCCCATGGGATGGGGCTTGGCGTCGGGGAAGGCCGATTGGGGTTGAGACTGGGTTTATTGGCTTTATTTCCCGCGGCGCTTTATTTAACGGGATTTTTTAACGAAGAAGAAAAAACCGCGCTTAAAAAGCTCTTTTTGGCGAGATAGGGACAGTCCCCAATTCACTTTCGCTTGTCAGGCGAGAAACGGACGCGCGGCAAGGCGCCGCTTTTGTGCGCCAAGGCGATCATGTCTTCCAGCCAAGCCAGGCGCTGGGCGGGAGAAGCGTCTTGCCCCGCGGTCAATTGCCGCCTCCTTAAATCTTCCCAGCCTAAGCGCCAGCCCCTCTTTTTAGCCATTATATTTTTCTTCGACCGCGGGCTCGTTTTTTCAGCGCCCTGAGCGCTTCAATGTCCGAAAAATCCTGGGGACGCGCGGCGATCTTTTTCATCGCGATGAGATCGTCAATGGAAGCGATGCGAACCCAAGCGCCGCCTAAATCAATCTTTTCCGAGCGCGACCACAAGCGCTTAAACGGGATGGGATCGCGGACGAACAAATCCAGGCTGAGAAGAGGGTTTTCCGGAGAATACAGGGAAAAGACGGTCATGCCTTTATTGATGACCCACGATTCTCTTTGAACGGGGTCGGCGAAAGCCTCCGGATCCACTGGAGCCCGCGCTTTTAACCCAAGCTTTTTGAGCGCCCGCATGGCCTTTTTCGTTTGGGCGGGCTCCAAATCCAAGACGATGTCCACGTCGGCGGTTAGGCGCGCATATCCATGAAGGACGACGGCGAGCCCTCCGACGACAACATAGCGCACTCCCGCTTTATTGAGCGCGGAAAAGACGGGGTCGAATATAGGCATAGCTTGATTCCGTTCCTATATAGTTTAGCAGATGGAAAGATGGGGACTGTCCCCAATTCATCAACTAAAGGCGGGACATGCTCAAGGAAGGCGGTTGGAGTATATATTGTACAGATCGGACTGCGACCAGCCGTTAGCAAAATCTCCAGTTCCCGTAAGCGATCCATTAGCGTTAAGAGTTATGCTACCACTATTGTACTCACCATTAATCATTGTATTAAGCGAACTAGTGCCTGGCCGGATTGCCTGACCCATGGGATCGGTACCATAGTTGCCGTTCTGAGCATAGTTAGGGGTGCCCAAGCCACCGGTATTTGCGTTCGATGATTGATTAAGGGCGTTCTGCGCATTAAACGTTCCATTGGGATTGGACGTTGAGGGTGTCCCACTTGGTTGAGAGCCGCTACCGGCGGTAGGATTTGAGGGGTTAGAAGTTGCCATGGAATCACCGCTGGCGGTAGAATTTAAGTTGTTAGAAGTTGTCATGGAATCACCGCTGGCGGTGGGAGTGGCACCCGCTCCCGGCGTGCCACCATCGGTTGTAGTCCCAAGATTAGGGGCATCTGCGGGCGGATTTGTATAGTTCCAACCTCCAGGTTCTGTTCCATCTTGAAAAGCTGGACCTTGTGGAGTTTGTGCGACGACTGGAGAAGGTGTTTGTTCTATAGGCGTTGGTGGGTCAGCTGTGTTGAGAAGAGGACTATTGTCTCCAACACTCGGATTAACGCCTTCCGGGGGGCCGAATTGCATTGGAGTCAGTCCCCCCGTATTGTCGACACTATAGGTCACCCCATTCCCTCCAAGATAAGGAGTTCCTGTAGTTGGAGTAGTAGTTCCTCCTAATATCTCGGTGTTTGGCGTTACAGGAGTTGGAGGAGTAGACGCCATGGAAGGAGTGCTAGTGAAGGGGTTTGGGCTTGGAGTCTGCATATTCAAACTAAGATCCGGATTGTTAAGATTTACTGGCCCGTTATTAAACGCTGGTGTGAAATTTGTTGGCGTGTTCGCGCCACCCATCCAAGAGTTCATTGCAGTAGTTTGGGCTTGAGCAGTAGTGGGATTCAGTGATGCAAGAGGATCCTGTATGTTTGTGGCATCCCCTAGGTATCCGGAACCAGCAGTCCCGCCAGCGTAATCTCCACCAAACCCGTAGCCATAATTTCCAAACCCGGAGCCATCAAAGCTTCCGGAGTTAAAGATATTTTGACCCAGCATCTGCTGCGCCCAATTATCACCGTTTAACCACTCCTGATCTGCAGCTGCCTGGTATGCGTCTGACGCGCCGGAGCCGACGGAATAGCCGCCGTAGGCAAGCGCCGCTCCTCCGAGGGCGAACATGGCTCCCTGCAAGTATTGCCCCTGAGTCAAGAGGACAGTTCCAATGACGGCCACGGCCGCAGCCATAGCCGCTCCGATATAACCCATCCACTTGGCCGCTAGCAGAACCCAAGGGGTCTTTGATTTTGCCATGATAGAGGCAATAAGAACGAGAGCTGTCGCCGCCAGCAAGAGATATTGGGCTATGTTGATGAGGTCTTGATTTGGCGTCACATTGGTTCCGCCGCCGCCGTTGGGGTTGGTGCATTTATTGGCGTTGGGGCAACCGGGGGAGCAGGGGTCTTGCGAGCATTGATAGCTGTTTCCGCCTCCACCACCGCCGCCGTTGGAGGGGGAGCCGCTGCCGTTGGGATTAGTCGATGGATTGGCATCGGCGGCGCCGAGGAGCCCGGAACCCGATCCGATGCCTTGAGGCGAACCCATGGTCGCGGGTTGGCCGATGGGACTGTCAAATTGGGCTCCGGAGTTATAAGCCGCGCCCGCGCCATTGGAATTGGCCGCCGCGTTTCCGTAGGCTGCGGCGTTTCTGGCCTGGCTAAAAGCGTGCCCCACGCCGCCAAACCCGGCGCCGTGGGCCATGCCCATCGAGGGCGCCGTTTGGGCCATGGCCATGGGTTTGGGCTTTTGCAAAAAGGCGGGCGGATTCATTTTTTGAAACGGCATGCCGACGCCGCCGGAAAGGCCGGGGCCGTTGCCGGAAAGAGACGGCATGGCACTGTCAAGTTGGCCAATCTTTGAGTCAAAGGGGCTGCCGCCCTTGGCGGCTTTGGCGGCCTGGGTTAAAGCCGACATATCGGGAATTGCGGGAGAAGAAGGCTGGGCCGGAGGCGGCGCGGCCGCGGCCTGTGCGGGCGCGGCCGGCGGCGCCTGCATTTCGGGAAGCCCCGTTCGCACCATGTTTAAGGAACTGTATCCTTGATTATCGCCTGGGAGATTTTTTGGAGAAGCCTCGGCCTGGGGCGATGCAACTTGTGGTGCGGGCCTTGGCGCAAAAACCCTGGGCGAAGCCGCAGGAATGACGGGACGATGGTTAAAGGCTTGCCTTGCCGAATAAACCCCAAAACCGGCGATGCCAAGCATAAGGCCCATGAAAATCTTGGCCCCCAAAGGAAGCGCCGCCCGCGCGACGGCTCCTACGGCGGGAGAAGCCCCGGCCGATAAAACTGATGTGGCCGCTCGCGCGCGGACAAGACTACCCGCTTCTTCTGCGGCCTTGGAACCAAAACCGAGAAGCCCGCCGCCCTTCTTTTTTTTCTTGCGGCTATTTCCCACCTTTGAAATCTTAAGTCCCGGTACCGGAGAGTTCGATATAATCGTTGCCATGGCAGCCTCTATCTCCTAAAAAAAGCGAATAAAATACCAGTCAGAACCGTGATCTGTCCGGCCCAGAATATAAACATCCACTTGATAATCTCGGCCTTGACATCGGACAAGCGCCGCTCGAAGCGCTCTTCAAGGAAGATGAGGGCGTCTTCCTTGACTGTTTTGTCGGACTGATTAATGACGGAAACTCGGGCGTCGGCGCCTTCCTCGGTGAGCTTTTCGCGTAGAATTTTTGGAACGGTAATGATTGGCATAGTCTAATTCTCCTCTACCCTATAAGCTTAACCCCAGCCCCTGAATTTGTCAAGGCGTCCGGCGTTTTTTTACCATTTTTTTACTTTTGCCCCTGCGGCTCCTTGGTTATGACTTAAAAATTTAATAATTTGTCTTTATATAGATGTTATGCGATCAAGACTAAGAATAGGGCTTTGGATTTTGCCGCTGGTCTTTTTATCCGCGCCGGCCTGGGCGAGTAATCCTCACCGCCCCCGCAGCCTGTATCAAAGGGCTGTGGAGATGTATTTAGATACTCATTTTAACAAAGCCCTGGTTTATGCCAAAGAGACCATCAAAGCCGATCCCGATTGGCTGCGCTCGCGGGGGCTTGAGGCCTCCATTGAAGAGCATTTGGGGAATATAGAAGATGCGCTTAAGGGCGCCAATTGGATATTCGCTCATCACTCGACTCCTTTTTCCCAGATGCGCACGGGAGAGCTTTTGGCCTCCGGAATCTCATTTGAAATTCGGGGCGAGGGGGCCTTGGCCCTCAAGGCATATGCCGAGGCGCTTAGCCGCGGAATTAAAACCCCCGAGGTCTTGGCCGGAAGGTCCTTGGCCTACCAATCTCTGGGAAAGTATGAGGAGGCTTTTAGCGATATCAATGACGCGCTCCAAATCGAGGCCGAACCGTCGCCTCTCTACCTTTATCAGAGGGCCTTCATCTTATATAAGGAAAAGAAAT
Source organism: Elusimicrobiota bacterium (assembly GCA_027406905.1). Classification (GTDB taxonomy): domain Bacteria; phylum Elusimicrobiota; class Elusimicrobia; order UBA1565; family UBA9628; genus JAKAQV01. Next base: position 14,687 of record DAHZHT010000010.1, read on the forward strand.
TGGGCGCCTCTTTGAAGGATCTCATTGGAGTGATGAAAAAAAACCAATCGGATATCGAGGCCTATATTCTTTTAGGAAACATTTTGTTTCAAAAAGGCGATTCAAAGCGGGCGGGAGAGGCTTACGAAAAGGCCTTGAAACTCAATCCCGACGACGATCGCCCGTATTTGGCGCTGTCCCGCCTTGAGTTCGCCGCAAAACAGAGCGCTGCCGCTTACGAAAATTTAGACCGCGCCGTCCAAGAAGCGGGCGGGGATGAAAAGCCTTATTTGGAGAGAGCCAAAGCCTATTTCGCATCTGGTAAAAAATCAAAGGCGGAAAAAGACTATCGCAAGGCCCTTAGCCTTTATTGGCTTTCTCCGCCCCAAGCCATTCAAATCGGAGATTATTTCGCCCAAAATAAAAATATCAAGGCCGCCAATCTCGCTTATTCCAAGGCGGTCAGCGAAAGCCTGTGTTTAAAAGCTCCGTGCGCGCAAATTTTCTTGACCGCGATTTTAAGGCGAGCGAACCTGGAAAAAAACGATGGAAATTTTAAGGCCGCGCTTAAGGATTTGAGCTTGGCCATTGAAATGGGGCCAAGTTCTCCGACTCCGTGGGCCTTAAGGGCTCAAATTGAAGAAGAACAAGGTCAGAATGATAAGGCCTTGGATGATTTAGACCAGGCAGTGGGGATTTCTCCGCAGGACGTCTTTGTTCGCCTTTCCCGGGCCGGGCTTTACGCTTCCACCCATCATCCGGAAAAGGCTTTGGCGGATTTAAACGCCGCCATCGAAGCCGAACCGCAAAACGCCAAGGCCTATAACGATCGCGGCGTCGTCGTCGCGGAAATGCTTAATCAAAAAGAAACCGGGCTTAAAGATCTGTTAAAGGCCGTTTCTCTGAATCCGAAATCGCCCGCCTATCAATACAATCTCGGGGTGGTCCAATACAAGATGTCGGATTTTTTGGGGGCGCTAAAATCCTTGGGCGATTCTCTAAAACTGGGAGAAGACCCGAAACTGGTCTTAAGCGCCCGGGCCAAGGTCTATTCGCGTTTAGGCGATATTGTCCACGGGCTTAAAGATGTGGATGCGATTCTGGCCCAAAACCCGAAATACGCCCCGGCTTATTACGCCAAGGGGCTTCTCTATTGGCGGGTCAATGATTATGCCAATGCCGTTAAATTTTTTGGCCGGGCCGCCGATTTGGACGAAAAAAATGCCTCTTATCTGATTGAGCTGGCTCGCTCTCAGGGAGCCGCTGGCGACGCGAAAGAAGCTTTAAGAGAATTCCAAAAGGCCCTGGAAATCAAGCCGAGATCGAAGCGGGCTTTAACCGGAGCTTGCGAGGCTTGGCGGGTTCTTAAAAAACCCGAGAAAGCGATTCCCTTTTGCAATCAGGCCTTGGAAGTTGATTCTTCATATCCCAAGGCTTATTTCCAGCTGGGATTGTCGTATCTGGATATCCATAAAGCGCGGGAGACTATCGACAATCTCAACCGCGCGATTATCCTGGGCTTGAGAAAATCCCAGCTCTATTTGGCCAAGGCCGTCGCCCATGCCGCTTCCCATCATTACCGGCAGGCCCATGAGGATTATCGGGCGGCGAACCTTTTAATTCCGCTGGCGCATTCCCCTGAAATCGGTTTTGCCGTTCCGCATGACACGAAAAACGATTTTTATCGGGCGATTGCCGAAGCGGCGCCATTGTCTCCCACCGATAAAATCGATCCCTATCTTTTGCTCATCAAAGCCGACGCCGACGCCAACGCCGGGCGCTTTGACGAGGCGATTACGCGCTATTCCAAGGCCTTGGATGTTTTGCCTTCCAATTCCCAGATTCTGGCCGCCCGGGGAGAAGCCTATATCGCGTATCATCTCTATGCTTCGGCCCAATCTGATTTCGAGAGCGCGATTACCGGGGCTCCGCATGACGTTTCTTACCGCCTTGAATTCGCGTCCTTGCTGATTATTCGCAAGAAGTATCAAGACGCTCTCTCCGAGATTTCCGCGGCTTTAAATCTGGATCCCAACAACGCGCGCGCCTACTTTTTGGGCGGCAATGTTCGCTATTTTCAAAAAGATTTCCAGAAAGCCCTCGATAATTATTCTTTGGCGGTCCAGAAAGACCCGGCCAGCGCTCAGACCTATAATGGCCTTGGCTTGGGATATTTCGCCCTCGGTAATTATCCCAAAGCGGTTGAGGCTTTTAGCCGCGCTATCGAACTGAGCCCCATGGCCACCCGCTACTGGCGAAACCGGGCTTCGGCCTATACCAAGATGGGGCAATATGAAAATGCCGCTTCGGATTTTAAGAGCGCGGCCCTTTTAAATCAGGATCCCAATCTTTCTCAAAGATACCGGATTTTTATTCAGCGCGCGGAATCTTTGGCCGGAAATTCCTCAAAATAAGAAAAGGGGACTGTCCCCATTTCTAGTTGGGCGATTGAATGGGCGAACCAGGGTCGCTTGAGGAGCTGACGCAAGTCTGTCTTGAGTTGGACCATTCCTTCTGAACGACGTAGCCGTCGACAGTTCCCTGTTTGTCGGCGCAAATGTCTCCAATTTCTCCAGCGGAGGCGTTATACCATCCCAAAGGATAAGCGGGTTGAGAGCCTTGGACCAGCCCCACGGCGGGATCGGTTACGGCTTCGGTCAATTCATGAGATGTCACGGAAGTCTCATTGTCAAATCGAGACGGGCTAGGGCCGCAACCCCCATCGCATGCGCCGCCTTGATCGGGAATGACCCCGTAATTGATTTCTTCCCCGTCTTTGAGAAAACTGTTGTGATAGGCGCAGAAGACCTCGCAGGATTTTTGCCCGGCCAAATCAATTTGCATTTGGGGCGGGAAATAAATCATATACAAGGTGTCTTTGCCGGCGGGAGGCACCGAACCGGCTTTGATCATTCTCGTCAATTGAGCTTGGATTTCAGAATCCTTAATCAGATTTTTAAAAGGGGCTTTTCGAGAGAGATGCATCGCCTCTAAAGAACCGCGCTCAATGGACTGAGAAGGCGTCCGATATTCTTTTAGCCAATCAAAAAAAGGGCTTTGGGTGATGTTGGCGAAAAAGCCCGGAAGCTGATCTTGAAAAGCGACGTCTTTATTCCAGTAAACCACGACAACTTTGACATGAGTGAGGAGAGGGCCTCCATAATAGGACAAAAGAACTTTGGCGGGGGCTCCGGCTTTGGCCGGCGCCAAGGAGAAGGCATGAAAATTGATGGGCATGATATGCGCGCCGAAACTTCCCTTGGAACTGGAATTAGAAAGTAACGCCTTGGCGGAAGATTTAAAGCGAAATTTCTGCGGCATCGAGAGGAGTTTTTGATACCAAGGAGAAGCGCTTGGCGCAATTTCTCCCTGAGCGAAGGCGGAAACGAAAATAAAACCGGTCGCTAAGAGAGAAGCGGCTACCGCGAGAATCTTTTTTTTCATTGTATTCCTCCAGTTGCGGGCTTGTCTAATTCTAACAAGAGTTTAAAGAAAAGTCTAGCGGAACTTTTATACAATGAAAGAATGAAAAACATAATCTCTTGTTTCGCCTTCGCTCTAATCCTCGCGCCTTCCGTTTTAGCCGCGACTCCCAATTCTTCTCCAAAGCTGCTTTTGGAATTAAACGTAAACGCCTTCACGTCTCCTAAAAAGGCGGCCTTTATTTCCCGCCCCGTGGGAGACGATTTAATCAAGGTCGCGGTCCAAATTGGATCTGACAGCTCCCTTTGGACGGAATTTCGCCAAGAGGGCGTTACCCGTATTTATTCTCGCGAAGAGTTGGCAAAGGGCGCAACCGCCGTTTTTCCTTCTCATCGCTATTTTATTTCTCTTAAAAACGACGCCGTTTGGGTGAAAGACTTAGACGATCCCCAAGGGGTTCAGGCGAAAATTGTCGCGGATGATTTACTCCGGCCGCTTTATGATTCGGTGGATAAGATTACCATTGAGTCCCTTGTCTTCGCTCCCGTCTATCAACCTGGTCCGCGGCCAGAAGCTTCGGTGTGTTTGCTTCAATTTGAGGATGGAAACTTCTACGTGATGCATGAAAAGGTGTCCGCCTTAAGGAAATCCATCCAATGGTTTTTGGGAGTCGACCAAACGATGTATGGGGCCAAGCTCAACGGAGGAGTTCTCCAATTCTACGGGAAACGCGGTCCCTGGAACTCGGCTCCAAAATTCTTAAAAATCAGAGAATCCTTGGAACCTTTGCTCAATTGAAAAAATTCTTGCCGATTTTGCTCGTTTTGGCTTCGGCCTGTAGCTTGCGCCCTATTGCCGTGCGCTCGACCGCTGAAGTCATTAAAGGCGGAGTGGGAGCGCTCTATGATGAGTCCGATCCGGCTTTCGCCAAGGACGCGTTTCCATCCCAACTCAAACTTCTCGAAGAGCTGCTTTACAACAGCCCGCACAACGCTTCATTGCTGGTTTTGGCCGCCCAGGGTTTTGCCGGCTACAGCTTTCTCTTTATCGAAGATTCAAATTCCGTTCGCGCTCAAGGTTTTTATCGCCGAGGGAGAAATTACGCTTTAAGAGCTTTGTCAGATCGCGGGAAGTTTAAAAATATCAAGACCGAGAGTTTGGCGGCTCTCTTAAAAGAGCTAAAAAACGCTTCGCGTAAAGACGTTCCCGCGCTTTTCTGGGCCGCTTTTAATTGGGCGGGAGAAATTAATCTTAAGAAAGATTCTCCAGACAACTTGGCGGCCTTGCCAAAAGTCGAGGCAATAATGCGGCGAGTCAAAGAAATTAATCCCGGCTATTATTTTGCCGGACCGGAGCTTTTCTTTGGGACCTATGATTCCCGGCCGCCCATGCTTGGGGGAAATCCCAAAAAGGCGAAGGCCTACTTTGACCAAGCCCAGACTCTCAATCATGGAGAGTATCTGATGGCATATGTTTTGGAAGCCCAGTCTTACGCCGTCGCGGTTCAGGACCAGTCTTTGTTTGAGTCTTTGCTTAAGAAAGTTAAAGACCTGCCTGCCGGCCGATTGCCGAATGCCCGTTTATCCGATGAAGTCGCCAAGGAAAAGGCGGCCCATTTGTTGGAGAAAGAAAATGAACTCTTCTAAATTTAAAAAAATCGTTTTATCTTTGACCTTCATCGGTCTTTGCCCCGTTTGGCTGTGGTCGGACCCTGTCGTAATTAAATTCGCGACATTGGCCCCGGAAGGTTCCGCTTGGATGAACACGATGAAGGACTTAAATCAGGAGCTAAAAAAAGAAACCCAGGGCCAGGTCTCTTTCAAAATTTACCCCGGGGGCGTCGCCGGAGACGAGAAAGACGTTTTGAGAAAAATTCGGATCGGAGAAATGCAGGCGGGCGGGTTTACCGGGCTCGGGCTCGGGGAAATCGCTCCCAAGGTTCGCGTCCTTGATTCTCCATGGCTTTTTAAAAACGCCTCGGAAATTGATTTCATCAGGAAAAAATTCCGCGCTCAATTTGAGCAGGCGTTTTTGAAAGGCGGTTTTGTTTTATTGGGCTGGAGCGATCTGGGTTTTGTGCATTTTTTTAGCCAACATCCATTTTCGGGCATAGATTCCCTCAAAAAAGACAAGATCTGGATTTGGGAGGGAGACCCCATCGCCGAAGCGGCTTTTAAGGTTTTGGGAATCAATCCGATTCCTCTCTCGGAGTTGGACGTGATGACTTCTCTTCAAACCGGCATGATCGACACGGTCTACGGCCCTCCCTTGGCGGTCACCGCCCTTCAATGGTTTACGAAGACCCAGTATATCGATCCCGCGCCTTTAGCATATGCCTCGGGAGCCGTTTTAATTTCTAAAAAAACTTTTGACCGTTTGAGCCCTTCTCAAAAACAAATCCTAAAAAAAGTCAGCCTCAAATACTTGACGCGGCTCAACGGAATTTCTCGCAAGGAAAATGAAGAGTCTCTGGTTTCTCTTGAAAAGGAAGGGCTGACGATGAGCCCCAGTCCTGATTCGCAAACGATGAAGCTCTATCAGAGTTTGGGCCAGAAGGCGAGAGAAGCCTTGGTGGGGAAACTCTATTCGCAAAAATTTTTAGACCAGGTGCAGAACTCTCTTAAAACATTCCGCAAGCGTCATGCTAAAGCCCATTGAGCGGGCTTTAGCCCTGGTTGAGACCGTTCTCTTGGTGGTCTTATTGTCCTTAATGATATTCTTGGCGTTCTTTCAAGTCGTTCTGCGCGATTTTTTTCATTCCGGAATTTTATGGGCCGATCCCTTGTTGCGGCATATGGTGATCTGGCTGGGATTTTTAGGCGCGGCTTTCGCCGCTTCCCAGGGGAAACATTTCGCCTGGGAAATGCCCAAGCCCAAGAACCAAATCTTATCAAAGGCTTTTGCCGCCGTCGCTAATCTCTCCGGCGCGCTCGCCGCTTTGTTTTTGGCTTTTGCCGCAAGAGAATACGCCGTCGAAGAAAAAACCTACGGGCACGCCCTTTTTAGAATCGGAAACTTTTCTTTCCCATCCTGGGCCTCGGCCGATATTATTTGGCTTGGGTTTCTGCTGGTGGGATTTCATTTCTTGATCCGGGTCTTAAGCCCCATTAAAGAAGAAATTCGATGAGCTTGTTTTTGATAGGCTTATCCTGCCTGGCGGCTTTGGGAGCGCCCATTTTCGCTTTGTTGGGGGGGCTTTCTCTTTTTCTCTTCCATTGGGCGCATATTGAATCTGCCGCTTTGATTATTGAACTCGCCCGTTTGGCGGACATGCCGTCTTTAATCGCGGTTCCCCTGTTTACCTTTGCGGGATATCTCCTCGCGGAATCAAACGCCCCCCAGCGGCTTTTAGCTTTGGCGGAAGCTTCTTTGTCGTGGCTTCCCGGGGGAATTGCCGTGGCCTCTCTTGGGGCTTGCGCTCTTTTTACCGCTTTTACCGGAGCCTCGGGGGTGACGATTATCGCTTTAGGCGGAATCATCTACGCCATTTTGACCCGGCAGGGATATTCGGAAAAATTTTCATTGGGACTGATTACCACGACCGGGAGTTTGGGGCTTTTGTTTCCGCCGAGTCTGCCGATAATTCTATACGCCTTGGTGGCCAAGATATCCATCAATCAATTGTTCGCCGCGACATTGATTCCAGGGCTCATCCTTTTGATTTTGTTGTCCCTTTACGCCGCGCGGGTTTCTCTTCGAACTCAAATGCCGCGCTCTCCTTTTCAGTGGAGTTCTTTTAAGTCCGCTCTCCGGGAATCCGCATGGGAAGTGCCCCTGCCTTTCTTAATTATCGGAGGGATCTATGGGGGCGTTTTTACCGCATCGGAAGCGGCGGCGGTAATGGCTTTTTATGTCTTAGTGGTCGAAATTCTAATTTACAGAGACGTCAAGATTTCCGCCGTTCCAAGCGTGATGGTCAAAAGCATGGCCTTGGTGGGCGCCATTTTGATTGTTTTGGGAACCGCTTTGGGCTTGACTAATTATCTCATTGAAGCGGAAATTCCCAATCGCCTTTTTTCCTGGCTTCAAACCCATATTTCCGGGCCCAATGAATTTTTGATTTTGCTCAATATTTTTCTCCTGGTCGTCAACATGGTTGAAATCTTTTCGGCGATTATCATCGTCGTTCCGATTATCGTCCCGATCGCCCTTAAATACGGAATCAACCCGATTCATCTGGGCAGCCTGTTTTTGCTCAATCTTGAGATCGGATATATGACTCCTCCGATGGGCTTAAACCTTTTTTTGTCGAGCCGCCGTTTTGAAAAAAACTTGCCCGAGCTTTACCGCGCGGCGTTTCCGTTTTGGCTGATATTGGTCTTTTTTCTTATCTTGGTGACCTATCTTCCGGGCCTTAGTCTTTGGCTTCCGAGAATTTTAAAAATACAATAATAGGGGAAATTATGGAACCTTTAAACCGCGAAGCCAGTGACGAGCAGAAAGCGCAGATGATTGGCCAGATTAAAAATTCAAAGGCTTATTCCTTGGCATATGAGGATATGCGCTTTTTAAATAAAAGAGAATTGCGTCCCGTGCGCTTGCAGTTGGAGCTCCTCAAGCCGGAGATGATTTTAAGGGAACACCGCATTCGCTCTACCATTGTCGTGTTTGGATCGGCGCGGATTTTGTCTCCGGAAGGGGCTCGCAAAAATCTGATCGCGGCCCAAAACGAGCTCAAAGCTTCTCCGAGAAATCCAGAGTCGATTAAGAAATTTAATTTCGCCAAGATGCGCTTGAGACAATCGCGCTATTATGCGGAAACTCAGAAATTTGCCGCTTTGATTTCAAAGGCCCAGCAGAAAGACAAGGGCCTTGAATTTGTCATTGTCACCGGCGGCGGGCCCGGAATTATGGAAGCCGCCAATAGAGGAGCTTGGGAGACGGGATCTAAAAGTATCGGGCTTAACATCACTCTCCCGCATGAGCAGGATCCCAATCCCTATTTGACTCCGGATTTGAGCTTTCAGTTTCATTATTTTTCTCTTAGAAAAATGCATTTTATGATGCGCGCCAAGGCCATGGTGGCTTTCCCCGGAGGATACGGGACTTTTGACGAGCTTTTTGAGGCCTTGACCTTGGTCCAAACAGGGAAAAAGTCTCTTCTTCCGATTGTCCTCTTTGGACGCGAATTCTGGGAGCGGGTCATCGACTGGGATTTTCTTGCCGATCAGGGGCTCATTTCCTGGGCCGAGCGGCGTTTGTTTTATATCGCCGAGACGGCGGAAGAGGGCTGGGCTTATATTCAAAGCTTCTGGAATAAGAGCGGGCGGGGGCCCTGGGCTTTAGAGGATAAAAAGAAAAAAGATAGAAGATGAGAAGACTTATCCTTTTTATCTTGTTCTTTTTGGTCGGGCATCTTTATGCCGGCGAGAATTTTTTAATTTCGACTTCCTCGACCGAGCTTAAGACCGCCTTGACCGATCTTTACGGCATGAATTTTGATCAGGCGAATCAGGATTTCGCCAAAATCGTTTCGGCCAACCCCAATGATCCTTTCGCCTATTTGTCCGAAGCCGGAGCCCTGTGGTGGGAAACATCCGCTCAAAACGGTATTATTCCTCCGCCCGATTGGCTCAGACAGCGCTTTAAAAACGATCTCAATCTCGCGATTAAAGGCGCCCGGCGCTTGTTGGCCAGTTCTAGCCGCGCCGATAGGGCGGAAGGACATTTTATCATCGGCCTTTCCCTGGGAGAATTAGGGGAATGGGATTTTATCCACCACCATTGGTTTAAGGCTTTTTTAAACGGGCGCAAGGCCCTTTCTCATCTGAAGGCTTGCGTTCGACTGGACTCGACTTACTACGACGCTTACTTGGGACTTGGAAGTTACGATTATCAGGTTTCGCGTTTTGGGTTTTTGCTGAAAGCCGGGGCTTTCTTGGGCGGCCTTCACGCCAATGAACGGCGCGGCATCGAACATCTGATCATCGCCGAAGACCGCGGGCCTTACAGCCGGGATCAAGCCGCGATTTTTCTCGCGACTCTCTACCTGGCGGATAAAAAAGATTATAAGACCTCTTTGTCCATCGTTAAAAAATTGCGCCAGAAGTATCCGCAGAGCCTCTACTTTGAATTTCTCGAGATCGCCCTGCGCTCGAAACTGGGCGAGTGGAATCGTTCTCTGGCCTTGGGGCAGGACGCTTTTAACGCGGTCAAGGCCAATCCCGAGGGCTATCAAAAAAATCTTTTGGACATCGCTTGCGGCTTTAGCCCTCAAGATTGCTTGAATCCTCAAGAAAGTTATGAGATGGTTAATTGGTTTAGTCGGGCGATCGATTTTTTTCAGCGTCCGGAACAAAATGCGGATGAGGGATTTTTATCCCTGCTTCACCTTTACCGGGGGTTGGGAGAAGATTTGGAGGGCTTAAGAGGGGCCGCGAAAAACGACTATCAGTGGGTTTTAGCCCATCCTGATTTTTTGGAAAATCATAGCCAAGCAAAAGAGTGTCTTGAATTTCCTTGCGGAAGGCGGGAAGTTTTAAACCTTTTGCAATTTAAGCCAGCCCGAGATAAAGCCGATAGCGCTCAATAAATTAAATCTCCGATACTTCCACCTTGGTTGAGACCTTGGTTTTGAGGCTATTGGAGATTAAACAATGTTTTTCAGCCATCCCCAAAAGCCTCAGGGTCTTATCTTTTTCTCCCTTGGGAACGGATACCTTGACTTCCATCAGCGCTTCGGTAAACATCAGTCCTTGGGGAGTTTTTTCTAATTTGCCTTTGATCTGACTGTGATAATTCTTGACCGCTAATTTTGATTTTTCCGCTATGGTTCTAAAGGTCAAGAGAAGGCAAAGGTTAATTGAGGAAACAAATAGATGCTCTGGGCTCCACCAATGATTTTCTCCGCCAAACTGGGGCGGAGATCCGGCAAGTATAGGTGGGCGGGGAGAAGCCTCTATTGAGGCCTGGCCTTCAGGCGTCCAGGACAGGTTTGTCTCGTAGTGATGCGGAAAGGGATCGTCCATTAACGCGGGTCTCCTTGGGGTTTTGGAATGATTAAAATCGGCCAATGGCAGGCGTGAAGGACGCGCTCCGTAATTGAACTAAAAACGGAGCCGAGAGTGGTTTTCTTAACGTCTGAACCCATGACAATCATATCCGGGTTTTCTGATTCCGCGAATTTCAAAATTTCTTCCGCAGGATTTCCCTCAAGCGCAATTTCGTCAATTTCGCATTGGACCGGCAGTTCTTTGGCGTTCCAGGGACAAGGCAGCTTGGGGCCGCTTGTCTCCCGCGCATGCAAGATGACTAGTTTCGCTTTCGCGGCTTTTGCCCAAAGAGCGGCATGGTTTAACGCGTTTTTTCCAGTCTCTCCAAAACCGACCGGCGAGAGAATTTTTTTGACGGGATGAAGATCCGCATGGGGAGGGACAATCAAAACGGGGAGGCTTGAGCGTCTCAGCACGTTTTCCGCGACAGATCCAAGCCAGATGCGTCCGACCCAGTTTCTCCCGTGGGAGCCGAGCATAATTAAATCGGCTTGATTTTCCCGCGCGCCCAAAAGCGCCGCTTCTACCGGCGGCTCTTCTCTTAATTGGATTTTGGCGATGTCCACTAAAAAATCTTTGGCCCAGCGGGCGATGTGCTGGCGCGCTGTTTTGTGCGCCTCTTTTAATTCCTTGGCGAAGAAAGAAATTTGGCCTTCCGTAAAATAGGGCGGAACCTCGAAATGCTGGGCATAAAGGAGAATTATTTGAGGTTTGAGAATCGGTTTTATGATTTCGGCGTATTTCATCAAGGCCTTAGAGGCCGGTCCCAAATCGCTGGCGATGAGTATTTTATGAGGCAACTCCAAATTTAAAGCCTTTTTCATTTGTTTTCTCCTGGCAGAGGCGCAAGCCTCTTTCGCTTTTTAGATGTCTTTTGAGCCTCAAAGGATTCAAAACCTTCGGCGCAATTGGTAATATATGGAAGGATAAATTTACTAGGAGGCTGGCCATGACCGAAATTTCAAAAGCAGGAGGCGCAGTTTTAACACCCATGAATTCTTCCAAAGCTTTCAATGAGTCCGAGCCGTCTATTCGCCTTTCCAAATACGTGAGTCCCAAGACTTACGATATCAAAATTAAAGTCGATCCCGATGCCGGAGGTTTTTCTGGCGAAGAAAAGATCGCGCTGGATGTTCGCTCTGAGGTTCAGGAGATTGTTTTGCATGCGCGCGATCTTAAGATCGAAAAAGCGCAGATTAATGGAGAAGCCCTTTCAGTTTCTGCCGATTCCGAGGCGCAGACGATTTCCTTGTCCAAGGCCTCTCCATTCAAAAGCGGGATATTGTCTTTGGAATTTTCCGGGTCCTTAAACCGGCAAATGCGCGGCCTTTACTTGTCGACCGCCAAGCACAAGGAAAAAGACGGAAAAGAGAAACTGGAAAATTACGCCTTTACCCAATTTGAAGCCATTGACGCCCGGCGCATGTTCCCCTGTTTTGACGAACCGTCTTTTAAGGCGACGTTTAAGCTGACAGTTTCTTATCCGGAAAAATTGTGCGCTTTGTCTAATATGCCGGAAAAAAGCTCTTCGGTCAGAGATGGTTGGAAGACTACCGCGTTTTTAGAGACTCCCAAAATGTCGACCTACCTTTTGGCCTTGGCCGTGGCAAGACTTGTTCCAAGCAAGACCGTTAAAGCGGGCAAGACGAAAATCACGGTTTGGACCCGTCCGGAAGACGCCAAGCAGACAGGTTTCGCTTTAGAGGCCGCCCAGAAAACCTTAAGCTATTTAAACAACTACTTTAAAATCCCCTATTCTCTTCCGAAAATGGATTTGGTGGCGGTTCCCGATTTTTCCGCCGGAGCTATGGAAAATTGGGGAGCGATATTTTTTAGAGATTCCGCCGTTCTCATCGATCCAAAGATGTCTTCGATCAAGGCCAAACAGCGGGTTGATGAGGTCGTTTCTCACGAAATTGTCCATCAGTGGTTCGGCGATTTGGTGACGATGGATTGGTGGGATGATTTGTGGCTCAATGAATCTTTCGCGACCTGGCTGGCCTACAAGGTTGTCGATCATAAGCGGCCCAAGTGGCTGACATGGCAGAATTTCGAGCGCGAGAGGCGGGCGGCTTTGTCTTTGGACGCTTTAAAAAATACCCGCACCGTCAGCTCCCCCGTTCATGATCCGGCGCAGATTGAGGCGATGTTTGACGTGCTGACATATGAAAAAGGCGGCTCTATTTTGAGAATGCTTGAGAGTTTCTTGACCGAAGTTAAATTTCGCGATGGCGTGCGTGTTTACATGAAAAAATACCAATACGCCAACACGAAGGCGGCGGATCTCTGGAATCAGCTCAAAGCGGCTTCTCAAAAACCGGTTGACCGCATGGCAAAAGACTGGCTGATGCAGGAAGGCTATCCCATCGTTTTTGTCGAGGCTTTGGATTCAGATTCCAGAGCGCTTAAGCTCAGTCATCATCGCTTCATGATTGATGGAACGAAAAAAGGTTCCGGACAATTGTGGACGATTCCCGTCGTGATTCGCTATAAAGATGCGAGAGGAGTTCAAACCGCGCGCTTTATCGTTGACCAGCGGGAAATGAGCGTGACCCTGCCGGGCAAAGGCAAGGTTTCCTGGCTTTATCCCAACGCGGACGCGACGGGCTATTACCGCTCTTGCTTGTCCGGAAACCTGCGCCAAAATCTCCTCCAAAATGGCCTCAAGAAATTATCGACGATAGAGCGTTCGGCTTTCTTGGCGGATCTGTGGGCCCAGATGAAAGCCGGTGAAGTCGCGATCTCAGAGTTTTTAAACGCGATGACGCTTTTAAAAGATGATTCGTCCCGGATGATTCTTGAAGATCTATCGGCCTATCTTAAGACCTTGTATTACACCCTCCTTAAAGATAAGGAGCGGCCTCTTTTCGCTCAATTTGCCGAAGAGTTGTTGGGCCGGCATTGGAAGAATCTTGCCCGCGTCAAAAAAGGAGAAACCGACGAAGTGCGCCTTTCCCGCGCGGCGGTTCTCTCCGCTTTGGGGACGATTTCTCCATCTCCTGAAATTTTAGGCAAGGTTAAAAAAGACTTGGCGCTTTATCTCAAAAGTCCGGAAAAACTCGACCCCACCATCGTTTTTGCGGTCTTGTCTCTCAACGCTCTTAACGGGAGCGGGGAGGATTTCTCCGTTTACCAAGAGCGCTTTCAAAACGCCGCGACCCCCGAGGTCCGCGATAATTTCTTGGCGGCGATGACGGACTTTAAATCGCCAGAAATGACTCAGAAACTCTTGGCTTTGATTGGAGAGAAAGATTCTCACGGCCAAGATCTGATTCGCGGTCAAGACGCCTGGCGGCCTTTAGCCAGGCTTTTGGGAAACCCTTGGTCTCAGCGCGCCGCATGGGAGTTTGTTCAGGAGCGCTGGAGTTTCATAAGGGAAAAAGTGGGCGGCAAGGGGGCCGAGCGCATCATTCAGGCCCTGGCCGGAATGGACGAGCCCCAGTATTTAAAAGAGATTCAGGCGTTTTTCGGCGTTTCCCAAAATCAGGTGCCGTCGGCTAAGAGAAGTTTCTCTCAGACAATCGAATATATCGAGGCTGGAATCAAGTTTAAATCAAGCCAGACCCAGCCTTTTTCCGATTGGCTCAAAAAGCGCGGTTGAACCAGAAAATCTCTCTATCTGTTCTGCCGCTTCTCGCCTTTCTGCTCTTTTTGCCGAGAGTCGGATGGAGCGACGGCTTTGCCTCATCTGATTCCGATAATCAGGATTCCGCTTCTACCAATATCGACGTAATTCCTGATATGAGTTGGCAGGTTTTCGATCATCCTGGCGAAATTTCTTATCACTTTAATCCCACTTCGTTGACTCGCTATCAGGGTACCTTGGTTTCTAACAAATTAGGCGGACTTAAATTCGGTTTTGATGCCAGCTTGAGTAATGACGCTCTCAACTCGATCGGGACCTACCAGGATTTGATCGGATACCTGGGATATAAAAATTGGGTGATGAGAGTCGAACAAAGCCGTCTTTATGGGACCTCTTCGTGGAGTGGGGCTTTGGCGCCTGGTCAGTCCAGCCAGACTAACTTTGACAATCAATATACCAGCATAGATGCCGTCTATGAGCTTGGGATTAGTTACATCAGTTTCGGGTATTCATCTCTTTCTTTGCCGGTCGCCCTTCAGGCCACTCGCGCGCAATGCGGATACTATACTTGCAACATGAACGGGACCTCCGTTTATGATCCTAATTATCCGCTTAAAACTTTTGAATTCGATTTTGGCTGGGACACCTTGTCTGGGAAATTTTTAGATCAACCCGCAAATTCAAATTCAGCCTGGGGATTGTTTTCGCGCGGGGGTGTCGGTTTTGGAATTGGACAAGCACGCCTTGACTCACAAACGATTTCCGATGCTGAACAGCTTAATGGCGGATATCCTCTTCATTCTAGCGTGTTTACTAACATGATTTCTCACGCGGATCTTTCCTTTGGAGTCAAATGGGATCATCAGTTTTGGGATATTCCGACCGCTCTTGGAGTTGGTTATGAAGCCGGGACTTTTATCGTGACGCCGATTTCCAATGGCGGAACTCCAAATTACTTTACCGGTTTCGGCCTTGATATTCACTCCTTTTTCCTTTTTTACCAGGGCCCCGTCATTCGCCTCTATGCGCGCTGGTAGTCGAATACTCGCCGATAAATTTGATATTCGGTTAAAAAAGTGATTTAATGTTATACGTTTTTCTCTTTAATTAAAAAAAGGAGCCGCTTATGTTTTCCCCCGCATCCATGAAGCCGGAGTTGTTGATTATCTTTGTCGTTTCGTTTTTCGCTTTATTTGTCGCTTTGGCTCTTATTCGCTGGGTCTTAGCCAAGGACACGGGAACGCCGGAAATGCGCAAAATTTCAGACGCCATTAAAAGCGGGGCGGAGGCTTTTTTACGGCGGCAGAATAAGACGATTGTGGCCTTGGCCTTGGTTTTAGCGGCCGTGATTTTTATTCTCTACGCTTTTGTCCGCGCGCATAATTCCCAGGATCCCGCTCTTCCGATGACCCTGGCGTTTTTAATTACCGCTTCCTTCTTAATTGGAGCGCTTTGTTCCGTGATTGCCGGATATGTCGGAATGTGGGTCTCAATCAGGACCAATATCCGAACAGCTTCTGCCGCGCGCGATTCCTTAGGAAGCGCTCTTCAAACCGCGATACGGGGCGGGGCGGTCAGCGGGCTTTTTGTCACCGCGATGTCGATTCTTGGAGTCGGCGGGCTTTTTGCGGCGCTAAAACAAATGGGCTATGATTATTCCCAGATTCCTTTTATTATTGTCGGCTACGGCTTTGGGGCTTCCTTTGTCGCTCTCTTCGCGCAATTGGGCGGCGGAATTTACACCAAAGCCGCGGATGTCGGAGCCGATCTGGTGGGAAAGGTGGAGGCGGGAATTCCTGAAGACGACCCCAGAAACCCCGGAGTCATCGCCGATCTGGTGGGTGACAATGTCGGAGATTGCGCCGGAAGGGGAGCGGATTTATTTGAGTCCATGGCGGCTGAAAATATCGGAGCGATGATTCTCGGCGTGAGCCTCAGCCCGTTTTTCGGGTTTAAGGGCGTTCTTTTTCCTTTAGTGACGGGCAGTTTGGGGATTCTCGCTTCTATTGTTGGAGTTTCAATCGTTAAAGTCAATGGAGAGGAGGATCCGATGAGCGCTTTAAACCGCGGTTATTGGGTTTCTTCAATTCTTGCCGCTGTTGGATTTGTTTGGGCCGCGCACTGGCTTTTAGCTTCCGCTCAGGCGCCTCAGGCGTGGAAGTATTATTCCGGTTGCGGCCTCATTGGAATTCTGACGGCCCAGGCTTTTGTCTATATCACGCAGTATTATACCGAGTCGAAATATCGTCCGGTCAAGGAAATCGCTCAATCTTCCGAGACCGGTCCCGCGACCAACGTGATTGCCGGCGTCTCTGTCGGGCTTGAGTCGACGGCGTTGCCGGTCTTGGTCATCGGCGCGGCGATTTTGGCTTCCTATAAATTGGGGTCTTTAGCTCTTGGGGGGCAAGGCGGCATTTTTGGAACCGCGGTCGCGACAATGGGAATGCTTTCAACGGCGGCCTATATTTTGGCGATGGATACCTTCGGTCCCATCACCGACAACGCCGGCGGTATCGCTGAAATGAGCCAACAGCCGGAGCAGACGCGCCAAAAAACCGATCGCTTGGACGCGACTGGAAATACGACCAAGGCGTTGACGAAGGGATATGCCATTGGGTCCGCTTCCTTGGCGGCGTTTCTGCTTTTCTCGGCGTATTTAGACGAAGTGTTTCATTACACCTCTCATAGAATTAGCGTCGATATTTCAAAGCCGGAGGTTTTTGTTGGAGCCATTTTCGGCGCGATGCTGGTTTTTCTCTTCTCGTCCTTGGCCATTCGCGCTGTCGGGAAGGCGGCATATGCCGTCATCAGCGAGGTTCGGCGTCAATTTAAGGAAAAGCCGGGCATCATGCAAGGAACCGAACAACCCGATTACGGCCAATGCGTCGATATCGTGACCATTGGAGCCTTGAAGGCGATGGTTCTTCCGGGGCTTTTAGCGGTCGCCGGCCCCGTCCTTGTTGGAATTGTCTTCCGTGTTTTTATCACCCATACTGATCCAACCATCGCCGCCGAGGCGGTGGCGGGATTTTTGATGGTGGGCACCATCGCCGGAATCTTGATGGCATTGTTTTTCAATAATGCGGGCGGCGCTTGGGACAATGCCAAGAAATTTATCGAAACTGGGGCGCATGGCGGGAAAAAATCGGACACCCATAAAGCGGCGGTGGTGGGAGACACGGTCGGAGATCCTTTTAAAGATACCGCAGGCCCCTCTTTGCACGTTTTGATTAAACTTCTCGCGACCATTACGCTCGTTTTGGCTCCGCTTTTCGTATAATAAACGTCTAGGAGAGTTTTATGCAACCCCAAGGAAATCCACTGATCAGCTTGCTTCCGATTGTCGCTATTTTTCTTATTTTTTATTTTCTGCTCATTCGTCCCCAGCAGAAGCAGCAGAAAGCGCACGAGAAAATGCTCGAGGCCCTCAAAAAGGGCGATAAGATTTTGACCAATGGCGGTTTTTATGGGACGATTGTCGGAATCAAGGGCACGGATTTAGAAGTGCGGTTCGCCGAAAATGTGAAGCTAACCGTCGCGCGGAGCGCGGTCGCGAAATTAATTTCTTCCGGCTCGGAAGATGAAGCGGAATTGGCCTCTAAATAAATGACTAAGCTTCAGGCGAAATGGGCGTTGGTCGTCGGCGCGGTCGCGCTCGCGGTTTTTCTTCTTTATCCCTCCATTAATTGGTATTCCCAAAGCGCGGCGGAAAGGCAAAAGCTGGAATCTTTAAGGCTGAGGCCCCATTGGTTGCTCAATCTCGGGCTTGATTTGCGCGGCGGAACCTATTTGCTCATGGAATTAGACGTTTCGAAACTTGATCCCAAAGAATCCGTTCCCGACGCTTTGAACCGCGCTATCGAAATTATCCGCAATCGCGTCGATCAATTCGGCGTTGCCGAACCCTTGATCGCCAAACAGGGAGATCGCTGGATTGTCGTCGAGCTTCCGGGCGTGACCAACACCGAAGAGGCGAAGAACCTCATCGGCAAAACCGCGCTTTTGGAATTTAGGATGGTTGATAAATCCGACGCCGCGCAAAAAGCTCTCGGTAAAATTTCGGAACTGGCCAGCCCCTTTGTTGGAAAAACGATCGTCGTTTCAACCGAGGCGGCGAAACTGGTCCCCAAAGAAGACGCTCTTGTTAAAGGAAAAGACGGTTCTCTCTATCTTCTTTCAAAAGATGTGCCTCTTACTGGGGCTCAATTAGAGACTGCCCGGGTTGAAACCGGCGGAGACTACGGCATGCCGGATGTCGCTTTTAAATTCAAGCCCGAGGCGGCCAGCGCTTTCTCGAATCTGACTGGAGCTAATATCGGCAAAAACATGGCCATTGTCCTAGACGGAGTGGTCTATTCCGCGCCGGTCATTAAAAGCCGCATTTCCGGCGGCTCTGGAATCATCGAAGGGCAATTTACGATTGATGAGGCGAAAGATTTGGCGATTGTTCTTCGCGCCGGCGCTCTTCCCGCTCCCGTAAAAATTATTGAAGAGAGGACCATTGGCCCCACGGTCGGGGAAGATTCCATTAGAGCGGGTCTTATTGCGACCGCCATTGCGGGCGTATTTATCCTGATTTTCATGGCGGTCTATTACAGTATGGCCGGGCTTATCGCGGACATCGCCTTGATTTTAAATCTCGTTTTTTTGCTCGCCTGCATGTGCTATTTCGGTTCGACCTTGACCTTGCCGGGAATCGCCGGCGTGGTTTTGACCATTGCGATGGCGGTCGATTATAACGTCTTGGTTTTTGAGCGCATCCGAGAGGAGTTGGCGCTTCAAAAACCGGTCCGAATCGCTCTTGAGGCCGGTTATGACCGCGCGTTTACCGCGATTTTCGACTCCAACATCACGACCCTGATCTCGTCGATATTTCTCTTCCAGTTCGGAAGCGGTTCCATCAAAGGTTTTGCCGTGACGCTGGTTCTGGGATTGGCCATCTCGATGTTTACCGCCGTCTGGCTGACCAGACTCATTTTCCAAAGTTACCTCGCCAATCGCGACATCACCTCAATTAATATCGGATAAACCATGCAACTATTTCCTAAAACTCATTTCGACTTTCTCGGACTTCGCTGGAAGTTCTTCGCCATTTCAGGGCTTTTGCTGGGGGGCAGTGTCGTGTCTTTAATGACGCGCGGCATTAAATATGGGATCGACTTTACGGGCGGAACGGAACTCCAAATTAGTTTTGACAAGAAAATCGGCACTTCGGATTTAAGAAAAGCTCTGACGACTTCCGGTTTAAACAATCCGGCGATTCAAAGATACGTCGGAACCAATACCTTCATGGTTCGCGTTCAGAATCTCAATGGGCAAGCGACCGATGCCCTGGATACCCAGCTAAAAAATCTCCAGGCGGCCTTGTCCGGGAACACCTTCCACGTCGACAGCAAATCCTACGTCGGCCCGGCGGTTGGAAAGCACCTTTTTCAGCAAGCCTTGTGGGCGATTGTCTTGTCTTTGTCGGGAATTATCGTCTATCTTGGATTTCGCTTCGCAAATCCGATTTGGGGCTTGGCTGGCATTATCGCTCTTTTCCATGACGTGCTCGCCACATATGGATTTTTTTCCTTGATGGGTTTTCATGTTGATTTGTTGATCGTCTCGGCCATTTTAACGATTGGCGGCTATTCCATTCACGACACCATCGTTATTTTCGACCGCATTCGCGAAAAGTTGCGCATCATGCGCAAAGAATCTTTAAGGCAGGTGATGGATGAGAGCATGAATGAAACTCTTTCCCGGACGATTATCACCAGCTCCACTGTCCTAATCGTCGTCTCGATTCTATATTTCTTCGGCGGCAAGGTGATTCACCATTTCGCTCTCGCTATGGTTTTTGGAACCATTGTCGGCACTTATTCTTCGATTGCGGTGGCGGCTCCCTTGGTTTATGAATGGACTCTGCGCCATGAGCGCGGGCGTCCGGATGAGAAACCAGTCGTTTCTCAAAAAAATTCCGCTTCTTCCAACAAATACGAGCGAAAATCTAAAAAGCCCGTTAAAAATGCGTAAAATCGTTGGGTTTAGGATTAATCTGCGCGCTTGGGAGCTATTAAGGCGCGCTAAAAAAGAAGGGATAGCGCTCGAAGTTTCACAAGAAGCACTTCAATCGGATTTAGACCGCATCGTCAAATCTTTTAAACCCGCGATCCTCTTTGATACCTTTGGCGTCGATGATCCCGATCAGAAGACCTTTTCTCCGATTCCCGCAATCGCCTATAGTTTGATCTTGGCGACGATCGGGGAACCAGCTTTACCTCTTCAGCCCGTTTCCGTCGGCTCTGAAACCTTGGTTTGGGAAATGGCGCTGGAGGAATGCCGAAAGTTTGCGGTTGAAATCATCAACTCCGAAGCCCAAAAAGATTCTTGCGAATTGACTCCAGTCTCTCTTTTACTAATGCCGGAAATTCAAGAGGCGGCCATCAGAAAAATGGATGGGAGTAAGATCGGGATTTCTTTTCAAGAGGGCCGGATGACGCCTCTTCTCTCTTCTGTCGCGGCTTTGAGTTGGATATCAAAAATCAAAAAGAAAAAGCCGAAACCCCAAACTATCCGCGAGCCCGGCGCCGATAAAACTCCAGCGGAGAATTAGAGCTTGTTTCGGCGGGCGGCTCCGTATTTAGCTTACCTTTATCTCAGCCTCGTCAAGTGGACGACGCGCTTGGAAACTCTCGGAGAAGAAAAAAGGGCGCTTCTCCGCGCCAAAAACCAGCGTTTTATTTATGCTTTCTGGCATAATCAGCAGATGTTTTTTACGACCAGTCACCGGGGGGATAATCTCTCGGTTCTAGTCAGCCTGAGCCGGGATGGGGAAATGATCGCCAAGGTCATGAGTCTGTCTAAAATTCGCGCTTCCCGAGGTTCTTCTTCCAAAAACGCCTCTGCCGCTTTAAAAGAGATGATGCGCTTGACCGAAGAAGGTTGGGATTTGGGAATTACCCCGGACGGCCCCAAAGGCCCAAAAGAAGAGGTTAAGCGCGGCGGAGTTTTTCTTGCCCAAAAACTCGGTATTCCCATTTTGCCGACGGCCAATTTCCTTTCGCGAAAAATAGTTCTAAGGCGAAGCTGGGATCAATATCAGGTTCCGCTGCCCTGCGGGCGCGCCGCTATCGCATATGGGAAACCAGTTTGGGTCGGGCCCGATGACGATTTAGATTTAAAAGCCAGGGAATTAGCCGAAGAGCTTTCACGGGCGAGTTTAGAGGCGCAAGACCGTGTTCAATCTTCCGTGGCGGGATTTCGCGTCAAAGGAGTTCTTTTTCTCGAAAACCTTCTTTTCGCGCCCTTAGCCCTCTTTTTTATTTTTAAATTTCTCTTCTCCAGCCGAAGGCGGATTTTGTTAGGGCTCAAGGACGAAATCAAAGAGCGTCTAGGGTTCGTGAATCTAGCGAGAAAAAAAGATTCTTTGCCGCATCCTTTGATTTGGGTCCATGCCTCTTCCGCTGGCGAGGTGTCTTCGGTCGAGCCGCTCATTGGCTTAATTAAGGCTCAATACCCGCAGTTTTTAATCGCGATGACCTCGACCAACGCTCAGGGAAAAATTCGCGCGCAGAAACTGAATCTAGCTGATTTTCATTTGATGGCTCCGCTTGATTTTTTTCCGGCAGTGCGGCGATTTTTACGCCGCGCGCGGCCGGATGCCCTTATTTTGGTTGAAACCGAATTGTGGCCGCATTTGATTGCCTTACCTTTCTCAAGAAAAATTCCCGTGATATTAGTGAGCGCGGCCTTAAGCGAAAGAAGTTTTTGGCGCTATCAAAAGCTTTCTTTCCTGGTAAAGCCTTTTTTTAAGCGGATCGCGTTGATTGCCGTTCAAACCGATGCGGATGCCGAACGCTTTAAAAAATTAGGGGCCGATCCGGAAAAAGTGTTTGTCTCCGGAAGCTTAAAATATGATCGCAATAGAGAGATGGATCATTCTTTAGCCCAAGAAGCCCTTCAAACCCTCAATTGGGCAAACGAGCGTTTCTGGGTTGCCGCTAGCACGCACCTAAAAGAAGAAGAGATATTGATTGAGTCATTTCTCCAGCTTCGTCAAAAGGGGGTTGGTCTTAAACTTGTGATCGCGCCCCGTCATATTGAGCGCGTGCGGGAGTTAGAGGAACTCCTTCAAAAAAAGAGGGTTTCTTTTATTGCTTATTCAAAGATGAAAAATGAAGTCCCGCAAGAGCGAGATTGTTTAATCTTGGACCGTTTGGGAATTCTAGCAGGGTTTTATCGCGGAGCGGTTTTGACTTTTGTTGGAGGAACATTGATTCCAATGGGAGGACACAGTTTAATCGAGCCGGCTTTGGAAAAAAGTCCGGTCGCCTTTGGCCCCTCTGTTGATTCCAGCGCGGAATTGGCGCGGGTATTGGTGTCGAAGGGCGCCGGTTTTGAGCTTCGCGATGCGGAGTCTTTGACCAGCTGTTTAAATTTTTTGGCGGAAGATTCCGTGCGCCTCTCTCAAGCCCGGGAAGCGGCTCAATCTTCGGCTCAAGGGTTTTGCGGGGCTTCCACAAGAACGCTTGAGGCGCTTAAAAAAAGGAGACTGACTCCTTTTTTATAGTAAAATAGAGTTCGTCCTTTGTTTTACCGTCCAGTTGGCGGTGGTCGCGGGTGGGACAGTATGACATCCGTGTTTGGTTTTTCGCCCAGTTGGCGCAGTGGTAGCGCGTTCCCTTGACATGGGAAAGGTCATAGGTTCAAATCCTATACTGGGCACGTTTTAACAAGTTTTAGCATCGGGAAATGGGCCAGCTACTCTTTTTTTATGATTGAAAAAGCGGTTTTTATCCAACAAATTGAACGCGCGGCCCAAGGGGCTCTGGCCTTGCCCGTCACGCGCGGGATGCTCAACTGTTTATATTCGGAGCTCAGAAAGGGCGATCCTCCCTGGTGGAAGCACACGGCGAAAGCGTGGGAAAAAAGAGAATTTGTTCATTGGGCCGAGGCCTGGGGCATTTTTCTATCGGCGGTGCATTACGAGGCTTTGAGCGACGCTCAAAATCCCTTGGTTCCCTATTTCCCTTCCTGCGGCGGGACCGCCGAGGCCGATCCCTCAACCGGGCTTCTCCAATTTTTAAAAGATCCGCCCCAAAGTTTTTTTGAGAATCTTAAAAAGGCCGAGCGCCGGGTTTATCTTTCGACTCGAAATCTTTTGTGGCCGCCTTTAGCTCAGCTTTTTTTTCAAACCGTCGGATTTCCTTATTATATGGTCGAGATTAACGCCGGGGCGGGGCTCAATATGGCGACCGACTTGTTGCGCACGGTCAAGGGCTTTAATTCAGATTTAATCGAAGCCCGCATAGGCCTTGATGTTCAGCCCATGGATATTCACGATATCAATCACCGGCGCTGGCTAACCGCTTCTTTTCTGCCCGAACAAATGGCGGCCATTGACGAGTTTGACGAGGACTCGGAGAAATTTATCGATTTGTTGGCGCAGGATTCGGAACTAGCTCAGATTTTTCCGTGCCGCGCTGATTCCGCTCCGGAATTTCTAGCCAAGAATATTCCAGTTGAAGGCGATATGGGGCTTTTTATTTTTAACACCGCGACCACCGGGCGCATGAATGACGCCGCTTACGCCGATTACCAAAAAAAAATGTTCGAGGTTATGAAGCCGTGGAAAGACCGCGTTCTTTGGGTAGAGATTGAAAGCGTTCGCGGAGAAATGTTTTCGACCACGTTTGAATTAAGGGCTTGGAAGATAGAGAACGAAAAACCGGCGGGGCAAGCGCTTGCGCGTTTTGATTTCGCCGCGAGAAAAACTGATTATAACAGAGAAGCGGCGCTTAAATTTCTTCTCCCGCCGGGAGTGCCTATTCCTCCTGAAGCAAAGCGAAAATAAATTTTCAAGACACCCCCCCTTGAAAATTTTCCATTTACCCTTTATACTTGAGGGTGTTGGTTTGAGTCTTTAACTTGGAGGGTTGCTATGCTTAAGTCAAAATCAAAGAAATCTGCTCTCGGTTCCATTAAAAGGCCCGCTGTTCAGGAAGATGTCGTGTTGGATTTTAAAAGCGAGCGGGCTTGGCTTGATTTATTCGTGCCCCAACGAGAGCACGATCCTTGGATATCCTTGGAGGAACATCTTTTAGAAAAAAGTCACCGAGACGCCAATTTGGAGAGACGCTGGAAATACTTCGGGAAATAGAATTTATCGACACTCACGCTCATCTCTCGGATGAGCGTTTCGATGTTGATCGCGCGGAGGTTTTAGCGCGCGCCAAAGCTCTTGGGATAACTCGCCTCATTGAAATTGCCGATGGCCCCCAAGAGTGGGCCCAGTCTTTGTCTCTGGCCCGCGCCCACTCTCCCTTTGTGCACGCGGCTCTGGGGCTTCATCCTTATCACGCGGATCAGTTCTCGGAAGGGCTTTTTGAGGATTTATCTAAAAAGGCCTTGTTACCGGAAGTGGTGGGAATCGGAGAAATCGGCCTTGATTATGCCAAGTCTTCTGTTCCCGCTGAAATTCAAAAGCCGGTTTTTGAGCGCCTCCTTTTTCTCTCTAAGAGTTTAAAAAAGCCCTGCGTGATTCACTGCCGAGAAGCCTATTTGGATTTAATTCCGATTATAGAGAAGGTATTCCCTCATCCTCCGGATTCTGGGTTCTGGGGAGTTGTTCATTGCTTTTCGGGGGGGAATTCAGAGGCGCTCTTCTTAAAGGAAAAAGGCTTTCTTCTTGGCGTTGACGGGCCGGTGACCTATCCAAAAAATAACGCTCTCAGAGAAGCTTTGCGTTTGGCGGGCCTTGAGCGTGTCGTTTTGGAAACCGACAGTCCGTATCTTCCGCCGCAAAGTTCTCGCGGAAAACGCAATGAGCCCTCTTCAATTCCCGAAATTGCCGCAAAACTTTCCGAAGTATTTGGAGTTTCTTTGGCTGAAGTGGCGGATAAAACCACCCGCAACGCGGTTCTTCTTTTTCCTCCCATCAAAGAGCCAGGTTTTGTAAAATAAATTCGCGGGCCTGTAGTTCAACGGATAGAGCGCGTGGCTTCGAACCACGAGATCCGGGTTCGATTCCTGGCGGGCCCAGTTCTTTTCCTTTATATTAGCCCTGATTATTCTGTAACAAAAAAGTCCTTGAAATAATTCCGCTTGGGAGTTACCCTTATTCCAGATTTGAATGCGGTTTCTTATTTGGAGGAAGTTATGAAATATTGGGTTTATATTGATGGCAAGGTTCCCGGATCTTATTCTCCGGATGAATTGTGGCGGCTTTCGGGCTTTTCATCGACCACGCTGGTTTGTTCCGCGGAGGGCGAAATCCAAGATAAAAATTGGCGTTATGCGGGAGAGTTTTCCGAGATCATTCAAGCTGGAAAGAATAATTCTTCGCGCCCGCCGGCGCCGCCTTCGGCTGATAACGGGCTTTTAGATGCCGGAAACCCCAAGGAAGCTCTTGAATCGGCGGAAGCTAAAATTTTCCTTCATGTCCGAGATCGAAGGCGCCCGCCGCGAAAAAAATCTCCTTTCATCTTTGCAAAACCAAGTCGAGGGGATGAGCCGCGATTTGAAACAAGAGCTGGAGGAAAAGGCGTCTCTCGAAAAGAAAGCGGCGGCACTTGAAAAGGATTTATCCCGTCTGGAAAAAGAAAGCCGTGAAAATTCGACGCGATTGAGCGCCCTTTTAAAAGATAAGGAAGAAGCCCTGTCCGCCGTTAAAGCCGACTTTGAAAAAGAACATTCCCAGTCCGAGCGTCTTAAGACTCAAGTTAAGGAGCTTTCCGAAGATTTGGCGATTCGAAACGGCTTGGTCAACCGCCTGGCCAAGGACCTGTCGGACAAGGAGAAAAGTTTGGCGCAGTCTTTAAACCTGATTAAGAGGCTGGAAGACCAATTGCGGCAGATTGTTCCCGATCGTCTGACTTCGGGGGGGGATTCCTCTGTTAAAATTTCCGAAGCGGACTTGTCTGATGAGGTTCCATTGCCTTCGGTGGGGAATGTTTCCGCCTCCCAGGCGGCTCCCGCTCCGGCGATTTCATCCAAAGAACCCAACACTAAAAAAAGCGGATTTTTCTTTAAGAATCATAATCAGCTTTCCTCGAATTCCATCTCAATATCTCTCCTTCAGCTCAAAAAAAGTATCAGAGATTAGCGCCTCTAAAATTAGCAGTCATCATTCGCGATTGACAGCTCTGGTATTTTTTATGTTATAATTAGCAGAGGATAAGAGCGATTGCTAAGTAAAGGATCGCTCAAGAGAAAAACTAGGAGGATTAGAAGATATGGCAGAAGCGACTCTGACAAAAGTGAAAATCCAGCCCCTCGGCGACCGCGTGTTGGTCAAACCGATAGAGGCCAAGGAAACCAAGCGTGGCGGGCTCATTATTCCCGACACCGCGAAGGAAAAGCCGCAGGAAGGCGAGATCATTGCCTGCGGAAAAGGGAAGACCACCGAAGATGGCAAGGTCCTTCCGATGGACGTTAAAGCCGGAGACAAGATTTTGTACGGCAAATACTCCGGGTCTGAAATCAAACTCGACGATCAAGAATATTTGATCATGCATCAAGACGATATTCTTGGAATCTTGAAATAACTGGAGGAATAATTAATCATGGCTAAAAACATTATATTCGCGGACGAAGCGAGACGTTTCTTAAAGGCGGGGGTTGATAAACTCGCCAATGCGACGAAGGGGACCTTAGGGCCCCGCGGTCGCTCGGTCGTTTTAGACAAAAAGTTTGGTTCTCCCAGCATCATTGATGATGGCGTCACCATCGCCAAGGAAATTGAGCTCCCCGACGCTTTTGAAAACATGGGGGCCCAGTTGGTCAAAGAAGTGGCGACCAAGACCAACGATGTCGCCGGAGACGGAACTACGACGGCTATTGTTCTTTCTCAATCGATGCTTGCCGAAGGGATGAAAAACATTACCGCCGGGGCCAACGCCAAAGCGGTTGAGCGCGGAATGCATAAAGCCCTTGAAGTCGTTGTTAAAGAGCTTAAAAAGTCCGTCAAACCGGTCAAAACCAAGGAAGAGAAAGCCCAGGTTGCGACCATTTCCTCCAATGACAAGCAGATCGGAAGCTTGATTGCCGAGGCGATGGAGAAAGTGGGACATGAGGGCGTGATCACGGTCGAAGAAGGGAAATCCGCCGACACGACTTTAGACGTGGTCGAGGGAATGCAGTTTGACCGCGGATACGTTTCTCCTTATTTCGTGACCGATTCCGAGAGAATGGAAACCGTTCTCGAGGACGCCTAC
Organism: Elusimicrobiota bacterium; assembly: GCA_027406905.1. GTDB lineage: Bacteria > Elusimicrobiota > Elusimicrobia > UBA1565 > UBA9628 > JAKAQV01. Next base: position 41,866 of record DAHZHT010000010.1, read on the forward strand.
GTAATCATCACGGACAAGAAAATTTCCGCGATGAGCGACATGCTTCCTCTTCTCGAAAAAATCGTCCAGACCGGCAAATCCTTCCTCTTAATTGCCGACGATATTGAAGGCGAAGCCTTGGCGACCTTGGTCGTCAATAAGATTCGCGGAACGCTCAAAGCCGCCGCGGTGAAAGCCCCGGGCTTTGGCGATCGCAGGAAAGAAATGCTTCAAGATATCGCGGTGTTGACCGGCGGAGAAGTCATTTCCGAAGAGCTGGGACACAAGTTTGAGAAAGCCAGCCTCGACATGCTCGGCCGCGCCAAACGCGTCGTCATTGACAAAGACAATACCACCATCGTCAATGGCGCCGGAAACAAATCCGAGATCACTAAGCGCGCTGATTCAATCCGGAAGCAGATCGCCGACACCACTTCCGACTACGATCGGGAGAAATTACAGGAGCGCTTGGCGAAACTCTCCGGCGGAGTGGCGGTCATTAACGTTGGCGCCGCGACCGAGACCGAGATGAAAGCGAAAAAAGCCAAGGTTGAAGACGCCAAGAACGCGACCAAGGCCGGAGTCGAGGAAGGCATGATTGCCGGCGGAGGAGTGGCTCTTCTTCACGCTTCAGAGGCTCTTGAGAAATTCAAGGGCGATAATGAGGATGAGACCACTGGCGGAATGATTGTTCGCCGCGCTCTCCAGGCTCCTATTCGCCAAATCGCCGAAAATTCGGGTCTTGAGGGTTCCGTCGTTGTCCAGAAGATTCTTTCTTCCGGAAACGGCATCGGCCTTAACGCCGCCTCCGGCGAGTATGTCGACCTCTTCAAGGCTGGAATCGTCGATCCGCTCAAAGTCACCAGAACGGCGCTTGAGAATGCGGTTTCCATTGTGGGAACCATTCTGACCACCGATGTTCTCGTCGCGGACATTCCCGAGAAAAAGGAAGCCCCGATGGGAGCCGGCGCCCATGGCGGAGACATGTATTAATTAAGCGCAAAAAGGGGACTGTCCCCTTTTTAGACGCTAAGCCCCCGGGTCAAAAGCCCGGGGGCTTTTGTTTTAGGCGTTTATCTGGATTTTGTTCGGCGAAGCCGGGTTTTCGTCATTTCAACGACGACTTCCCGGGTTTTAGGCATCAGTTCCGGTTTTTTGTGAACCCGAACTGAAATCGCCTCGACAAGGGGTTCTTCATCCAGGATATGCAGGGCGATTTCCCAGGCCAGGCGCTCAATTAAGAGCCTTTCTCCCTTTTCGGCCAAGGCTCTGGCGAGTCTCTCAATTCTAAAGTAATTGGCGCTCAATTTCAGATTGTCGCGGCGGCCGGCTTGAGTTAAATCGAGATTTAAAATCAGATCGATAGTAATTTTTTGGGGCTTTTTTCTCTCTTTGAGGCTAACGCCAAGACGGCTTTGGCATTCGATTCCAAGGATCTCGATTTTAGAGCTCATAAGGACTAAATGATATAATGATTCTTATGAGTGATTCCAGGAAAATAATTGTTGTTGGGTCGGGCCCGGCGGCTTATACTGCGGCCATTTATTCCGCGCGCGCGGATTTAAACCCCCTGATCATTGGCGGAATGGCTACTGGCGGCCAGTTGATGCTGACCTCAGAGGTCGAAAATTTCCCGGGTTTCCCGGAGCCGGTTTTGGGGCCGGAACTAATGGAGCGCATGAAAAAGCAATGCGAACGCTTGGGCGTTTCAATTATTAATGAGGATGTCTCTAAAATCGATTTATCTTCCCGCCCTTTTCATCTTGAGACCACCGAGGGAAAAGCCTTTGCCTCAGAGACAGTCATTATCGCCACCGGCGCGACCGCTCAATGGCTGGGCATTGAGTCGGAAAAGAAATTGATGGGGCATGGGGTCAGCGCTTGCGCGACTTGCGACGGTTTTTTCTTCAAGGGAAAAGAGGTCGTGGTTGTCGGAGGCGGAGACACGGCTTTGGAAGAGGCGTTGTTTCTCTCAAAATTTGCCAGCAAGGTAATTGTCATTCATCGCCGCGATCAATTGCGCGCTTCCAGAATTATGCAGGACCGGGCTTTTAAAAATTCCAAGCTGTCTTTTGTCTGGGATTCGATGGTTTCCGAGGTTTTGGGAAACGGTCACGTTTCCGGAGTTCGCGTAAAAAATTTGAAAACTGATAAATTGTCGGATATCGCCTGCCACGGTTTTTTTGTCGCCATTGGTCATAAGCCCACGGTGGATTTTTTGGGCGGACAGCTGAAACTCGACAATCACGGCTATATCATCACCGATGGCCGAACGCGGACTTCCGTTCCCGGCGTTTTTGCCGCTGGAGACGTGATGGATTCCCGCTACCGCCAGGCCGTGACCGCGGCCGGGACCGGTTGTATGGCGGCCCTTGAGGCCGAAAGATTTTTGGCTGGGGAAAAATAATGCCCGTTGCGGAGTCTCCTTCTTCCCGTTTTCCCTCTTGGCTTCGCGTTAAACTTCCCACTGGCGAAAATTACGAGAGAATTAAGCGGGTTTCTGTCTCTCGCAATCTTCACACCGTTTGTGAAGAAGCGCGCTGTCCCAATATCGCCGAGTGCTGGGGCGCGGGGACGGCGACTTTCATGGTTCTGGGAGAATTATGCACTCGTGGATGCCGTTTTTGTTCGGTCAGTTCAGCCTTAAAACCTCCGCCTCCCGATCCTCTTGAGCCCCAAAAATTAGCCCAAACCATCCAAGAGATGAAGTTGGGTTATATCGTCTTAACGACGGTGTGCCGTGATGATCTTCCAGATCAAGGGGCTTCGCATATTGCTCAGTGCATTGAGAGCGTTCGTCGCGATTGCCCCAACACTAAAATCGAGGTCTTGATGCAGGATTTTCGCGGAGATAAAAGCCTGATCGCCCGCGTTTTAGAGGCCAGGCCTGATGTCGCGGCCCATAATCTTGAGACCGTGAGGCGCTTGACCCCGGTTATTCGAGACGCGAAGGCCGGCTATGAGCAGTCTCTTAGAGTCCTTTCTTGTTTTCGGGAAATTTTGCCTGAGACCCCGACAAAATCGTCTCTTCTTCTGGGAATCGGCGAGAGAGAAGAAGAAGTTTTAGAGTCTTTGCGGGATTTGAGATCGGTCGGGGTTTCTATGGTGACTCTAGGACAGTATTTAAGGCCTGATTCTTCCGGCCGAAACTTGCCAGTTTTTGAATTTCTATCGCCCGAGCGTTTTGATTTTTACGCCGATTGTGCCCGCGAAATGGGCTTTTCAGAGGTTGCCTCGGGCCCGTTGGTGCGAAGTTCCTATCATGCCGGAGAGCTTTTTGGGGAAGGTTCAAAAGCCGATGCCTCTTGAAACAGTCGTCCATCATAAGACCCAGCGCCTTGAAATCCTAAACCCCGAGGGTTTTGCCGATCCCGCTCTGGATCCACGGGTTCCGAAAGAAACCCTGTTTGAAGTTTACCGTAAGATGGTGGAACTCCGCGCTTTTGATGAACGCGCCATCAAGCTTCAGCGTCAAGGCCGCCTGGGAACCTATCCTTCGGTTTTCGGGCAGGAGGCAAGCCAATTTATTCCGGCTTTTTGCCTAAAGCCCTCTGATTGGATGATTCCAACCTATCGCGGATCTGGAGCTTATTACGCGCGCGGGGTGAAATTTCGCCATTCGCTTTTGATTTGGGCTGGAGACGATCGCGGGACCGTTTTTCCCGAGGAAAATCGGGATATGACTTTTTCAATTACCGTGGGCGGGCATTTGACCTTGGCCGCAGGCCTAGCCTGGGCGGCCAAGCTTGAAAAAAAGAACGCGGTGGTCTTGGCGTATTTGGGAGACGGCGCTAGTTCAAAAGGGGATTTACACGAAGCTCTGACTTTTGCGGGTACGATGAGTTTGCCGGTCATTTTCCTCATTGAAAACAACCAATGGGCCATTTCAATTTCAAGGCAAAAGCAATGCGCGGCTGAAACTTTCGCCCAAAAGGCCAACGGTTACGGAGTTTTCGGGCTTCAAGTGGATGGAAACGACGCCTTGGCTATTTTTTCAGCGATGGAAGAAGCGATTCGCCGGGGGCGGGAAGGTCGAGGAGCCAGTCTTCTTGAGCTTGAGACCTATCGAATGGCTCACCACACGACCGCGGATGATTCCTCGCGCTATCGTCCGAAAGGCGATTTAGATTATTGGGCTAAGCGCGATCCGCTTTTGAGGCTCAAGCGATATTTGGAGTCGCTCAGACTTTTGGATGAAACTAAAAATCAAGAACTTATCAAAAATGCGGAGTCCTTGGTGGATGAGGAAATTAAGGCTTATGAGGCCTTTGCCGAACCTAATCCTCTGGATATGTTCGCCAATAATTATGAGAAAGCCCCGCGGGCTTTAATCGAGCAAAGAGCGGAATTAGAAGCCTTGTTGGAAAGAAAAATGCGCCTGGGAGAAATTGTCGAGGTTCCGCCTCTTGAGGGGCGCTTTCCATGACGGCGACCGCAGTGAAATCTCGGGAACTAAACTTAGTTGGCGCTATTAACGAAGCCTTGCGCCAAGAGATGGAAAAAGACGAGCGCATCATCGTTTTAGGAGAAGATGTCGGCAAAAATGGCGGCGTTTTTCGGGCGACTGAAGGCTTGTTTGATCGTTTTGGGAAAGAGCGCGTGGTAGACACTCCCTTAGCCGAACTCGGTATCATTGGTTCGGCGATGGGACTGGCGATAGCTGGGTTTCGTCCCGTCTGTGAGATTCAATTTGACGGCTTTACCCCCTCTATTTTCGACCCGGTGGTCTCTCATTTGGGAAGAATGCGAAACCGCACTCGCGGCCGTTATTCCTTGCCCTTGGTGATTCGTTCGCCTCATGGCGGCCTCATTCACGCGCCGGAACACCATTCCGAATCTCCGGAAGCTTATTTTTGCCATACCCCGGGGATCAAGGTTGTCTGTCCATCGACTCCGGAAGACGCCAAAGGCCTTTTGATTTCCGCTATTCGAGATCCTGATCCGGTCGTTTTCTTCGAGCCAAAGGCTCTTTACCGTGCCGCTCGCGGGCCTGTTTTAGATGAGCCTTATGCCATTGAGATTGGGAAAGCGCGCGTGCGCAGGGAAGGAACGGATTTGACGATGATTTCCTGGGGAGCGATGGTGGGGACCTGCCTCAAAGCAGCGGAACGGTTAGCGCAGAATGGAACTTCGGTTGAAGTCCTTGATTTAAGGACATTGACTCCTTTAGATTTAGAAAGCGTGCTTAAAAGCGTTTCCAAAACCGGTCGGGCGTTGATTGCCCATGAGGCGCCTAATTCAGGGTCCTGGGCGGCGGAGATTAGCGCTCTGATTTCCGAGCGCGCCTTGACTCATCTTAAGGCCCCGGTCAAGAGAGTGGGCGGGTGGGACATTCGTATGCCGCTTTTTCGCCTGGAACGCTATTACATACCGGACATCGATCGCTTGCTCATGGCCTCCGAGGAAGTTCTCTCATTTTAATCTCCATGGCTAAAGGCGAAGGCCCAGTCTTGGCGCGACAACCTTCGATTTTTGAAAAATCGCGGAGGCTAAAACGCCCCTTGGTCATGGGGATTGTCAACGCAACGCCGGATTCTTTTTATTCTCGCAGCCGCTTTTTCGCGCCTTCTATCGCCGCAGAAAGGGCTTTTAAGATGGTAGAAGAAGGAGCGGACATTATCGATCTTGGGGGAGAATCCACGCGCCCGGGTTCGGAACCTATTTCCGTCCAAGAAGAATTGGACCGAGTTCTCCCGGTTTTAGAGCTTTTGAAAAATTTGCCCGTCCCGATATCTATTGATACCCAAAAAGCGAAAGTCGCTCGACAAGCGCGTCTTTTGAGGGCTTCTATTCTCAACGATATCTCGGCTTTGCGCTTTGATCCTGACTTAGTGAAAGAGGCTCTTCATTTTGAGTGGGTGATTTTAATGCACCGGGGCGGGGAAAATATAAAGACGATGCAAGATAATCCCGTTTATACGGATGTGGTCAAAGAAATTTCTTCTTTTTTGAGAGAGCGTAAGCGATTTTTCTTTCGGGCCGGTGGAAAACCCGGGCAATTATTGGTCGACCCCGGCATCGGCTTTGGGAAAACCCTAAACCACAATTTAGAAATACTTCATCATCTTCGAGAGTTCGCGAAGATATCTCCATTGGTCGTTGGCGCTTCAAGAAAAGGGTTCATCGGGAAAGTTTATCCGGACTCGGGCCCGGAAGAGAGATTGTCCGGATCGGTTTCTGTGGCCTGTTGGGCCGCTCTTCAGAAGGCTCTAATGGTCAGGGTTCACGACGTGTCAGATACGGTCAGGGCGCTTGAGGTTTGGCGGGCAATGGCCTTGGGAGCGCATTTTAACTGATGGAACGGCTTTTTGGGACTGACGGGATTCGCGGCATTCCGGGAGAATATCCTTTCGTTCCGTCTTTTCTCCGCGCTCTGGGCGCTGTTGCCGCGAAGTTTTTGCCCCGGGAGAAATCTTTCTCTCCGAATGGAACTCTCCCAAAGCTTTTAATTGGGCGAGATACCCGCGCCTCCGGGCCTTCCATCCTCAAAAATTTAGCTTTAGGCATCGGTGGCCAGATGCGGATGATTGATTGCGGAGTGATACCGACTCCCGCGATTTCTTATCTGGTCCCGCATCTCAAGGCGGCTGGGGGAGTTGTCATTTCGGCCAGCCACAACCCGGCGGAATTTAATGGAATCAAATTTTTTGATTCCCGCGGCCTTAAGATTAGTCTTGAACTAGAGCAAAAAATTGAAAGGGCGGTAAAAGAGATTTCTCCGGGTAGATTTTCCGGAAAACCTGTTTTGGAGGATGGGTCAAAATACGAGAGAGATTACGCCGATTTTTTGAAAAGCGTTTTCCCTCCGGCATTGGATTTATCCAACATTACCTTGGTCCTTGATTGCGCCAATGGGGCTTCCTATAAAATCGCGCGTCCCTTGTTTGAGGGCCTGGGCGCCAAAGTCCATTGTCTGGGCGTTTCTCCAAACGGTTATAACATTAACCGCGGTTGCGGAGCTCTTGAGACCGGTCCGCTTAGGACTGCGGTTTCCGCCTTAAAAGCGGACATCGGAATCGCTTTTGATGGAGATGCGGATCGCGCCGTTTTCTGCGATGAAAAGGGCGATATCAAAGACGGCGATTTTGTGTTGGGTATCGCGGCTCTTCGGATGCAGAAATGCGGATTTTTGAAAAAACAAAGCGTCGTTTTGACGACGATGTCGAATGTGGCTTTGGAACAGTTTTTGTCTAAGCGCGGCATTTTCACTCTGAGCGTTGGGGTCGGAGACCGCCATGTGACCCAGGCCCTCGAAAAAAACGATTTAAGCTTGGGCGGGGAACCTTCCGGCCATATCGTCTTTAGACGATTTTTAAGAACCGGAGATGGGATGCTGACAGCGGTTGAGACCTTGGCGGCTTTAGCGGAGTCTCAAAAACCTTTATCCAAGATTCTTCAAGATTTTAAGCCGTTTCCTCAGGTTATTGAAAATGTTAAAGTGTCTTCGAGGATTCCTCTTGAAAGTTTGCCGTATTTTCAAGAAGAATTGAAAAAACAGGAGTTCGCCCTTAAAGGGCGGGGGCGGCTCTTTGTTCGCTATTCCGGAACAGAGCCGCTCTTACGAATCATGGTTGAAGGGCCAAAGTTAAATTGGGTGAGGGAAATCGCGAGAAATATCGCGGCCGCCTATCGCAGAGACGTGGGCTCAAACCCTCGGGAGAAAATTCATGGCCAAAAGAAATAAAGGCAAAAAAACCTCGTCTTTGGAGGAGGTAAAATTAGGGTTTGATTTAGACTTTTTTACCTCTTTATCTAAAACTCGCGGCGATTCTTTGCTTGATTTGCCGCTTATTTCCTCAATTGCCAGAAGAGCCGGCGCGGACCAAACAGTTCTCCACTTAAGATCTAAATCCGAAGCCGGGATTTTAAAATTATGCCGTGGACAAAGGCAGGTTTGCCTCAAAATCGAGCCGAAAGCGGACTTGGTGGCGGCGGCCTTAAAAGCCGGGCCTTCTTCGGTATGCCTGATATCAAGAATTGGAGAGCGTCCGGCTCCCGTGATCTTTTCTGATTCCTCTTTTGCCGCGATGAAAAAAGCCGTTGAAGCTCTTAAAAAGCGCAAAATTTTAGTTGGAATTTCGGTCAAGGCCGAGGCTGTTAGTTTAAGGCGCGCTAGGGCCTTGGGCGTTGATTTCGTCGAGATTTGCGGATCGGATTACGCTCAAGCTTCTAGTTCCAAAAAGATCAAGGAGGAGTTAGAGACATTACAGCTGGCTATTTATCTCGCTTATGAATTAGGTCTTAAGCCTTGGGTTGGCTGCGGAATCAACTATCAAAATGCGCGGGCGGTTTCTAAAATTCCGCATTTGTCCGGAATCAACGCGGGGCGGGCGGTCTCTATTCATTCCATTCTCTGGGGACTTCGCTCCGCCGTCAGCGAGATGAAAATTTTAATCGCCTAAGGAGAAAAAGCTATGTGCGGAATCGCCGGATATGTCGGGGAAAGAGAAGCGGTTCCCTTGGTTTTAGATGGGCTCAAAAGCCTTGAATATCGGGGATATGATTCGGCTGGAATCGCGGTTTTATCCAATGGGACAATTCATCGTCGAAGGGCCTCCGGTAAATTAGCTAATCTCAAGAATCTGTTGCGCAAGGAGCCTTTGGAAGGCTCTCCAGCTCTGGGGCATACCCGCTGGGCCACTCACGGCAGGCCTTCTGAAGAAAATGCGCATCCGCACGCGGATTGTTCGGGGTCGCTGGTGGTTATTCACAATGGGATTATCGAGAATTTTTTGGAACTTAAAGAGGACTTGACCCAAAAGGGGCATCGCTTCGCTTCCGACACCGATACCGAGGTTATCGCGCACCTCATCGAGGAACGCTTTTCGGCTTTAATGAAGGCCTCTTCCAACGGGCATAAAAAAAGCGGCGAGAAATTTTTTTTTGAAGCGGTTCGTTTGGCGCTTCAAGACTTAAAAGGAGCTTATGCTTTGGCCATCATTTCCGCTCATGCCCCGGGTTCCTTGATCGCGGCTAAGACCGCTTCGCCTTTGGTTATTGGCCTTGGAGACGGAGAAAATTTTCTGGCTTCCGATGTGCCGGCCTTTTTGGAATATACTCGCCAGGCGGTTTTTCTTGACGATGGGGAAATGGCGCTTTTAAAGTCGGATTCTTGCGAGTTTTTTGACATGTCAGGGCGAGCGATTCAAAAAAAACCGGTTCAGATCTCATGGGACCGAAGCATGGCGGAAAAAGGCGGCTATCGGCATTTCATGCTCAAAGAAATTCACGAGCAGCCTGAAGCTTGCGAAGAGACCTTGCGCGGTCGAGTGTTTCCTTTGGTAGAAGGCGCGCTTGAAAAAGAGGCCGGATTTAAGAGCGGGTATCTTAAAACCGTCAAAACGATTTATATGGTCGGTTGCGGAACGGCGTATCACGCTTGTCGTGTGGCTAAATTTTGGCTTGAAGAAATGGTGGGGCTGCCTATTTTTGTCGAGATTGGATCTGAATTGAGATACCGCGACGTGCGTTTTAAGTCAGGGGATATTCTGATTGCGGTCAGTCAATCCGGAGAGACCGCCGACACCCTCGCCTCGATTCGCTTGGCGAAATCTCGGAACGTTCCGATTTTAGCGATTACCAACACCTTGGGTTCCGCGATTTCGCGCGAAGCCGATTATAATCTTTACACCCGTTGTGGGCCGGAGCTGGGCGTGGCTTCGACGAAGGCTTTTACGGGACAATTGGCGGCGTTGTTTGCCTTCGCTCTTCATATGGGCCTTTCGCGCAAAACCCTGCCTAAGGCGCGGGCCTTGGAACTGGCGCGAGAAGCGGCGCATATCCCGACCTTGATTAGGGAAACTCTAAAATTAGAAGAAAAGACGCGGCAAATCGCGAAGAATTTTTTTAAAAGCCGCAATTTTATTTTCATCGGCCGCCGGCTTAATTATCCCATCGCTCTTGAAGCGGCCTTAAAGCTTAAGGAAATCTCCTATATTCACGCGGAGGGTTTTGCCGCTGGCGAGCTTAAGCATGGCTCGATTGCCTTAATTGATGAGGAGATGCCGGTGGTCGCCATCGCGACTCATTCTCCTGTTTTTGATAAGACGGTCTCCAATTGCGAGGAAATTCGCGCGCGTGGCGGGCAGGTGATCATGCTTAAAACCAAGGGAGATCCCGAGGTCCGGGCCGATTATGTCCTGGAGCTTCCCATGATTTCGGAAGCCTTGGCCCCGATTCTTTCCGTCATTCCGCTTCAGATGCTAGCCTATTATGTCGCGGCGTTGAGAGGGCTTGATATTGATCAGCCGAGAAATCTTGCCAAAAGCGTTACGGTTGAGTAAAAAGCGTTCGGGCCTGGGCCTTGATATTGTCGAGGTCTCTCGCGTTAAGGCGGTGGCCGGGCGCTCAAAACGGTTTTTAACGCGCGTTTTTACCGCCGATGAAATCGCCTACTGCCAAGCCAAGAAAAATCCCTGGCCGCATTTTGCGGTGCGGTTTGCCGCCAAGGAGGCGGTTTGGAAAGCCTTGGGAGATAAAGCTTTGACCTTGCGGGATATTTCTGTTTCCCGAGATAAATTAGGGCGGCCGAGCGCGCTTATCTTGGGAAAAAAAGCGCCGAGTTTGGATCTTTCCTTGACCCATAGCCGGGATTATGCCTTGGCTGTAGCCGTAAGTAGGGGGAAGTAAGTTGGGGACTGTCCCTAACTATCTGACGCCAAGGCGGCCCGAGGATCACAAAGGCATTTTTGGCCATGCCTTGATTTTGGCCGGTTCGCGCGGAATGATGGGCGCGGCCCTTCTTGCGGCTAAGTCTTCTTTAAAATCAGGCGTGGGACTGGTGAGCTTGGGAATTCCAGAAACCTTTGAGCTTGCGGCGGTCGTATCTATTCCGGAGGCTCTGACCCTTGCTTTGCCTGAGACCTTGAGCGGTTCAATTTCTCGGCGGGCTTTTAAACTCGTTGAGCGGGCTCATCAAATGAGAAACTTTGACTGTCTGGCTATTGGCCCCGGGCTTTCCCAAAATTCCGAAACGGGAGAATTTCTAAGCCTCGTTTTGGAAATGGATATTCCTTCGGTCGTGGACGCGGATGCCTTGAATTTAATGGCCTTAAGTCCCGCTAGATTTTCAAAAATCATGAAAAAACGCGAAAGCCCCGCGATTTTGACCCCTCATGCGGGAGAAATGGCGCGTTGTCTTGGAATTTCGCTTTCAAAGGCTCTGTCCGAGCGTTTATGGTGCGCGCGCCGATTGGCGGAAAAATTTAATAGCGTGGTTGTTTTCAAAGGACACCCAAGTTTGATTGTAGACGGCAATAGAGAAATAAAAAACTCAAGCGGAGACACGGGGCTTTCCAGAGGAGGCAGCGGGGACGTTTTAACCGGACTTTTGTGCGGCTTATGGGCGCAAAATCTTTCTTCGCGGCGACTCAAAAATGTCGGGGCGTTTGAAATCGCGGCCTTGGGAGTTTATCTGCACGGAATTTCCGGAGATTTAGCCCAAAAAGAGTTGACCCCTTATGCGCTGACGGCTCAGGATTTGATTTCTTTTTTCCCAAAAGCCTTTAAAAAGATATGCCGAAAATAAATTCCGATTTTTCTTTTTATTCCTCCAGTGTTGAACAGACCAAGGAGTTCGGGCATAAACTTGGGCGCGTTTTAAAACCCCTGGATATCATTTCCCTGGCGGGCAACTTGGGCGCCGGGAAAACCGCTTTCGCCGAGGGGGTCGCGCGCGGGGCGGGTTTTAAAGGAGACGTGATGAGTCCGAGTTTCGGTCTTGTTCGGCTTTACCGAACGCGGAAATTAAATCTTTATCATATGGATTTATTTCGCGTGTCTGAAAATGAGACTGGCGAAATAGGATTGGAAGATTGTTTTGGCGACCCTAAAGGGGCGGTGATAATCGAGTGGGCAAGAGCCGCGCGCATTTATTTAGCCGCCGATCGTCTTGAGATTTCATTTGAGTATAAAAAAGAGGGACGCCAAATTACCTTGCGCGCTTTGGGGCCGAGAGCGCGGCGTCTTTTAGACTTGCTTAACTTTTAACGATGCCCTAAGGCTCGACCCATTTTCCATGGGTTTTGATTAGATCGATTAAGGCTTGATCGGCCATTTCGGCGGGAACGCCTTTTTTGACGCATTCTTTTCCCACGTATAAGTTAATCTTATCCGGAGCTCCGCCGACATATCCAAAATCGGCGTCCGCCATTTCGCCGGGACCGTTGACGATGCAGCCCATGATCGCGATCTTAACGCCCTTAAGATGGCCGGTTTTTTTCTTGATGCGTTCGGTGGTCGTTTGAAGGTCAAAAAGGGTTCTGCCGCAGGAGGGGCAAGAGACAAATTCGGTTTTGGTGATGCGGCTTTGCGCGCCCTGGAGAATATCATAACTGAGGCGTAAATCATCCTTAGGGTTTGGGGATGGACTTAGCTCAAAGGAATCTCCGATTCCGTCGCTTAAAAGGCTGCCAGCCAAAACGGAAGACTCCAGCAGTCTTGTTTGAGGCTGTTCAAAATGAGGGGCGTGGATATGGATGGGTAAAGAAGGTTCTTTGGCCGCCAATTTTCGGTATTCGTAAATTAAAGACGCGGTCTCGCGGCCTTTGAGTCCCAGCAACACCGGCAGGCCTTCTTTTTGCGCCAATTCCGTCATTTGAAGAGTTTCATCCGCGCTTGAACCTTCGATGAGAATGGGCAAGGACGCGATTTTCGCTTGGCGACAGAAAGCGGGAAAGTCTTTTAAGCCCTGGGTCCAACTTATGAGATCAAAATGTTTGAGCCCCAAGAGGGCGGACGGCTCTTGAATTTCAAAGCGGCCCAAAAAGGCTAGGCGGGATGTTTCTGGCGCGAGAGATTTTCTTAAGTTCACAAAGGCTTGTGCATCCGCTGGGGTTTTAATGTTCAAAGCTAGGATTTCAGGGTCCGCTCCGTTTCCATTTTTAAGCTGGGCCTCAAGCCAAGAGAGAATTTGGGCGGCGGTCCATTCATTAGTAATGGAGGTAATCAGCCGAATGGGGTGGTCTTTTCCAATCACAAATGGCCCAGTGCGCAGCAAGGCGCTGAGGCGACGGGTATAGTTATAAAAATCGGGGGTATGTTTTAGCTCCGCGTTTTGAGGAGAAGCTTTTTGCGCGGGCTTTTTCTGATAAGGCTTGGCCAAGGCGTAGCAGACTGGAATTTCCAGTTCCGGATCTTCGGTCAAAGAGACGCGGATCGTGTCTCCAATTCCGTCTGCGAGCAAACTGCCAATTCCGATCGCGGATTTAATTCGCCCGTCTTCGCCGCCTCCGGCTTCGGTGACTCCCAGGTGAAACGGATAATCCATCCCAAGTTCCCGCATTCGCGCCGCGAGCAGGCGGTAGGCCGCGATCATAATCTTGGGATTTGAGGCTTTCATCGATAAGACGATGTCATGAAAACCGTTTTTCTCGCAGATTCGGACGAACTCAAGCGCGCTTTCGACCATGCCAAGAGGCGAGTCTCCATAGCGGTTCATAATGCGGTCCGAAAGAGAACCGTGATTGGCGCCGATTCTTAAAGCCCTTTTTAAGCGTTTAAGCTTTTCAACCAGAGGCGTAAAACGTTCTTCGATTCGCTCAATTTCCCGGGCGTATTCAGCGTCGGTATATTCCTTGACGGCAAAGCGTTTGGTATCGACAAAATTTCCGGGGTTAATGCGCACTTTTTCGACATATTCCGCTGCTTCCATCGCCGCCGCCGGAGAAAAATGAATATCAGCGACCAATGGGACATTGACGCCCTTTTTAATCAGTCCTTCCTTGATTTTTCCAAGAGCTCTGGCATCGGCCGGCGTGGGAGCGGTGATCCGAACGATTTCGCACCCAGTCTCAACCATCCGGATGGTCTGGAGAATAGTAGCCTCGACATTAAGAGTATCGGTGGTCGTCATCGACTGGACGCGAATGGGGTTTTCTCCACCGATGCCAACATCGCCAACCATGACCACCCTGGTTTTACGGCGATGGTAGTGAAAGAGGCCTTCGCAATATTTGAGCGGGCCCATCAAGGTCTCTGACGGAGTCACAAGCCTATTCTATAAAATTATCGCGCTTTATGGGGAAAGATAGGTTCTCAAAATGATGCGAAAAGAAGGAAAAAGGTAACTTCCCTCGCCAACGGAGGTTTCAGAAGAGTTGTGAGCGATTCCAAAATGGAAAATCCCTATTTCAGCAGCAAGGCTCTCTTTCTTTGAGTTGACGGCTTCTATTCCAAAACCGCCCGTCAGAAAAGAGAGATCCCAATTAGACTCGGATCCAGCGGCGCTTAAGGATGTGTAATCTAAAATGTGTCCCACCAGATAAAAACTTCCCCATGGTTTTGAAATAAGATCATAATAGAATCCTGGAGCAATGGTATAGCCGCCATGATTTCCTGTCATCCGTAATGAGCCGCCGATGCGGAGTTTTGGGGACATCCCATGATAGACGGAAAGCCCCAGATCCATGAGTCCTTGGGAATCATTTTGCGGGTAGCGGGACGCGCCTACAAAAGCCCCAAGCCCAGTCATACCCGACCAATCCATGGCTTGAGAAGCGCGCGGGAAAAATAAAAGGAAAGACAAAATGCTTAACAGCCGGTTTTTAATGAGAAGCCTCCGGTAATTCAAAATAGAAAGTCGCTCCGTTTGAATTGGAGGGGTCAAATCCAATAACCCCGCCCATCTTTTCAACAATAATTTTTGAAATGCTCAATCCCAGGCCCGTTCCAGGTTCGCTTTCATGGGTGTCTCGTGAGAATTTTTGGAACAGGCGGTTTTTAAAATAAGCGGGAATGCCGGGGCCATGGTCGGTGACCGCAATTTTGATTCTATTTCCCTCTCTGGAGGTCTTAATTTCGATTTCCGAATCATTGGGTGAATGCTTAATCGCGTTTGAAAGGAGATTAGCCATGACCTGTAAAAAGCGTTCGCTGTCGACATTGATGGACGCTTCCGGGAAGTTGTCTTTAAAAGACAGTTTGATTTTTTTTTGCGCCGCATAAGTTTGAGCGGCTTCCAGACTTTCTTTGATGAGCGAAGAAAGCCGGATTTCTGAAATTCTAAATTCGATCGCCCCATATTCTAATTTCTGAATTTCAAGGAAATCTTCGATCAGCCTGCGCATTCGACGGCTGCTTTTAAGGGCGATATCGAGGATATGACGGTTTTCATTCAAATATCCATTTTTTCGCTCATCGGTAAGCGCGGCCAACGAGCTATAAATGACAGTTAGAGGGTTTTTGAGCTCATGGGTCATCATAGAAACGGTGTCAGCGTTTAATTGAGCTTTTTCTTTTTGAAGGCGTTCTCTTTGCCGTATCTGATTTAAGATGACCCAAGTCGAGAGAGCTAAAAATAAGATGGCTAGAAAAGTCTCAATCAGAATTGAGGTCATGAGCTTTTTTGCTCGCCTCTCTTCAGAACCCAGGCGGTCTTGAAGAAGCCGTTTTTCTTCTTCTTCCATTTGGGCGATCAGATGTCTAATCTGAGACATAGAATGAGAACCTTGCTTAATTGCCTGCGTTCGGAGTTCTTTCTTTAGAGCGTGTTTTTGCGCGATTTGAAGAGTTCGGTTGGCTTCTTTTAGCCGGTCTTCCGTGTCTTCTTTGAGTTTGATCCAATTGGATTGTTGACGGGGATTATCGGATATCAAAGGAGCAATTTCCTCCAGGCGTTTTTGGGTGTTGGCCGCGCTGCGCTGATATCTGATCAATAGGATTTTTCTTCCGGTGAGAAGATATCCTCTTTGGTGGCTTGACGCCGCCTGCAGAGCGGAATAAAAATGATCTAGATGCCAGAGTACGTCGTAGGTGTGATTGGCCCATTGAGAGGCGAATTCGGCTCGGTTGGCGTTTTGAAACGAAGCGTAAGCGCTAAAGAGAATGAAGCTTAAAATAACGATAGCGCTGATAAGAATGCCGCGCAGAAGCGAAATTCTACGCCCCATAGTTTAGAGAATCTAGCATATTCGGCTATTGAAATTATTTCTTTTTTCGCGAAGAACCGGTTCGGTTATACCGCAACAGAGGGAGGGTCTTTTTGAATATCGGATTTCGGAACAATCGGCAGATCGAAGAAAAATTCCGTGCCGCGTCCCGGATGGGTGTTAAATCCGATATTGCCGCCCATTTTTTCAACGATGGCTTTCGAGATGGAGAGGCCCAGCCCTGTTCCTTGCTTGGAGCCTTCGGCCTGGGCGAACTTTTCAAAAATTCGCGATTGGAATTCTTCCGGAATTCCGCGCCCGGAGTCGGTGACGGAGATTCTCACAAAATCATCCCATTGGCTGGCCGCAATCTGGATAGATTGGCCTTGAGATGAGTATTTGACCGCGTTGGTCAGCAAGTTCGCCATGACTTGCAAAAACCTGCCTTCGTCTACATTGACCGTCACGGGAGGGATAAATCCGCGAATATGAAAAGAGACCCCATTTCTTTGAGCGTAGGCGGAGTTTAAATCCACGGCTTTTTTAAGAAGCGGTTCTAGCGCAAGAGAATTGATATGAAATTCCATGCGGCCATACTCGAGCTTTTGAATATCCAGAAAATCATTAACGAGTTCGATCAAATGCGAGCTACTTTGGTAGGCGATTGAAAGGAGTTTTTCCGCAGTGGGGTTGAGAGATTGCTTGACTTCTTCTATTAAAACAGAGAGAGACGCATGAATGGCGGTCAAGGGGTTTCTCATTTCATGAGTCGCCATAGCGATAACTTCGTCTTTCATCCGAATGAGCCTTCTTTGCTCGGTAATATCGCGGGCGCTGGCATAAATGACGCGCTCCGGAAGAGAGGCGACGGCATTCCAGCGCAAGTAGCGGAAGCTCCCGTCTTTGCAAAGAGCTCGCGCCTCAAAATCGGTGATCGTAAACCCCAATGTCAAACGCTCAATTTCGCGCATGGCGGCGGCGCGGTCGTCTGGATGGAATAAATCCAAAATGGGGCGAGAAATGATTTCAGCCGGAGAGTATCCAAGGGTTTTTTCCCAGGCGGGATTGACTTGCTCAAAAAAACCGTCAAAATTGACTACGCAAAATAAATCGACCGAGATTCGGAAAAAGCGCGCGCGTTCATCTTCCAGGCGTAGCCTTTCGTTGAGATCTTGATAGATAATCCATGCCGCCAGGGAAAGGAAAATGAGCGCGGAGGCTATCGCGGCGGTAATGGCCGAAGACATTTTTTCGGCGCTTTTTCTGGCGATAGCGACGCGAACGGCCAGGCGTTTTCGCTGTTCGCTTTTGATTTTCTCGATATAATCTCTAATCAGCTTTGTGATGCCGTCTGTTCTCCCGGTCTTGATGATTTTTTGGGCGGCGAGAAAGCCGTCTTTTTTTCGGATTTTTATGAGGAGATCGGCGATTTTAAAGCGCTCGATGATGAACGGCTCAAGCATCGTGATCTGTTGCTGGCCTATGTCCGGCGGAGCCAAGAGAGAGTTGATTCTTTGTAAAGTCGTTAGAGCCCGCTGGCGGTATTCAGAATAGGAATCAATGTATCTTTCCTGACCGGTAATGAGGTAAAGCCTTTGTTCGCTTCCGGCGATCTCGATTTCCGACAAGAGTCGGTTAAGAAGGTGAAGATTCTCCTGGGTGTGGGTTACCCACTCTTGGGTTTTGAGGAGCCCTGAAAAGCTTTGATAAGAGGCGACTCCTATCCCGGCCAAAATCAAGAATGCGGCGAAAAAACTGATCGCGACCTCGCTTCTAAGAGAAAAACGAATGCGCATATAGATTTAAGATTAGTCTAGTAAATATCGAGGCAGGCCCAGGGGCCGGAGAGATAAATTCTATTGCCGCTCATTTTCTTGGCTTGGATCATTTTGAGGACGGGAACAATATCGCGCTTTTGGAGGACAATAAAAACCTGTTTTCCGGCAATGGGCAATTCCTTAATTGCTGCGTCATCTCCAAAACGATCTTGATTTTTTTTCAGATTTTTCGCGTAAGCCAATTCCCCGGTCCAGTTGAGCACTTTGTCCACCGGATGCTGGGTGTAAAACGGAATTCCGTGGAGATAAATACCGTCGGTATAAATTAAATCCCCCGGTTTGATAAATTGATTGATGAAGCCCCCGATATTTTTCGCGCTCAGAAAGCTCGAGTCAAACTGAAAGGCGTAGAGACCCAGAAATCCAGCTAGGTAGGCGCAGAGAAAAGGCTTCCATAGCCGCGAGTGGATTTTAGGGCCAATGGTTTGAGACGGCGGCTGTTTTTCAAAAATAAAGCTCCAAAGGGCGGCGGTAAAAAGAAGTAAAACAGCCACGGCGCAGCCGACATTAAGGTTTAGGTCTGGCAAGCCTTGGGGGATTAGCTTTGTTTTAAAATGCGTGTGGATCAAGATAAGAACCCCGATAGAGGCGAGGATGAAAATACCGGAAATGCCCAGAGTCGTATTTTTGGCCCAGCGCGCAAGCGGCTTTTTAAATTCCCTTGCCGCTAGTAAACAGGCCTGCGGGATGACGGGCAGAATATAGGTGATGAGTTTTGAGTGGGAAATGGAGAAAAAAGCGATAATCATCAAAACCCAAATGGCAAGGGAAGTTTCCGAAAGGCCCTTTTTTATTTCCGAAATTCCTTTCCACAATCCGCTCAAGGCTAAGGGGCTCCAGGGCAGAACGGCTAGCGGGAATATCAGGATAAAGAAATACCAGGGGTTTGAGCGGTGGTATTTGGGAGTTAAAAAGCGGAGAACGTGCTGATCCCAAAAAAAGAATTTAAAAAAGCCAGGGTGATGCTTTTCCATGGTCCAAAACCATGGGAAAAGAAGAGCCGTAAATAACAGAATTCCCCGGGGCTTAAAAAGCAGCGAAAAGTTTTTTCTTAAAGCGGGAATGGCTAAAGCCGATAAAATCGCCCAGCCGCCCGGAAAAACCAGCCCGATGAGGCCTTTGGATAAGAAAGCCAAAGCCGAAAAGGCCCAAGCCCCGGGGACGGCCCAAGAGGCGTCTTGGGGATTAAGCAGGGTCCTCAAAATCAGCGAGAAAGATCCCAGCAGAAAAACGGTGAGGGGCAAATCCGGGGTGATGTAATGGGAGAGAAAAAAATAGAGAAGGCTTGTCGATAGAAAAATGCCGGAGAGTAGTCCGGTTTCAAAGTCAAACAGCCAGGTTCCAGTCCAGATTAAAAGAATAATTCCCAAAACCGAGAGAAGGTCTGTCGGAAGGCGGGCGGCGGCTTCGTTGACGCCAAAAACCTTGTAACTGGCAATGTCTAGCCAATAGCCCATTGGGGGTTTTTCGACATAGTCGAAATAATCCAGAGTCGGGGTCGCCCAATGCTTGAGGACCATCATTTCTCGCGGCACTTCCGCGTATCTAGCGTCGTCAACTTCAATTAAGGGATGGCCAAGACTCCAGAAAGGCATCGAAAGGGCCAGTAAAAACATCCAGACAAAAGAGGATGGGAGACGTTTAAAATTTTCAAGCCACTTCAAGGAGAACCTTCCCAAAATGATTCTGTTCGGCTAAATATTGATGGGCTTTCGCCGCATCTTTAAGGGGGAAAATCTTGTCTATGCTCGGGCGCAATTGACCGAGGTTGACGAGTTTGGAAACTTGTCTCATCTCCGAGAGGTTTCCCATTTTAGCGCCTAAAATCTGAAGCTGTCGGCTAAAGAGGTAGCGCATGTCCAAATTGACGATGGGGCCGCTGGTAGATCCGCAGCTGATGAGTTTTCCGCCAAAAGCCAGGCTTTTAAGCGCGGCTTCAAAAACTGCCGGGCCGACATGCTCAAAGACGATATCGGCCATTTTTCCGCCGGTGATTTTGATGACCTGCCGCGCGATGTCTTGGGGCGGGCTATGGATGACGGCGTCGGCTTTAAGTTCTTGGGCTTTTTTTAATTTTTCTTCCAAGCGCGAAGAGGCGATGACAAACGCCTTGTTCCATTTCGCGATTTGAATGGCGGCGCTTCCCACCCCGCTTCCCGCGCCCATGACCAGGACAATTTGATTGGGGCGCAGATTTCCCAATCCAATCAGCATGTGCCAGGCGGTCAAAAAAGTGAGAGGGAAGGCCGCGCCTTCTTCAAAACTGACGGAGGCAGAAAGCGGCAATAAATATTTTTCCGGAACGCAAATATATTCCGCGTATCCTCCCGCTCCGCCTTGCGCGCCGATAATGCCGTATTGGGAACAATAGCTGTCTTGGCCGCTGACGCAAAAATCGCAGGAACCGCAGAACCTTCCCGGAGAGACTGCGACGCGGTCTCCGACTTTGACGGAAGAAACCCCGGGGCCGATTTCCGCGACTTCTCCGGAGACGTCCGAACCCGGAATATGCGGCAATTTAATTTTATAGGAGGGAATTCCTTCCCGAATCCAAAGATCAAGATGGTTGAGCGCGCAGAACCTGATGCGCACCAAGGCCTCTCCCTCTTTGGGCGTGGGTTTTGAAATCTCCGTCCATTTGAGATTTTCGGGACCCCCAAAATTTTCGAGAACAACGGCCTTCATCTGAAACTCTCAACGCGTAACCGACGCTTTTTGGGGTTCCATATATCCTTTTTCCTCCATCCAATCGTCATTGTAGATTTTGGAAAGGTATCTCATTCCGGTGTCGGGAAGTAAAACCACGACGAGGTCTTTGCTGGAGAGCTTTTTAGCCAGTTCCAATGCGGCCCAAACCGCTGCTCCAGAGGAGCCTCCCGCGAAAATTCCTTCTTCGGTCGCGAGACGTCGGGTCGCCAAAAAGGCGTCTTTGTCGGTCACCTGAATGACGTCGTCCGGAAGTTTTAAATCCATCGTCGACGGAAACATGTCTTCCCCGATTCCTTCGATGACATAGGGCCGGGCCTCGCCTTTGCGGTCGAACTTTATTTTCTCGTAATAAATCGAGCCTATGGGGTCGGCGCCGACGACTTTGACCTTGGGGTTTTGATCTTTCAAATAGCGTCCGGTTCCGCTGATGGTTCCGCCGGTTCCCATTCCGGCGACAAAATGCGTGACCTTCCCTTCGGTATCTTTCCAAATTTCGGGTCCGGTGGTCCGGTAATGGGTTTTAGGGTTTTCCGGATTGAAATACTGATTTGGATAAAATGAATTGGGGATTTCCTTGGAGAGCCTTTCCGCGACGGAATAGAAGCTTTGGGGGTCCTCGGGCTCGACTGCGGTCGGGCAGACGATGACTTCCGCTCCCAGCGCTTTGAGAAGGTTAATTTTTTCGCGCGATTGTTTATCCGTGATCGTAAAAATCAATTTGTAGCCTTTGATGGAAGCCGCTAACGCCAGTCCAATGCCGGTATTTCCCGAGGTTCCTTCTATAATCGTTCCGCCGGGCTTTAAAATTCCGCGTCTTTCCGCGTCTTCAATCATCGCGATTCCAATTCGGTCTTTAACCGAACCCCCGGGATTAAAGAATTCGCATTTGACGTAAACCGAGGCCTTGAGATTCTTGGTCATGCGGTTAAGCCGCACCAGCGGCGTATTTCCAACGGTTTCTAGTATGTTTTCGTATTTCATGTTATACCTCTTGTCTTCGTGTGAGCGCTTCCGAGAGCGTTCTTTCATCCAAATAATCGATATCTCCGCCCAAGGGAACTCCGTGGGCGATGCGCGTAATTTTGACGGGGAACTCTTTTAAAAGCCGGGTTAAATAAAGGGCGGTGGCTTCTCCCTCGGTGTCGGGGTCGGTCGCTAAAATGATTTCCCCTGTCCCTGGAACAAACGCCTGGGCCCGAGATAGAAGTTCCTCAATTTTTAAATGTTGAGGAAATTTTCCGTCTAAGGGGGATAAGGCTCCGTGAAGGACATGATAAAGTCCGCGGTAACTTCGCGCGCGTTCAAAAGCGACGACATCCTGGGGCTCTTCGACGACACACAAAATTGCGGGATTGCGGCTTTCATCTGAGCAGATGCGGCAAAGTTCTTCTTCGGTAAAATCGAGGCATTGCCTGCATAGGCGCATCGCGGTTTTAGCTTCCCTAATCGCCGAGATTAAACCTTCAGCCTCATTTTGCGGGGAACGCAAAAGAAAAAGGGCCATTCGTTCCGCTTGCTTAGGGCCGATGCCGGGCAAACGCTTAAGAGCGGCCGTCAGTTTTTGAAAGGATTTCATTTTTTAACGATTCTTCCACCGAGAATTTGCCGAGCTTTGCTGAAAGATTCCTCCGCCGGACTGAGAGCGGGCGAAGAGCGCGCGGGAGCTTTCTCTATGATTTCAAGCGCGATGGGGTTTTTCGCGAGTTTGCTTAAGGCTTCTTGAATGAAGGCTAAATTTTTTTTCGCTTGGGAGGCGTCGAAAGTTTGCGCGAACGCCAAGCGCCAGCGCTGTGGAGAGTCTTGCGAGAATTCAGCCTTGGAAAGGGCGGACGATAGCGCCGGCTTTTCAGATTCCAGGGATTTAAGAAATTGAGTCCAGAGATCGGAATGCGCGGCTGGACCGCGTCCTTCTACTATCTCATCTGAAAGTTCAGAGATTCCGTCAATATCGGAATCGTCTAAGGCGTCTGATTTCGCGTCTGAATCCGCAATCGTTTGGGAAGAGTTTTGCGGAATTTTTTCAGCGCTTAGACGCGCTTCCAAAGCGTCCAAGCGCTTGACCCATGATGATAAATCCGACGCCGCCTCCAAAGTTCCAAAAAGGCCTAGCTCAAGATTGAGAAAAGGAGAATCGCTTAAACGCAAGTCTTGGATAATGGCGTTAAGCCTTTTTAAAATAAAGGTCAGGGCCTCAAGGCTCGTTTTTTTCTTGAGGTTTTCCGAGGACCCCATAAGAGGGATGGGCGAATAAAAACTGCGGTAAGTTTCGTGGAAGAAATTGCGAAGATCCTTGGTTATCTGAGCAGGGTCCAATCCTTCTTCCTCAGCCTTGACGATGAGTTTTCCCAAATCCCCCTTGTTTCTGTCGATGAGAGCTTGGGCGAAACTTTCGATTGTTTCTTTGGGAGAAAATCCTAATAGATTTCTAACGGAAGTCTCGGTCAGAGCGCCGCCGCTGGAAGAGCGGCATTGATCAAGCAAGCTGATCGCGTCGCGAGCCGCGCCTTCGGAGGCCTGGGCCAAGAGAAAAAGGGCCTGGGAATCCGCCTCGATTTTTTCTTGTTGAGAGATAGAAGCGAGATGTTGCGCGAGAATTTCATTGGACAAGGGGCGAAAGCGAAAGCGTTGGCACCTGGAGACGATCGTTGTCGGAATTTTGGAGGATTCCGTGGTCGCCAGGATAAACACGACTCGCGGCGGAGGCTCTTCCAAGGTCTTCAGAAGGGCATTGAATGCGGCGCTTGAAAGCATATGCGCTTCGTCGATAATAAAAATTTTATAGCGATCGCGATGGGGGACCAGGCTTAAGGTCTCGATAATCGCTTCCCGGACATTGTCGACGCCGGTGTTTGAGGCCGCGTCCATTTCCAAAACGTCCAAGGAATTTGAACGCGCGATTTCCATGCAGGAGTCGCATTGAAGGCAGGGCTCGGGGGAAAGGCCTTTTGAGCAGTTAAGAGATTTCGCGAGAATTCTCGCCGTGGTGGTTTTTCCCACGCCGCGCGGCCCGGTAAAAAGGTAGGCAGGGTAAATCTTTCCGGCCTTGAGCGCATTTTTAAGTGTTTTTGAAACCGTTTCCTGGCCGATGACTTCGTCAAAGTTTCGCGGCCGGAATTTTCGCGCCAGAGGAACGTAATCGCTCATCTTAAAACTTCTTCTCCGTCAAAACTAATCGCGCCTGGGCCGAAGGCCAAAACCATCAACAAGCCTCCCATGATGGCAAGGTTCTTGATTAAGTGGGCCCGCTGATCGGAGGTGACGTGAAAAATGAGAGTGACCGGAATTAAAAACGCGGTTAAAAGAGCGGCTCCCCAGCGGCTGTAAAAACCAAGGGCCAAGGAGAGTCCGCCGGCGGCTTCGATTAAGATAGCCAGGGCGCAGAGAAAGTAGGGAGTTGGAATTCCGTATACCATCATGGTTTGAGCCGTCGCATCGAAATGGAGCGTCTTTCCGAACGCGGCGGCGAGAAAGGTCAATGCGAGCAGTAGGCGCCCTAAAAAGGCGCAATAGTCTTGACGGGCCACTTAGACGAAGATATCAAAGGGGCTTCGCCTCTGTCAAATTGCACGAGAGGCGGTGTCAACCGCAAGCAGAAATGCCATGTCGTAATTCGTTTTCTATCAGAGAAGAAAGAATTTTATGTTTTCAGTCGCCTAAACATCCGCGCGTAGTCCGGAATTTGCCAGTGGGCGTTGAGCCCGCTGGGGTTGGGGAAAACCCATAGTCGGGTGTTTCCGATTTTCTCCCGCTGAAGCCCGACGCGAGCGCGGGGAAGATCAAAGGCGTCGCGGTAAAGCCCGAGCCCCAGAAAAGCGGCATGATGAGGTTTATAGCGCAGAATCTTTCGCGTGAGGATATGAGCCCCGCGCCGCAATTCTTCGCGGCTAAGTTCGTCAGCCCGCGCTGTCGCCCGAGAGACGATATTGGTGATGCCGAGATTGGATTCGAGCAGTCTTTTCGATTCATAAGGAGATAGCGGATGGCGCAAGAGTCCCGAGAGGTTAAGAGCCGGCCAGAAGCGATTGCCGGGTCTCCCGAAGTGGTGGCCAATCGCCGCCGTATAGAGGCCGGGATTGATTCCAACGAAAAGAACGTGAAGCCGTGGACGGATTATATCCTTGACGGTCTTGTGCCGGGCGGCTTCTAAATCCGCTTTCGTGGGATGTTTGCGGCCATCATCGAAAAAAGTCTTAGCGGCCATAAGTTCAACCTCAAGCTACAAAATAGATTCGGCGCGAGTAAAGTTTAAGTAAAGTAAAATAAAAACGTCATGTTCGAATCTTGGGCCTTGGTCGCTGTCGCGGCCTTATTGGGGTCTACCCTCGCGGGAGTCACCGGCTTTGGCGGAGCCGCGATTTTACTGCCGCCCCTTGTTTTAATTTTCGGAGTCAAAGAAGCCATTCCCATTTTGACGGTCGCGCAGCTGATTGGGAACGCAAGCCGGGTCTATTTTCACAGAAAATCCCTAGACTGGAAGGTTGTCGGTTATTTCGGATTGGCCGCCGTGCCTAGCGCGATTCTCGGCGCTTATTTATTTTCGATCGTGAACGCTTCTTGGATTCTTCGGGTCTTAGGCGCTTTTCTTTTGACGACGGCGCTTTGGCGACACTCGGGCGCGCGAAAAATTCCCAAATTTCCGGCCGCCGGATTTCTCGGGGTGGGAGCGGTCTTTAGCTTTCTATCCGCCATCGTGGGCAGCGTGGGGCCGTTTATCGTGCCGTTTTTTCTGTCCTACGGGCTTGTCAAAAGCGCTTTTATCGGAACGGAAGCCCTGTGCACCGTCTTGATGCATATCGCCAAAATAGCGATTTATGGACGCGCCGCTCTCCTCTCTTTTCAATCGGCCTCTTTCGGGCTGGCCCTGGGGCCCTTGATGATTTTAGGCTCCTGGACGGGAAAGAAAATCGTCGATCGCATTCCTGAAAGAGTTTTTGTCATTCTTGTTGAGACGACTCTCGTTCTAGCGGGCCTAAACTTTCTTTTCATTCAGAAAATTCGCTAAAGCGATAAAACCGAAAGAGAGGACTCCACCAAAAAAAAGCGAAAGTAAATGGGCGGCGGTCTGGCTACTCCTGCATCGTTACGAAAATTCGCGTGGGCGCGCCGAAGCGCTCTTCAAGATGGCTCTGAGCTGGCTGCCGGTTGTTTGCGGAATTGCTGTGATTGAGGACAATTAGGAGGCGTCTTCCGGGGGGTCTTCCTCTTTTATTGGACGAACTTTTTCCGATTCCGATTGAGAGAGTTCTTGCTGAAAAGCTTGAGAATTTATCTCTTGAATTCTCGCGGACAGTTCTTTTTCCCTGCGCGCTAAAAGTTCTTTCGCCCTTACTTCCTTTTCAAGATAGTTTTTTTCAAGCTCTTCTTTTCTTCGGTCTAGTTCCAACGAGCGCCGTTTCCACTCCTCTTGCAACTCTTTTCTGAGAGTATCGAGAGTTTCTGCTTGCTGCTTTAAAACCTCGGATTCAAATTTTTCGGCGCTTTCCTTGGACTTCGATATTTCCGCTTCCATATCGGCTTTCTTTCTTTCAAAGCGGGCTTCAATCATTTTTTCTTTGCGGGCGAGTTCCTCCGCGTGACGCTCGCGCATTTCGGCGATTTGAATTTCGTGGTTATAGATTAAATCCTCTTCCCGGCGAGCCATCTCCCTTTTTAAGGCTTCTTCCCTGGAATTAAAGTAGCGCTGAAGCTCATGTTCTCGCTCCAGAGCTTCTTCTTTTTCTTTTTTCCTTCTTTCTTCCATCTCGTCTTTAACCTTGACGAGCTGTTGAGCGAATTCTCGTCTTTGGCGTTCCATTTCGGACTCATAGCGCCGGACCAACTCTTCTTCTCTTAGAGCCCATTGCTTATCGAGATTTTTTTCCTTAAGGGCATAATCTGAAATGACGCGGGCTTTCCAATCTTTGAACTCCTGGGATTGGGATTGTTGTATTCGTTCAATTTCGGCGGTTTTGGCGGCAAAAGTCGCGTCCAAGACGCGGTTTTTCTCCTCATATTCGGATTTAATGGCGGCTTTTTCGAGTTCAAGGCGCGATATTTGTTCTTTTAGGAAATTTTCCTTGTCTTGTTTTAAAGCCTCTCTTAATTCGTTTTCGCGGTTCGCAAAAAATTGCTCGAGGGATAATTTCTGTTTTCGCGCTTCTTCTTCCAGTTCATTTTGTCTTTCCGATAGCTGTCTTGCGCGATCTTGGTAGATTCCTTCAAGCTCCGAACTTTTTCTTTCGAACTCGCGTTTTAATTCTTGAATTCTATTTTCTCTTAGTCTTAAGGTTTCGCTTTCAAGCTCGGCTTCTTTTCTGCGGAATTTTTCTTCAAGGTCCTCTTGTTTTCTCGCTAGTTCTCTTTGTTTTAGGGCATATTCTTCATCCAGGGTTTTTAGTTTTTCCGCGATTTGATTTTGAAGAGGAAGTTTTTCTTTCGCGAGTTCTTCCTCAAAATGCCGGATGAGTTTCTCTTCTTTGTCGGCCCATTGGCTTCTAAGACGGCTTTCAAGTTCCGCATAGCGCGCTTCATAGGATGCCGCTTTGCGTTGGAATTCTTCTTCGAGGTTTTTTCTCTCGATTCTTAAGCGCTCGTCTATTTCCTGCGAGCGCTCCGCCAGGGCTTTGGCGCGTTCTTCAAATTGCTGATTGGCGGCCCGGTCCAGGTTCTCGCGCGCTTGTTTGACTCTCTGCCAAAGCCCATTTTCTAATTCTCCCCAGGAGGCTTGCAGCTCGCTTTCTCTTCGAGCGTATTTTTCTCTAAGTTCTTGCTCCCGTGCGCGGTATTCTTTGATGAGCTTTTCTTCTCTCTCCGCGACTTTAATTTCTATTTCCTTGGCTAAAGTTTCGAGACGGCGTTCCAGGTTTTCATTTTGACTTTTGAGGGCGGATCTTTCCTCAAGGATTGCCTTTAAATCTTCCTCCCGCGTTCGCAAAATAGCGGCGATTTCGCGGTCTCTTTCTTGTCGGACGACTTCAATTCTCTCGATGTCTTTTCGGTATCTTTCGGCCAGTTCTAGTTTTTCTTTTTCAGATTGAAGGAGAGAGGCTTCCCTTTCTTCGATTTTCTTTAAGGCCTCGGCCCAGGATTTTTCTTTTTCCGCCGCGCTGCGGGCGATTTTTTCTATTTCCGATTGGGCGACAGACAAGGCCTCTTCCAGGCGTTTTTGATCGGCTTCGATGCGAGAGCGTTCTTCGGCGCGTATTCGAAGCCGCATCTCATTTTGGGAGCGCTCCTGATGCTCTCTAATATCTTTTTCTATCGCTTCTTGGCGATCTAGATTGTCTTTGAGGGTTTTGATCGCGCTCTCAAGCTCAAGGACTTTGTTTTCCAGGGCTTTTTTTTGGTAAGACTCCTCTTTTCTTTCTGATTTAAGGCGCTCGTTGACCGATTGGAGATTGCGTATCGTTTCTAGGGCGCCGCGCAAGGCCAAGTGCGCGGCTTCGAGATTCTCTATTTTCCCAAAGCCTTCTCCTTCGCTTTCCGTCATACTCCATTTTTGCGTATTTTTGTTGCAAAATCTTTACATTGAACCGCGACATCAGTTTTGATTTAATGAATGGTATGGGAAATAAGGGGCTACTCTTGCGCTGGGGAGGCGTTTTCTTTTTCTCGGCTGTCGCGGTTTACGTCATGGCCTATGTCGATTTGATTTTTCGCGCGCGGGCGGCTTACCTTGAGGGAGAAAAATATCTTGAGTGGAACGAGCATCCGGAACTAAAAAAGGCTTATTATGACCAAGTTTTTGCGCGAAGAAAAAAGCGGATAGAAGCGGATTTTAAAAGCGGCAGGCTGACTCAAGCGGAAGAAACCCAAAAAATTGAGTTGGCGCGTTTTAGGGAAAAAGAGCGCTTGTCCGAAAGCTCTCTTAAATACGCTTATATCTGGTTTCAAACGGCTGTCAAGCTTTTTTCTCCGCCG
>DAHZHT010000011.1:0-23066 GCA_027406905.1 Elusimicrobiota bacterium
TTCCCGCTTCAAAAACTCAAGAATTTATGGCCCGACTCCGACACCGAGAAACATATCGTTTTAGTTCTCTCTGACGGCGCCAAGCACGGTTTTCGCGGTCCCCAAGAGAAATTAAGCCGGAGTTTTGGAATCAACTGGGGCGCAAAAGAAGAAAACTCATACATCGACTCCGTAAAAATTTCCAAGCCCTTTGATCCTAAACAGCCAACTCTGACTTTTCTCATCCATAGCCGAAAACCCAATACCCTCGCCATAACGACTTTGTCAGGCAAGCGATCTCAAATCTCAATTCCCGGAAACGCTGGAATTGTCGCCCACGCCACACCGCTTCCCCGAGAAAATTCGGGAACTGCCATTGCCGGGAGAGCTTCTCTCAGAAAAGATTCTCTGCCCATTGACGACTCTTTTTTCTTTTCGTTCGCCCCGCCGCGACCAGCCTCTCTTTTGTGCCTTTACTCGGACCCTTCATTTTTAGAGC
Source organism: Elusimicrobiota bacterium (assembly GCA_027406905.1). Classification (GTDB taxonomy): domain Bacteria; phylum Elusimicrobiota; class Elusimicrobia; order UBA1565; family UBA9628; genus JAKAQV01. Next base: position 479 of record DAHZHT010000011.1, read on the forward strand.
CTCCGCATACAGGATATTTCCTCAAAAAAATCCTCAAGTTCTCAGCGCGCGGATTTTTACCCTACCAGATTTCGTTTGAAGAAGCGGGGCCGGAAGCTTTTTCTGATCTCAGCTCCTACCAAGCGGTGATACTCACGCGCTCTAGCATCATTTCCGAAGAGGGAACGCGAAAGCTTAAAAAATTTATAAGACAAGGAAAGGGCCTATGGATTATGCCCTCGAGCGGTTCTTCCTTCAAAAATTTCTCTTTCCTGGATTCTTTTCTCCCCGCAGGAATCGGCCCCGCGGTCAAGGGCGAATCAGCGGGAATCAAGGTTTCAAAATCCATCTTCGATCAAAAATGGCGCGGGCTTGATTTATCTCAGATTGAAATCGCGCAATATCATCTCCTGGAAAGAAAAGCGCAAGGACAAGTCCTCCTCAAGTCTCCGCGGGGATACCCGCTTTTAATCTGTTCGAAAAACGCCCCCATCTGCGTCTCCGCTTTTTCCCTTGGAATTGAAGATTCTAATCTTGCCGCGCAACCGGCTCTCTTCGCTTTTCTACGCTTGGTGTTTCAAAAAATCGCGGGGCCAACTGAAGCGCCGGCATCCTACCAGCTAAGCGTCGGCGACCCTATCAAAAAGAAATGGGGCAAGGACTCTCCCGCGCCCGAAATTGTCCTTCTAAAAACCCCCGATGGGAAACGAATCAAGCTCCATGTCAAAAATCGTTCCATCTTTTTTCCGGAAACGAACATGCCAGGAATTTACGAACTGGACGCGGGAACTCGCCAGCGTTTTTTTTACGCCGTCAATGTGAACCGGAAACTAAAGGAAAGCGATCTCGCGCCGGAAAAGAACCCGCCCTGGAAACTTTTAGGCGTTCACTCTTGGCCGGAAGAATTTCTAAGGGATTTAAAAGGCCAAAACGAGCGAGCCTTGATCCTATTTTGGGTCTTGACGCTTTTTTGCGCGGAAATGATCTTATCTTCAAGAAAAAAGAAGACCCTATCCTCGAAAGCCGCATTCTCCTTAAAAAAAGTCTTCCCGTTTCTTTTTCTTTTTTTATTTTTGAGCCCCTTGAGAGCCGCAGCCGAAGACTCCGACCCCTTTGTTTGGGCGCAGCTTAAAATCGGGCCCAACTGGGACCCTTATCCCAATGCCTACCATTCGATTCTCTCGTTTGTCTCGCAACTGACCAGCGTCGCAATCTCGCCCAAAAGAAGAATCCTCTCTTTGGAAGACCCTAAGCTTTTCTTGTCCCCGATGGTCATTCTCGCGGGAGAAGAAGCTCCGCGGAATCTCACGCCCAAAGAAATCCATATTCTTTCCGCCTATATCCGCGCCGGCGGAATTCTCTGGATTGAAAATGACTCGCAAGTCGCCGGCGGAACCTTTGAGCAATGGACGAAGTCGACTCTCTCACAAGCCTTTCCACAACTTTCATTGCGGCCTCTCAAGCCTGACAGCATTCTTCTTAAGACTTTTTTCTTGATGCGGGAAGCTGGAGGCCTCCGCTCCGAAAATCCGGGGCTAGAGGAATTAGACTACGACGGCCGGATTGCCGTGATCTACGACCGCAACGATTTATTGGGAGTTTGGGAAGAAGACGCCCTCGGGCGCCCTCTTTATCCCGCCATTCCCGGAGGCCAGCGGCAAAGAGAATTGGGGCAACGCCTGACGCTTAATATTATTCTTTATGCCTTGACCGGAGATTATAAGGCCGATGCGGTCCATCAACCCTACCTGATTGAAAAAATGCGCTCCGGAATCCCCTAATGAATTCATTTTCTCTGATTTGGCACGGCGACCTCTGGACCGGTCTTGCTTCAATCGCCTTGATTCTGTCCCTGATTTGGCATATCTTTTCTCTACAAAAAAATCTGACGCTGGTGATTTTGCGCATACTCGGCGTTTTGGCTCTTATTGCCGCGGCTTTAAACCCCGAAATCGCCCTGAACCATTCTGTCTTTAAAAAACCTGGGCTTCTCATACTCATCGACCGCGGACATTCCATGGGCGGGCCGGCCGGAAAATACAACCGCCTGATCTCCGTTCAAAAATGGCTATCGCGAAATAAAAATCAAATTAAATCCAAAGCCGAGGCGACTCTCTTTACTCTCGCATCCAACGCCAAAAACTTGTCTTCGTTTAAGAACCTTCAAACTCTGAGTCTCTCGCAAGCCGATTTTTCCCCTCAAGAATCCCTTTTGGCTGTCAAAGAGCAAATTCAAAATCTAAGCCCCAAGAGAATCTGGCTTTTTTCCGACGGCAACGCCCCGGAGGAGGATTTCCTCGCCGCCGCTCAAAGACTTAAGATTCCCATTGATTCAATCGCCGTTGGCAGAAACATCGATAAAAAAGGTTTTCTGATCCGGAAAATTGAAGCTCCCGATTTCGCGTTTTTGCATGGAAAATTTAATTTTGGAGTTCAAGTTGAGACTCAAAACCTTAGGAAAGTTCCTTGTCTGTTAATCTTGTCAAAAAAAACGCGGGGTTCCTCTCAATGGAAAATTCTTTCCCAGTTTCAGTTCACCCCTTCCTCAAACTACGAATCTTTTAGCGATACCTTCACCGCCATCGCGGAACAATTAGGAAGCGAAAAATATCGTTTTAAACTCGAAGGGGCTGGCATTTCTCCGGTCAGACGGGAAATGAGCGTTCCAGTCATCCGGCAAAAATATCGCATTATGTATTTGGCCGGGCGCCCCAGCTACGAATATTCTTTTTTAAGAAGATTTATCAAGAAAGACCCCCGGCGGGAACTGGTGAGCTTCGTCATCCTCAGAAACCCGCAAAACCCGGTTTTTATTCCGGACAATCAGCTCTCGCTAATTCCCTTTCCGGCTCAAAATATTTTTTTAAGAGACATCTCTCAGTTTGATCTTTTCATCCTTGAGGACTTTTCCGCGCAAAAATTTAACTTGCCTAGCGTCTATCTCCAGTCTTTGACCAATTACGTTAAAAAAGGAGGCGCGCTGCTGGTCCTTGGAGGTCCCAATGCGTTCTCGGAAGGCGGATATAAAAATACGCCTCTGGAAGAAGTTCTTCCGGTCAGATTGTCCACTCAAATTCCAGATTTCATTTCAGAACTCTTTACCCCTCGGCCGATTTCCTGGAAGCATCCCTTAGTCGATCTCTATTCCAATCCCAACCTTTCAAAAACAATCTGGAAAGATCTCCCCCCATTAAAAGGCTTTGGGCTTTTCTCCGCTTTGCAGCCGAACTCAAATTCAGTCCTCATTGATCCAGATCAAAAAATGCCCTCTGGCGAGCCCCTGCCGATTTTGGCGGCCAGAAAATTCGGCCAAGGACGAGTCATGGTTATTAGCGCCGATTCTCTTTGGCGATGGAAATTACAGAATGCCGAGAAAACCCAAGGCCGAAATTTTTATGATCGATTCTGGTCGCGGGTCATCGAGTACATGACGAGAACCTTGAGCCTTTCCCATGTCCGGTTTTCTCCTATTCCCGATGAGATCGCGCCCGTTGAGCCGGCCCATTTCTTTTTGAGCGTCTTTGACAATGACTTTTCCCCCATTCCAGCGGGAAAAGCGACTCTCTCGGTTAAGTGGCTGAAACCTGGAAAAATGCGACAAACATTGACGCCTCAAATGATTAAACCCGGCTCCTATGAAATTTCACTCACAGGAATCCCCCCCGGAACCAATAGAATCGAGGCCTTCGCCTATAAAGATTCTCGGCTTTTGGGCAGCGATTCAATTTCTTTTGACTGGAATCCCGACAAGAATAACTCTCCGGTGCGAAGAGCGGTCCTCAAAAAAATCTCCTCCGATTCCGGGGGGCAATTTTTTGAAATTGAAAAAACCTCGGCGCGGGATTTATTGAATCTTCTTCCTCAACCCAAACGCCGCTATCAAATCAAGCGCCGTCTACGTCCCTTTGAGTCTCCGCTTTGGCTGACTTTATCGGCTTTCATCCTCATTTTGGAATGGATATTAAGGAGAAAGCAAGGATTGCCTTAATTTATAATAAAGCTAAGTGAAGAGATTATTTGAATTCAAAACTCCGCTTATTTTTTTTATTTTCTTTGCGCTCTACCTATTTACCCTTAATCCCTCGCTGGCGCCGTATCGAGACGCCGGGGAAATGGCGACCAGCGCATGGACCTTGGGAGTCTCTCATCCAACCAGCTATCCCTTATACATCCTGATTGGACGCCTCATTGATTCTTTTCCCTTGGGAAACCCCGCCTATCGTCTCAATCTTTTATCGGCGATTTCCGCCGCTTTGGCCACCGCGCTTTTATTCTCTTTTCTCTTTGAAAATTTCGGCCTTGAAGCGGCTTTGGGCGGCTGCGCTCTTTTAGGCTTTAACGCCACTTTCTGGTCCATTGCCATCGTATCGGAAATGTATAGTTTGTGGGTCTTAGGCGCAGTTTTCCTTTTTTCGATTGCCTGGAAGTTAAGCGAAAACTATGATGACAATCTCTGGTTTTTCTTTTGCTTTGCCTTTGGGTTGATTATATCCAACCGTCTCGATTTTGTCTTGTACTCTCCGGGCCTTATTTGGCTTTCTCTTTCGGGAAAAGATGAGAAGCCCATTTCTTTTTGGTCTGGATGGGCCTTTGTGGTCTGCCCGGCTTTGATGTTTTTCTTCGGTTTTCACTGGCCTATAGCGGCATTGGCGGCCTGGACCGCCATTTATCGCCGAAAAACCCCGGACCTAAAGAGTTGGATCTTTAAATCCGCCGTTTTTTCTTTGTTGGGAATTTCCATCTATGCCTATCTTCCCATTCGCTCTTCGACGGCCCCCTGGCTAGACTGGAATCACCCGGCAAGCATGTCCAATTTCATTCAATCGATTTTAAGAACCAAATATGGCGGAACCTTGGATCTCATCAGCGAAAATTACGCCAAGGGTTCTCTCTTTTTAGGCAATATGGTTCTCTATGCCAAACACCTTTGGCATAACTTTTCCCTAGTTGGAATTTTAGCGGCTCTCTGGGGTATGGCGGCTCTGGCGCGATTAAACCCGCGCCGGTTTATCGGGATAATCACCCTCTATTTTTGGAGCGGACCGTTTTTTCTGTTGTTGGCTAATATGCCGCCCAATCCTCACGCCATCGCGATCGTCGACCCCCATTATCTTTTGTCAGACACGGTGCTCATTTTTGGAGCCGCTCTCGGGCTTTCGGATTGGGCCAAACGCTCCAAGATACTCTCTAAAGCCGCAGTTTTATTTTTAATTGTGTTTCCATTTGTCACTGGAAGGTTCAAAGAAGCAAATCGCAGAGAGTATTTTTTCGATTATGACTATGCAAGAAATATTCTCCTGTCAGCCCCCCTTAATTCCACCCTGCTAGCGAAAAAAGACGTGCAACTTTTTAGCCTTTGGTATTATCAAACCGTCGCCGGCTGGCGCCCCGACGTCAATATAGTGGCTCAAGGCCTGATAGGCTCTCCCTGGTATGAGAACTCTTTCGCCAAAAGGGCTCCTAATTTATTTTTAACCCCGCTCCCCAATGATGACGCCTGGAAGAGATTTTTAGCCGTCAATAGCCCCGCCTTTGCCACGCCAGACGCCGATATCGCGCCCACTATTTTAAATACTCTCAGCCCGCGCGGGCTTTTAATGGGCGCTGTTTCCGAAGACTTAAACGCTTCTCAAAATCTCTGGCATCTATTTGGCCTGCGCGGCCGCTACTCCTATGAAAATCAAGTCGATTTCTTCACCTCGGATTTAGTCGACGCTTATTCCCAGATGTCCTTTAAAGAAGGAACGGAAAAATTTAAGAAAGATCCCGCTTCTTCTTTTGACGATTTAAACCGGGCCTGGGCGATGCATTGGATTTTCCCGGGGCCCCCAGCTTATTTAGGATATGCGGCTTATCTTAAGCAAAATTATCAGGAAGCTCTTAACTTATATCAAATAGCGGTCGATTTGGGAGAAAAGCTCAATTTCTTGGCCCATCAATACCGCGCGCTCAAAGGGCCCGTTCAAGATTTCAAGAAATCTTGCGCTGAAAACATGGTTCAGGTTGGGGCCATTGAAGAAAAACTGGGGAATTCTCAAGAAGCCCGGAATTGGTATTTAAAATCTCTCGACACCTATCCCTCGGCGCAAGCCCATTACAATCTCGCGGTTTTAACCTGGAACTCCGATCCCAAAAGCTCGGAAAAAGAGTTGGAACAAGCCCTCAATATCGACCCTCATGACGCCGCCGCCGCGAAATATCTTCAAATCCTGCGTGCGCGGATGACAAACTATAAACCATAAATATTCTCCGCTTTTTGAGAAGACCGTGAAAGAGATTTCTGGGGGTGGAATTGCGGAATTGCGCGATTTAGCGCGGCCAGAAATTATAGCGAACGGCGATAATGCCTAAAATGTCATAGCCGCCGCTAAACTTCAAGAATCCAAGGTTAAAATCCGTTTTCAGATAATGACTAGCCTTGAGGTTAATGAGCATAGGATGGAGAGCCGCTCCATTAAACTGCATCGCCTCCAACTCAATTGGATGGTTTGAAGTCGCCATAAAAATCGCGTTGACAAAAGGAATCGTATGACTGACGACGGTTTGATTGGGCTCCTGAGCGTAGAAGGTCAAGGCCGTCGGACTCAAAAAATTAGAAAATTGGGCGACCGCATCCCCCCAATCGCCGAACATCATGCCCGCGCTTAAACGCGCGAAATAAACTTTTTTAGTCATCACGAAATAAGCGTCTCCCAGCAATTGAGTCCCGTTGTTATTGCTTACTTGGGCCGTCACATTAGTCGAACCCGCGCCGGAAGCCGTCGGCTGGGAAGTGTCGCGAAAAAGAAGGGTCCCCTGCGTCCCAAAAGCGACCGCCGGCCGCAAGCGGGTCTCCGATTGAAGCTGCATTTTCCCATCGGCAGAAAGCATCCAAACCCCCACCTGGTCGAGATAATTAGTTTTGGCCGGAGAGTTTTTAAAGGAATTCTTTCCGTAAAGGCGCCCAATAATGTAATCGGCGTTGATATCAAGGCCTAATCCTGGAGAGTTGTCCTGATCATGCCCGCGATAAGCCGTCGGAGTAAAAACAACGCCGGATAAGGGCGCTGGAGGCCTAACTTGAAGAGGCGCGGCCGCAGTCGCTTTTTTGGGCGCGGTTTTTACCGGCCCAGCTCCTGGATTTTTTTCGACAAGTTTAAAAACCAAGCGCACTTCTCTTCCGACAATGGCAATCGTTGAAAGTTGAGAAGGAACAGGAGTCGTCATCTCATAGAGGGCGGGAACAACCGCAGAAAACTGTCCAGTCGCCTTCATTCTTTTGACATCATCTAGAATGTCAGTTTCCGTATAAAGGCTTCCCTTCGTCGCATGGGTTAATTCGGTCAAGGTATAATCGTTGGTGAATTTCCCATCCCTAATAAAGAGAACTTCGCCGATGACCCACGGCCCTTTTTTATCCAAAGATAAAGGAACCCCAAGCCCGTTGGAACTTGCGACTGGAGAAGAAATCGAAACAGGCGCATTTTGCGCTGTTGGAGAAGAAGCGGCGACCGGCGCACTCTGAATAGGCTGGGCGACGGTTCCAGTTGAAGAGGGGGACTGCCCCCACGCCGCCCCCAACGAGAAAACCATCAAGAATGCGTTAAAGTACAAGATGCGCCGCAAGATTGGCCATCACCCCCGCGCAGAGATCATCGGCGACGACTCCGTAGCCGCCCGGCAATTTTTCAAACCAATTACAGGGAAACACCTTAAACATGTCAAAAATACGAAACAAGAGAAAGGCCAAAAGATATGCCTTAACCGTATGCGGCAATAGAAAAGCGGCGCACATCATGCCGAGAATTTCATCTAAAATAATCCGGCCATCGTCATGGCGCCCCAGAATTTTTTCGGCTTTTCCGCAAAGCCAGAACGCGGCCAAAGAGCCCAGGATAATAGTCATGAGAAATATTTTCGCATTTTTAGGCATCAATAAAGACACAACTAAGCCCTCAAGACTTCCCAAAAAGCCTTCCCCGCCGCGTTTTTGAACGCGTCCCGCTTTTGACCACATCCATCCCGGCAGATAGCTTAAATAGGCGCCGGTCGCAAAAAAAAGAATCGCTTGATTCATTGCCAAGTTTTCTCAAGCATTCTTCTGGATTGCTTAAAGTAAAGATAGGCCGAACTCCAAGATGAAATAACGCAAACAATGGTCAAAAGATAAGGAACAAAGAGAAAATGGAAAACCGCCATCGGAAAAAAGTCTCTAACCAAAAGAAAAACGAGCATCGCTAAAATCGAAGCGGACTGAAGACCCATCTTCCATTTTCCCCAACTCTCCGCTGAAGGAACGCTGCCGCCCTTGGCCGCTAAAATTCTCAAGCCCCCCATCAAAAGCTCGCGGATAATAATCAAAAAAATTCCCCAGAGCGGAATTCTAAGCCCGCTTCTAATGAGCGCAATTAAGGTTCCAATAATGAGAATCTTATCCGCAATTGGGTCTAAAACTTTTCCAAATGCGCTAATGGTATTGGTCGAACGCGCGATTTTTCCGTCAAACCAATCGGTCAAAAGAGCGACGACGAAAAAGAGAAACGCAGCCGCGTCCCAAAATATATTTTTTTGAATCAGCGCGATGAAAGTTCCCAAGGCTAAGAGTATGCGGAAAACCGTCAGGCGATTGGCCAAACTCATAGCGGTCTATTTAATGCGCGGGCCCGGAAGTAGAAGCCGGTTGAGAAAGAGAGGGCGGGTTTTGACCCACAGGTTGAGCCCTTCCGATTGGATTTGGTTTTGCGCTTGCCTTGAGGCCCGGCTTTTTATTTTTTTTATGAGACAAAAGAGTTCTGCCGCCATATATCGCCTTGACCTTAATATGATAATTTCCCTTTATATCGGGTTGGGAAGCGGATAGACTTGGCCATTAAGAGAAATTTTAAGCGCCGCCGGAGAATTAGTCCAGAAAACAAACTCCCGCTTAGCCCACCAGGTTTGTTGCGCACCGGCTGGGGCGAGGCCGCGGAATTTGATATTGCCGTCAACCGAGACGACTAAGCGCGCGGGCTTAAGCAAATCAATCAGTAAAGACGCCTCGTCTTTTTTTTGCGGAGGCGCTATTTTGGGAGCAGAAGGAACTTGAACAACCGAGTCTCCGGCTATTTTCTCATGCGCAAGGTTTTTTTTATGAGAATTGGATTTATGTTCAAAAAATAGCGTCATCAACACCGCCAAAGCGACCACAGAGCCGATAATAATATTCCGAAAATTTTCGCGTTGGGCTGGCGAGACCTTGATCGAAGAAGAATCCAAACTTTCCGCGGATTCTGAAATATTTTTTGTTTGATCGGAGGTTGCGACTGATTTTGAATCCTCGACAAAACCTAACGCATCAAAATCTATATCCAGATATTCGCAATACCCTTTAAGAAAACTTCTCAAATACGATCCGCCCGGGATTTCTTCAAAGCGGTCCTCTTCCATAGCGGCAATAAATCTTTTTGATATTCTTGTCTCTTGATTGACGGCGTCAATGGTTCGGCCCTTTTTAAGCCGCGCCGCTCTCAATTTGTTTCCAATGGACGGGGTCTTGGACTGAACCGAGTTTGATTTGGAAATAGAATCTGTTTTTTCATCTGTCATAATTCACCTTTTAATGCGAACTTAATTGGCCTTCCGGTCTCGCTCGTCAAAAACCTGCGTTCCAGGCGGCATTTTGAAATGGAACTCCGCGCTTGAGAACGCTATATTATAGACGATATCAGAAAAGTGAGACCGAACCAAAACCCCTTTTTGAGTAAAATCACTCTCCACCGGAAAGAAATCGCGGGTATTTAAAAAAAGGCGCAACGAGAATTTTTTGGATCCAGTCTTTGGCGTCAGCAAAAGCTCGATATTACGGTAGCCCGATTGAGTCTTTGGCACAAGAGAATTATGGATGATTTTGATCCTGTAATTTTTGAGCATCGACGCATAATGACCGAAATCCAATAAAGCGCGGGCGAAAGGCTGGGTTTTCGCCCAATACGCGATATCCATTTCAAGCGCCTCTTTTCTCGAAGGGCGCCAGATCCAGATCGAATTTCCATCGGAGACAACGGTTTGTTTCTCCGGCAATTTTTGATCGATATGGAATAGAGATCCTCTCTCGTATTTTAAGGAACCAGCCACGTTTTGGGTAATGCCCGCGTCGCGAATTAAAATAGTTTGGTTAAAACGGGCGGACAAAGTCTTAATTTTAGATTCCACCTTCGAGAGATTGGCAATGATGGATTCAACCGTTAAAGGAGCGGAGGAAGGCAAAAGGTCAAAATCCGCGACCGAAGAGTAAACCACGACTGTCTGGGATGAAGAAAAAACCTTATCCGCCGCCCGCGCCTGAACGGCCCCAAAAACAGAAAGGGCCGCCGCTATTAACGACAAACTTCTAATCACGAGTTTGCACCGGAACCTGTGGGAAATGTCGGCGAAGGTAATCCTCGATTTGATCAAAGTGAATTTCCCAATGGTTCGAGCCTTCCGGCTTGTGAATCAACTCCTTGACCTCAAGAGCGCTCAAAAGGTTTGTCGCGCGAGCCGAAGACCCAAAATGGGACTTCAAAAGATCTTGCGAAACGCGCCTTCGCTCTAAAACTAATTTTAAGGCCTGGGAAAACTCAAGCGGTTCAACCCCTAGAGCGCTTAAATCCGCCTCCGCTGATTTAGTCATCGTATCCAGCATTGGATAATCAGGCTTGGCCTGAGTTTTTAAATAGGCCACGAGTTTTGATATTTCAGATTCCGAAACGTAAGCGCCTTGACATCTCTCGGGTCTCTGAGCCCCCGCCCCCAAATAAAGCAAATCTCCTTTCCCTTGCAAGGCATCCGCTCCAGTCGAATCTAAAATCACTTTTGAATCGACTTTCGATATGACTTGGAGCGCGATACGGCATGGAAGATTGGCCTTGATGACCCCGGTAATGACATCTACCGAAGGCCTCTGCGTCGCTAAAACGATATGAATGCCGACCGCGCGCGCCATCTGGGTCAGTCTTTGTATCGAATCCTCGACACTGTCTTTGGTCACCAGCATCAAATCGGCTAATTCATCGATGATGACGACGACAAAAAACTCTCGCGGCCGCCCCTCTTTTAAAGCGAGCGCGTTATAGGCGTCGATATTGCGAACTCCAAAAAGCTGAAATTTTTCGTATCTCTTTTCCATCAGCCGCACCACCGCCTTTAAAACCTTAGCCGCATCCTTGGGATTGGTGATAACGCTGACTTTATCCGGGGAAGTGGTCGGATCGAAGAGATGTGGAATTCCCTCGTAAAAAGTTAGTTCGAGGCGCTTGGGATCGATCAAAACGAATTTAACTTCATCCGGCCTTGCGGCAAATAGAATGGAAGCGATAATGGAGTGAATTAAAATGGATTTGCCGCTGTTAGTGGCGCCCGCAACCAATAAATGCGGCATGGTCTGAAGATCCGCTGTTTTAGGTTCGCCATCGGCAGAGAGACCCAAGCCGAATAAAAGAGGGCGCTGAGAATTAATAAAAGCCGGACTTTCCAGAATTTCTCTTAAATATACCATCGCGGGCTTGGAGTTAGGAATTTCAATTCCAACCACTCCCTTGCCCGGAATCGGGGCCAAGATGCGAATTCCCTTGGCTTTTAACGCGAGCGCAATATCGTTTTCCAACCCCGCGATAGAACTGACCTTGACTCCCGCGCCCGGCGTCAATTCATAGCGAGTTAAAACCGGCCCGGGAGAGACGCCGGTCACTCTCGCATCGACGCCAAAACTTTTGAGGGTCGCCTCTAAAACGGAAGAAGCCGCCGCGATTTCTCCCGCCGAAGGTTTGCCGCGCTCCGCTGAAGGCTGGGGAGGAGTTAAAAGTTCCAAGGGCGGCAAAACGTAAGAAGAAGGACCGTTCCCCTCCCCTCCGCTTTTGAGTCTCGGTAGGGCATTCCCTTTTTTCCCATTTCCTGAAACGAAACTCGGCGTTTCAATTTTATGAGGTTGTTTATCTTGTTTTTCGGCCAGTTTTTCCTCGTTGGCGGAAGCGATTTGAATCACTGGCGGCTCTTTTTTTGCCGCCTCAATCTGGGCCGATAAAACCTTATGCTCTTTTCGCCAATCGCGGTATTCCGCCGCTAGTTTCTTTAATAAAGACTCAAGAATTTTAAGCCAGGGGATTCTAAAAAGAAAATGAAGAGCGGCCAAGAAAAAAATAAGCGTAAACAAAACGCCGCCAAAACGGCCAAAGGCCGTCATCAAAACCATGCCGATTTTAAAACCGACAATTCCGCCGGCTCTCTGAGCCCAAAGACCCGAGAAAACTCCCGCGATCAAGGAAAAAAGAGAAGCCAAAAAAACCAGGCTTAACAGAGAAAAAAAGGCCCGAATCCACCTTAGAAGAGGATAATTTTTTTTCGCCAACTCAAGAAGAAAGTAAAGCGAGAAAACGGGAAAAAGGTATCCGGTTTGCCCAAGCAAAAAATCAAGTTTAGACTGAACCCAAACTCCGGCGCGTCCGGAATACGCGGGGAGATATGTCAGCCAGGCAATATAGAGGCAAGCCCCGAGTCCCGCAAACCACCAGAAAACCCGCCCGTAGCCGGAATTTTTATTACGGACGGAGTTTTTCTTCCCGGCGGAAGGGCTCACGTCCGTTCAACAATGAATAGGTCTTGACCGGCTTTCACCGACTTCCCATTTTCAACCAGCGCCTTCACGATCGTGCAGGGAAATTCGGCGCGCGTCTCATTGAAGACCTTCATCGCCTCGATCATGCAAAGTACCTGTCCAGGTTTCACCGCATCGCCTTCTTTGACAAACGGCGGACTGGAGGGAGTAGGGGCGCGGTAGAAAATCCCCATCATCGGGGATTTTATTTTAATTCCCGCGGGGAGCGGAGCTTCCACTGTGGGCTGAACAGCCGCCGGAGAAGCGGAAAACGCCGGAACCTGAGATGAGGCGACCGGCACCGGAATGGGTCTCAAAGCCGGGTTTTTCCGACGAACCAGCCGCAGAGAAAAATCTTTTTCCTCAAGCTCTAAGGCATCGAGCCCGTTTTCTTTCATAAAGGAATAGAAAGATTTAAGTTTTTCCAAAGGCTCTAAGTGTTCGGAAGAAGATTTCTCTCCATTTTTCTCCACCGGCTTTTTAGTCATAGTTTTAATTAACGACGCGCTTTAGTAAATGACCCGTCCGATTTTTTTGAATCATGCCGGCGCGGAGGTTGGGACCCGCCCGCATTCTCCGATCCCGGAGAAAGAACCGCTTTCCGAGAAAGGCGTATTTTCCCATCGCCGTCGATTTCCAAAACCTTCACCTCGACCGGATCTCCTTCTTTGAGGACATCGGTCACCTTGGCTACCCGGTTGACATCGATTTGAGATATGTGCAAAAGCCCCTCGCGTCCGGGAAATATCTCGACAAAGGCCCCGAATTCCTTGATAGAGACGACATGGCCTTTATAGACTTTCCCCACCTCGGCTTCCATCGAAAGAGCTTCGACTTCCGCTTTTGCCTGATCGCATCCCGCCGCGTCCAAGCCGCTAATGAAGACCGAACCGTCATCTTCGACATCCACCTGAACGCCATAAGTATCGATCAACCGGCGAATATTTTTCCCGCCCGGTCCGATTAAAGCGCCGATCTTATCGACTGGAATATGAAGCCGCATGATGCGCGGAGCATTGGGAGAAAGTTCTTTTCTCGGAGCGGCGATAGCCGCCTTCATTTTATCCAGAATGAACAGGCGCCCGCGTTTGGCCTGTTCCAAGGCTTCTCGCATAATGGCAATCGAAAGGCCCTCGATTTTCATGTCCATCTGAAAACCGGTGATTCCATTTTCGGTGCCGGCCACTTTAAAGTCCATGTCTCCGTTGTGGTCTTCAACTCCGGCAATGTCCGTTAAAATGGCGTGTTTGGATCCTTCCAAGACCAATCCCATCGCGATTCCGGCGCAAGGAGCTTTCATTGGCACTCCGGCGTCAAAAAGGGACAAGGAACCGCCGCAGACGGAAGCCATAGAAGATGAACCGTTGGATTCAAGAATTTCGGAAACCAATCGAATCGTATAGGGAAAATCTTCTTCAGGAGGCAATAGAACAGCCAAACTCCGGCGCGCTAAAGCCCCATGGCCGATTTCCCTTCGTCCCGGTCCGCGCTCGGGCTTAACCTCTCCGACAGAAAAGCCGGGAAAGTTGTAATGCAAGAGAAACCGCTCCTTATATTCTCCTTCCAATTCATCCATCACCTGCATTTCACCCGGGCTGCCCAAGGTGCAAGACACCAAGGCCTGGGTTTGGCCGCGGGTAAATAATACAGAGCCGTGAAGGCGAGGCAAAATGGGAAGCTGGATTGAAATTGGACGAATTTCGTCGAACTTCCGGCCATCCGGGCGCAACCCCTCGTTAAGAGTCATCGCGCGGCTCTCGCGGTATAGAATTTCCTCTATCACCGGCCCGACATGCGCCTCTCCACCGACAAATAAAGGATCAGCTTTGGCCTTTTCCGCAATCTCTTTTTTGAGTTCGTCTTTGACGGTGTCGATTTTCTCATCCAAACCGGCCTTATCTAAACGCGAGCGAAGAGCCTTTTTAACGGGCTCAAGGGCTTTTTGAGAAACCCATTCCACAATATTTTGAGGCCGAGAAATTTTTACAATCTCTCGTTTGACGATCACTCGACCGGAAGCAACGGACTTTTCAACTAATTTCAGTTGCAAATCACAAAGCCCATCAATGGCCTCTGAAGCGATTTTAAGAGCCTCGGCGAAGAGATCTTCTGAAACCTCATGGGCGCTTCCCTCAACCATCAAAAGAGCGCCTTTTTTGCCGGCGACAACCAGCTCCAACTCTAAATTCTCGCGTTCCTCAAAGGTTGGAAATAATATCCACTCTCCATTGAGACGTCCAATGCGGACCGCGCCTACCGGCCCGCCCCAGGGAATATCTGAAAGCATCAAAGCCGCTGAAGCTCCGTTGATGGCCAAGACATCGGCGTCATTTTGGAGATCGGAAGAGATGGTGATGGTATGGAGCATCGTCTCATAACGCCAGTTTTCATTGAAGAGAGGGCGAATCGGGCGATCAATGAGGCGCGAGGTTAAAATTTCTTTTTCTCGCGGACGAGTCTCGCGTTTAAAAAAGCCGCCCGGAATGCGTCCGGCGGCATAGGTTCTCTCCCTATATTCAGAGGTCAAAGGGATGAAATCCGCGTCCTTGGGCGACCAGGCGGCGGTCGCCGTCGATAAAACTGCCGTTTCGCCAAGGTGAGCGGTTACGGCTCCGCCCGCTTGTTTGGCGATAGTGCCAGTCTGAAGGCTAATCAGCTTTCCGCCAAAAGTCCCTTCTGCCGAAATTTTTTGAATGGGCTCCATGACTATTTTCTCAAGTCGAGCTGCTTAAGGACCTTGTTATATCCCTCCGGGTCCTTACGCTTGAGATAGTTCATAAGCCTCCGCCTTTGGCCGACGAGCATCAAAAGACCGCGTTGTCCTGCATGGTCTTTTTTGTGCGTCTTAAGGTGAGCAGATATCTGCTTAATCCTTTCGGTAATCAGCGCGGACTGAGTCAGCGCGCTTCCGGGATTTATATGTTCTCCCGAGAACTTCTTGATGATTTCTGTTTTGGTTTCTTTAGTTAGCATGAGCTTATTATACAAATTTCTGCCGCCAGGTCCATCCGGCGCGGCTTTCTTGAAAAGAGCCAATTTTAAGATTCCGCGATTAATCTATATAATAGAACCATGAAACTTATTGAATGCGTGCCGAATTTTTCGGAAGGGAAAGATCAAAAAAAAATACAATCCATCGTTTCCGCCGCAGCGCAGGTTAAAGGCGTTACAATCCTTGACATTGAAAACGACGCCGATCACAATCGCTCGGTTCTCTCATTTATCGCCCCCGCCGAAGCGGCGCTAGAGGCCTGTTTTCTGGTCGCAAAAAAATCAGCGGAACTCATTGATCTGAACCATCACAAAGGCGAACATCCGCGCATGGGCGCAATTGACGTCATTCCTTTTATTCCCGTCGCAGAATCGACTTTGGAAGACTGCCGGGCCTTGGCCAAGCGCTTGGGAGATAAAATTGGAAGAGAACTTAATATCCCGGTTTACCTCTACGGAGAAGCGGCACAAAACCCCAGCCGAAAAGACTTAGCGAACGTCCGCAAGGGGCAGTTTGAGGGGCTTAAAGAACTTATTGGCAAAGACCCCGAGAAAGTTCCAGATTTTGGCCCCAACAAGATTCATCCAACCGCCGGAGCCGTAGCGGTTGGAGCGAGAGAACAGATCGTCAATTTTAACATCAATCTTGATCTCACGGACCTTGAAGCCGGAAAAGAAATCGCCAAGCGCATTCGAGCCTCGGGAGGCGGACTTCCAGCCGTCAGGGCCAAAGAAATTTTTCTAAAAGCCAGAAATCAAGTCCAAATTTCAACAGTTTTAACTGATTATAAGACCACTGGGATGGCGCGCGTCATCCATGAAGTTCAAAAACTAGCCTCTGAAAAAAACGCGAAAGTATTGACGAGCGAGATCATCGGCCTTGTACCGCAAGACGCGCTGGTCAATTTCGCTATTGATTCTTTAAACCTTGAAAATTTCAAGCCCGATTCCCAGATTCTCGAGAGAAGACTTAACCCCAAGACCGGCGCGGAAAAACTTCCTTGGCTAGAAAGCGCAAAAACGCTCACAAACGCGCTTCAAAACACCGATCCGACTCCGGGCGGAGGCTCGGCTGCGGCGATTGCTGGCGCCATGGGATGCGCCTTGGCTTTAATGGCCGCCTCCGTCACGTTAAAATCAAAAAAGCTAGATCCCTTAAAGCGCCCCGCAATCGAGAAAAGCAAAAACGAAATTTCCAATATAAAAAATCTTCTTGAAAAGCTCGCTGAAGAAGACGCGCAATCTTTCGATCAAGTGATGGCGGCTTTTTCGGTTCCAAAGGAGAATCCTTGGCGGCGCGAGACAATCGACTCGGCTTTGCTTAAAGCGGCCGAGGTTCCGCTAAAAACCGCGCAGACATCCCAGCAAGCTCTAAGAGAAACAAATGAACTAAAAAATTTAGTTCAGAACTCCGTTTCATCGGATCTAAACTGCGCGCTTCACCTTCTTAAAGCCGCGCTCCTCTGCGCGGCGGAAAACGTGCGGATTAACCTCGATTCTCTCTCGGATAAATCTAAGGCTGGTCTCACCGAGAAAGCCCTCGCAGATTGCCTTGAAACGCCGCTATAAAAAGGGACTGTCCCCTTTTTTTACTTTAGGCTCCGTGCTGAAGGAAAGACTGAACCAAGGCCCAGGCCTGT
This sequence comes from Elusimicrobiota bacterium, assembly GCA_027406905.1. Lineage (GTDB taxonomy): Bacteria > Elusimicrobiota > Elusimicrobia > UBA1565 > UBA9628 > JAKAQV01. The sequence continues at coordinate 17,678 of DAHZHT010000011.1, forward strand.
GGGGCAGCCTTCGGATGATAATTTGACCTCGCGTCGCAGAAAAACCCGTGATCGGCATAGGAAAACTCCACATTGACAAAAGGTTTATCTGCCTTGCGCAAAGCCTGGGTCACGGCCTGGGTCTGTTCCGGCAAGATATGCCCGTCTTTCCCACCCCAGAAAAAAAGCGTCGGAGCGCTCAGTTTCGGCGCGCGCTCTAAAAGCCCGGGCCCCATCGGGCTTGGGCCAATGCCAGCGCCGTAAAACGAAATCGCCCATTTTAAAGGAAGAATTGAGTTCGCGACAAAGGCGGCTCGCCCCCCCATGCAAAAACCGACGCAGCCGATTCCGTCTGAGACCGCCGCCGAATTTTGTTTTAAAAAATCATAAGCGGCGCGCAAGTCCGCTTCAAGCCCTTCAAGGGTCATCGCTTGCATATGCGGCATCACTGCCGCAAAATCCGTGTAGGACCCGGTAAAACCGGCGGGAGCCGAGCGGTGAAAAACTTCAGGAGCGATCGCCAAATAGCCCAAATCGGCAAAACGGCGAGCGACATCTTTAATGTAATCGTTGACCCCAAAAGCCTCTTGAACGACGATCATTGCGCGATGGTTGGGATTTTTAGGGCGCGCAATATAAGCCTGCATCGTCGTTTGATCGGACACTTTAAGCGAAACCAGTTCTTCTTTTTCTTTTAGCGTAGACATAAGGCCTCCTTGAAATTAAACCTCTATTTAAACTTTACCTGAAACTATTTAATAAAATAAACCATGACTCTTTCATCTGTCCCCCCATCAGGGTTTCGCGATTTTTTGCCAAGAAATCTCGAACTTCGCCAAAAAGTTTCCCAAACCATTTCCCGCATCTATCGTTCCTTTGGGTTTGAGCCAATTGAGACCTCGGCTCTTGAGAATCTCGAAGTTTTGACCGGCAAAGGCGGAGGCGAAAACGAGAAACTCATCTTTAAAGTTCTTAAGCGCGGAGAAAAATTAACGGAAGCCCTTGAAAAATCTGAAGAGCTCGCGGATCTCGGCTTACGCTTTGATTTGACGTTGCCGCTCGCGCGTTTTTACGCCGCCCATCAAAATGATCTTCCGAAACCTTTTAAGGCTTTTCATATCGCTCCGGTCTGGAGGGCGGAAAGAGCCCAAAAGGGGCGCTACCGGGAATTTACGCAATGCGATTTAGATATCGTTGGTTCGGAAAGCTGGATGGCCGAGGTCGAGGTCATTTCGGCAATTTTGGCCGTTTTTGAAAAATTGAGCATCAAAGACGTTTCCGTTCATCTTAATGACCGCGCTCTTGTCTATGCGGCCTTAAATCAAGCGGGGGTCCCACAGGACCGACAAGTAGAGGTCTGCATTACGCTTGATAAACTAGACAAAATTGGGGAAAAAGGCGTTTTAGCTGAACTGCATGATAAATTTTCTTTAGATAGCACTACCGTAGTAAATGCCGCCAAGTTGATCATGGACAAGCCCGCTGAAATCGGTAAATTTGACAGCATCGCACCGGAGCAAGCACGCGGAATCAAGAATATTTTGGAAAAGCTCAAAGACGCGGCGGGCAATCAAGGCCAAAACTGTTTTTTTAATTCCAGCCTTATGCGCGGCTTTGACTATTACACCGGCCCCGTCTTTGAATTTCGCCATCCTAAATTGTCCGGTTCGCTAGGAGGCGGCGGCAGATACGACCGACTCTTGGAAAAATTTGGCGTTCCTTCAATCGCCGCATGCGGAGGCTCGATTGGTTTTGAACGCTTGATTCTTTTGCTTGAGGAATTAGGGCATTCTGACGAGAACCTCGGGCCCAAATTTTTTATCGCGGTTTTCTCGGAAGAAATGCTGCCTCAAACCCTTGAGCTTTCTTCAAAATTGCGAAATTTAGGGCAATCGGTCGATCTCTATCCGGGATCGGCCAAACTCAAAAATCAATTTAAATACGCCGACCAAAAAAAAGCCCGCTATGCCCTTATCCTCGGCCCCGATGAGGCCAAGCAAAACCAAATTCGGATCAAGGACCTTAAAACCGGCATCGAGAGCCTGGCGGATTTTGAATCGCTTCCAAAACTGCCGGACTAATTAGCGATCCGCCGAGCGGGATTTAAGCCAGGCCGACAAAGATTGTGACTGGGTTTCTTTAAAGTGAACCCCAATCTCAACGGTTTCCAAGGTTTGACTTATCTGTTTGTCGGCCCCAGGAATCTGATTCTCCGGCCGGGCAAAGAAGTCTTGCAGCTCGCCTAGCCAATGGCGAGACCACAAATTGGAAAGAGAGCCGATGATTCTTAAAGCCCCAAGCCCGCCGGCTTTTTTCAAAAAATCAGCCCAATGAGACTTCAAAAATTCCCAAGCCGCGCCCTGAGCGTCCTTGTTAGACAAAAGACCGCTGACTGATTTCCAGGAATCTTGCCCCCGAATTTCATCGGTCAAGCTCATTTGAAGAAGCTTCTGGGCTAAGGCATCTTGTTTAAAATCCGTCATCGCCATCTGAAAGTTATTTCTCTCCTCGGGAGTTTTAGCCGCATCCATTTTCTGGCGATACTCCTCAAAACGCGCCTCATTTCCGGCCTCGGCTCCAAGATCTAAAACGACGCTAACCAAGGATGAGTCAAGAGTATTGGGATCTTTTAAATACTCATTGAGGCGCTCTTGAATTTGAGCGGAAAGCTCCGGAGTCGGCGCAATCTGCCCTAGAGCTAAAAGCACGGATGAGCGAGAAGATTTAATCTCTTCTGAATCGCCGGGGGTCCCCCATCCTAATTTTTGCCAATGCGGAAGTAAAATTTCTTGAGCCCATTTTTGCATTAAAGGCCGATTCTGGGAATCGACCAAGAAATCATTAAGCGTCAGCAAGTATCCAGCGATATCCCGCAACACAATTCCGCTGTCATCGCTCTTCATCTTTTGAAGCGCGTTGAGGAAAACAGATAGCGGAATATCCCCAGCCTTGGCCTCGGCCCAAAGGTCATTAAGAAAACCCGAGCGTTCAATAGGAGTTAAATCTTGAATCGAATTTTCCACAGCCCCTTCAAGTTTTGAATCCAAAGCGGTCCGGTAAAATCCGCTCTGCTCCTCATTGGCGTAAACCCAAACAACCGCGCCTTGAGCGGGGAGATTTACGTCCATCTCTTTTTCTTTTAAATTCACGCGATAGGAATGGAGGCCGGATGAGTCTTTATATTTGAGAACGACCGGAATATTCCAAACGGAGTCTCCGCTCTCCCCAAAGCCGTGCGCGGAAAAACGGCGTTGGGATAGACGAATAGAACGGTTATCCGGAGAAAGAGAAGAAACGCTCACCAAAGGGTAGCCTGGAATCGTAATCCAGTCATTAGCGATAGCGGCGACATCTTCACCGGAAGACTTAGACAACTCGTTCCACAAATCCTCTTTATTGGTGTTTTGATACTGATATTTCGTCAAGTAATTATGGAGGCCTTTTCTGAAATTTTCATCTCCTAAATAGTTTTCAAGCATCCGCAAAAAAGCGCCGCCCTTATTGTAAGTCAACGCGTCAAACATCGCCTGCGCTTGTTGCGGAGAAGAAACCTTGGAAAATATAGGACGCGTATTTCTTAAGGAATCAACCGATAAGGCTAGGCGCGTCTGTTCTAAAAAGTCTTCCCATATATGCCAATCGGGATGGCGCTCGCTAATGGTCTTATAAGACCTAAAATCCGCGAAAGCCTCATTAAGGAAAAGCCCGTCCCACCATTTCATCGTGACCAAATCGCCAAACCACAGATGTTCCTGCTCATGATCGACGGTAATGCCGACGTTCTTTTTAACCCCCAAAGAAGAGCGCTCATTAGTAAAAATGGCGGCGTCTCTAAAGAAAATGGAACCCCAATTTTCCATCGCCCCCGCATCAAAATCAGGAACCGCAACCAAATCCAATTTAGGAAGCGGATAATCAACGCCGTAATATTCGTTTAAGTGAAGCAAATTCGCCGCAGCTTCATTGAGAGCGAAGTCCACCTGCCCCATGTCATCGGGCCGCGCCCAAACGCGGACCAAGGTTTTTCCGGCCATTCTGCTCTTGGAATCAAGCCGCGCAACCGCCAAGGCCAATAGATAAGTCGACATCTTGGGGGATTCGGCAAAAGACACGGTCTGAAGATTCCCGTTTTCCAGATGCGAAAGATCCGGCATATTTGAGACAATCGACAAGTCTTTCGGAGCCGTCACGGTCAGCTTAAATTTGGCCTTAAAAAACGGCTCATCCCAAGAGGGAAACATCCTTCTAGCATCCGCCGGTTCAAATTGGCTAAAGGCGTAATTCTCTTCTTTACCGTCATGTTTGGCGCGAGATAAGTAAAGCCCTCTTAGATTTTGATTCAGTTTGGCCGAATAGCGAAACCCAAGAGATATCGCGCCCAAAGGCAGTGTCTTTCCGGCGTCAATGGTCAATATTTGTTTTTCTTGATCGAAATGAATTTGGGTTTGAGGAATGACGCCGCCGTTTAAACGGACTTCGGAAATATCCATATCTGCGGCGTTAAGAATAATTTTATCCGTTTCTTTTTTAACAATAGCCTGAATCGTCGCCTCTCCCGAAAACTCTTGATTTTCCGGAGTAACGCTCAGCTTAAGGTCGTAGGCCTGAGGCAATATATCAGTCGGAAGCTGCCCTGGATAGACCTCCTCTCTTAACTGAGAATTACCCCAATCAAAAGCAGAAGCCCTCTTGCCGCTTTCCATAAACGGACGGCCGTGTCCCGTTGAACGGTCAAACAATTTTCCGAGATTTCCAAAAGCGCGCTCTGGAGAAACAAAATCTGTAAGATTATTTTTGAAGGCTCGAGCTTTCTTTTTTAAAGACTTCATTGCGGCGCCAATTTTAGAACTGAAAGAAACCTGAGGAATCTTCTCATCGCGGTGACGGTTCAAAGAAGGGTTTTCCGCCGCCTTGCCACCCGCCAGATTCTCAAGAGATTCTTGGGGGCTTCCCATTTCCATCTGTCGCTTAAGTTCCGTCTCATCCTGCCTTAAAATTAAATTCTGATCCGAGAAATCGCTTAAAACTTGATCTTGTCCGGAAATGGATAAGTCCTGGGATTGAATCTCAACAGGCAGGCTCTGAAATGGCGATTCAATTTTGAGCGACTCTTGGGCGGCGAAAGATTGCGCTGAAAGAAAAACTCCGGGCAAGACGCTTAAGAAGGCATATGGCTTTTTGAACATAACGCTTTATTTTACAAGCGACAAGGAGGTTTTACCTGGGCCTAAAGGCCTAGAAGAGGTTTGGCAAAAGACCCAATTGAGCGGCTATTCTTTCTCGGTTTTATTCCGTTTCAATAAATCAGGACGGGTTCTATTGGAGATAAGCGGCCCCAGTGTTGAGACGACTGTCGTAGTAAAGATGCTGACTCCAGCAAGAATCAAGGTCACCATAAACATTTTAGCCT
>DAHZHT010000011.1:23076-53615 GCA_027406905.1 Elusimicrobiota bacterium
AACCGGGTAAATGTTCGAGCCGACAGTCGACAAAGTGACGACCGTAAAATAAATAGCCGTATAAAGATCATGAACCTTTGGTTCAAAACTGTTACCCAGCAAAAGAGTGCCGAGAACTCCATAAGCGAGGACCGCGATAAGCCCGAAAAAAGACATTAGATAAGAACCAATGAGAGATATTTTTTTAAAACGACTATGCCAAATAATTAAAACCAGCATGGACAGGGCCGGGAAAAACATGACTTTTAAGCCCTGCTGGGTCACCCAATGAACCGCAAGCATCGCCAACAAGAGAAGAGTTGAAAAAGCCCAGGCCGAACGCAATTTCCAAAACAATCCTATTCCAGTAATCATCATTCCAATTCCTAAAAACGTCTGCATGCCTCCGCCGATAATTCCGATAGAAATATCGCGGTTCAACTGGGAAACGGGAATCACATGAATGAGGGCAAGGTAAACATGGCTTGAATGGCTCAAATGCAATCCCCAAATAGCATTGACATAACCTGTAAACAACAGGAGAAGCCCAATGGGAACCTGAGGCCAAAATAGCGAAAGAAATTTCTCATCAATCATTTTGATAACGCGACGCATTATTTTTCTCCTAATAAAAGTTCTTGGAGAGAGAAATGAAGGGCCCAAGAGGCGGCACGTTTGCGCACGGTTTCCCGGTCGCCTATTAAATGCAGTTGGCGGGTAAGCGGTTTTTTTGTAAATCCCGACAGACCCACATAAACAAGTCCCACGGGTTTTTTCGCGCTTCCCCCGCCAGGACCGGCAATTCCAGTAATAGAGATTCCCAGCGACGCTTTCATCTTCCGCCGCACGCCTTCCGCCATTTCAACGGCGCATTCAGGCGAAACCGCCCCAAAGCGGGATAAAGTTTTTGACTGAACGCCCAGAAAATCTCTCTTAACATCATTTGAGTAAGAAACAACCCCGCCTTTAAAATAATCTGAACTCCCGGGAACCGATGTAATTCTGGAAGCGAGACCTCCCGCAGTACAAGATTCCGCGACCGCCAAGGTTTTTTTCGCTCTTAAAAGCGCGCGCCCCAAGACGCTTTCAAGCGTTTCTTCTCCTTCTCCAAAGACAAAAGGGCCGACTTTTTTAAGAATCGCCGCTTTTAGCTTCCGCATCTTTCTTTGGGCCTCTTGAGACGATTTCCCCTCAACCGAGGCATAAAAATCCACTTGAGCTAAAAGCCCTAGAATCGTAAAGCGCGCCTGGCCATTAAAGGCGTCAATGACCGGAGATAATTTTTCATCGGCCGCCGATTCGGAAATTCCGGACAAATGCAAAAGCAGATGTTCCGAAAAAAGATTTTGGCCGTAGAGAAATCGTAAACGCGGCAAAACAGCGCCCTCAAACAAAGGAGACATCTCGGCGAAAGGACCCGGCAAAAGAAACAACGATTGCGGAATCTCGCCTTTGCGGGCAATTTCCAGCGCCTGGCCCGGCGCCGATCCGCGGGGATTTTCTATCACTTGAGCGCCTTCAATTACATAAGCCTGTTTTTTGTTTTCCGCCGGAATAGGGCTCCGATAGCGAGAAAAACGCGCCTTAATTGCCTTAAATATCTCCGGATGATAAACCAACGGTCTTTTTAAAGCCTCGGAAGCGGCCTCGCGGCTTAGATCGTCGAAGGTCGGGCCCAAGCCTCCACAAATAATCAATGCGTCAGAACGCAGAGACCAGTCCTTGACTTCCAAAGCGATCGCCGCTTTATTATCGGGAACCGTAGTCGCTCGAACAACAGAAAAACCCGCATTCTTGAGTTTTAGACATAAATAGTTTTGATGAGTGTTGGGGCGCCCCTCCAGAAGCTCGCTACCGGTAAATAAAATCTCGATTCGAGGAGTTCGCTTTTGAAAGCCCATTACTGGTAAAACTTGGAGGATTTAGATGAAGCGGGATTTTCGCCCGCCTTGATAGGGCCAAAACGCGCTTCATATTTTTCGATATTATCTTTAAGCGCCCACAAAAGCCGCTTGGCGTGAACCGGAGAAGAAATAATTCTAGATAAGACCTTGGTCTTTGGAGACTGAGGCTGTAAAAGCAAAAAATCAAAAAAGAATTCCGTTTCGCTGTGCGCGAGCAGCGCGAGATTGACATAACAGCCCTTAGCCGTGGCCTCGTCAATCTCGATCTGGATTTGTTGCGACGAAGTCTTGTCTAGGTCTTCCATGAAGCGTTTAAGCTCCAGATTCTCGCTGTTTCAGATAACTGCGAATGGGGATTTGAGTGACTAGTTGGCGCAAATAGTAGTTTAAAATATCCAAGGCCTGGGCTTGGCGCAATTGTTCGGAAAATTTAGCTCTGTCTTTCGCGTAGTTTTTAAGCGACCCCTTATGCTCCCGAGCGTAAGCTTCGCGAACTTCGCCTGGAACCAGCTTAACGGATTGATAGATTATCTGCTTAAACAAAGAGGCAAGAATCTGCCGTCGGCGCATTTTTTCATAAGCCTTCGGCGTATCATGATAGATTGATCTCACCGCGTAAAAATAAAGCTCTTGATTAAAGACTCCGTCATGCTGAAAAGCGGGAGTGTTTTCGATATCTTGGGCCAACTGCTCATTAGTCACGGAAATCCCCATTTTTTGGGCCTTGCGCGCTAAAAGATATTCGACAATCATATCGCGAAGCATCTCTTGCTTGATTTGGCCAAGCACCTGATCAGAAACGTCGGTTCCGCGGTTTCGCAAGGCATCAGCGTATTGATTGACCCGTGCGATGAAAATAGAATAGGGAATTTTAGACGAACCCACCTTAGCGACGGCGCCGGAACTATCGCTAGAGGTTAAAAGATATCCGCCAAGCCCCACGAAAGTCCCAATCAAAAAAATGGCGACGGTCCCGATAAACAACGGCTTTTGATAACGACTAAACCAGGAAATCATTTTTCCGCTCCTTTCATTCTTTGCTGACTGTCAAGGGAGGGACCGGGGGCGCATTTTTATGGACCTTTCTCTGATGTTCTTGTCCCATGACTACGCAGCCTTCCAAAACCGCGCCTTCTTCGACTTTTAATTTTTGAGTTCTGAGATTTCCAATTAAGCGCGCCTGGGAAAAAAGTTCTACAGAGTGAGTCGCGGAAACATCGCCTTCAATGGTTCCGGCTAGAACCAAACTCTCCGCGGCGACATTGCCTTTAATGCGTCCCTTCGGTCCCACTTCCACTCGAATCGCATCGGTCACGTCCCCTTCAACCACTCCCTCAATACGCAGAGAACATTTGGCGGATAAAACTCCGTGAAAATACGCCTCTTCGCTAATTAAAGTCATCGCCCCTGAAGATGAATCCAAGCTAATCGTTTTACCGAACATCGCTATCGTCTCCCTGTTCTTCTTTGATTCCCGCATGGATTTTAAGAAACCTCTGCGGATTCACCGGATGTTCATGAATGCGAACTTCATAATGGAGGTGCGCTCCGGTCGAGCGCCCGGTGGTCCCCATATACGCGATCAGTTGGCCGCGACGAACATGCTGACCTACCTTGACTAAAATTTTTGAGGTGTGCCCGTAAACGGTGCTCACTCCGTATCCGTGATCGATGAGAATCATTTGTCCGTAACCATGGAACCATCCCGCCGCGCGAACCGTCCCATCGGCAGTCGCGTAAATTAAGGTATCTGGACGATTGGCGATATCGATGCCAGGGTGAAACTCGGCTTGATCTTCTCCGCCATAACGCCGCATGGGATTAAACCGATATCCGAAAAGAGAGGTAATCCGGCCTTCAGTCGGCCAAATATCGGGAGTCGCACGGTAAAGGCTTCGTTGATTACTCATATACCAGCCAATTTCTTGGAAGCTGGCCAGGCGTTTATAAGACTCTTCTCGAATCTTCGATATCTTGTGTCTCCACTCGGGCAAATTAATCGCCTCGGGGCCTTCCAACATAATTTGGCGCAAGCGCGCGCTGTCTTCGGCCGTCGGCCCCCCAACTCCAGAATAATCTTCATGGGATGCGCGCGGAGCCAAGTTAAGCAAGGTTCTCATTTCGTGATCGGTGGTCTCGGCCATGCTTAAAGCCGTTTCGGAACGCTCCATCTCCCTTGAAATAATGGCCAACTTAGTCCGTAAAAGTTCGTTGTCTCCCTTAGTAATCCAATAATCCACATGCCTTCCGACAATAAAACAGGCCCAGATGGTAAAGCCGCCCCACAAGAAAACCGCGAACACGAAAAAGGCGGTCGTGCACTGCCAACGGAAAGTGCGGTTGCCGCTGGAAGGAATAGCTAAAAACGTAATCGGACGATTAAGGAATCGCCCTAATTTTTGCCGAATCGAGAACATAAGCATCTATGTTATAACAGAACAAAGAAGCGCTGTCAATAATCGTTTTTCTAACGCCGTAGCGCCTAGGTCGCGGAAGAGACGCTCCACGCGGTCGCGTAAAGGAAAATACTAGCTTTTCAATTTACCCAAGATTACAGGTATCGTCACAAAGACATTGCCGCGGCGAACAATCAAGGTCGCCATATCTCCGGGCCGGAGCTGAACCAACGCTTTCTCTAAAGAAGGGAAATTCGGAGTATTGATGACTATCGGAATCCCTCCGCCGGGGATCAAAACAATTCGCGTAATCACATCTCCGGGACGCAACTTAGCCGCAGCGGCGGGAGAGCCAGGACGAACGGCCTCAACTGCAACTCCTTTGGCCGAACGCAAAGAGACGATGACTCCTAAATGGCCAAAGTCGATATTGCCAACGGCCTGATATTCCGAAACGGCGTCTAAAATATCATCAGTGGCAATGGCAAAGCCGATTCCAACCGATCCGCCCTGCTGGGCCGGAGTGTAAATCGCGACATCCATGCCGATGAGTTCACCTTTGGAATTTAAGAGAGGACCGCCGGAATTGCCCGGGTTGATAGATGCATCGGTCTGAATATAATCATAAAGAAATTCCGGGCCATGCCCCAGGCGACTGACAATGCCCCGGCTGGCGGTAAGGCCAACGTCATAGGGATATCCAAGAGCGATTACTTTTTCCCCCGCGGCAGGGAATGTTCTTGAAATCGGAATATAGGGGTAATTTTGGCCGGCCGGCAAGCCCGGAAGCCGCAAAATCGCGATATCTTTTTTATGATCAATCGCCAGAACCTGGGCAACGCTGGGAATTCCTTGAATCAAAATTTTTAAAGAATCTCCAGGCGAAACATTTCCCGCGACATGAGCATTGGTAAGAGCAATCCCTGAAGGCGCGATCAGGTATCCCGTTCCCAAACCTTCTCCATCGCCGGAGTAAACCTTAAGAACGGCGGGCCTCACTTTCTCGACGATTTGTTTTGGAGAGAGATCCGGCAGATTCTTCGGTTCTTGAGGCAAAGAAAATTTTTGAATGGGCGCGCTTAAAACCGCGGCCGGAGCCGCTGGAGAAGAGCTCGGCATTTGAGCGGGGAAATTGGTCCGCAGCCCGCTTCCGGAAATTCCAATAGAAGAGGCAATCAAAAGCGCGGGCAACAGTAATTTCAAACCTCGGCGCGATTTTTCGAAACTCCATTTCTTGTTTTTGAATTTCTGATATATACCTTTGAGCGCCTGAAAACCCAAGACCCCTAAAGATGAGACGCCCAAAATAGTCTCGTAATTTTTAAAGGCCGCTGGAGAAGAGGTATGCGTGATAACAATCCAGGTCCCTAAAAGCCAGAGAAAATTATAAACATAATGGGCAACCGTTGAAGAAATTAAAGAGCGGCTTCGGTAAATGACAAAAGATAAGGCAATCCCCATGATTCCCAACTGGGCAAGAATAAGCGGATGAATCCCCCAGACCCCAAGATGAGCCTTGACAAAGAGAATGGAGGAAGAAGCGCTCGCGATAAAAAAGGCGTTTGAGGTTATTTTTTGTCCCAACCATTTCAAAGCGGCGGGCGCGCGATTCTTAAGTAAAGAAAAGAAATCCGGCAAGAGATTCAAGCCTTTAGAGACAAAATTAAAAACGGGGCGGGCCACAGCCGCCGCTAAAAAAATCCCTCCAAATAAAAACCCGCGATAATGGATTTCCTCCAAAGCGGCCTTTGAGAAAAGTCCCCAGGAAAGAAAAGCGGAGGCATGGGTTGTCAGCGCTTGAATAATTTGACTCGGTCCATCGTGAATCAAAAGTTCGGCCCGACCGGATTTTTGAAGCGCGTCAGGGGAAAGACCTAAAAGCCACTTAAGCTGTAAATGGTTCATCCAGGATGAATTTAAAATTGGAGTCACTGTATAAAGCATTAAATGGGAAATTCCCTGCATGATAAGGCCCCACTTAAGTCCGTAAAGGATTTGCCCCTCGAGGCTCATTTTTTTATAAGACGGACCTCCGTAGGAATCCGCATTTTTAATCTCAGGGACGGGATTTTTGGGGATATTCGAATTTTGAGAAGAGTTTTTCTTTTCCAGAATATTCTGGCGAGCATTAAACGCCAATTGAGACTCAATTGCGCCCGAATCCGTTAATTGCCCGGCAGCGGCTTTTTCTCCAAAAAAGCTGTCGAGAAAACTCTTTGAAGCTGAGAAATGGTTTCCAGCCAAAGCCTTTTTGACGCCCTTTTGGATTTTCTCAAAACCTTTTTGAAATAGAGAGAATGGTTTTTCTTTTGAATCGAGCTTTCTCTGTTCCGTTTTCTTCGATAAGTCCGATAAGTCCGATAAGTCGGCGGCATTGCGGACGGTCTTTGCCCTCTTCCGGCTCTCTTCCTCTTTCAGGGAGATAGGGACAGTCCCTAACTCCCCCGCTGTTTTGATCTGAACGCCTTCTTCTATTAAAGGGTTTGGCGATTCTAAAGAGGCTGAATAATTGGGGACTGTCCCTATCTCTGCGCCCTTAAAACCTTCTCCGCCGCTATTGATTTCTACTCCAGCCCCCCAAGCCAGCGGGGAAAGACTACCCCAAACAAGGCTTAAGGACAAAAAGACCGACAACATGGCGCGAAGATGAAAGCGCGTTTTTAAAGAGTTCATGCCGCTATTTTAAATTCTTTTTTTCAGAAAAGAATGGGTCTAAAGTCCTAGAAGCCTTTCGGCAAAAGGCCTAGGTCATAAGGAACTTATATGCCGTAAAATATTTTTAAAACCGTGGTAGAATAACCATTATGAACAAAATCACGGAGAAGAAAATATTCGTGCCCGCGCTCGCGATATTGCTCTTTGGATGCGCCCAAGTTTTCGCGGCGGATATCGAAAGCATCAGGAGCGCCTCTGATTGGTTCAAATTCCCTTCATTCCAAAATATTCAGGCGCAAGCCTCCTCTCAAAATTTACGAAAACCGGTTCCAAACCTTCTCTCATGGAATATCGCGCCACAATCTCTCATTTTTTCCCGCCATTTAAAAAAATTGATATCGCCCGAGGAATTTAAGGAGACCTTGGCGCATCTTAATATCGTTTATGTCGGCGAGGTTCACACGATGCTTCTGGATCACCAAGTTCAGGCCGCCATCCTGCATCAAATGGCCCGAAATCATCCTCATCTGGTCTTAGGAATTGAAATGGCCGATGTTCTCCACCAAAAATATCTGGACTATTATATCAGCGGAAAAATGCCGGAAGCGCAGTTCGCCGATTTTTGGAACCACTCTTTTGGCGACTTTAAGGCGTATCGTCCGATCATAGAAGAAGCCAAACGAGATCATGTCCGCATCATCGCGTTAAACGTCCCCCGGACAATTGAACGTAAAGCCTCAAAACAAGGCCTTTCCTCATTGACGCCCCAAGAGCGCGCTCTCTTGCCGAGAAAAATCGGGGAAATCAAGAATCCCCGCTATTATGCGATGCTCAAAAATTCTTTTAGCGATCTTCCTCCCAAAAAGATGAAGAGATACCTCTTTTCCATGCAAATCTGGAACGAGACGATGGCCTTCAATGTCGTCAGGCAAAGGCAGCTTGGAAATTCCGTCATGGTCATCGCGGGGCTCGGACACATGCTCTACGGCGGCGGAATTCCCGAAGGCGTTCAAAAGAGGCTCAAAGGACAATCCAGCGCCGTCGTCCTCCCTTTCCCGCCGGATGGAGACAGGCAAAGCGAGAAAACCCTTCTTCAAAAACTTCTCGACCCCAAATCGGACGAGGCCCACTGGGCGGATTTTTTCTGGCTCTTGCCCGACGCCCGTCAGTCAAAGGCGGGATAAAGAGAATGGGCCAATTTTGCGGCCTTATGGAACTGGGCGGAAGAAACCGGTGGTGGTTTGGGAAATATCCAGGTTTTGACGGCCTGATTCCCCGCGAAATCCCGAACGACGGTTTTCAGGCCGGAAACCCCTGAAGGAATTTTTGTTTTTGAAAGAGGAAATCGAAAAAGAAATCTCCGCGCCCGCTTGAGATCGGGACTTATCTCGACTTGATTTTTCAAAATACGCCCATCGGGAAACAAAAGCGGCTTTACTTGATAGACTTCCGAAACTCCCGAGAAAAAATCATGGCCGGGCAACTGGTAAAAATCTTTTCCCCCTAAAAGGGTTTGCCGTTTCCCGCCGTCTAACAAAGCGAAAACGCGAATGGAGGCCGGAGTCGTCTCGACCATCGAAGGCGAAATGACGTCAAAGGCGTCAACAATAAGAGCCGCCGGATAAAACCCCCGCGAAGCGGATAAAAGTCCCTTTTGATCATCGGCCAAAACTCGGTTTTTAGAATCAATCAGATACATCCCGCGAATGACGGGCAAAACATCGTCTTTTAAAGTCGGGAAAAAGCGCAAGGGCTCCTGGTAGCGGCCTTTCGGGCTTATGACATTAATATGGACATGCGGAGATATTCCCGATCCCATTTCAGAGGCGTTATAAATTCTTCCCAAAAAAGCGCCGTTAGAAATATTTCCTCCGCGCGAGGCGAGATTGAGCAGAGAAGCCGGAATCGTTCTTGGATCAAGATGATGAAACTGCCAGACTGTTCCATCTTTTTCTTTAATTGATATCTCAAAGGTATAGGGAATTTTAATCCGGTAATAATATCCCGCCGCGATTTTGCCTGAAACCGGGGCGTAAACCGGAGTCCCGGCGGGATCTAAAATGTCAAGACCATGATGAAACGCGGGCTTATCGCCGTAAAATTGGAGAGTGCAAGCGGTGTTTCCAACGACTATCGGGAGATTTTTAATGGGCCACGGAAGACGAGGACTAGTTTCGCAAAATGCCGAAAAAGAAACAAGAAGCGCGAGCGTCGCGGCCAACGACGAAAAGACCTTATTGACCGCCATTTTTCACGGGGATTTTTACGGAAAAATCATCCGGAAATTTTTTCATGAAGCCGCGAACCACCATACCCACGGTGTCGCCTAAGGCGCAGATGACCTTCCCCGTGATATTTTCGCCGACACGTTGGAGATTGGGAAAATCTTCCTGAACTCCTTGACCGGACATAAGGCGCTCTAAAATCCGCGTCGTCCACTCGGAACCCTCGCGGCAGGGCGTGCATTGCCCGCAGGATTCATGGGCCAAGAAGCGCTCAATATTGTGCGCCGTTTCCAACATGCTTCGGGTCTCATCTAAAACCATGACGCCGCCAGCGCCCAAAAACGTTCCCAAGCCTCTCAAACTTTCAAAATCCATCGGAACATCAATTTCGGAAGCGGTCAGGGGCGGAGTGGAGGCCCCGCCTGGAATGACGCACTTAAGCGCTCGTCCGCCTTTCATGCCGCCAGCAGCCTCGATCATTTTTCTGAGAGGAGTCCCCATTGGAAATTCGTAAATCCCGGGGTTTTCAACGTCTCCGGAAATCGAAAAGACCCCAGTTCCTCCGGTTTTCGCGACCCCTACTTTCGCGAAGGCCTCCCCCCCGTCCTTCAAAATATGAGGAAGCATCGCCAAGGTCTCGACATTATTGACCACCGTCGGCTGATTCATCAGTCCGCGCACGGTCGGAAAAGGCGGCGGCTGCCTGGGCCAGGCTTTCTTTCCTTCCATGGTCTCAAGAAGCGCAGTGTCTAAGCCGCAAATGTAGGCTCCGGCGCCGCGCATAAGCGAAATACGGCAAGAAAATCCGCTCTCTAAAATGTTCTTTCCGATAAGGCCCGCTTTTTCCGCCTCGGCAATGGCTTTTTTGAGGATTTCGTATTGAACGGCGTATTCGCCGCGAATAAAGATGAAGCCATCCTCCGCTCCAATGGCGTAAGCGGCAATTAAAATTCCCTCAAGGATGCTGTGCGGAGATTTCGTAATCAAGACGCGGTCTTTAAAACACCCAGGCTCGGATTCATCCGCGTTGGCGACTACATAACGGGGCCCCGGCAATTTATCCTTGGGCGGCACAGTCTCCCATTTCATGCCGGTAGAAAACCCCGCGCCCCCAAGGCCGCGCAGATTAGATTTTTTGACCTCGGCTGTCACTTCCCCCGGTTTTAATCCCAGAGCCTTTTTAAGCCCTTCGTAACCGCCGAATTTCCGGTAGGTCTCCAACTCATGTAAATTTGGCTCATCAAAATGCTTCGTTAAAATTTTAGTCATGGTTTCCTTCCGCGCGAGCCTTGGCCCCAAGCATTTCTGACCGAATATAAATGAGGAAATGCCGCTTCCAGATTTTGTTTAAAGAAGCGGTCTCGCTTATCGGTCATGCCGCAATCTCGTTAATCAAGTTTTCAGTCGCCTTGCCTTTCAGTTCCTCATTGACAATAAGGGCAGGCGCGTGCTCGCAAGCCCCCAGGCACTCCATTTCTTCCCAGGAAAACTCGCCATCGGGAGTCGTCTCGAATTCTTTAACGCGTAATTTTTTTTCGAGCAGTTCGGCGATTTTGTCCGCTCCCGCCATCGCGCAGGAAAGCCCGTGACAAAGCCCAATGCGTTTTCTTCCGGTCTTTTTCTGCGTAAAAAGTGGGAAGAAAGTCGCGATCTGGTGAACATGCGCTCTGGTGGTCTTAAAAAGATCCGCCAAATATTCTTCGTCTTCCGGGCGCACGCACAAATGCCAGGTCTGAACCTGGCGCATGGCTTCTAAAAGCCCCATGATCGGATGCGGATAGGCCTTGGTCCAGGAATCGAGTATTTTTTCTTCTTCCGGAGAGAAAGCCGCCGTTTTGGGATTTTTTTCCTGAGATGAAATAGCGTTCATATTACCGATCCAATTCTCCCGCGATCATATTGACAGAGCCAAAGGTGGGGATAATATCGGCCACCCATCCCCCGTCGATGATTTTTGAGAGGGCCGCCATCGGATTTAGACACGGCGGGCGGCAACGCACGCGATAGGGGCGATCTTCCCCGGAACTGACAATGTGAAAACCAAGTTCGCCATTTCCGCCTTCCACCGCGAAATAGGTCTCCCCGGCAGGAATCCGAACGCCCCAATTCCACATGATCAGCTCAAAATGATTCATCAGGCCTTCGATAGAGCCGTAGGTCTCTTCTTTTGGCGGCAAAACGGCGGAATGGTTGGCGGCGCGGGCAACGCCTACCTCATTTCTGTCATAACCTTCCAAGGTCTTATCCACTTTCGCCTTGTATTTTTTTAGTAAGGCCGTATCGCCTTTTTTCCCCGCGTCTTGATAAACAAAGGCGTCTTTCATTTCGGAAACCTCAAGAGAATGCTTGCCTTCGGGGATCTGCTTTAAACACTGTTCAATAATGCGCAAACTTTGCTCGATTTCATCCATTCGCACTAAATAGCGATCGTAATTATCGCCCTTAGATCCGACGGGAACCTCAAAATCAAGGCGATTATAAATGAGATAAGGATTCGCGCGCCTTACATCGTAGGGAACGCCGGTCGAGCGCAAAAAAGGCCCCGTGATCCCATAGGCGATGGCGTCCGTTTGAGAGATGATGCCGACATTCTCCATCCGGTCTCTGAAAATACGGTTTTTGGTTAAAAGTTTGTCGGAATCGACAACCGCTTCCCGCACTTTTTTAAAGACCTCGCGAAGATTTTCAGCGAAATTTTGGGGCATATCCCCCTTAACTCCGCCAACCCGGGTGTAAGAAGTCGTCAGACGAGCCCCGGTCAATTGATCTACCATTTGATATAAAAATTCGCGCACCTTGATTAAATAGAGAAACACCGTGAAAGCCCCAAGTTCCATCGCCGAAGCGCCAATGCAGGTCAAATGATCGGTCACGCGGGAAATCTCGCAGGCGATAGTGCGCAGATATTGTCCGCGCTCGGGAATCTCGATTCCCGCTAATTTCTCGACCGCCATGCAATAACCGACATTGTTAATGAGCGGAGAGACGTAATTGAGGCGATCGGTATAGGGAACGACGTTGTTCCAAATCTCATTTTCCGACTGTTTTTCAAAAGCGCGGTGGAGATACCCAATCTCGGCTTCCGATTGAACGATTCTCTCGCCGTCTAATTCCAAAAGCAGACGAACGACCCCGTGCATCGCCGGATGTTGCGGCCCCATGTTTAAAAGGAAATTCTTTTGATCACTCATTGTTTCTTTCCATATAAACGGAACGTATCCCACTTAGTCATATTTTACCGTTGGTCGGATGATATTGAAACTGGGGCTATTTTCGCGATCGCCAGAGGGCGGTCCAATCAAGGGTTGCCTTTTTGTAATCGGGTAATCCTTGCGCAAGGGATGCCCTTTAAACTCCTCATACATCAATAAACGCTTGATGTTGGGGCGATCCGTAAATTGAATTCCAAACATATCCCAAACTTCTCTCTCAAGCCAGTCGGCAATCGGCCATAAGCTCACCACAGAGCGAAGAACTGGCGGATTTTCCGGAACCCCGCAATGAACGTAAACCCGGCCAAGATCATCTCCGGTTTTAGGGTCCAATTTCATCAAGCGATAAACCACATCAAATCTTTCTTGGACAGGAGGCGCCGGACGAGCATCGTCTAAGCTGTCTGTGCTGGGAAGATGCGGCGTCCCATATTCTTCTCCTTCGGCGGCGGCAATCGGACGCGGGATAATTTTTTGTTGAAGCGGATGCGCTCGTTTCCAAGAATCGGTCTTGTCTCCAGAAGCGCTATAGGCCGAATAATCGACGGCGGTAAAATCGACGAGCATATTGAAACCTTCATTTTTTAGCTTCTTGAGAGTCTCAAAAGCCTCTGCCGCCAAAACCCGTATTTCTTTAATTTCGCTCATTTGATTCTCTCGCCGGCTTGCTTTTCAATTTTATTTTGGAGAAGCATCAGGCCTTCCAAAACGATTTCCGGGCGCGGCGGACACCCGGGGATATAAACGTCGACCGGAATAATCGTGTCGATTCCTTGGACGGTCGAATAATTGTTGTAAAAGCCGCCGGTGCAGGTGCAGACGCCAAAGGCGACCACCCATTTGGGAGCGGCCATCTGATCGTAAATGCGGCGCAAAACCGGAGCTATCTTATGAGAAATGGTTCCCACCACCATCAAGCAATCGGCCTGGCGCGGAGAAAACCTGGGAAAGGCCGCGCCGAAACGGTCTAGATCGTAATGGGAAGCCGCCGTCGACATAAATTCCATTCCGCAACAAGCGGTGACGAAAGGATATTGGAAAATAGAATATTTACGCGCCCAACCAAGCGCGGCGTCAAGCTGAGTCGTGACCACTCCATCTAAGACTTCATCTACCGGCATTCTAAAACCCCCTTCGCCCAAAAATAGGCGACCATTAAGGCGGTGATCAACACAAACAAAGTCACCGACAGAACGCTCAGCAAGGTCAAATGCGGACGGCTGAGAGCCCATGGAAATAGTAACGCTAAATCAACGTCAAAAACGACGAAGAGAACCGCAAACTTCCAATATAAAACGGAAATTTTTTCTTCCGCATGTTCGATAGGGCGCACGCCGGTCTCATAGGGGATATTGCCGTCTCCCTCATGTTTGGGGGCGGGGCCTAAAAGGCGCCCGGCATAAGTCATAATGGTCGCAATGGTTCCAACGACTAGAACATCTAATATCAGAGCCGTCATCCCAATACCCTCTGGAAGGCCGATAAAATCCAAGGCAAAAATCCCGCAATCGCCGAATAAGCGGCGCTCGCCGAAACAATCAAATTGACCGCTGGCATTTTCTCAAGTTTAAGATTTAAGCTCCCTTCTTCGAAATACATCTCTCGCACGATGCGGAGATAATAAGACAAGGCCGCCAGGGTCGCCAGGGATGCCGCGATTAAAGGGACATAGAGCCCCGCTTTAAAAGCCTGCCAGAAAATGAGGAACTTCGCCAAAAACCCGGCCGTGGGAGGAATCCCGGCCAAAGACAAGGCGAGAGCGGCAAAGCAAAAAGCCAAAACGGGTCGTTTTTTTCCAAGCCCCCTTAAATCGCTCCATTGCGAAACTCCCGTTAATTCCAGAAAAAAGAAAGCTCCATTACTCATGAAGACATATGAAAAAAGATAGAAGAATATCGGTAGCGCCCCTTTTTCAGTGGCCCCGAGAAGAGCCCACGCCCCCACGCCCAAAACCAAAACCCCCGCATGGCCCAGAGAGGAATAGGCTAAAAGGCGTTGAAGCCTTTGTTGATTTAAAGCCGCCAGAGCCGCGAAAACCATCGTCAAAGCCCCAATGGCCGGAAGAAGCGAAACGAAACTCGCTTGAGAATACTCGACTAAGCGCATCAACAGGAAAACGCCCGCGGCCTTGACGGAAGTCGAGAGAAAACCTGAGAGCATCGGTTCTGAGGCTTCATAGACATCGGGAAGCCAAAAATGCCACGGCACGGCCCCGATTTTAAATAGAGCGACAAGAGCCATTAAAGAGAAGGCCGTTTGGTCTAAGAAAGAGCCGTTTCCAGAAAAGGCGAAGCCTCCTGTCGCCGAATAATGGCAGGCCAGCCCCAACAAGAAAAAAGCGGCGCTGACCGAGCCCGCAAAAAAATATTTAATCGCCGCTTCCCAGGAAGGACGGCCTTGCGCGGGAGTTAAGGCGACCAACAAATAGACGGGAAGGCTTAACAGCTCAAGGGAGATAAAAAGCATCAAAAGATTGGCTGAAAAAGCCAGAAAGGTCATCCCTAAAAGGCTTCCCAAAAGCAAAAGCACCGAGACCTCGTCTGTCCAGGTTCCGGCGAGAAGAAAAGGAAGAGCCCCCGCGTAAAAAACTCCGCACCAAGCCTTTGTCATGGCATCGGCGTTAAGCAGAGAAGAGATGACTCCGTTGGCCGGTTGAGCGAACACAAACGCGGCGGCGGCGGCCAAGCTCAAAAGTCCCAGAGCTCGAATCAGTCCCGCGCTGATTTTTTTAGAAATCCCGATAAAGGCCACGCCCAAAACTCCGCAAAACAAAGAAATACCGGAACCCATCGGAAGAAGCCTTAAAAATAAAGTGGCGGGATTCATGGTTTAATCTCGGTCATAAAATGAGTTTTCCTATCGCGGGACCGACAATATTGAGAAGCGGCCCCGGGTGCAAGCCAATAATAAACATCGGAATAATTAATAGCCAAAGAAGAGCTTGTTCTCTAAAATCCAAGTCAAACACTCGCGGGCTGACAGACGCGGAACTTCTCTCTCCCAAGAAAACGGCCTGAAAAGCGGGCAAAAGATAGAACGCCGCGATCGTCACCCCAAAAACGCCCACCACCGCGATCGGCAAGGAAACCTTGGCCATCCCGGACAAAGACATAAATTCTCCCACGAATCCATTGAGGCCCGGAAGCCCGATGGAGGCAAAAACGGTGACTCCGAAAAAGAAAGTCAGTATGGGGGCTTGAGAAACCAAGTCGCCAAAATCAGCCAGGCCTCTTTTATGCGTGCGCTCATAAAGGAAGCCGACCATCAAAAACAAAGCTCCGGTGGTAAGCCCGTGATTAATCAACTGCAAGCTGCCTCCGGCAAGCCCTTGAGCGGTCCGGGAAGCGATTCCCAAAACGCAGAAGCCTAAATGCGCAATCGAAGAATAAGCGATCAAACGCTTTAAATCCATCTGCGCCATCGCGGACAAGGCGCCGTAAATGACATTGATGGCCGCCAGCCCGCCCAACCAAGGCAAGGATTTCATGCCCCATTCGGAGAAAGCGGGCAAGAGACCTCGCAAAAACCCATAGACTCCGACCTTAAGAAGCACCCCCGCCAAAATAATCGAACCCGCCGCCGGAGCTTCGGTGTGCGCGTCGGGAAGCCAGGTGTGAATCGGAACCAGCGGAATTTTAACGCCAAAGCCGACCACGAAAGCCGCGAACGCGAGAATCGCATAAAGACCATGATTGGGCGCGCGCAAAATATCCATGTCCCAACTCCAGACGCCGGTCGACTGATGATGAAAGACCACCAAAGCTAAAATTCCTAAAAGAAGAAATAAGCTTCCGAAAAAAGTAAACAGGAAAAATTTAATGGCCGCATGCTTGCGATTTTCCGAACCCCAAAGCCCGATAATAAAAAACATCGGAATCAGCATCGCCTCCCAGAAAATATAGAAGAAGAAAAAATCCTGCGCGAGAAAAACCCCCATCACCGCGCCTTCGAGAAAAAGAAAAGAGGCCCAGAAGCCGGCGGATAAATCCTGTTTCCAGGAGGATAAAAGAGCGATGACGGTCAAAAAAGCGTTCAAAAGACACAGCGCCCACGAGAGCCCGTCCATGGAAAAAGAATAACTGATTCCGTAGGTAAGAATTTTTCCGGGCTCGGAAAGAGAAGCCAAGCGCCCGCCCCAAAAACCCATCCCAGCCTGCAAAACAAGATAGAGCTCCATCACCGCACAGATAATGGAAACCCAACGCGCGCGCAAATTAAACGCGGGAGAAAATAAAGTAAACAAAGCCCCAATAACCGGAAAGGCCCAAAATAGAGTTAAAATCATTTAAGCAACCTCAAAAGCATCACTCCTCCGCCTAACAAAATCCACCACAGGGAATCATTCAACCGCCCGGAAGCCAAAGAAGAAACGGTTTTCGCCGCGTCTTCCGCCCATAGAGAAGTGTTCTCAATCCAACCGTCCCAGGTTTTCTTATCCCAGAAAATGCCCAGCAAATAGCTCAATTCTTCCACAAGCAAGGTCAGCGCCGCAACCATGGGCTTAACGCCAAAATCGGCATCGGCCATTGTCTCGATCCACGGCATATTTCTACGCCAATCCCAGTCAAAGGAAGGCCATTTCATCGTCCATAAATAAGCCGCCAAGATTCCGAGACCGGCCATGGAGGTTGAGCGGATAAAAGAAGACCAATCAAATCCGGGAATCTTTACCAGCGGTGAAACTCCCAACCAGCCGGAACTGGCTAAGTGGTAAAACTGAGTTCCAAACCAGCCAATCCCAATAGCCCCCAAAACGATGAAAAAAAGCGGAACATTCATCGCCGGCCCCGCCTCATGCGGGTGTTCTGGCGGATGTTGCTCCTCGCGAGGCCCTAAAAACGCCAAGAAAAGCATTCGGAAAATATAAAATGCGCTCAAAAAAGCGATCGCAAAACCCGCGACGGAAGCCCATCCTCCCCGGTCAAAGGCCGCGCCTAAAATCGCGTCCTTGCTATAGAAGCCGGCAAAGGGCCATATTCCGCTTAAAGAAAATGCGGCGGCGGTAAAAAAAACGGCCGTCACTGGAATTTTCTTTAAGAGTCCTCCGGTCTCATCGACCGATGCGGTGGATTTATGGAGAGCGTGCGCGATATTTCCGGCGCAAAGAAACAACGCCGCCTTAAAAAATCCATGCGTCACTAAATGGAAAAGAGCCGATGAAACTTCTCCAAGCCCAAGGCCGAAGGCCATGATGCCTAAATGGCTGACGGTGGAATAGGCGAGAATGCGCTTTAAATCTTTTCTCGTCGCGGCGATAATGCCGGAGAAAACAGCGGTAAAAGCCCCGACCGCCGCGATGGTCGTGGGCAAATGCGGTGCCAAGGAAATCAAGGGCCATGATCTCGCCATTAAAAAAATTCCCGCCGTCACCATGGTCGCCGCGTGCATCAAAGCGGAAACAGGAGTGGGGCCTTCCATCGCGTCCGGAAGCCAAAAATAAAGCGGAAACTGCGCCGATTTCGCGATCGCCGCCAAGAAAAGAAGCCATCCCACCCAAGAAATGGCGAGCGAACCTTGCCCTAGTAAAGGGAATAGTTCGGAAAACCGCGCATGCGCGGCGGGGAATACGTTCATCAAAATCAAAAGCGCCAGAAAAAAGCCGATGTCGCCCACGCGGTTGGTGAAAAAGGCCTGCAAAGAGGCCCGGCGCGCCGAAGCCTTTTGATACCAAAATCCAATCAAGAGATAAGAAGAGAGTCCCACCATTTCCCAGAAAAGATACATCTGGACATAGTTGTTGGAGACGACAAGCCCGATCATCGACAGATAAAAAAGATGAAAGGCTAAGAAAAAACGCCCAAAAGCCGGATCGCCTTCCATATAACCTGAAGCGTAAACATGAATCAAGCCGCCGACCAAGGCGACCAAGGACAAAACGATGGCGGATAAACCGTCAAGGCGGACCCCAAACGAAATTGACCAAGCGCCCACGGGCATCCACTTAAAAGGAGAGACGTCAAGGATATGTCCGGAATAAACCTGAGCCGCGATTGAAGCCGCCGAAACTCCCACAACCGCGCAGGACAAAATCATCGGCCAATGCATCCATTCTTGTTTTCTCTTTAAAAGGAAGAAATATCCAAACAAGAGGGCCGAGACCGGCGCGGCAAAGAGACAAACGACGGAAAGTGGAATTGCCATATCAGCCTTTAAGGTTCGCCAATGCGTCCGTATCCGGAAGCGTTTTATTTTTCTTCAAATGCAAAATTAGGGAAAGCCCGACGACGGCCTCGGCCGCCGCCACGCACAGGATAATCAAAACCGCGGCCAAACCGTTCGAATCTTGAAAGAATGAAGCCTGCGCCACCAAGGGAATCAAGGCAGCGGAAATCATGATCTCAAGCCCGAAAAGCATCACCAACAGCTGCTTTCTCAAGACCACCGCGCAGAGGCCCGAGACAAAAAGAAGAGCTGAAATCAACCACAGGGAATGGTTCATGACTCTTTTCTTTTCCCCACCAAGGCTAATCCCGCCAAAAACATTAAAAGGGTGGCGGCCTCCGTCGCCGGCGCGTAACTCCCGAATAAAACGGATCCCACGGGTTGATTGTTCGCCGCCATTACTACCGTTTGGGAAACAGGAGTCCTGTAAAAAATGAGAACCAACTCCGCCAAAAGTCCGAGGATAAGAAGGATCGCCAACGGACGCGGGATAAAAAAGTCTCCCCAACGAGACTCCGCGAGTTTTGGAAAGGCCATGATAACGACGACGACCAAAACCATCACCGCTCCGGCGTAAATGACCATCTGCATCAGGCCCAGAAGAGGAGAGCCCGACAAGGAAAATAGAAGAGATACCTGCAACATCACGACTAAAAGGCACATCGCGGCGGAATAAAGCGACTTTTGAAACGACATTAGGATGGAGAAAAAAACCGCTAAGGCCCCCGCCACCCACAGCATTTCCCCACGCATAAGCTTATCTTAGTTTTTTTAAAAACAAGGAATCAAATCAAAAATGATTTCTTCGTCTTAACGAGCTCTAATCAATGAACAATAATCAAAGAGTCGTTGTTATCGGGAAGAGAGTTATTGTTTGAATTTTGAACCGGGGTTTTTTGAGGACTCTGGGGTTTGGGGCTATTCCCAGAAGAAGAATTCTGGCCGGAGGAATAAAACATGCTGGAACCCGAAGGCGTCTGCCCCCATTTAAAGGTCAGGGAAATTCGATTGGCCTGGCCTAAGGCGCCGTAAGGAACAAGGGCGTAATCGAAACTCAAATCGCGCCGGGCGATTCCAAATCCAAAAGAAAACCCGGTAAAGCCGCCAATACTGTTAAGCGTATATGAACTATATCCGGCCCGTCCCGCAAAATCCCACTGGGAATCTCTCCAAATATCATATTCAGTCCCGATATTAAAATAAGGATTTCCCCCTTCCGGAAAGCCGATATCCAAGGCCCCCAGCCAATTGGGCGTAATCTGGTAAGAAGACCCCCAATGCAGGGCAAAAGGCAAGGGGCTTGAAACCTGATCGAAAGTCATCGGAGGACCCCAATTATCCATGGTCAACGCCCAGCGAAATTTTCCGTTCATATAAAGCGGCGATAAAAGCCCGAGATTGAGCGCCTCGCTATTGGCTTGACTGACGATTTCAGATTCAATGAACTCTCCGGAAAATCCCAATGAATAGCCGGAAAAAATTCCCGCATTCTCTCCCAGAGGATAGGCGTATCCCGCCGACAACGCCAAATCGTAGGGGTTAAAGCTGCCGATGTTTTGATAATTTTGCGTCTCCGCGATAGAGCCCGCCGAAAAATATTGCGCGGAAACCCCAAAAGCTCCTGAGCGGCCCATATTGTGGGAATACGCCCCATAATCAAAAGCGGTGTCGGCAAGATAAGGAGCGTACATCGCCGTCGCGGAGTTTTCCGGGGTTTGAGTCAGGGCCGCCGGATTCCAATACATCGCGGTCGCATCATTGACCACCGCGCTATAAGCGCCTCCCATTCCTATGGCGCGAGCGCCCACCCCCAGATTTAAAAAATCCGCCGTGGTTATCCCATTAGCCGCCGAAGAAAAATTTCCGGCAAAAGCGGAAACGGCGAGCAAAGGCGCGCAAAGAAAAAAAACGGAAAGAAATGGATGTAACAGAAGACGCCGGAGACAAATACCTTCCGTTCTCATCTTTGAACGGCAATCTTAAGCGTCTTAGTCGTGCCGTTGCCGCGAACTAATACAAAATAAACTCCGCTCGCCACCATGCGGCCAGAAGAATTGGTCGCGTCCCATTTGGCGACGCCCGTTGAATCCGCGGTCAATTTTTTGACCAATAGCCCGGAAATGGTGTAAATAGTCAAGCTCGAGTTCGCCGGAAGATTGCTAAAGGTCGTGTCGGTAATGCCGCGCGCGGGACGAATCGGGTTATTTGAAATTTCAATTTCCTGAGCGGAACCGGCCAAGGTTCCAATTCCCATAATCTCGAAGGCGGAAAAGCGGTCGGTCGCGGCGGTGACGAGATCTTGCGAGGCGTCGGAATTGGAAATCAGGGGAATCCAGGTCCCGACATTTAAATCGCAGCGGGCAAGCAAAAAATTCGCGGACTGAACGCCAGGCGGCAAAACGGCGTTGGCGTAAGAAACCGAAATCTCCACGTTTTGAGACGGCTCAATGGCGGGATTTAAAGATACGGTAATGCCGACCCCTTCATCGGTCATCGGTTTTCCCGGCGGCATCGCGCAGGAAAGATCCGACAGCGACGGGGTGTCAACCGTCACCGTCGCCGATTCGCTCAAGGCATTGGGCGGGAAATCCAGCGTCACAAGACCGTTATGGCTTAAAAAGCTTACGATTCCTCCCGAGGAAGTAACAACCTGCAAGGGTTGGGGAGTTGTGAGAGTGACCGTTGAACTCAGCGAAATATAATTGGGGCTTAAAGCCCAGTTAAGAGCGCCCAAGCGCAGATAATAAGTCGTCTCGGGATAAAGACCCGGCAAAGCCAAGGAACTTAACTGCGTATTTTCGGTTAAACTCGAGGTAACAACTCCGGTAAAATCGGAAGCGGTTGAAGTCTCTAAAAGATAACCCGCGCAACTGGAACAAATGGCGTAGGTGACGGCGATGCTTGAAGAAAAAACCGCCTCCGCCGGAGTATTTGAGTTTTGCGTCAATTGCGAAGCGAGAGTGACGGCATCAGAAGGAGAATTCATCACCCCTTGATCGCCTAAGATATTGACCGCGCCAATGGTTAAGGCCTCGGTGGTATTGGCGGGCAGCCCCGTCAAGGTAAAAGAAGAGGCCGAGGACGGGAGATTGGCCAAAAATTCCGCAGGAGAAACCGTCGCGGAGTAAACGTTATAAGAAGATACCCCAACCACCGGCGACCAGGTCCAGGTAATGGAAGAAACGCCAATCATAGAAGCGGACACGTTTTGAGGCGCGGGCAAGGGAGACAAGGCGTTAATGAGCGCATTTCCTTTAAAAGACCCCCAACCCGAGGCGTTGTCATAACCGGTCCCGGCGGAATAATAGCCATTATTGCCGCTGGTGATATCATTAAAGAGGGTATTATAAGAGGATCCCGATGCCAAGGAATAAATCGTGGGGTTGGCAAAACCCAAGGGATTAAAGCCTTCGCTTGAGCGCAGTTGATTGACCCTCGCGGTCAAGGCCGCCCACAAAGGAGCGGCGGCGCTGGTTCCGCCCTCTTGAACCCAGCCGCCTCCGACATACACGCTGTAGGGAGCGCTGTTGGGATCCGCATTGAGCGCCACATCGGGAACATTGCGATTCACGCTTGAATATTCCGTGTTGACTCCTTGATAAGTTGGAAGCGGCCAATTAGTTGAAGGATAATTGGCCACGCCGCCGCCACCGGCGCCATTGGCCGAACACTGAGTTCCTTGTGATCCGTTGGTGCTACACCCATTATTCCAAACACTCTCCGTAATAGCTCCCCCAATCGTTCCAGATAAACTCGTTCCGCCGACTCCCGTCACATCGGGTTGAGACGCCGGATCATCGGTCAAAAGATTTCCGTCCCAAGATTCCAGTTGCCCAGACCCGTTTGTCATCCCGGAGGCGTCATATGCCCCGGCATCTCCGGCGGCGGAAAAAATGGTTTGCCCTTGAGCCGCCATCTGCTGAAAAATCGTGTTTTCAGAGGCCATAAAAGAACTGCCCGCGCTCTCCTCGTCTTCTCCCCAAGACGTGCTGATAACTTTAGCGCTATCTTGAGACGCAATTAAAGAATAGGCGTCTAAAATATTCGTATTGGCGTTCAAGGCCGTATAAACCAAGATATCGGAAGTCCCAGAAGCCAAGGCCAGCATCATCTCAATGTCCATCGCGACCTCCGTCATTCCATTATCGGGATTACCGCCTTCATCCGGCTGGCCGCCGTTCAACGTAGTAGAATTACAGGGATCGCTTTGATTGGGGCCGCAGAGATTAGCCTGTCCATCAACCGATGTGAATGTCACGGGAGTATTATTAGGCAAGCTAAATTGAGACTCGTAAAAAGAAATATCTGATTGAGAATATCCATCTAGTTCAAGAAGGGCCAAGGTCTGTCCCGAACCGTTGAGCGATCCGCTCAGTCCATAAACAGATTGAATATCGGAAGGAGACAGTCCCGGTCCAGGACCGGTCATTCCCGATAATGTCTTAGCGCCCACTTGGCCTGGAATAGCGGCGGCTAACTGTGGATGAGGAGCGAAGAGATGGGGCTTATGCGCGCCTCTAAAATTGGAAAGACCTAAGACCGCGAGAAGATGCGGCGACAGGGAAGCCGGAATCATCGGGTCGGAATCATTGGCGCGAAAAACTTGACCGCTGGGATGGCGGTAATAACTTAAGTGAACGCTAAAAGCGTTTTCC
The DNA here is from genome assembly GCA_027406905.1 of Elusimicrobiota bacterium. Lineage (GTDB taxonomy): Bacteria > Elusimicrobiota > Elusimicrobia > UBA1565 > UBA9628 > JAKAQV01. Next base: position 46,265 of record DAHZHT010000011.1, read on the forward strand.
ACGGCCAAGGCCGAACCCGAAACATGAACCACCTGGCTATAAGGGTCATCGGGAAAATCAAGAGAAAGCCCGGAGGCTTGGGCGAAAGATTTTAGGGCTTGCCTTTTTTGCGCCAAATTAAATTTTTGGGCGAATTGGGCCGGAGTCAAAAAATTCCTGTGGAGAGAATCTCCTGAATTATAAATCTGGGCCAGGGTTTGGCTCATCAGATTCTGGTCCAGGTTGACCACCAGGCTTAAATGGACGGTTTCTGTTGAGGCCACCGGCGCGATTTTAGCCGAAACGGAAATTTGATGCGGGATATGTCCTGTGAGCGCGATCAAAGGCCCCGCCGCCTGAGCGCAAACAGGAAATAACAGGAAAAGAAAAGGGGACAGTCCCTTTTTTTTAGCGGGCTTTGACTTCTTCGTAGATCGGAGTTCCGTGGGAGCGCGCGTAGTCCTGGAAGGCTTGGGCGATTTTCTTGGTCAAAGGCCCCGGGACCCCGCTTCCAATGGGATGCCCGTCGATTTTGACCGCCGCCACCACTTCCGCCCCGGTGCCGGTGACGAAAGCCTCGGCGGCCCGGTAAAGTTCATGAACGGTGAAGAGTTTCTCCTCGACCTTAAGGCCCATTTTTTCGCGCGCGATATCGATGACCGCGCCTCTGGTAATGCCGTCTAAAATTCCCGCGTAAGTCGGCGGAGTGTAGAGGTTTCCATCCTGGACATAAAAAATATTGTCCCCCGTGCATTCGGAAACATAACCCTGCTGACTCAGCAAAATCGCCTCTTGCGCTCCGGCCCTGACCGCCTCGGCCCGAGCCATGATATTAGGCAAATAGTTCAAAGACTTAATGGCCGGAGACAATTGATCGGGGGTTCTCTGGCGAATGCTTGAGGTAATTAAATCCAGCCCCTTTTCATAAAAACTGGGTGGATAAAGCTCGATTTTATCGGCGATGATAATGACGCTCGCGTTTTTCTTGCATTTTCGCATGTCAAGGCCCAAATCTCCGATTCCGCGCGTGATGACCAAGCGAATGTAGGCGTCTTTAAGGCCGTTGACGCGAACGCTCTCAAGAAGGCTCTCCTCAATTTTTTTAATTGGGATGGGCAAGGACAGAAAAATGGCCTTCGCCGATTCCTCCAGGCGCTTTAAATGCTCGGAAAGGCGGAAAACCCGCCCATTATAGGCGCGGATTCCCTCAAAAACCCCGTCCCCGTAAAGAAGGCCATGATCGAAAACAGACACCTTCGCGTCTTCTTTTTCATAAAACTGACCGTCAATATAAACCTTCATCTCATTACCCCTTTTACGAGAGAATCCGCCTCAACGAGAGCTCCGTCCCGCATATGAAAGACCCGGGCCGCGCGGGCGGCCGCTTCCTCATTATGGGTGACCAAAACGACGGCCGCGTTTTTTTCTAGGGCCAAACCCTCTAAATCATTAAATACCATTTCTCCGTTGACCTTGTCGAGATTCCCCGTCGGCTCGTCGGCCAGTAAAATTTCGGGATTGTTGATTAAAGCCCGGCAAAGGGCGGCTCTTTGGCGCTCCCCTCCGGAAACCTGGGAAGGATAGCGCTCGGCGATTTGGGGCAATTTTAAATGCTCTAGCAAGCCCAAAGCGCGTTTTCGGACTTCCAAATAAGACTCATTTCTGGACCGAGAGGAAATTAAAGCCGGAAACAAAATATTTTCGATAATCGTAAAATCGGATAAAAGAGCGTCAAATTGGAAAATAAAACCCAATTTTTCGTTGCGCAAGGAAGAGCGCGCCTCTTCGCTTAAAGACAGGGCTTTTTTTCCCCCGATCAGAACCTCTCCCGCGTCCGGGCGATCCATCAGTCCCAGCATATTGAGGAGAGTTGATTTTCCCGATCCGCTAGGCCCGAGAATAGCGACAAATTCCCCCGGCTTAATGGCAAAAGAAACGTCTTTCAAAGCGGCGACAGCATTTTCTCCCTTCCCGTAGAATTTCTTTAGGTTCCGCGCCTCCAGGATAGGAGTCGATTCCGGCTTATCCATAATGAATGGCCTCGACCGGATCGACCAAGGAGGCTTTTCGAGCGGGATACAAGGTCGCCAGCGCCGCAAGCAAGATGCCGACTAATGAAACCGCCATGACATCCATCGCTTGAATATCCACCGGCACGCGCGAAAGATAATAAATATCCGAAGGGAGTTTGACAATCGGATAATGGACGATCACATAGCAAAGAGTAAAACCAAGCAGAAGCCCCATCGCAATCCCAAAACCGCCGATGATAAGGCCCTCGGCCAAGAAAATACGGCGGATTTGTCTCGGTGTCGCCCCCATCGCTTTTAAAATCCCGATATCCCGCGTTTTCTCGACGCTGTGGACAATCAAGGTCGAAGCGATATTGAGGCTGGCCACCAAAACAATCAAAACCAAGATTAAAAACATGACGAATTTTTCAAGCTTTAAGGCGGAAAAAAGAGTTTGGTTCATCTGGGCATAGGTGCGAACCACCGCGCCAAAGCCAAGCTTTTGGCGCAACTCTTCGGCGACCTTGGACACTAAAGCGATATCATCAAGCCTCGCCTCAAGACCCGTCGCCTGGGTTTTAAGGCCGAAAAAGGCCGCGGCCGCGGGAATATTGGTATAAGCCGTCATTGAATCATACTCATAATAGCCCGTATGCAAAAGCCCCAAGACCTTGAATTTTTGCATCTTGGGCACTAGCCCAATGGCGGTTGTCATCTCCTTAGGAGAAACTAAAACCACTTGATCTCCCACCCAGGCGCCGACATTGCGCGCCAATTCTTCTCCTAAGACAATTCCGGGAATCTTTCCATTATCGTCTAAACCCTTCCAAGAGCCCTCGCGCAATTTCTTCCCCAGATCATTGACTTTAAATTCGCTCGCCGGATCGAGCCCCTTTAAAATAATTCCGGAAGTATTGTGATCATAAGTCAAAATGGCCTGACCAATCACGAAGGGAGCGACGGCTTTGACATGAGGGTTGGAAAGAATTATTTTTTTAAAGCCTTCAATGTCAGCGGATTGTCCCAACCCGTAAATAGTCATATGGGCTTGGGCTCCGATAATTTTTTTCTCGATATCGGTTTGAAAGCCGTTCATGACCGATAAAGTCGTAATCAAGGCCGCCACCCCCACGCAAACCCCGATTATGCCAATTAAGGCCGTCGCCCCCGCGAAAAGGCCCTTGCGTTTGGCTTTGAGATATCTGAACGCGACGAAAAGCTCAAATGGCAAGAACTGAGTCACTGGCCCCCGTTTAGCGCCGGCTCGGTATCAGGCTTGAGGGTGGGAAAGAAAATAACGTCGCGAATGGAACTTTGTCCGGTAAAAAGCATGACCAAGCGGTCTATTCCGATTCCGATCCCTCCGGTCGGCGGCATTCCCGCTTCCATGGCTTCGACAAAATCGGCGTCCAAAACATCGGCCTCATCATTTCCCTCGTCTTTTTTCTGGCGCGCCTGTTCTTTAAGGCGTTCCACTTGATCAAGGGGATCGTTAAGTTCGCTATAGGCGTTTGAGATTTCCTGGCCGGCGGCAAAACACTCAAAACGCTGCACCAGGGATTCCGTTCCAGGTTTAAGCTTCGCCAATGGAGTCACCGCAGTCGGGTAATCAAAAACGAAGGTCAGCCCCTCAAAATGGTTAAGAATGTGGGAATCCATAATGCGGTCAAAAATCTTGGCGCTGGGAACCGCGTCCCCGGCGGGAACGCCAAGGCGATGGGCTAGTTTCTGAATAGCCGAGCGATTAAATCTTTTCCCATCCAAAATATTCTCGATTTTCTCCCCGCAAAATTTCTCCCACGCTTCCGGGAGATAAACCTTCGCGAAGGGCGGCTTTAGGGAAATATTTTTACCCGAGAATACGACTTCATGAATCCCCGTCGCCTCCGCGCACTCCGAGACCAAACGCTCAAAGAGCTGGGCCATTCCTTGATAATCCGAGTAAGCTTGATAGGCCTCAATCATCGTAAACTCAGGATTATGCCGCGTGTCTATTCCCTCATTTCTAAACACGCGCCCGATTTCGTAAACCTTGTCAAAGCCCCCGATAATGAGGCGCTTGAGATAAAGTTCGGTCGCGATGCGCAAAACCATATCGGCGTCAAGAGCGTTGTGGTGAGTCTCAAAAGGCTTGGCCGAAGCTCCGCCCGCCTGAGAAAGAAGAATCGGAGTTTCAACTTCGATAAAACCAAGGGCGTCGAGCGTTTTTCGTATCGTCGAGATGAGGCGGCTTCTCAAAACAAAAATCCGCCGAGTCTCTTCGGAGGAGATCAAATCCAAATGGCGTTGGCGGTACCGCAACTCCACATCCTTAAGACCATGCCATTTTTCCGGCAAAGGGCGAAGGGCCTTGGCCAAAAGAGACAGCGTCTCCGCCGCGATGGTCGGCTCGCCGGTCTTCGTCTTAAAAACGGCGCCGGAAGCCGAGATAAAATCTCCGGCGTGAACGTCTTTTTTAATCAGCTCGAACTCCGCTTCCTTCATCGCGTCTTTTTTAAAATAAACCTGGATTTTTCCGCTTGAGTCTTGGAGATGGGCGAAAAGGCTTTTGCCCATGTCCCGCAGGCTGACGACGCGCCCCGCGCAAGAAACAGACTGCGTTCCATGCTGACCAACAGAGAGATTTTGGGCTAAATTAAAAGACTCCAGGCAAGAGTGGGTTTTTGGGGACTCCGAGGGATAAGGGTCTATGCCGCGAGAGCGCAAATCGAGAACCTTGGCGATTTTCTGGGAACGCAGTTCTTCTAAACCGCCGGCGGCTGGAACAGATCCTTGCGCTTCGCTAGAATGGGTCATTTTTATTTTTTCCCGGACAAAAGGTTGATTAAAAGATCCCTGAGTATCTTCGGATTAAACGGCTTCTGAACGTAGGCCGCGACATTGGGGGCCATTTCAAAAAGTTCGCGCATTTTTTGGCCTTTAGCGGTCAAGACGACGATCGGAATTTTGGCCGTTCTCGGGTTGGCCTGAAGCTTGGCGTTAAGGGCATATCCATCCATCACCGGCATCATGATGTCTAAAATGACGATATCAGGCAAAATGATATTGGGGTCCGAAGGCCGAAGGCCGAAATATTTTAAGGCCAGTTCGCCGTTGGCCGCGTCTGAAACCTCAAAGCCCGATTTTTCCAGAAACGCCTTAAGCAAGGTGACAATTTCCGGCTCATCATCGACAATGAGGACCTTCGTTTTCTTCTCGCTCATTTTTTTCGCTCCAAGACCTGCGCGATGACCTGCCTTAATTTCTGGATATCAAAAGGCTTATTGACATAGGCGGCGACGTTCGCCCGGTCAAACAACTCCCGCATTTCGCCCTTAGCCGTCAAAATGATCACCGGAATCTTTCGCGTTAACTCCATTTCCTGAAGTTTTGTGCAGACCGAATATCCATCCATGATAGGCATCATGACATCCAACAAAATCAAGTCAGGCAAAAACTCCGGGGCATCCATTTTCTTTTCCCCATCAACTCCCATTTTAACCAAGGCCTCAAGGCCATTATAGGCTTCCGTGACCTTGTGCCCGTCTTTTTCAAGAAGAAACTTAAGCAGAGTGACCACGTCTTTTTCATCTTCAACCACCATAATGTTTGCCATGAGAAAATTCTAACAGTTTTTCAGCGTTTTTTACGAACCGGAAAACAATATACAATAGCTTTCAATGAGCGTTAAAAAGACCGAAGTGGGTCAAGACAAGATTAGCGTCGCGCTAAACCGCAAGGCGCGGATGCTTTATGAAATTTTTGATACCTATGAGGCGGGACTCGAACTCAACGGGGGAGAAGTTAAATCTTTAAGATCGGGGCGCATTTCTTTAGACGGATGCTTCGGGCAATCGAAAGACGGCGAGCTTTATTTATTTAACCTTCATATCCCGCATTACACTTTTGATACGTCTAATCCCGCCGACTCCCGAAGATCGCGAAAACTCCTTTTACACAAGTCGGAAATCAGAAAAATATCGACTCAAATCGACGCAAAAGGAATGACTCTTGTCCCGCTTGAAATTTACTTTAAACGTGGCTGGGCCAAGGCGAGCCTTGGAATCGCGCGCGGGAAAAAAGGCCCCGACCGTCGCGAAGAGCTTCACAAAAAAGCCCTCAACCGCGAAGCGGAAAAAAGTTTTAAGGGAAAGTTTAAAGCCTAAAACCGAAGGCCCAAGCCGCCTTCCGTTCCGCTTTCGCCGTGCAAGAGGACATAGGCGAGATGAATGTAGAAAAATTGGGCGGGACGGAATTGAACTCCCGCGGTAAAGCGGTCTCCCCAAGCCCGAACATAGTCTCCATCCAAAGAGGGATCGAGATTTGAGTTTTTAACCGATAAATTCGTCAAATCAAGGCCCGCGCCTAAATAGGGAGTGAATTTTTGCGTCCCCATGGAGGCGACCAAATTACATCCGAAATGGCTGGCCGAAAAATCTTGCGCAGTCACCGAATCCGCCACGCCTGAAATCATCAATTGCGGAGACCACGGAGTGTCTTTTGGCTTAATGATCCCGTATCTTAACCCCCCGCCCGCGACCGTCACCCCTCCATAACTCATTCCCCGAACGAACCCGTCAACTCGAAAGGGGAGACCAACCTCGGCTTGAACCATCGGCATACCAAATGTTTGAGGCCCATTGTGGCCCAAAATGGTATCGCCCGCCTCCGGCGCAAATTGCGCGACCGCATGAACGCCGACATCAAAACCGGAAAAGCCCAAAACCCGCCCGGAATGGAAGGTGGATGAGCCCAAGATTCCGCCTAAGTCTCGCGCAAACGGAGCGAGGGAAGACGGCGTCGCGTAATTAGCAAAATTGTCGTAAGAGGCCGCAGCGAAAGATTCGGAAGGTCCGAACAGGAATAAAAGCGCGATAAGAACGCTTGCCGTTTTTTTCATCCCAATTTCTCCGCGGCGATTCTAAGCCCCTCAAGAGTTAGGTTTGGAGAAAAACATACGCCTTTTGGCAAATCGCGTTTAAACAAATGAGAAAGCCCGCCGGTCGCTACGACATGAGTTTTCGCGCGCGAAGTTTTCATTTCCTTGAGGCTAAGAGCCAAGATTTTTTCAATCATTCCCAAATACCCAAAATAGAGACCAGCCTGAATACACTCGATTGTATCTTTTCCGATGGCCCTTTTTGGCTTAGCGATATTGACCAGAGGCAATTTCGCCGTTTTTTCCTTAAGGGCCCAGGCCGTCATGTTGGGGCCGGCTAAAATCGCGCCTCCTAAATATTCGGAATGAGCAGAAACGCAGTCAAAAGTCGTCGCGGTCCCAAAATCAATGACGATGGCCGGAAGGCCGTAAAGTTCTTTGACGGCCAGGGAATTAAGAATCCGATCCGCGCCGACCTCCCGTGGTTTTTGAACTTTCAATG
>DAHZHT010000012.1 GCA_027406905.1 Elusimicrobiota bacterium
CATCTTGGCCTTATTTCATTTTTGCGGATTGTTGGGGTTTTGATTTTGGGGAGCCGAAAGCTGGGAATAGTCCGGTTCTGTCCCCATGTTCCAGAGAGCTTCAAGGTAATCCGCCAGAGCTCCGAGATAAGGGTCTTTGAGATAGATCGTATTCTCAAAATTATGGCGATTTCCGTTAAAACTCATATTGGTCGAGCCAGTCGCGACAATCCCGCCGTTTTTCCCGTCGCCAATAACGAGTTTGTTGTGAAAAAGTCCGGTCTCCCCGGCTCCGGCGATTACGCGCACCTCCGCTCCTGCATCTTTGACTTTTTTCATGTCGGCAATGGAGGCGGGATTGTGGGATTGATGAATGTCGGATAAGACCCTGATAGACAATCCGGAGTTAAGCTTTGAGACGATGGTTGCCACTAAATCCGGCCAAGGATAAAATCCGAACATTCCGATAAGAGCGTCTTTTTGAGAGGCGCTGATGATTTTGGCCCAGGCGTCTCCCGTTCCGCCGTTCGGAGAAAATGAGGCGATGGGAAGAGAAGCTCCGTTAAAATTTTGGCCAAGGCTTGAGTCCGCGGGAATGGGGCTGTTAATGGTGGGTTCTTGCGGGTCTAAATCATCGGAATAAGGCCGCGCGACGCTTTTTGCCCAATTAAAAAAGGCTTGGTAGAGAGCGATGATTTTTTTATCGTCGATAAAGACCACGTTCTCCCAATTGTTTTGCTGGGAATGGGTTGAGTAATTGTAAGAGCCCGTTTCAAGGATTTGAGAACTTCCAAAAAAATGCGGGACGTTCCAAATTCGGAACTTGGCGTGTTGGATGCCGATGCTGCCTAAGCCCTTAAGAGCATAAAGCTTTAAATTGGGGTTTCCGGAATTATATTCATCCACTAATTTTTGAAGTTGCGGGCTGCGAGACCGATTTCCCTTTCGGCCCATTTTCTCCGGAAAAAGATTGGAATAGTCCGCTATGATTTCAAATTTCTTTCCTTGCTTAAGGCCTTGAGTAATGGAAGCCACATCCTCGTCTAAGGTTTCCTCATAGAGCATGATCTGTGTCGCGTTTGAGACATTGTTTCCTGCGGCGAGGATTGCGGGAATGTCGTCTCCTGTCCCATTGGGCACATTGGGAAATAGCGTTCTCTTAACGTTTTGACCTCCGATCTTGATGAGATCGCTGTGGGTGGGAATGAAAAGATGAGGGAACTTAATTTGAAGTTCAGATGAGCGCAGGTTGAAATCGTTTGGATTCATCACTTTCTGCGTTTCCGTGGATTTAAGCCATAACGGGCCTTTTCTCGCCGTATCGGAGTTAAAGGCGGGATCGCTGATAATTTTCCCGGCTGCGGAGTTTGGCTCCGGGTTTTTTCCGCTGGCCCAGTAAGGTTCCAATGTTTTGGCGATATGTTGATATTGAATCGAGGCGATGGTTTGGGAGAGATTGTTTATTTCCCTGGTTTGACTGGGATTGCGAACGTAGATTTTCGCCAAGGGGCCCAGGATTTGGTCGAGAGATTTCGCTTTTTCAAAAGACTCTCTCGATAGGGAAGGATGTTTTGAATCTTTCGCCATATCATCCGCATATTTTTTAAGAAAGCCCAAAACCTGATCCGCCGATTTCTTTCGCCCTTTTTCCAGCAAAGACGTAATTTGAGAGAGAAGAATTTTTTGGCGCTGAGAGTTATTGGATGAAATTAAGGCGCGAATCCGTCCTTTAAGTTGAGCCTTGGATTTTGAGTTTAACGCGTTAAATAAAGGCGCCAAGAGCCTTTGGTCCTCGGGAGTTGAGGCGTCTTTTAAGACTTCAACCCAACCCGCGGTTTTAGCGTCCTCGCTGTTTAAATTGAGAGAAGTATTGGAAGACCAGCGCGATAAACCTTGCAGAGAAGATGATAGTCCGGAGGCGCCGCTGAGGGTAAAGAGAGGTTGGGATAAAAAGCTGGTTTCCGGAGCGGTTGGCCCCGTAGTTTCCATTGCTGTGGCCGTCAACGGCGCGATAATGAGAAGAAAAAACGCCCAATAATTTTTCATTTTAATTCCTCAATGGCCTTGGTTTCCTGAACTGGTGTTCGAGGTTCCGTCCCCGTCCCAATTGACTTGATTGAGGATATGCGCCAGGCGCACCCCGGCCATTTGAAGGCGTTTGTTGACAATGGGCCGCATTTGGGCTTGATAATCAGCGGGCAGTATCAAGGGATTGGCGCTCTGCTGGCCATTTCTTGATTTGTAGTAATCCGGGTATATCGTGTTTTTTGAAATATTGAAACTTTCCCCGATCGCGTTATTGATGGTCGTCTCGACATCGCCGGAAATCCAACTTGCCACCTCATCTTTAGGCAGGGAGTCTAAGTCGGCGAGCAGTTGCTGGGCCAAGGCGTTAGCGGCTTGAGGCGTCTGGTTTTGCCAGCCTGTCTTATCGATTAAGTCATCCCAAAGCTCATGGAGGTGTTCGAGTTTGCCTTGGAATTGGACGTTTTCGGTATTCCCCCCGTTGTCGTTGTTATCTTCGGCGGTGTGCATGGGCTGATGTTCGTCGCCCACTAAATGAACGACGTAGGACAGCGCGATAATTCTTCTGTCTTTCCAGAGAGTGAGCGCTTGCGCGGACGCGGCTTCCGGGGCCTGTGGGTTTGGAACCGGCCTCGGGGCGCTTAGTTGGGAAAGGGCGAATTTGATCTGCGCGTGGATGCAGTCTTGAACCGAATCTCCCATGAGTTGGGCGGTATTTCCCGAGGCTTGCTTGTCGCAATCTGGATATTGGTTGAGTTGGTCGGTTGTCGGAGTTTGACTAAGGTTTTCTTGGACAGGGATGTTCGTGAAGTGCCACGATCCGGTGGCCGCATCTTTTGCTAGAGGACGTGAAAGAAGCCCGCCGAAGTCTGTCGGGCCGTAGCGCAAGGTGTCGGGGTAGTTCGATATATCGGAAAGGCTGACATTGGAACCGAGAATTCCTGAGATGGCCGCTTGAGTTTGCGGGTCAAGGCGGGTTTGAGCGATATCGGCAATGGTTTCATGGCCCTCCGGTCCCCAACTGAAGGCCGCGATGGGGCCAAACACAAAAGCCGCCGCTAATAGCGTGATTCCCGTTAGCTTTTTTTTCATTTTGATCTCCCATTGATAATTCTTGCAAGGTCTTCTCGCTCAAGAGTTTCTTTTTCAAGAAGAGACTGGACCACGCTTTCCAAAATCGCGCGATTGCTTTGTAAAAGGGTTTTTGCCTGGGCCAAGGCCTCATTCAAAAGGCTATTAACCGCTTGATCCATTTCTCGCGCGGTCATTTCGCTCGTTTTTCGGATGCCAGGGGCGTTCGCTCCCGATGTCAGAAGCCCCACCTTATCATCCATTCCCAATTTTTCAACCATGTTGCGAGCGAGGCGTTCCGCCTGTTCGATATCGTTTCCGGGGCCGGTCGAAGTCTCTCCAAAAATGATTTCCTCCGCCGCGCGTCCGCCCATCAGTCCCACGAGGCGGCGTTTGAGCTGCGTTTTGGTTAAAAGGAACGTGTCATCCTCATTCTCAGGAGCGGGCTCGGCATACCCCAAGGCTTGCCCTCCATGGGGGATAATCGTGAGTTTGTTGGCCAAGGGTTGTCCGGAAAAAAAGCCCGCAAGAACATGGCCCGCTTCGTGATAGGCTATTCTTTTTTTAATCTCGGTAGAAACCGCGAGGTTTCGCTCAATTCCAACCGTCATTTTGTCTATCGCTTCGTTGATGTCTTCGGGCGAGACGTCCGTTCTGTTTTTTCGGACCGCCAATCGCTTGGCTTCTTCGATGATGCCGGCTAATTCCGCTCCGGAAAATCCAGTCGTGCGGCGCACGATGGAGTCGAGATTGACGCCCGGATCCAAAGAGGCTTTCCCGGCGTGAATGGCAAGAACCGCTTTTCGGCCTAAAGCGTCCGGGTTTCCTACGTACACTTTTCTGTCAAATCGTCCAGGGCGGGTCAGGGCAGGGTCTAAAACGTCTTCTCTATTAGTCGCGGCGATAACCACGACTCCTTCCGAACCGTCAAACCCGTCGATTTCAGTCAAAAGTTGATTGAGGGTCTGTTCTCTTTCTCCATTTCCGTTTGAACTCGCGTCTTGGCGGGCTTTTCCCAGCGCGTCAATTTCGTCAATAAAGATAATCGAGGGCTTTCTCTCTCTCGCTTCCCGGAAAAGTTCCCGGACTCGGGCGGCGCCCATTCCGACATACATTTCAACAAAATTGGACCCCGTCATTGGCAGGAAGGCGGCGTCGGACTCTCCCGCCAAGGCCTTGGCTAAAAGAGTTTTCCCCGTTCCGGGAGGGCCGACCAGGAGAACCCCTTTGGGGGGAGTCGCTCCGGCGCGGAGCCATTTTTTGGGGTTTCTTAGATAGTCGGCGATTTCCTGCACCTCTAAAAGAGATTCATCCACTCCGCCGATATCCGAAAATCGCGCGGAGGGCTTTTCCGCTTGGATATTAATTTTTTTAGATTTTAAGCCTCCGGTCCCCATGCCACGCCGCATCATAAACATGATGAGCGCGATCGGCCCAAAAAAGATGAAGATATTCCAAATCATGTTTTTTGCCGTCGCCCATCCTGAGAGCTTGGGCTTTTGCTGGGACTTAATCCATTGCGTCAGTAGATTTTCAACTTTCGCGTCATGCCTTTTAATTTCATTTAACTCTCGCTCTTTGGGAGACGCGGGTTTTTTAATCTGAAACGGCGGCGCTTTCGGCGCGGGCGACGGTTTTTGAGTTTGAATAACGCTGGCCGGTTGTTTAAGAGGCGGCATTTGAGTATAGTGAGATAAAATAGGGATGCTGACGCCGATAATAAAGAGCGCGATGGTCGCGGCTCTCATCCAGGGAATTCGGCGGATCCATTCGGGGTTTCCGCTTTTCTCCTTCCTTTCTTGGGCCGATCCCGCAAACACCTTAAGAGGAGTCGTCTCTCCGAATCGGCCCAGGGCCCAATTCGCCATGTTGGAAACGGACTGAAGAGAACGGACTTCCGCGATCTTTTTTCCGCCTATGGCCGGAACGTTTGAGAGTCTGTCAATGAACGGTCGTAAATCGCTGAGGTCTTTGAGGCGCTCAAGGGCCTGATTTTGTTGCTCGGTGCTTAAATCTATCGCATGTTCGCCGATAAATTTTACGGCTTCGCGAGCGAGATACCATTCCCGCGGAGAATAGTCCTCTCCGGAATGGGGCTTGTGATAAAAATCGAGGATGCTCAAGGCCTCGGGGAAAGCCTCGGGGAGGGGCGCTTGCTTAAGAATCTCAAAAGCGGAGGCGCGGACAATTAAGCGTTTTTCAGAGGGGTCGTTGAGAATTTCCCGAGCCTTGGCCCAGGCCGCCGCGGGATTTTCTTGCGCCAAATTCTTGAGCTGAGAGACAATCTTACTGACCGGGACGAAAATTTGGACATCGCTTCTCTCAATAGGCGTAGCAGATGGGTTTTTGTATTCTCCCGAAAGAAGAGGAGATTGGAGGTTCGAATTTTTCCAAGGCAGGTTTTTTGGGATATTTTCCAGGAAAAGATGAGCGCGGGCAAAATTTCCTTTCGCCGGGGCTTGAAATTTCTGAGCGCTTTCCTTACTATTAGGGCTGAGCTTGGAAGCGGAAAAAGCGGGAATGGCATCCGGGGTTTGTTGTGCCGAAGTGAGGCGGTCTTGAACGGGGGCTTTTAGGCGCAAGGTCTCATTTTCTTTTTGAGCGGCAGGGATTTCTTCTAAAGAATTTGGTTGTGAGGAAGACTGGGGAGAAAACGTATCAAGATTAATTTGAAGGGGAGTGGCGCTGAGTTCCGCTTGGGGGACTTGCGATGGACTTCCTTCTTCGCTTGGGCGCAAAGTCTGGGCAAAGCTTGTAACAGGGATTAGCGCCGACAAAATAACGGCCAGGGTTGTGTCTCTGAGCCTTTTGAACATAGCTATAGTCTAAACCAATTTCGCGGGAACAAACAGGGCCAAAAGGCCCAGACAGCTTTGGGTCAAAGGACCTAGGAAAACCTGGGGGAATAATTTAGTGAGGCGCCAAAATTCTCTTGACATCGCGTGCGAGTCCTGCTATCCTATCTACAGAGAAGCAAGAATGCGGCGCCGCCGAAAATCATCTTCACAGCGAGGTCAATAAAATGTCAGAAATTCAATTAACGGACGCTGGTTTTGAAAAAGACGTCATTCAAAGCGCTGAGCCGGTTTTAGTCGATTTTTGGGCGCCGTGGTGCGGCCCTTGCAGGATGCTCGCTCCCGTTGTCGAGGAGTTAGCCAAGGAATACGCCGGTAAAATTAAGGTTGGCAAGCTCAACACCGATGAACATCAAAATACCGCCAGCCGCTATCAAATTTCCGCGATTCCGACCCTTTTGTTTTTTAAAGGCGGAAAGGTGGCGGAGCAGTTGGTGGGACTTCATTCGAAGGCCGAAATCAAGAAGATTCTCGATAACCTCATTTCTGTCCCGCAACATTGATTTAGACGCCTCGGCGTTCCCGCTCCGCCTCTCCTCAAGGCGGGGCGGGCCGATTTAGTTGTCCAGTTTCTCTTTTACATCCTTATGAAGCCCCGCATCTATCTCATCGACGCTCATGCCTATCTCCATCGGGCTTATCACGCCTTGCCGCCTTTAACCAACACGGCCAAGGAACCGGTGGGAGCGCTTTACGGCTTTGCCCGGGCGCTGATTCTAATTCTAAAGAAAGAAAAACCGGATTTTATCGCCGTTTGTTTTGACTCTCCCGGGCCGACCTTTAGACACGAGATTTATAAAGAATATAAAGCCACTCGCAAAAAAATAGACGAAGATCTCTTGGTTCAATTGCGCGCGGCGCCCGGCCTTGCCGAGGATATGGGGTTTCCCTGTTTGGCCTATCCCGGCTATGAGGCCGATGATTTAATGGCGACAATGGCCAGCCGCGCCGAACAAGAAGGAATTGACGCGGTCTTAGTGACGGGAGACAAGGATGCCCTTCAAATGGTGGGAGGGGGGATCAAGGTCTTGCGCGATGTAAATAAAGGAGAGTGGATGGACGCGAGCGGGGTTCAGAAAAAATTGGGGGTTTCTCCCAGTGAAGTCGTGGACTACTTGGCTTTGATTGGAGATTCCTCCGACAATGTTCCCGGCGTGCCCGGCATCGGTCCCGTGACGGCGGTAAAATTGATCCACCAATATGGAAATTTGAATCAGATTTTTCACGCGGCGACCTCGGGCGATTTGTCTCTCAACCCGCGGGCGGCGCATTCTCTAATGGAAGGGAAAAAATCCGCCGCTGCGGCAGTTCGCCTTTTAGAGCTTAAGAAAGACGTCCCGCTTAAACTGAAGCCTTCCCAGTGCGTTTATTCTAAGCCGGATCCGGGGAAATTGAAAAGCGGTTTTGAGCGTTTAGGCTTTAATTCTCTCTTAAAAGAATTTTCTCTTGAGGAAAAAAATGGAGAAGTTTCAACTGGCGAATTGGGGAAAGAGGCTGTTTTTGAAGAAATGGATTTTAGTCATTTAAAGCCGGCTTTCAACCAGGCCCGCGAGATTGCCCTGGCCGTTTCTTTTGAATCCGGCGATGCAATTCTAGCCTTGGCTTTGCCGGATCGCCGTGTTTCTTTTCTCAAGGGCGCTGAAATCCGGAAGCATAAAACCGATTTGTCCGAGATTTTTCAGGGTTCGGTCCTTAAGACCGCCTATGACCTTAAGGAAATTTATTCTTTTTGGAAGGAAATGGGTTTGCCGCAACCGTCCCCCGCTTTTGACGTTCGGATGGCGGCCTATTGCCTTAACCCAGTGAGGCCTAGAGAAGGCGTTTTGGATAAAAAATCGAGTTGGCAAGAGCGCGCCTTTTGGAAACTGGATCAGGCTTTAAATGCCGCGCCCCTCAAAGACCGCCTTAAAGAAGAAGGAGTTTTTCATATTTACCAAGACATTGAATTTCCCTTGATTGATGTTTTGGCTTCAATGGAACGAGAGGGGATTGGAGTTGACCGGCCCTATTTGGAGAAACTTTCCAAGGAATTTGACGAAAAAATTGCCGCTCTTCAAGAGGAAATTAATCGGGAAGCGGGATTTCCCTTGAACGTGAATTCTCCAAAACAGTTAGCCGAGCTTTTATTCGATAAATTATCTCTTCCCGTCATTCATAAGACCGCCAAGGGCGGTCGCTCAACCGATGAAGATTGCCTGAGCGTCCTGGCCCAACAACATTCTTTGCCTGCGAAGATTCTTGAATTTCGAGAGGCCTTTAAACTTAAGTCCACTTATATTGACGGCCTTCTGTCTCGCATTGACCCGGGAACCGGAAGAATTCACACCCATTTTGATCAAGCCGGGGCGGAGACCGGCAGGCTGTCAAGCTCCAACCCCAACTTGCAAAATATCCCTATCCGGACCGAGGCGGGGCAGAAAATTCGCCGCGCCTTTATCGCGGCCAAGAATTGGCGGCTGGTCTGCGCTGATTATTCTCAAATTGAATTAAGAGTCCTGGCCCATGTTTCGAAAGACCCGTCTTTAAAACAATCTTTCGCGGAGAACGAAGACATTCATGCCCGGACTGCCGCGGCCATTTTCCATGTGCCGCTTGAGAAGGTGGATGCAGATATGAGAAGACGGGCGAAAGCGGTCAATTTCGGAATCGTTTACGGACAGACGGCCTTTGGCCTTGCGCAGGAACTTCAGATACCGCAGACAGAAGCTTCAGCCATTATCAAAAAATATTTTGAGCGCTATCAAGGGGTTTTGCGCTGGATTGAAGAAAATTTAACCGAGGCGAAAAAAGAAAAAAAGACCAGGACCTTTTTGGGGCGGGTGCGCTATTTGCCGGAACTTGACGCTAAGAACGCGGTCATCCGTCAATATGCGGAGAGAGCGGCGCGCAATACCCCGGTTCAAGGCGCAGCCTCTGACATTATTAAAATCGCGATGATTCAAGTCTCTCAGGGTTTATCCGCGAAAAACGAGTTCCAAGCCAAGATGCTTTTACAGATACATGATGAATTAGTCTTTGAGGTTCCAGACCAAGAAGTGGAGCCCTTTTCTCTGTGGGTCAAAAAGAAAATGGAGGGCGCGGTTTCCTTGAATGTTCCCTTGATCGTGTCGGTTAAGGCTGGGCGCAATTGGCGAGATTTGGAGGTTTTAAGATGAGTCCCGAAGTTTTTTCTCATGAGCCGATGAGTTATAGGCGGCTTCCCCCGGCTCTCAAATCTCTGATTATCGCCAACGTCGTTGTTTTTATCATGGCGACCTTGGTTGGAAATTCGTTTTTCGACCTATTCGGTTTGGTGCCCCACCGGGTTTTGGCCGATCGCTGGGTTTGGCAGCCGCTTTCGTATCTGTTCGTTCATGGCAGCATCATGCATTTGCTTCTCAATTTATTCGCGCTTTGGATGTTCGGCGTTCCGGTGGAGGCGCAGTGGGGCCCAAGAGATTTCTTGAAATACTATTTTATTTGCGGTCTTGGCGCGGCGGCGGCCTCTATTATTTTATCTCCCCATTCGATGTCTCCCGTAATCGGCGCCTCGGGGGCCATTTACGGGCTTCTAGTCGCTTTTGCGATGCTTTATCCCGACGCCGTCGTCTATCTTTATTTTCTAATTCCAGTCAAAGCGGCCCATATGGCGATTTTGTTTGGCTTGGTTGAGTTTTTTGCCGGAGCGACCAATGCCACTCCGGGCATCGCGCGTTTCGCTCATTTGGGGGGAATGATCACGGGATACCTTTATCTCAGATGGTGGTGGGTCTTAAAGATCAAGGTTAAATCTTTATGGAGAGATTCATTCTCTCAAGGCGCTATCAGACCTGGAATCAGGCGCGCCGTCAATCCCCCTTCTCGCGGAGAGAGCGCTCCCCAGGATGACCCTGATTCCTCGATGACTGAGATTGATAAGATTCTGGATAAAATTTTAGTCAGCGGCATTGATTCTTTAACGGAAGAAGAAAAAGCGATTATGCGTCGTTACTCTAATAAGGGAGGCAATGCTTAGTGCTGAGGCGCTTCTTGGTGGGGCTGACTGGCGGCATGGGATCGGGGAAAACGGAAGCTCTGCGCCAATTTTCAGACTTGGGGGCTTTGACGATTTCTCTTGATGAAATCGCGCGCGCGCAAGCTCTTCCCGGCGGTCCGGCTTTTTCAAAAATCGTCAGGGCCTTTGGCTTTGAAATTTTAGATGAATCGGGGCATATCGATCGCAGAAAACTGGCTGGGCAGGTTTTTTCTAGTAGCGTCACGCGCAAGCGTTTGGAAAACTTGACCCATCCTTTAATCTTAAAAGAAATGCTTAGGCTTATGAGCCGGTCCTCTGGAATCGTGGTCGCGGACGTTCCGCTTCTCTTTGAGGGCGGTCATGAAAAATATTTTGACGCGACGATGGCCATTCTCGCGCCTATTTCTCTGAGGCTTCTCCGCGTTTCAAAAAGAGATACTCTTTCCCTTTTGGAAATAAAAAAAAGAATGTCTTCCCAGATTTCGGATAAAGAACGCAGGAAATGCGCGGATATCGCGATTGATAATGATGGAGACTTAATCGGCTTTCGCCAGAAAGTCGCCGAATATTACCGGGCTTTTTGTCTGATGACAAAAGCCAAAATAGGATAATCAGGAGAATAAGTATGGAAACGACAGCTCAAGGTTCGCCGGCCCAAAACCCGCCGCAATCTCAAAACCCCCAACCTGCGGTCGCGCATTTGGATGCGACGCAACTTTCCAAGATGACGGTTGCCGGTCTTTCTCAAATCGCCAAGGATTTGAAAATAGAGGGCGTCTCTGGGCTTCGGAAACAAGAGATGATCGCCAAAATCCTCGAAGGCCAGTTAAAGGCCAACGGCATGATTTATGACGAAGGCGTGCTTGAGATTTTGCCGGACGGCTTTGGTTTTTTGCGCTCCCAGGATTATAACTATCTGCCGGGTCCCGACGATATTTATATCTCGCCTTCACAGATTAAGCGTTTTGGGCTTCGTAAAGGCGACACCGTCGGCGGGCATGTCAGGCCTCCCAAAGACGGGGAGAGGTTTTTCGCCCTTTTACAGGTTAAAAAAATCAACGGAGTCGAGGCGGAGACTCTTAAAGATAGAACGTTTTTTGATAATTTGACTCCGCTTCATCCCAATCAGCGCTTCACCCTTGAAACGGATCGAATGGAGTTGACGACTCGGCTGATGGACTTAATTTCTCCCATCGGCAAAGGCCAAAGAGGATTGATTGTCGCTTCTCCCAAGACCGGAAAGACGGTCATTCTCCAAAAAATCGCCAACGCCATCGCGGCCAACCATAAAGGGGTCGTGATTATGGTCTTGTTGATTGACGAGCGTCCGGAAGAAGTCACCGAAATGCAAAGGGGCGTTAAAGGAGAAGTGGTGTCATCGACCTTTGACGAACCCGCCGACAGGCACGTTCAAGTCGCCGAGATGGTGCTTGAAAAGGCTAAAAGGCAGGTCGAGCTCGGAAAAGATGTCGTAATTTTACTGGACTCAATTACCCGTTTGGCCCGGGCCTACAATACGATCACGCCGTCTTCCGGGCGAGTCCTTTCCGGCGGAATTGAAGCGACCTCTCTTCAGAGACCGAAACGCTTTTTAGGAGCGGCCAGAAATATAGAGGAAGGCGGATCTTTGACCATCATCGCGACCGCTTTAGTCGATACCGGCAGTCGCATGGATGAAGTCATTTTTGAAGAATTTAAGGGAACCGGCAATAGCGAAGTCTATCTGGATCGCAAGCTCGCCGATAGGCGCATGTTTCCCGCCTTTGAGATTAACCGCTCGGGAACGCGCAAGGAAGAGCTGCTTTTGTCGGAAGATGAAATCAATAAAATGTGGATTTTGCGCAAGGTTTTGGCCCCTCTTTCCTCGGTCGAGGCCATGGAACTGTTAAGAGACAAAATCCTTCAAACTAAATCAAACGCCGATTTCTTGAAATCCATGGAATTGTCAAATTTAAGCGAGGAATAATTGGCGTTTAGAAAAAGCATTCTCTTTGTTTTGTGTCTTGGCTTGGGGCTTGCGTCTTTTGCCGCCAACTCGCCTTTGCCTCAGGACTGGCTGACTTATTCCGTCTTGACTCCATCAGGCCCCCAGGAGCCTTCTCCTAATTCCTTTCGCGAGATTAAAAACCTCGTCTATGCCGAACACCGAGTGACAAGACAAGACGGAAACGCGTATATTCTCGCCAAAAAATATGGGACGACCGCCGAGGCTTTACAAGCCACCAATCACAGCGAGCTGATTTTTCTTCCGATAGGAAAAGATATCACCGTCCTCAATAAAAATGGAGAGTTGTATCGCCCAAAAACAAGTCACGAGACTTTAAACTCGATTGCCAAAAAATATTACCGGCGTTCTGATCAGGTCGACAAGTTTAAGCTGATGGTTTTAGACAATAATGATATTCCCGCCACCGCTTTGATGAATGGATATTCATTTCCAAAGGGGACGCCAATTTTCCTCCCCAAGGTTCACGTCAGTTTCGATACTTTTCATTTTCCTTTTCACGGCTGGGGTTGGGGAAGGATCAGTTCGCGTTTTGGAGTGCGCTATCACCCGATATTAAAACGCACGCGCTTTCATGAAGGTTTGGACCTTCCCCGTCCATGGGGAACGCCTGTTTATCCCGCCCGAAGCGGAAAAGTCATTCGCGCGGGATGGTCGGAGGGCTATGGGCTTTTGATTGTCATCCGCCATGCTGACGGCGCTACCACTCGATACGGACACTTGTCAAAAATTTACGTCAGACCCGGGCAATGGGTGTCGCGCGGGAAAACCTTGATTGGTCGCGTGGGATCTACGGGGCTTTCAACAGGTCCGCATCTTCATTTTGAGGTTCGAGATAAATATGGACGCCCTCTCAATCCCATCAAGGAAATTGGAAGGGGCTGATGAGACGGCTATGTTTTCAGGGCGCTTTTATTGGAATTGTCTTTTGCGCGATTGTTTGTCCGCGAGAAGTTTTCGCCGCTTCTGCCCCGCTTCTGTGGCAAGAGCGCTATTATTTTGACGCCCTTCTTGAGGCGCGAGATCGGCAGAGCCGTTCGGAAAGCGATTCCAGTCTCGTTCCTGTTTTACGTTCAATTGCCGGGGAAGTCTTGCAGCAAGCCGCCAATGTCGGCCAAATTGATTCCTATGCCAAGACGCAGTTGGGCAGCCTTCGCTACTCCTTTGGCCAAGATCATCCGAGCGCAAGTCTCAAAATCGTGGGTCTTAATCTGAGCACTCTTGGACAAGGAATGGTCCAGGTCAAAAATAATTTGGCTTATTTGACGGTGCGCTCTAATATCGCGTTTTCCCAAGCTTTGCCGGATTCGCAGATCTATCAAAATTCTCTCTTGATTCTTGCGGAAATCAAGCGCCTTCAATTGGAAGTCAATTCCCTTTATTTAGACGCTATCGCTGATGATAAGGTGATTGAGTCTCATCAAGACGACGAATCTCCTTTGTTTGTCTACCAATCCCAATTTTTTATTCGCAGTCTTTATAGCTTGCAAGGAGAAGTTTTTTCGCTGTATAATTCCGCTTATGACATCGCTCTACGGGCTCGCTAGAATTCTCTGCCTCACCGGTTTTGCCGCCACTCCCAAGGCGCATCTTATCCATTTTAAAACTCCGGACGGGTGGAATATTGCCGGGGTCTATTACGCGCCTTCTCAAGCGAAGGGGGCGGTGGTCTTGGTTCATGGAGTTGGAGCCGGGTTTGGCGAGTGGGATAGTTTGGAGCCAAAGCTTTGGGAAATGAAGCTTGGAACTTTGGCGATTGATTTAAGAGGGCATGGGAAAAGCGCGCGGGCGGGGAGAAAAACGTGGAGTCAATTTTCCGATTCCGATTGGATTTCTGCCCAGAAAGATGTCGAGTCTGCCGTCCGTTTCTTAAATCATCATGGGTTTAAGAAAAATCAGATCGGTTTAATTGGCGGTTCGATTGGGGCTAACCTTGCCTCAAGAGTCGCCGATAAGTTAAAGCTGCCGTGGGCGGCGCTTCTTTCTCCGGGACAAGAATATCGCGGGGTTCGCCTGAGAATTCCTCAAAATGTAAGACTGTGCGTCGCGGCTTCTCCGCAGGATTCCTACGCGTTTCAAACCGCTTTGTCTTTAGTGACGATACCCAATGTGGTTTTCTTGCAGGCTTCATCCGGGCATGGGGCCCAGATGCTGGCCCACCCTGGGTTTGTCGAGCGCCTATTATCTTGGATTGCTAAAAACTTAGCAGTTTCTCAAAAGTTAAGGGCTCGTTAAGAAATAATCGACCTGCTTGGGAGGCCCAGATTTGAGACAATCTTGCGGAAGTCGGGTTAGTTTCCAATCGAAGACAGCACTCTGACCGGTAAAACCATGGAGTTGAGCCCTAAAAACTGAAGGCGCTTTTGCATCTGGTAAGCCGTTTCATTGTGAAGAACCCGGTGAAACCAATTTTCATGTTGGAAGATTAGCTTTCCGGCAAAGACAATGGCGCGCGGGTATTCTTTGGATAGATTGACGCAAATCTGTTCCGCCTCGGTTACGACTTCGGTTCCTATCCCGGCGCGGAAATCGCTGGCAAACCCGAAACTATGCGCGAGAGCGACGTAACGTTTAAGCGACTCTTCCGTCTCTTTCTGCACCTCTTCGACCGCTTGAACGCCCTTAAAAGACGCGCTGTCGACCACCCCGATGGATATAAAGATGAAATTTTTGAAATAGTTGGGGAATAGTTTTTGAATGGAAAGAATGCAGTGGACGCCAAGCCCGCTATATCCGCCCACTAGAATTACGGCGGTTGGAGCTTTGGGGTCCAAGGCCGGGAAATCGGTCTTTTCCGATTGTGGAATGTTCATTAAAATTGAGTCAAGACGCTTAAAATCTTGTTGAAGAGAAATATAATGGCTTTTGATCATAAAACAGAGCCCAATTAATGCGGCGGTGGTAGCCAATGTGACCCATCCGCCTTGAGTGAATTTTTCAACGGTGTTGAGGGCGAGAATCGAAAAACAAAGGCAAAAACCGATGATGTGAACGCTGATTTTTTTGTACCAATCAGGGCGGCTTTTCCGTGAGTGAATCCAGAACCGAATCATCGAGGCTTCGGTCAAACAGAAGGTGATAAACACGTTGATAGCGTACATCAAGACCAGGGTTTCGGTGTTTCCGCGCGCGTAGAGAAGCATGAGCGCTGAGGCTCCGGAAATGAGCAGAATCCCGTCTTGAGTCGTCAAACGGTCTGACAAGGTTGAAAACCGGTGCGGGAGCCAAGAATCATGCGCCATATTGGCCATCACCCTGGGGCCGTCAATAAATCCCGTTTGGGCCGCGACATAAAGAAGGGCCGCTTCCGAAAGCAAGGTAGGAATGATGAACCATTTTCCCAGCGCGGGGGACAGCCCCAGTAATTGCACGAACCGGGTCGACAAAACGGCGTTCATCGTCTGTCCGGGAACGGGTTCCACATGGACCAATAAGTAAGCGAGAAGAATTCCACCGGCGGTCACGGCTAAAGAGACGGCCATGTAGGTCATCGTCTTTTTCCCCGTTTCTACCTTCGGTTCCCGCATGATGGCTAGCCCATTTGAGACCGCCTCAAGACCGGTATAGGTTCCGGCGCCCATGGAATAGGAATGAAGAAAAAGAGCCGCCATGCCCATCAATCCGATCGTCGCCATTCCATTGCTAAATCCAGCGTGGACTTGATGGGCCACGACGGGAAAATCTCCCAGTTTAAGCGCGAGCGTCCCAAATATGAGCGCTATGTGAGTTAAAATAAAAAAGAGAAATACCGGCATCATCGCCTCGACGGATTCCTTGACTCCTCTGAGATTAAGCCCCGCCAGAAAGCCGATAATGCAAAACTCAAGGGGGAATTTCCATCCTTGGTAGGAATAAGGCAGAAAGCTGAAAAAGGCGTCAGTTCCTGCGGCGATGGAGGTAGTGATGGTAAGGATATAGTCGATTAAAAGGGCCGATCCGGAAATGACGCCAAAAGAGGGGCCCAAGAGCCTGGTCGCGACCACATAACCGCCGCCGCCAAATGGAAAATGCTCGATGACCCGAGAATAGGCGTAGGAAATAATAAAAATACTAAGGGCCACAGCCAAGGCTACCAGGATTAACAGATAATGATTGGAGCCGAGAACCCTGAAAGACTCGTCAGGACCGTAACAGGAAGAGGACAAACCGTCGGCGCCTAGCCCTATCCAGGCTAGAAAGGCGACCAGAGAAATGCGGTGAAAGACTTGCGGATCCCTTACGTCTTGAGGTTTTCCAAAGACTAGGCGTTTAATTTTTTGAAACATCGAAACTCTCTAGAAGCGGGCTATTTAAAGCGCGCTTTTGGAAAGTTCCAATTTCATTATATCATTCCTGAAGAGAGGATATGAATTTAAGCAAGCTCTGCTCATAGCGCTTTTTCTTGAGCGGGCTCAATGAACGAAAGATGTCTTTTCTTTTGCTTAAGAGGGCCTGGGCGATGTCTTTTAACTGTTCGGTCGAAAGAATCGCCGCCGGATCGAGACTCTCGGCCTCTCCTTGAGTTTTCCTCCAAAAACGCAATTTTTCAAAGAGATTGATTTCTTCCGGCGGCGTGCGGCGAATGCGGGAATTTTCGGTGGAGCAAACGAGGCCTTCGGGCGATTTTTCTCCGCGCGCTACACAATCAATAATATGGCGGCCAAAAGCCTGAATCAGATAAGGCGTCATTCCTTTTATCTGTGAAAGTTGAGCGACGCTTGTTGGCCGCGCCTTTGCGAGTTCGATTAAAAGCTCGTCATTCATGATTCGAAAACGAGCTTTGTTTCTCGTTCGGGCGATTTCCTCGCGACAGAGATAAAGCTCTTTAAGAACTCCGCGATTTTCCGGGGTCAGCTCTCGATTTCCCTTAATTTTTCGGTATCCTTCGGCGTCAAAAGGCCTTGTTTGCGCCTGAAGAAAGCATAAATGTTCGGCGGCTTCCTTGGCGTCTTCCAATCGTCCGCGTTCAGCCAGGGATTTTTTCTGGATATTCGAGAGGGCAATCAGGAAATGCGTGTCCAATTGGGCATAACGCAGTTGTTCATCGCTTAAGGGTCTTTTTCCCCAATCCGCGCGCTGGTGTTTCTTGCATAGTTCAATTTGGAAGTGTTTTGAAATCGCCGCTTTAAGCCCCAATTCTTTTTCTCCGAGGAATCTCGCCGCGATCATCGTGTCGAATAAATTTCTAAATTCAAACTGGTAGTCGCGCTTAAGGCATAAGACGTCATATTCCCCGGCATGGAATATCTTTTCGGTCGCGGGATTTTTAAAGATTTTGCCCAGACAAGACATATCCTGAATCGCCAGGGGATCGATAATATAGTCCTTAGTCAGAGACGAAATCTGAATCAGGCAAACCCGTTCTCGGTAAGCGTAAAAGCTATCTGATTCTATGTCGACCGCCAACTGCGGAGAATTTTCTATTTCCTGGACGGCTTCTTTGAGTTCTTGTTCAGAGGTAACGACCCAAGGGGGTGGAATTGCGAGTTCTCCCATTTAGATTGGGGCAGGAACCTTCTCAAAAGTATTGGAATAAAATTTCTCCACGTATTCTTTGACCATTCTCTGGGCGGAAAAGCGCGGAGCGGAGGTGCGGATAGCTTCTTTCATCACTTTAACCCATCCATGCGGGATAGCATCCGCGCCGAAATCATAGAAAAGCGGAATAATCTGGGATTCAAGCGCGTGATAGATTTTAGCGGCTTCTTCCGCGTTTCTGTCCGATGATTCTTTCCCAATTCCCTCAATCCCCCAACCATTGGTTCCCGTGAAGCCTTCTTCCCACCAACCATCTAGGATGCTGAGATTCGGGACCCCGTTTGAGGCCGCTTTCTGTCCGCTGGTCCCGCAGGCTTCCAGAGGTGGAACTGGGTTGTTAAGCCAAAGATCGCAGCCCTGCACCAAATAGCGGGCCAGCTGCATATCATAGTCTTCGACAAAGGAGATATGCCCGGCTAAAGCGGGATCCTTGGCGATGCGAAATATTTTTTGAATGAGGCCTTTCCCGTTGTCATCTGCGGGATGAGCTTTTCCCGCGAAGATAAATTGCACGGGGCGGGCGGAATCAAGGATGATTTTCTTAAGACGCTCAATATCGTGGAAAACAAGGTCCGCTCTTTTGTAGGTCGCAAACCTTCGCGCAAAGCCGATGGTCAGTATGTCCCGGTCGAGTAGCGCGCCTTGGGCTAAAATTTGGCCCGACTCCGCCCCTTCCTGCCAACGGGATTTAAGCCGGTGCCCGAGAATGCTGAGAAGTCTTCCCTTGGCTTTGAGATGGGCCTGCCAGATTTCATGATCCGGAATATTATCGATGCCTTCCCAAAACCCGGGGTTGTCTTGGGCCTTGACCCAATGAATGCCGAGACGTTTGTTGAAGAGGTCTTGAAGATCGGATTGAACCCAGAATCCGAGATGGACCCCATTGGTGATATAGTCAATCGGAACTTCATGAAGCGGTTTCTCAGGCCACAATTTATGCCACATTTCTTGGGAAACCTCGCCGTGCCTTTTGCTGACCGCGTTCTTTTTTCCCGCCAGCTTTAAAGCCAAGGCGGTCATGTTCCAGCCAGCTTCATTGGGCGAATGGCCCAAATCTAGGAACTGTTCTTGAGACAGCTTTAATTCCGCGAGATAGTGTTGAAAGAAAGGCATTAAAAGCTGAGCTTCAAAGACGTCATGGCCGGCGGGAACAGGGGTGTGGGTCGTAAAGAGAGTTTCTTGGGCGGTCTCGTTTTTGGCGTCTTCCAAAGATAAGCCCGCGGCAATTTTTTCTCGCAAAAGCTCTAAAAATAAGAAGGCCGCGTGTCCTTCATTGGCATGGAAAAATGTCGCCGGAATTCCCAGAAATCTTAACAGCCTTAAGCCGCCGATTCCCAGAACAATTTCCTGTCGAAGGCGCATGCTGTGATCTCCGCCGTAAAGTTGGGTCGTGATCTCCCGGTCCGAGGGAGAATTTCCTTCGACATTGGTGTCCATTAAATAGAGGGAAACTCGCCCGATATGAACTAACCAGACCGCGATTTTAAGCTGCCAAGAGCCGAACGAAAAATCAAAAATGACGCGCTCTCCATTTGGGCGGCATAAGGGCAAAATCGGGGCATAGTCCCAGTTGAGATCGTGATAGATGTTCTGCTGCCATCCATCCGGGCCGAGTCTCTGGGTGACGTAGCCTTTTGGATACATAAAACCCACTCCCACCAAGGGCAAATCGAGATCGGAGGCTGATTTGAGATGATCTCCGGCCAGAACTCCCAAGCCTCCGGAATAGAGGGGCAAGGAAGCGTGAAGGCCAAATTCCGCCGAAAAATAAGCGACAGCCCGGTTTTTGGCTTCTTTACCAAATCTCCGTTCAAACCAGGTGTCCGAGCAACTGGTGTCGTGGTCAAAAGCGTCGACTACCTGATCATAATGAGCCAAAAATCGCGGATCTTTGGCCAATCGAGACAGTTTTTCTGTTGAACGATATAGGAGTAAAACGGGATTATGGCTGGAAGATTCCCATAAAATGGGGTCTATATCCCTAAAAAGAAAGCGCGCTTCGTGGTGCCAAGACCACCATAGATTATAGGCGAGATCTTTGAGTCTGGAAAGTCGCTCTGGGAGCGCTAATTCTTTATGATTTTCGGGATTCATTAGAGAACTATTCTACAAAAATTTTAATAGCGCAACAGGGTTTTCGCGATGAGCTCGAAAGATTCCTCAATTTGGGATTTTGTGATGATCAATGGGGGGGCGAAACGGATGGTTCTTTCGTGGGTTTCTTTGGCGAGGATTCCATTTTGGGCTAGGGATTCGCAGACCGGGCGGGCCGGTATTTTGAGCTCAACTCCGATTAAAAGCCCCTTTCCCCGAATCTCCTGAATCAAATCTGATTTAAGGGTTTTTAGAAGGGTTTTGAAGTATTCTCCGCTTAAAGCCGCTTTCTGAGAGAGCTTCTCTTGGACAATGACTTGGAGGGCTGACAACCCAATGGCCGAGGCTAGGGGGTTTCCGCCAAAGGTGCTGCCGTGCTTTCCCGCAGTGAGCAAATCCATGACTTCTCTTTGGGCGGCGACTGCGGAGATTGGATAAAGGCCGCCGGAGAGGGCTTTGCCTAAAATAATGAGGTCAGGGAAAACGCCCTCATGATCGCAACAAAAAAGTTTTCCCGTTCGACCCAGGCCCGTCTGTATTTCATCAGCGCACATGAGGATGTTCTTTCGTGTGCATATCTCCCGAACTTTTTTGAGATAGCCTTGCGGTGGAATTAAGACCCCAGCTTCTCCTTGAATCGGTTCAAAAAGAAATCCGCAGGTGTTGGGAGTGATGGCCGATTCAAGAGCCTCTGCCGAGCCGTATTCAATTTCGACAAATCCCGGGGTCTTGGGGCCAAAGCCCGAATAGGAAGCGGGGTCAGAGGAGAATCCTACAATTGTGGTCGTTCTCCCATGAAAGTTGTTGCGGCAGACGATGATTTCCGCTTGGTCTTGTGCAATTCCTTTAACTTGATAGCCCCAAATGCGCATGGATTTTATGGCGGTCTCAACCGCTTCGGCGCCGGAGTTCATTAAAATCGCTTTATCTTGTCTCGTCAAACGGCATATTTCTTTTAGCAGTGGGCCCATTAATGTATTGTGGAAGGCGCGAGAGGTTAGGCTTAGGCGCGATATCTGGGATTTTGCCGCCGCGACAATTTTGGGATGATTGTGTCCTTGGTTGAGCGCCGAATAGGCAGAGAGCATGTCAAAATACCGCTTTCCATTGACGTCCCAAACATAAGGCCCTTTGCCTTTTTTGAGAACGATGGGCAATGGGTGATAATTCGGCGCTCCGTAACGGCGGTCGAGGGAGATAAAGCGTTTCGTAATTCGGTCCATCGATAGAGGGCTATTGCCCGTTTCCTTGAGCTTGAGGGAGAATGTTTTGAATCTGCTGCATTTGGGCGTTGACCGAATTCATGATTGTTTTTTGGTCTACTTGAGGCGATTGCCCACCCAGAGAGTTGAATAGACCTGGGGGGAGTCCCAAGGCTTGAGAGACGTTAGAGGCGACGCCCTTGACGATATTGTCTTTGCTGAGCACCCCCATTCCCACGGACATAAATTGAGGGGGAGCTTGATGTATGGCGTCTTGAGCGAATTGGCGGATTTCTGGACGCTTGGCGTATTTCTTGACCAGTTTTCCGAAATTTTTAGAAGCGGATAAGCCTTTCAAAAAGGCGATGGGGTCATGGTTTTTCATGTAATCGTCATTTAATTTTTTAAGATCAGGATAACGCATCCAATCGCGCCCGTATTGTCGAATGCCGGGATAGCGTTGGGTATAAGCCATGGCGAGGGCTTGAACCTTTCCCTCATTGGCGCGGCAAAGAGCGGTAAATTGCGCGGCTAAGTTATCGGCGGCGGTCGGCTTTGATTTTGAAGCGCTAAAAAGCCCGGGGATCACTCCTTTGATCATGTCGAGCCCGGTCTGTTTATATTGAGAGGCGGAAGAAGCCGGCGTTGAAGAGGCATTTGACCCAGGCGCTTGAGGTAAAGAGGTGACGTTAAATTCCGAGTTGGAAATATCGAGAGGGTGATTTTCTTTTTTTGAGTAATAAAAAATGGCCGCTCCCGCCCCGAAAAAAACAAATAACGCCAGTAGTCCTAAGAGTCCGCTGCTTTTTTTTGTCGGTTGATCTGCCATTGTCTTTTACGCTCCATCATTTTCTTTTTCCGCGGAGATAATTCCCAGGTCGATTCCCCTGACCACCGCTTCCGTGCGGTTGGCCACTCCGAGTTTTTGGAACATATTATTGAGATGATTTTTAACGGTTTTGACGCTAAGATCTAGCTTGCCCGCGATTTCTTTGTTTGATTTTCCTCTTCCCAAAAGAGCCAGGATTTTTACTTCCATCCGGGTTAAGGCCACCAGGGGCGAGTCGATTGCGGTATTGTTGGCTTTTCTGAGGCTGTCCATTAGGCGGCTCATCACGGGTTGCGGGATCATGACATTTTTATTGGCGAAAGCCTTGAGCGCGTTGACTAGTTCATAAGAAGGAAGCATTTTAGACAGATACCCGTTGGCTCCGGCTTGAATGGCTTCCATCACGTGAGATTCGTCTTCAAAAGACGAGAGGATGAGGACATTGGTGCGGGGGCACTCCTTATGAATCTGGCGCGCGGCTTGAATCCCGTCCATATGGGGGAGTTTGATGTCGAGCAAGATGACATTGGGTTTGAGGGTCTTGACCAGCCGGAGGGCTTCTTTCCCGTCGGCGGCCTCTCCGACGACTTCGATCGTTTTTTCATCGGCGAGCATGTCTTTAATGCCTTCGCGAAAAAGAGTCTGATCGTCGGCGATGATCACTCGCACCTTCCCATTGTTTTTTGAGGCCGCGGATTTTTTCTTCTTTGAGGGTTTGGTTGCCATAATAAGCGATTTTAACATATTGAATTTGCCCTAATGTCAAAATAGTATAATGAAATTAGATTCTGGATAATTCCAGATTATAGGAGGTTTCGATGAAACGGGTTATTCTTTTTATTGCCGTCAATTTGTTGGTTCTTTTGGTGATTTCCTCGGTCATCAGTCTTTTGGGGCTCAAGCCATGGTTGGGAGCATATGGAATTAACTATCAATCTCTTTTGATTATGTGCGCTCTCTTCGGCTTTGGCGGAGCCTTCATTTCGCTTCAACTATCTCGCTGGATGGCAAAAATGTCTTTGGGCGTTCAGGTTATTGATCCCCAGAACCCACGGGGAGATTTAGAGGCTCAAATTGTGGCCAAGGTTCGCGGGCTTTGTCAGCGCGCGGGGCTTGAAACTTTGCCGGAAATCGGGATATATCAAAGCCCCGAGGTTAACGCTTTTGCTACCGGCCCCAGCCGCCGTCGCGCGCTACTGGCGATTTCCAGTTCCTTACTAGAGAACATGGATTCAAGCGCGGTGGACGGAGTTATCGGCCACGAAATATCGCATATTGTCAACGGCGACATGGTGACGATGACGCTTCTTCAGGGAGTCGTCAACACCTTCGTTATTTTCCTCTCTCAGATTCTGGCCTTTGCGATCGAAAATGCGATACAGAAAAAAGAAGACGAGCGCGGCGGGCTTGGCTTTATCGCGCAGTTTCTTTTGATTAACGCCTTGGAAACGGTGTTGTTTCTCTTGGCTTCCCCCATCATCTACTGGTTTTCGCGGCGCAGAGAGTATGCCGCCGATTCTAGCTCGGCTCATTTGACCAGCCCACAGACCATGATTCACGCTCTTGAATCTTTGCAGACCACTTTGTCGGGGCAAGATAACCGGGCGCCGGCGCTTTCAACTTTTAAAATCAACGGGCATGGCCGAGGTCTTATTGCGGCTCTTTTCGCCAGTCATCCGCCTTTGGATGCCCGAATCGAAGCGCTTAAGAGGATGTAGATTCGTCGAGGCTTTCAAGCACGCTCTTGGCCTTGGGCGTGTTTTCCGCCGCGATCAAAATACGGGTTTGATCGCCTCCGAGCGAGGTGCCATAGATCGTGGTGATATTGACGTGATTGTCGGCCAAAGCCTTGGTAATTCTCGAGAGTTCTCCCGGCTTATCGGTGAGTTCGATAGAAAGGAGATTGGTTTCCACGCTGGCGAACCCGGCCTGGGTCAGAATCCCTGAAACATCGGTTCCTTCCGGCACCGCGACTCGGACCAATCCTGAATCATTTGAGATTTCAGAGGCGATGCCGATGAGGTTGACTCCTTGATTGGCGAAAAGCCGCGTCATGGAGGCCAAGGCTCCGGGGCGGTTGGGCATGAAGATGCTAAATTGCTTGAGGAGTTCGATTCTCATAAGTTTTATTCTATCATAAGAGGCGATAGGTTATGGAACAAGGCAGTTCTTTAGACAAGGCTCCAGCTCCGGCGACAATCAATGAGCGCTTCATCGCTTATGTTTTAGACTTGTCTCCCTTTCTTGTGGGATGGACGCTGAGCTTGTGGGAGATGGCGCACTCTTATTCCTGGCCCCTTTTTTTGACTCCATTGAGAGTGTCTGCGCTTTGGGTATTCGTCTATGGAATCTATCAGTTTATCGGCGTCCATAAAGGGGGAACGATCGGCAAGAGATTGATGGGAATTGTAGTGGTTGACGGAAATGGCAGGCATCCGGGTCTTTTGCAGTCTCTGATTCGGGCTTTCGGACAAATACTGAGTTCGGCGTTTTTTAATTTCGGCTTTTGGTTCTCTTTTTTTCGTTTGGATTCAAGGGCTCTTCATGATTTGATGTCGGGAACCTCGGTGATTCAACTGCGCCCGAAAAGCCGGGTAGAATCGAACACGCTTTTTATCGCGGCGATCAGCGTTCTTGTTTTTGTCTACGGATTTCTGATTCACGGGCTCATCTCATCTTCAGGCGCCGGCAATCGGCAAAAACTAAAGAGATCGGCTGATGCCCTTTATCTGCTCGCTAAAATCGAAGACGATTACAAAGCCCGGCATGGAACTTATACGGATTCTTTGGCGGATTTAGCGCTCGCTTCCGGCAATGCCGACGAGTTTAGAGCCGCTTTGCGGCGAATGTTTAACCCCGATCTTTTTGAGATGCGCGCGGGAGCCAATGCCTATTGGATTTCCGCGGTCTGTTTGGACCAAAGGCATACGCGTTTGATTGTGGAAGGTCCTCCGCCGAGGGTTCATCGCTAATGAAGTTGGTTATTGCCGGCGGGACGGGATTTGTTGGAGAACGTTTGCGAGAGGCGGCGATCTCTAAAGGCCATGAGGTCGTGATCTTGTCCCGCCGTTCTCAGCGGGGTTTTCCTACGGTCGTTTGGGACGCGAAAAGTTCGGGAGAATGGCAATCCGCCCTTGAAAAGGCGGAGGCCGTCATTAATTTGTGCGGAACATCCATCGTCGAAGGGCGTTGGAACATGCGCCGGAAAAAAGAAATTTACGATAGCCGAATTCTTTCCACTCGCGCCTTGGTCGCGGCCCTTTCCCAGGCGAAAGAAAAACCCAAGGTTCTTGTCAACGCCTCGGCAATTGGGTTTTATGGAGATCGGGCCGAGGAAGAGCTTGATGAATCTTCAAGGCCGGGCGACGATTTCTTGGCGAAACTTTGCGTTGATTGGGAACGCGAGGCCTTGATGGCCCAAAGCCTTGGCGTTCGCGCGGTTTGTCTTCGCATTGGGATGGTGTTGTCAAAGGACGGCGGCGCCTTGGGGCGCATGGCATTTCCCTTTCGCTTGGGCTTGGGCGGGCGTTTGGGAAGCGGACGGCAATGGATGAGTTGGATTGCCATTGAAGATCTTCTGGAGATGATATTCTCTCTAGTTAATTCCGAGCTTTTGGGGCCCGTCAACGCGGTTTCTCCCGTCCCTGTTCGCAATAGCGATTTTGCGTTGGCTCTTTCTCAAACCCTTCAAAGGCCGGCGTGGATTACGGTTCCGAAATGGGCTTTAAACTGCGCCTTGGGCGAAGTTTCTTCTGTGGTTTTATCCAGCCAGAGGGCTTTCCCTAAAAAAATTGCGGGCTCGGGCTTTAAATTTCAGTTTGAAGATTTACCCTCCGCGCTCAATTTTTACCTAAGGCCTCGTAAATAAATAATATGACCATTTGGGCGCTCCCATCTTGGAAAGAGAAATTTTTTTACCAGGATTCTACTTTAAGGCCGGGGACGCGCTTGAACTCGCGCGCATTGCGCGTGATGAGGGAATGCCCGAAGGCCACGCAAGAAGCCGCGAGCCACAGATCATGCGCTCCGATGGGAGAGCCCTTTGAGTTAAGCGCGGCCCAAAGCTGGGCGTGCGCGCGCGCCGCCGGCAAACCGATGGGGAGAATGGGGAAATTTTCCAAAACCCACTCCACGAAGGCGCTTCGGCGCGCCCGGATTTTCGCGTCCTCGGCCCTCCAAACGCCGTGCAAAAGCTCGCTGGCGGTGATGGCGGAAATAAAAAATTCTTCTTCCCCGCGGTCCTTGATTTTCGCGGCGACGTCTAAAAGCCCGCGTTCCGCCGCGATGAGAACGTCCGAGTCTATCAGGACTCCCATGCGTCCCGCGCCTTTTTTCGGTTGAGGGATTTTTTCGCGGCTTTTAATTCGCGCTCGAAATCTTCCGCCTCGTCTTTGGAGAGGCGCGGGGCCGCCTTAAAAAGCGCGGGCAAATCCGTCAGTCTTCGCCCCCTCGGCGCGGGATGAAGCTCCGCGATGATTTTCTTGCCCCTGACCAATAAAAAGCTCTCTCCCGCGTAGGACACGCGGTTAAGATAGTTCGAGAAATTTCTCGACATCTCCGTCGCCGTAACGTTCATGAAGCCTCCAGGACAATCGTACTCTCATTTTATCAGATAATCTGATTAATTTCAAGGGGGCCTTAAAACAGAAACGCGGCCAAAGATTTTCCTTGACTTGCGTTTTTTTTTTTTTGATTGAATGATTCATTGCCGTCGGGAATAGATTGAGCAAGGAGGGTGGAATGAAAATCAAAAATGCCTCAAGGCCGTTGGTTTTAATCGCCGTCGTTTGTGCCTTGGGGTTTTGGACCCTGACGGCGTGCAGTAAAAAATCCGCCACCACATCATCAGGAAGCTCGAATGGCGAGACCGTGCTTGAAAATTACGCGACTCCCAGCTCATCGGCGTATGAATTCATTGTCCCCTCCGGCCTCAGCAGTTTGACGATCCTTGCGTTCGGCGGAGGAGGAGGGGGTGGTGCCGGTGTCGCTAGCGGTAGCGGTTACAATGGCGGTGGCGGTGGATTTTCAGAGATAAAACTCAATAACAGTTCTTTCTATGCCGGCGAAGCTTTGTATGTGTTCGTAGGCGGTTACGGTGGCAATGGCGGTGGCAGTGGCGCTAGCGGTGGCGAGAGTCAAGTGGTAGATAATGCATCGGGCCAAATCCTAGTCAGCGCTGGTGGTGGTGGTGGAGGTGCTATGGGTAATAGTACTGCGGGTGGCTCGGGTGGCACAGGAACTTCTCCTGGGCAAGCAGGCTCTGCGGGAAATCAATATGTCGGCGGGAACGGCGGTGTAGGAGGCGGATCCGGTGGCGCTGGAGGTCTGGGGCAGTCTGCCAGTCAAAATCCTGCGGGTGGATCGCAACCGGGAGGAGGCGGGGGTGGCAGTTACTATGGCTACCATGGCTATGGCGGTGGCGGCAATGGCGAGGTCATCATTGAGACGCCGTAAAAAGGACTGTTTCATTTTATTCTATCGCGGGAAACTTCTTCTCAAGCCCCGCGCCAATCTCTCTTGCGCGCAATGGATGATGCCGTCGGCGGCGGGCCTTGAAGTCGTCTAGATGCGGCGGTAAACATCCTTGCGATGGCCAATTTTAACGATGAGGACGAAAAGGCGGACGTCCTTGATTAAATAGACGACGCGGTAGTCCCCGACGCGAATGCGGAATAAATTCGCCTCTCCCTGAATTTTCTCGCATCCCGAAGGCCTGGGGTCAAGAGCCAAAGAATCGATTTTAAGCGCCAGACGGCGTTGCGCGTCTTTGGGGAGGGCGGCCAAGTCCCTGACGGCTGAAGGCTTAAATTCAACTGAATAAGCCACTTTTTAGAGGGATAATTTCTTTTTAACTTCCTTCCAGGGAACGCTTCCATGCTCCCTCATCCTTTTGCGCGCGGCCGAAAGGTCAACGCGGTTTTCAAGCTCTTCCAAAAGAGCTAAATCCGCGATGGAGATGATTGCCGCGGCGTTTTTATTGCGCCGCCTTAAAATCACCCTTTCGCCCCCGTAGGCCACGCGATTGATCGCCTCGGCCATGTTCTCTCGGGCTTCGCTTGCTTGTAGATAGGTCATGGATCCCTCTCATGTACTCTTTGTTGTTTATGTACATATTGTAACCTGAAAACGCTTTTTCGTCAAGGGGGAAGAACGGCCGCGAGCCTTCAATCCAAAACAGAAAACTTTTATAAGAACGGGATACGGGTCATCAACGCCGTAACGGCTCTTATTTAATCAAGAATCAGCCCTTGACTTTGCCTCAATTGGGCATTAACCTATTGGCGGGGCCTAAAGCCTCAAAAAAGGCTTAAAAATAGCTAGGTCTTTTGGCGGGGTCTTCTCTAGGCCCTTTGGCCCATGCTTTAAAGCTAAAAATGGTTTATCCTAGAAATATGAAAGAGAAGCGGCTTAAGCGCGCATTGGCCTTGGTTCTCGCTCTTTGTTTGGGGCTTTTATGGCCAGGGCAGGTCTATCAGGCTTTGGCCAAAGACGTTGAGGCTAATCCTTCGGTAGAGCCTGTTCCGGCTCTTTCCGGTGGCTTAAACTCAGAGCCTGTCTTGCCCAATTTCTCGGAGAGCGAATTTAAATCTCCTCTCTTGTCTCCGCTTGCCTTGCCGGTCTCAGAAAGAGAAATTTCTCCGTTGCCCGATTCCGCCTTGGAAAAAGAGCCTTTGAACAAGGTCCAAAGAGAGGCGACCTCGGCATCCGTCGCGGGGGGACTGAGCGGAAAAATCGCTCAACTTTTACCAGTCCAACAGCCCAAAGGCGCTGTAAAAATAGCTCAAAACTCAATTTTAGGGCGTCTCAATTCTCGCCTCTTTGGAAACAATCAAGCCTCTGTTTCTGGATCCGGAGGTTTTTTCCAGGGCCTAAGCGCGATCAATCATTTTTATGACGGCGAAGGCTCGGTTTCTAAAAATATGCCTCGTGAATCCGTGGAGAGCGCAAAGGCCGTGGGCGCTT
Organism: Elusimicrobiota bacterium; assembly: GCA_027406905.1. Lineage (GTDB taxonomy): Bacteria > Elusimicrobiota > Elusimicrobia > UBA1565 > UBA9628 > JAKAQV01. The sequence goes on from DAHZHT010000012.1 coordinate 28,535, forward strand.
GGCGTTCGGGGCTTAAGAAAGCCGCTCTTGTCTCCGGAGCGGTTGGCGCGTCCGCGGCCCTGGCGGTTCCGGCCTACGCTCAGGCTCTTCACCACGTTTCGGCCGTTTCGGGCGCGTGGAATTTGTTGGCGGCGGGATGGCCTCTTTTCGCGCGCGGGGCGTATTGGGTCAGTATGGTCTTGGGTTTTATGATGGCGATTCCCGAACTTCATGAGCTCATCAAAAAAAGGAGTTATAACTGGAGAACCTATGGGGTCATTGCGGCCAATTTAATGGTGGGGCTCGTCGTCGCCCCGGCCCAGACCGCGGCCGATAAATTTTTATGGGGTTCGGAATGCTTGTCGGTTTCCGCGGTTTTGGCGGCGGGAATTATGCTGGCGAAATTTCTCCCGAAAGAAAAAAATCGGGAACATGTTTCGCAAACGGGCGGCTCTTGGATCAGAAAATGGTTTGATTCTATTCGGACAGACCGTTCTCTTCAAATGACCTTGGCCTTGGCGCCAATTCTTATCGCCTCCGGATTTGGGATGTATTTTGGAGTTGCCGTCTTTATGCCCTCTTTGATTTCGGCGCTTTTTCCTATTCCGCTGTCTTTGATTAGCGCTGGAATTCAGGTAATGGTCCAAGGCTTTTACTTGTCTTTATTCGTTCCTGATTTGATGGCGATAAGACGAGGCGAAAAGCCCGCCGGCTTTGCCCCGGGCTTTGTGCTTCTTTTTTGTCTGATTGCCGCCTGCTTTGTCATCTGGGGAGGCACCCAGGCCCTCCAGAATCCGGCCAAGCACATTGATTTAGTTTTAGTCGCGGCCTCAAACGTGCTGCAGTTCTTGTTTTCTTTCATCACCTACCGTGCGCTTAAACGCCCGGATTCCGGCAAGGGTTCTAAGCCCGCTCAAGATCCCAGGCTTACTGAAAATAACCAAGGAGTTTTTAAAGGCGGCCTGGTTTCGGTTTCCTGTTACGCATGATCCAAAAAAAGCTCAAGAAATTTCTCTGCGCATTTTTAGCTTTGAGCTTAATTTTGTTGTCTCCGGGCTCCCGCTTTTACACCCTTTTAGCCGCCGATACTCCCAAAGAAGACTCTTCGGATCCCTTGGGAAATCCTCTTTCTCTTCCTAGTCAATCCTTGGATCCCTCGGTCGCGCCTCAATTGGGTTCTGAAATTCCTTCTCCCGCGCTTTCCGCGCCTGCGGCCTTGCCTTTGACCTCAGGGCCAGACATCAAACAGGATCAAACAAAGAACGGAACTCCTCAAACCATGCCAACTCAAATCCCGGCTCAAGCCGGATTAGAGGCCTTGCCGCAAACAGAAAATGTTCCGCTCAAGCAAGTTTCTCAGCCCATTTCCCATTTACAACAGCAAAACAAACAAAATGAAAAGACGGATAAAGAAAATTTTTCTCCGGAATCTTCCGCTTTCGCCAGCGCGGCCCTTTTTGACGGGGCGGGAAGAATGGCGGACAGCGGACCGCCAATAGAGCCTCCCGCTGGCGGTTCTGGAGCGGCCTTGCCGCCGCAATCTCCCAGAGGTCCTCCGGGAGTTTCGTTGTTTTATGAGGACATGCTCGGCTTTAGAAAAGTCGTCGGCCCCAGGCATGACGCGGGCCTTAAGCGTTTGCCTCTCAACGCAAAGACTCCCCAAATCATTGATCAAATCTCTCGCCAATTTCATATATCGCGCGCGCGCGTAGTTGAACTAGCCTCCCATGTCGGCCTTAAAGAAAATTCTCCCAATGCCGAGTGGGATGCCGTCTATCTTGGCCTTCAAAAACTCAACGCCCAGCGCTTCCAGCATTTTGACGCGCAGAAATATCATGTCGGTTTTCGCCATATGGCGAATTTAAGCTATGGGGCTGGATGGCGGGGGGGACTTAAACGGTCTTTAGAAATTCAAAAACATCTCCTAGGCTTTTTTGTCCGCTTTCCCTATCACCTTTTCGACGTTTTTGTCCTAGGCTATTTTCGCCAGAATATCAGCTATACTTTTGCCCACTCAACGGAAGATTTTCTAAGCCTCTCCGATGCCGATGGCGGCTTGGTGGTAGCGACCGACAACGCGGAGAAGTTTTTTCGCAGGGTTTTGCGCGAGACCGCGATATCGGGCAAAGGGGAGACTTTAAGCTCTCGTTTGCTTGCGACTCGATTGGGGCGCGTGATGAGAATGTTCGGCCATGTCGCTCCTCTGCCGCTTCTAGCCTTTTTGAGGCGGCGCTTGACCATGGCCATCGCCTCGGCGGTGGCCATGGGAATTTTGGGCGCCTTGGCTCCGGGAGTCGCGATTCTGCATTTGAGCCTTTTATCGATTCCCGTGATGGGCCCGCTTTTGGTCGCGGGCGCTAATAGTTTGCCCGTTTTTATCGCAGGGATTCCGGGTCTCGGGGGAATTCTGGCGCCGGTCGTGGCCAGCGCGACTCAGGCTTTGATGAAGGATTTGGTTATCGGCCCGCTTTTAAACACCCTCATTCTTTCGACGATATTTACCTTGCCTCAATCGCTTGATCAACATCGCCGCAGGCTTGAGGCGGAACATCCATTGGATTCCATCGCTTGGTCCCAGGCCTTGGCCTCGGCGGTTTTCGCTCGTGAATTTTGGAAATTTTTTATTTTGCAGGATCTCAAATTTTTCTTTGGACTTTTGACGGTGGGCTCTGAAATCCAAGGAATCCTCTCTTACGGAACCCAGATTGATGCCGGGTTGACTCCGGCCTGGCATATGGCGACGGGACATGATTTCCACGGCTTTCACGGGCTCTTCTCCGCCTTTGAGGCCCCGAAAGGCCAGAGCTTGATTCCTTTTGGTGGAGCGATCACCTGGGGAAATCTCCTTCTCTACAAGGCGGAATCGGCGTTAGGGTTTAATATTTCCGACGCGGTGATGCATGGCCTAAATTCTCACACCGCCGGTGCCTCGGCCATAGCCGTGACTAGAGCCGCGTCGGCGCCCGGCAAGCCTTTGCCGTTTGACCCCACCCTTTACAAAAAATCTCCCAAGGAAGTGGAAAAACGTATCGCCGAGCTCGAAAAATCGGCCGGGAATTTTAAGGTTGAGATGGCAGAAGCGCGCGCGCAAGAGTTAAAGCTAAAGAAAGACTTGGCCTTAGCGCAAAAAGACGACGCGGCTCTTCAGGCCCAAAATAAGCCTTTGACTGCGGCCGAACTTAAAGCCTATCAGGCGCAGTTGGAAAAATTAAAACGGGCTCAAAATGAGCGCTATGTTCGCTCAAAACTTTCGGAAAATCACGATCTCAATCGGCCCCAGAGAGAAGATGAACGGCTTCATCGCCTGAAAGAGAAGCTCAAGGATTTGTCCCCGCAAGCGCGGGAAGACCGCATCGGCTATGCCGAGGACAAAGAAATCCAGCCGGGAATTTTAAAATCAGTCTTAAGCGACCTGGATCAGAAAATCGGAATTGACCAGGAAAAATCCAAAGACCCTAAAGACCGTATCGCGCAGGTCGACACGAAGACTCAGGAAAAAATTGAAAACTTGGTTAAGCAAATTAAAACCTTAAGGACCAATGCTTCGGCGCAGATGAAGATGAGAGACGCGACTAGAAAAGTGCTTGAGGTGGTCTCAAAGGCTCGGGATCAGGCCCTCAAAAATCGCCGCAATGGGCAGGATATGATGAACTTTATCCAAAGCCTTTCCCAGGTCTCGGCGGTGATGGATTTCGCTCTGGGGCTTAGAGAAATCAACGCCGCCGAAAATGCGATTAGCGGCATGGAAAACCTGTTAAATACCAATATTCAAAATATCAATCAGTCTCAAGTTTTGGCCCAGCAAAATCAAGCCGCGGCCCAGCAGGCTGAGTCCAATCTCCCGGCGTGGCAGCAAGAAGTGACGCAACAAACTCAAGCCGATCAAGCCCAACAAAATCAACTTTCCTCCGATTTTACCGAAGCCTCTTCCGCTGTCCAAACTTTTACCGGCGTTCAGGGTGTTTTGCCGTCTTTAATGGGGACCATCGCCTCCCATGAGGGAGTGGCGAGCGGAAGTTTTGACTCGGAGGCGGCGGCTTTGGCGTCTAAATTCCAACTTCGTCTGTCCGAATTAGGTCAAGTCTCGTATTGGCGGACCAATGGAAACCCCAACGATCCATCGGCTTTTTCTCTAAAAGAATTTAAAAACATTCTCGCCGAGGTTCAAACCAATCTTCAATTGGCGCAAAGTGGTCTCAATGAGCTTCAAACCGCTCCAGTCAATGCCTGGGACGTGATTATTAAAGACGTCCCGGGCGGCCCGGGGATTTCCAACTCGATGAGCTTGTCAGAGGTCTTAAGCGCGAGGAAATCTTATTGGCAAGGACAATTCCAGACCTTCCAGAAAGATCTCAACTCCGTTGAAGCTATGCTGGACCCGAACAATCAGACGATGGTGACCGATGAATTTGGGAGATCTTATCCGCAATCCTTGCCGGTTTGGGAGGCCCAGGCCAGCCAAACCTTAAGTCAGGCGCAAACATCCGTCAATTCCATAACCGCTCAAATGGATCAGATGGCAGACCAAATTACCCAGGCGGGAGGGCCGAGTTTGCCGCGTCTTTCAGGGCTGACCTTGGCCCAGCTTCAGACTGCGGTTCAAAGCTATGGGACAGCCCTTCAAAACGTCCAACTTCCCAACAATGGGACGCCCGCTGCTTTTCAGGCTTCTTTAGATTTAGTTAAGCTCGCTTCTCTCTTGCCGCAGGCGGCTTGGTTGGTCATCCAGGGAAGCGAGGCGCAGACGACGGTGAGCACTATTCAAAGCGCGCTCCAAAATACCGTTCCCCAGGCACAGTCGGCGATGAAGCAAGCGGTCAACATGGTTCAAAATATTCTCAATGATGTGGATGCGGATCAGGCCTTTGTCGCGCAATATCCTAATGCCAACGCCAATCCTCAGCCCTCTCAGGCTCAAGAACAGGCGCTGATTAATCGCAAGGAAAATTTGCTTCAAAATGACATCATTACTCCTTTGAATGCCATTCAAGGCGCGGTTGAAAATACTCTCATTCCCTATCAGGAATCTTCAATTCAACAAGTTTCTCAGAATGGGGCTTATCAAGAGCTTTTCAGCGCGGAAAATTCGCTGATTACCCAGACCCAGCAGCTCAACGACAAGACAATTCCCTGGGGGCTTATCTCTTTTGGCGGCAGTCCCGGCAATACGAGCGGAAGTTTGGCGAGCCTTCAAAGCTGGCAGACGAATTTTTCCAATCTTCTTCAAACGGTGACGACCGACAAAACCCAGGTCGATCAGAGAAAAGATCCCAATTTTAACGGAAATGAGACGGTCGATTATTTGAAAGACAAGAATTATCCCGGCGGCGGGCCTTATAGCTTGCCCAAAAAAATTACGCTCTACACCGCCGAGATGAATCAGCGCGCCCAACAAATTAATAATCAAGACGCGCAAGTTAATCAGATTCTGACGAAAATTCAAACGCTGTCGGGCGGAAAGTATAATCTTACCCCCTATCAATTGCCAACGAATGTTCCCGCCAATCAAGCGGGATATAATCAAATTAACGGCTTAGTCAATAACGGGAACTTGACGAATTTGGCCTCTCAGCTTCAAAATATCGCCAATCAAGCGGGTTCGGCGTCTTCAATTAACGTTGGCGGAAGCGGAGGGGGTCTGGCGGTTCAGACCGGCAATCAACCTTCGCCGACTATTTCAAACGCCCAGGAGCTTGCCCTCTTGGCCTTGGATGCGGCTAAAATTTTAGCTCCCTCTCCCGGCAGCAGTCCTAATTCTCCGTCGATTTCTTTCTCGATTGCCCGATTTCTTTATTCCTATTCAACCGTTCAAAGCTCGCAACAGGAACTCGCGACTGAAATTCCACAGGCGGAAAAATTCCTGACCGACGCGATTGGCGCCTTAAATAACGCCCAAGCGCAATTAAAACAAGACCAGGCCTATATCAACTCCGGGGGAAACAGCCCGGCAACGAGCACGGTCTATCAAAATCAAATCGCGATGCTCAACTCCTTGCAGTCGGTTCTTCAGGAGGGAATGGCTTTCTTTAATCTCAAAATCAATACCTATGACCCACAATCCTTGGGCACGGTCAACGAAGTCGCGACGTATTACAACGCTTTGGCCAATCAGGTCTACGGCTCGGGAAACACTGTCGATCAAGGCGACTTAACGGCGATGAATTCGATGATGACGGCCCTTCAAAATACGATGAATGGGCTTAACAACACGAAAGCCGAACTTACCTCATGGATGGGGCAGTTAAACAGCCCATATGACAGCGCTTTGCGAAGAACCTCGGACGCGATTTCTCAGATTCAAGATCAAACTCGCGCGGTGCTTGAATCTAATCACAAATGGACCAAATTAAAAAAACAGCTTTCGAGGACGGACCAAATTCTTAGGGCGGATATGGATTTAATTCAGGATAAGCAAGGAGATTTGACCCATTTGATTGCCAACTTGCATGAGGATGGATGGGACCGCTTGCCTAATCACATCAAGGAAGAAGTCGATTCCCTTCACTTAAGCGATTCAGGGTGGGGCATGGGGCTTAACTCTTCTTCGGGAGCTTCGGCTCTGGTCATCAAAAAATCGAGTTTCCCGGATTTTGTCCACAATATTCTCTCAAGCTTGTCGGGGGGCCAAAACGCCTCATCGACCGATATCGGATCTTTAGGACAAAGCATATTGTCCAATCCTCAAAACATTTCTCAGATAATTCCCGGGGCGCAAATTATGAATCTGGGGGATTCTCAAGACGGCTTTTATTTGGTTTATCAAACCGGTTTTGGCGTTCCTTATGGCCTCAGCTCGACGGAACAAGTGACCTTGGGAAATGTCGCCCATGTGATGGGAAGCAATTTAAGCGTGATGGCATATGACACCTACGCTCCGCCCGAAACCGGCGGAGCGTCAAACGCTCCCTGGGGAGACAAGGGTATTGGCGTTCAGGTCGAGACCTTGCGCGAAAACGACGTCAATTATTTTGAGGCTATTATCCATCATGATATTCTCGATGTCCCTCCCAATATGTCGTTTGCCTCCCAGGCAAACGAGTCGCGGCTTCTTCTCTTTGATGATTACGCCCTTCTTTTGATGAATGGAAAGCTTTATGTCGGTTTGTCCGGTTTTGGAGACGCGGCGGCCCAAAATTCCGCCAATCAGCCTTATTATTACGGGGCGAACGCCAAGACCTCGATTAAGTTGACTCCGGTGATGAGCTTAAACGCCGATCAGCAGGCGTTGTTTGCCAAGGACCCGCGGCAATTTTTTGAAACGGCCAATCTCGATTTTACGGGATTAGATCCAAGCCTCAATAAAACCTTCGACATCGCCGCGCATGGAGCGAGCGCTAATTTTTATGAAACCCAGGTTGGACCCAAATTTGACGTGGCCTCTCTTCTTAAACAGGCGGGGGTGGTTTCAAAAAGCGACGATAATCCGTTCACGGTCGATCTTTACTACGCCAATTACGCCGGGACCTATGATATTACGCAGCAAACCTTGGGCACGACCATTTTAAAGGGATTCGCCATTTATGGTCAGGATGATTCAGGCAAGCGCGTTCCCGTTGTCAATATTACCAACACCGCGACCGGAGAACTAGGGCAACAATATAACATCGCCATCGATCAGCTTTCGGTCGAGCTTCCGCAAAATGGAATTGTGTTTAGCGCCGAGGGCCAAATGCTGGGGCCGGCCGACGCCTACTACGCCCAGATTGGAAAGAAGCTCAATGGACATTCTAAGGTGTCTATCGGCTACGGTTCCCCGTTTGTGGGATACAATAATCGCTTGTCCTTGATGTTTAACACCTCGGCGAGCCTCTCTCAGCTTTGGAATGACGTGACCCGCAGCGCTTCCGAGGATTTAAACGGCGGAAAAGCCCTCAAAAACTATCAAAAGCGGATGACTGATTTTCTCAAGCCCCAAAAAGGCCAAAAAGAGCTCAATGAACTTAAATCGGTTTTCGCCAAAGACGTGGGCAGAAGGCTGATCGAGCAAAAAATCGGGACCTTGGATCGCGATATTAAAGATTTACGCTCTGCCGGCGCGATTTTAGACAATGTCAAGGTTATTGGAGATGCTGGCTTTGTATCCGGTCCGGTGTCAAACGATCCGGCGGAACTCGCCGCGACCGGGGGCTTTATGACCGGGACCGAAACGATGATGAGTTTGAGTAAAACCCAGAAAGAACTCTTAGACAGCAAGGTCGCTTCTCTTTACAAAAATGGTTTGTTGCTTCAATCTCGCTTGGTGCAATTGACGAAGGATTGGGAGGAAAACGCCCTTGATATCGTCAAGGCAAGGTTGGCGTTTGAGAGAGCGACATTCCTGCTTGAGAATTCCTCTTCTATCATTGAAAGAGAAAAGGCCAATACGCGTTTGGCGGCGGCTCTTGAAAAATTAAGCGAGGCGCGAGTTCGCTATAACATCATGGCCGGCAACAACCCGGATTCCGCCACTCCCTTTGACGATTTAAATCTCGCGGACGTTCAAAATCTAGTCAAAGAAATCCACTCGCTTGTCGCCGCGCCTAATCGCTTAAAGAAGATTCTTTCATCTTTGGATAAAACTTCTCTTAAAGACCGCATTGGGGAAGACCGTTTTAACATCATGGACTGGATTCCGTTTGTGGATCAATTCACCTTTGGAATCGGAACTCAAATCCAGGATTTGATGGCGGGGCAGATTTTTGGCGTCGGAGGAACCCTCAGGCTTCCTTTCTATGACCCGTCGTCTAAAGATAAAAATAAGAGTTATGTCTTCAAAAAGCAAGCCGACATCAAAGAGATGGAAGATATCCATTCTCAATACCGCCTGTTGGCTAATAACGAAAGAGAAGAAGCCGCGATTTGGGGGCAGGAGGCGCGACAGATGAAAAGCGCTTTGCCTCAAACCGGAAGCGATTTGGAATTCGCGCTTAAGGCTTATCGCAACGGCTTGATTTCAAGAGATGAGTTGCGCCAGGCGATTAATTTGTGGAATCTCAATGCCCGCGCGACAGTCAATTCTCAATCCCGCGCCGCCGCCGCCGGCGCCTGGGCCGATATGGATAGAGCGGTTGGCGGAAAATCTTCCGCACAGGCGCCGCCGATAAGCGTTTCCAATCTGGGAGACGCTATCCAGACCGCTTTTAAGAATTCATCCTTGAAATCTTTAGCCCTCCATCAGGAAGAGTTCCAGGCTTTGGCGAAAGCCGATAATCATGTCACGCAAAAATTCTGGATCAATTTGATGATAGGGGCGGATCTGACCGCCACCGGAACCGGGTTTTTGCCTTCTTTCGGCTTTACCGGATTTCCGATTTTGCCGATACCGGGCGCGCGTTTTCAGCCGGAAGAACTTCGCGAATTGCAAGTTTCGGCGGATAAAGGCAAATCCGTCTATTACGGCGCCCTGGAGTCGAAGCTAAAAATTGAGACCTCTCTTCAGATGTATCAGGATGTCGTTCAAGCCAAAACCGCTCAATCCATCATCGCTCAAGTGGATCACAAGGTCATCCCGGATCTGAGCGCAAAGCTCGCCCAAGCCCAATCTGCGGGCGACAGGGCCCGGGTCAGCCAAATCAAAAAGGAAATTTTTAACGCCAAGCTGTGGCGCGCCCAAATGGTTTTAACCAATGACGAGGCCCATTCGGCGCTCAATGTCTTGATGGGACGTCCGGCGGATGCCGGGCTGTCTATTGATTTGTCTCCCGAAGAAGCTTACCAACAGCTTCAAGAGACGCTTAAAAATCAAAATTTACCAGACATTCAGCGGACTATTTTTGACGCGCGCGTCCAAGTGGCCAAGGCTTATCAGCGGATGGTCGACAAAAATTTGAAGGTTCAGGAAGTTTCCGCCGATCCGATTTCGCTCACGGCTCGGACCATTGGGCGTTTAATTAGCGCTTTGTCGGAAGAAGATTCGGGTCGCGCCGACAAAGTGATGGCGGCGCGCTTAAGGCTTTTGATGGAGCAAAGACAAAAAGATTCTTTTGATTCCTATCTCTCCAGCCTTCGCGCGCGCAGTCAGGCGCGGCTTGAGATGATTGATTCCAATATCCAGCGATTGTCCGAAAAAGGAGATCCCCTGAGCTTGGCTCAAGTGGAACAACTGAAAGGAGAAAAAGCGGTAATTAAGGCTTCTCTTCTCAGCTTCGCGGCCAAGCCGTCGTCGGGACAGGCCAGTTTCGCTACTCTTCCAACGAGTTTCGCGGAACTTCGGCGCCGCTTGGTTGGGAAAGAAGAGGAGATGGTTCGCTCTCCGCGCCTAGACTCATTGCCTTCGGCTCCCGCGCCCGGCTTGGATAAAGCTCCGGCGGAAATGTTCATGCGATATTTTTACGCCCAGCAGACCTTGGATGAAACTCCGATTAACCGCGGGTTTTTGGAACCGTGGATTGAATTGCGGCTTAAAAATCACGATACTCCGCAAGCGGATTTAATTGAGTTGGCCAAATTATCCCAAGACCGCGCTAATCGTTTGGATAAAATCGCGCGGGAGCGCGCCGCGGCTTTAGCGGACGCGGAGTTAGCTGATTTTACGGAAAATGTCCGGTTCTTAAACTGGGTAGAATCGCATCACAAGGGAAAAGACACCAAGGCTTGGGACGATATGATTCATTCGGTTCGCCAAAAGGCCTTGGCCCAATCGGAAGAAATCTGGGCGCTCCTCAATCTTCCAAGAGGACAGGGACAAAGTATGGAAGAGCGTTTACGCCTTCTGTCAAATTTGGTTCCGGAATTTTTGGGAACCGAATCCTCCGGCGATTTATCCCGCTTGGTTAAGACGATTGATTCTCCGGAGGGGAGAGCGCGCATCGCCCGCCTGTTGGGCCTTGACGCTTTTGGACCCAGCAATTCAAAAGACGTTTTCATGAACCAAATCCGCGCCGATGTCTTGTCGGAACATATGAGCTATCAGGGAATTACCCCGATAGCCGCCTTTGGAATTTTTCGCGGCACGCCTGTTTTTGGCGGATTTTTAGAAGCCCCCGATCCGCAGGAAATTGAGCGTGGGCTGACGAATATTTTGTCCGACTCCATCCGTGAAGAGTTGAAGGCGCAAGGACAGTTTAAAAAGCTTGAGACGGTTCTCTATACTCAAATGGCGCGCGTTTCCGGCGGGATGAAAGAAGTTCAGGCGGATAGCCGCCTATTGGCGGCGGCGACTGCGGACTTAAAACAAAAGGAGTGGGATTCCAAGCAGAATCCCGACTCGCTTAAGGCCAAGAAAGACTTCTTAGAGGCAAAGAAAAATGTGGTCACGGCTTGGGAGAATTTAGTTAAACAATCGGCGGATTTGAAATCTAATTTCGTTTCCCTGGTGGCGGAACTCAAGGCTTTGGGACAGAAGGGAAACTCCGAGTCGCCCGTAGCTTCTCTTAAGAATCTCAGTTTGGGAGATGAAAGAGCGCTGGCGGATCAGGGATTGCCGTCCGCTCCTTCAGAGCGCGGGCTCTTGAGCTATTGGACCGATCGCATGGAAGATCCAAATTTTATCTCCCAGCAAGACCGCTATCTCAAGGGCTTGGGAATTTCCCAGCAGATGATTGATTCTGTCGATTCCGTCGCCCGGCTTTACCGCGCCGCTATTCGAGATTCCAAGGACGTAACGGCGGAAGACTTCTCGCCTCAAGAAAGGTTGCGCTTACTGGCGCAAAACGACGCGCGCGGGAAAAGAAATCTTTTGATGTTCGGCCTTTCCGCCTTAAAGACTGAAATTGAAAAAAAGGATCCCCAATTAGGGTTTTTGCGGGAGGATTTGGAACGGCAATTGAGTCTCAGCGATCAAAAACGGACGGAATATTCCCAAGCGGCCTTGCAACTTCGCGATGCCTATTGGAACGCGGTTTCTGTTTCCCCGCGGGCCGAGGCCGCATTCAAGGCTCTTGAAGCGGATCGTCAAAAGCTGGTTCTGGCCAAGGATGCCTTGATCGATTCTTATTTCGCTTCGCCATTGAAAAATGACGAGTTTATTCTGAGAGACGGGCTTTTAGATGATTATCTCAAGGCCCAGCAGGTTTTTGACGAAGACCTTACCCGAACCTTGGATTTAAAGGAAGTCCAAGGAAACGCTGAGTTGATGCGCACTCTCGACGCCCTCTATGACGCCCGGAAGAGCCTTAATCGCCAGATCGACTTTAGAGAGGCCGGTCGGGGGATTCTCGCTTTGGACGCCTTGATCATGCTTGAAAAATCCCGCCTTTTTGCCGATAGATGGCAAGGTCGCTCGGAACGCTCGATCAATGCCGTTTCCCTTAAGATTGCTGATTTGGAAAATAAAAAAGCCGATTGGCGTAAACATGGTTCAAGGCTTTATCCGCTCTACGCTCAAACCCGCATAGATAAGAACGGCCATCGTCTGTGGACGGTGGAGAGTTGGCTTAGCCAAGATGAGTTAAAAGACCGGATGAATCTTAAAGACACGGATAAAGATAAAATCATTGAAATTAAAGGGCGCTATTTCCTGAAGTCGAATCCCAACGTTGAATTTGTCGGCGGAACCGACGCCTTGGAAAAGCGGAAACTTGAGGCTCAAAACGGAATTAAGAGCGATTCGCGCGCCATTAATTTAGCGAAGCGCTTAAGCCAATATGATTTCGCCGTTGAAAACGGCCAAAACGGCTATTCCGTTAAAGATCTCTTCGGCCCGAATGGACTTTTGAGTCAAGGCAAGGTTCTTTTCTTTGAAGCCCCCGGTCCTAAGGATCAAGGGCGCTTGCATTACCGGCTGCCGGCTTTAGCGGCTTGGGCGCGTTCTCCAGAGAAATACGAAATTTATGTCTATACGGGAAAAGCGGATTTGCCAACGGATAAATTTCAAACCCTTGAATCCCTGAAATCTTCTCCGCTCAAAGGCGATTTTAATCGAGTTTACCTTTCTAAAAAAGGAGCCTTGGATTTAGCGGATTTCTTCGAGGCGCGCCGCCGCTCGGAGTTGAGAGCGGGATATGCGGAGTTAAAACTTTCCGGATACGGGTTTGCGCGCAATGACAAAGGAGAGATTTCGGATATCTATTTAAGCCGCGATGATTTTAATGCGGCGAGAAGAGCGCTGACTGATTCTAATTCAGGTCTTAAAGAAGCTCAAATTCATCTTACCCATGCTCAAAAAGACCAAATGGAAGCGGCGCAAAAGGAGAAACAAGCCGCGAAAGAAATGCTGGATGGCGTGCGCGCCGCGAACGCCATTGAGGGAACGCTTAAAGCCCAGATTCTGAAAAAATACCTAAGAAAGGATAAAGAATCAATGGCGGATTACTCCAAGCGGCTGGATGGAGAAATCAAAAAGGCCCTGGCCTCAAGCGGAGAATATAAAGACGCTCAAAAGCGCTCAAACGCTCTTTCAAAAAAATTAAATAAGGTTCGCGATGATTTGAAACTTCAGTCCGCTGTCTTGACAACCGCCAAAAAGCAGGTCAAAGAGGCGCTTAAAATTAAACTGCATTCCGCAACCTGGAGCCTTTACCGGAGCCGCGACTTAATTTTAGGCTTGGACTTAGACGGCAACGTGATTCGCGCCCAGGCTTCTCCGGTCTATGGAAAATCTGTTTTAGATGAGCAATTGTCTTCGGAAAGAGTCGCCGCTTATATCAAAGGGCCGCTTTATGCGGTCGTTATGGACTCCGAAGGTCGCTTTAAGAATTATTACACCCATTCTTCTGAAGTGGAAAAGGCGGCCAAGAATTGGGTCTTAAAGTCAAAGACCATCGATGGCGATAAAAACGTGTTTGAGTCCAAGAATCATCTCAATCCCACCTTGCGCATCAGCCATTACGAGGAGAATAATTATCCCGTGCTCATCAACCAGCGTTATCTGGAAGAAAGCGCGAAAAATGTCTCTTCCCATCTTCCATTCAAAAAATATTGGGGCGCGATGCCGTGGCGCTGGGGGAGTTTGATCATGGAAGTTCCGCGGGAAATTGTTGGGTTTCCCATCGAATGGGGCGCCGGGCGTGACCCGAGATTCCAGCATTACCTTGGGCGCGTGGCGATGTATAAGGCTGAAGGCGGAGAGACCGAGCATCACGGGTTTTTCCGAAAGGTGGCCGGGGCCCTGGATGTTCTCAACTTCCTGCCGGATCCGGTGACTCCTTATTATGATTTAAGCCAGTTTCCTGCCGATTTAAGGGTCGGACAGTCCACGATCATGCCTGGCGAAAGCGAGGCTTCTTTGAGTGGACGATCTAAAGAAAAGGATATTCATTTGGGGGCTCGCTTTTTGGCGCGGTTGCTTCGTTATTATCAGGAAGATATTAATGCCGCGCGTTTAAGAACCTTGGCTCATTTCCGCGGCGGAGTTTCCGAGTTTATGATTAGCGAGATGCAAGGCCGGAGAAAACCATATGAAGAATCTCAAAAGAAAGGAGCTGTGGGAGAAAAAGCCCTGGTCAAAGCGTTAAGCGACAAGGATTTGGGATTATCTCCCCAAGCCGACGGCTCCGGGGAAATCGTTTTGTCGGGAAAACCCGATGATATTTGGATCAACCGCGCCCAAAAAACGGTTCATATTGATGCTGGCGCTCGGGAGTATCAAGCCGATTCCGGGCAAGCCCGCGATTATGTGAACCCGGTAGAAAAAGAACTCCCGTCTAACAAAAACGATTTGGCGGCTCTTAAGCGCAAGAGCGTGGAAATTGAAAAAATGAGAAAGACTAGCGAGGTTTTAGATTCCAACGCTAGAATTGAGGCCGACAGTCTTCATAAAGACGTTTATGGACGGGAGATTCGGATTCTTTCCCAGAGAGAAATCGAAGATCGACTCAAGGCGGACCGGGCGCGTGAGCAGAGGCTTAAAAAGCGAATTTCCTGGTGGCAGCGCTATGTCCGCCGTTTGGAAAAACTAGAGCCGGCGCTTCAAGTTTCTTACGCGCCCCATGCAATTTTATCTCTTAAGGATAAAATTTTGTCCTATGCCGCCAAAATTATGATTTTCTTTGGAACTCTAGCTCCGCTTGTGGGGGCGATTTTTAAGAAGAAAAAGCGGAGAAAGAATGTTCTATAATTCTATGGGAGATGGGGACTGTCCCTATCTCATCAAATAAATATGAGAATATCGGCGCTGGCGGCTTTGATGGCGTGTTTCACGCCCCATCTTTATGCCGGGGCTTTTTCGCGGAGTGTCGTGGGAAACAACGGAGTCATGCCGATGAATTTTTCCGGTGTCTCAAATTTTGAAGTTTTGCCTCAGAATGCGGCGGCTTTGTCTCCCAGTCTTGGCGCGCCTTTAAATGAGGCTGCGTCTGTTTTGCCCAGTCCCGTTCCTCCGGCGCTTCCAGTCGGCGTTTTTTCGGCCATGCCCATTAACCCTCGTTTTTCCGCTTCGTCTCCTCAAGCCCAGTCCGAGAGAGAGAATTCAAAAGGGCCTTTAGCGCGGAGTTCTTTCACGGCCTCAAAAAATCAAGGTTCTCCTGTTTTCAAGAATATTCGGCATCGCGCCCTTGAAATTCGAGAGCCTCTTCAAAATCTGAAGGCTTGGGAAAATGACGCAAAAAAATCGGCCGAAAACGGACGAAAAATTAGCGATGATTTGTGGAGGCTTTTATACCAAGGGAGATCCTTGTCCCGCGGGCAATTGTCTAAGAACTCTTTGCCTAAATCCAATGCCTCGTCTTTGACTTCTCTCCTGCTTGCCCAGCCGAATTCATTCAATGCGGCTTTTCCGCAAGGCTTGGACGGCCATTCTTCCGATTCCTCGGGAAAATTAAACTCCGCGCCGACTCCGTGGCCCACGATCGCCTCGGGGCGGGATCCGGCTGTTTCCGCGACCGGAGAAATTCCGTCTCCGGGAGATTCCGGCAATAAAATTTCTCTCGACTCTTTGGCAAAGCCCGCCACTCCGGCTGAGATGGATAGCGGCTTTGGGGGAGATTTATTATCGGGCATTTCTTTCGCCGGTCGATTCCCAGTCTTAATCGTCATGCGCGTGGCGCGGAAGATTTTGGACTTTTCCCTTTTCCGCAGGATGATGGGCCTCTCTCAAGATTCTGCTTCCAAAGCCTTCTTGGGTTCCAGTTCCAAACGAGCTCTTTTTATCGCCTTTAACTCCAATGGAGTTTCAAGCCATTCCCACTCCGCCTTGAGCGCGATTTCGGCCGCCGATATGCCGCCCTTGTCGGGAACCGACGATGTGGCAAAATGGTGGCTTTCCTTGAGCCTTTTGCCAGTTCTAGTCGCGGCCATTTTGTTTCGCCGCTCATTTTTGTGAAAACGATGAAAAATCGAAACCTCATCGGTCTTTTGTGTATGGGAGCTTTGTTGATTCTCGCGGGTTGCGGCGGAGCTCCTAGAAAAATCGTGGTTTTAGATTTTGCCGAGGGCCGCGTTGTCGATCTCTCAATTACTGAAAAATTAACCGGAGTCAACGATTATGTTTTTTTCTCTCTTCCTAAAAAGAGCGAGTTTTTAGACGGCTACATTCAAGGCGTCGTGACCGATTATGCCGACAATCCCATTCAGGGAGTGGTGGTCCGCGCGGTGGCCTCGGCGGAAGGCCAGGAAAGCCAAGATCAATTTGATACCGGGGAAAAGGCCTTGGCCGTCAGCTCTTTCGATCCTGGAGTTAGCGATTCAAACGGCTTTTACCGAATTCGCTTTTCCTTGCCCATTGTCAACGGCATTGTCGATGTCCGGGGAAAGTTAGTGTATAACCCCGGCTGGGAAGAAGAAAAAGCTAATCTTGGAAAAGCATATGAGCCTCAGATGAAGCAGAGCCCGTTTAGGCTCTATTACGAGGAAAAAACTGGGATGATCGTTTTTGCGGAAGGAATACGCAAGGTCATTGTCGCTCCGGTTCGCGGTCTTTCCGATGGCACGGCTTCGGCTCCTTTGCCGGGAACATTGCCGCCTTCTTCTCAATCCTCAGCTGCTCCAAAAAAGGAAGCCTCAAAACCGGCGGCATCTAAGTCGGAAGATGATCTCTTTAAGGGATTTGGATTCGGTCCTTAATCATGTTGGAGTCGGCTTACCTCGATTATAACGCGACCGCACCTATTCGGCCGGAGGTGATGGGAGCGGTCTCTCCCTTTTTGAAAGACGGCTTTGCCAACCCCAATAGCCCTTACCGGATTGGACAAGAAGTCCGCCGCGCCCTTGAGCTCGCGCGCGAGCGGGTCGCGCGCCTTTTAGGCGCTAAAAATCCGGGCGAAATTGTCTTTACTTCTTCCGGTTCTGAGGCCAATTCCGCCGCCCTTTACGGAGCCGCTTGGCATTCTTTGCAGCAAAGCGGGAGAAATAAAATTATCGTCAGCGCCGTCGAGCATGAGAGCATGCGTGAAATACTCCCGATTTTGTCGAGTCAAGGTTTTAAGATTTATGAGACGGGGGTGGACTCAAACGGACTCATTGATGACGGTTCTCTATTAGAGGCCATAGATGAACGCACGGCCTTGGTTTCTGTCATGCAGGCCAATAACGAGACAGGGGTCATTCAACCCATTGAAAAAATAGCGGCTGTTTGCCGAGAAAGAGGAGTTCTTTTTCACTCCGATGCGGTTCAGTCGGCGGGGAAAATACCCCTTGATGTCGAGACTCTGGGCGTAGATTTGTTGTCGATTTCCGGTCACAAATTGGGCGCTCTCAAAGGCGCGGGGGCTTTGTATATTCGAAACGGGGTTAAACTTTTTCCGCTCATCGCAGGACTTCAAGAAAAAAGGCGCCGGGGCGGCACCGAAAACGTGATTGGAATTGTGGCCCTGGGAGTCGCCGCCCAGTTGAGTTTAGCGGAGTTGTCCAATTCCCAGCGATATTTATCCTGGAGGAGACAAATTGAAGACGGCTGTCTTTCCGCGTCCAACGTGCGCTTAAATGGGGGCGAGGGGCCTCGATTGCCGAACACTTCGAATTTTTCAATTGAAGGCGTTGATGGTCATTCTTTGGCGATCGCGTTTGATTTAGCGGGAGTGTGCGTTTCAAGCGGTTCTGCGTGCGCGACGGGGTTGTCAAGCCCGTCTCATGTTCTTCGCGCGATGGGCCTTCCTAAAAATTTAATTAAGGGCGCTTTGCGGGTTTCAACGGGTTGGAGAACCACCCAGGAAGAGGTTGACCGCTTTATCGAAGTTTTTCCGAGAGTGGTGAATAAAATGCGCTCGGTCTCTTTGGTCCCGGCATGAATCAAAAGCGAGTCATCGTGGCGATGTCGGGCGGCGTTGACAGTTCAGTGGCCGCCGCATTACTAGTCGAACAAGGTTTTGAAGTTATTGGGGTCACCCTTCAACTTTTGCCCGGGGCTTCAACCGGCTTTGGCTGTTGCGGCTCTCCCGCCGACATTGCCGATGCCGTGGCGGTGGCCTCTCGCCTTAATATCTCTCATTACGTTATCACCATGGACGAACTTTTTGAAGATAAGGTCATTAGACCTTTTGTCGAATCCTATCTTCGGGGAGATACGCCAAACCCCTGCGCTCTTTGTAACCGTTTCGTCAAATTTGGGCATCTCTTGGGTCTTAGCGAGGCTTGGGATGCCGGTTTTCTCGCTACCGGCCATTACGCGCGCGTTAAAGAAGGAAAACTTTACCGCGCCCAAGATGAAAACAAGGATCAGACTTATTTCCTTTATAATTTAGGTCCGCGCGAATTATTCCGCTTGGTTTTTCCCGTTGGAGATTTGTCAAAGCCCGAGGTTCGCTCTTATGCCAGACGCCTGGGGCTTGAGACTGCCGATAAGCCTGAAAGTCAGGAAATTTGTTTTATTCCCAATCGCGATTACCGCGGATTTGTAAAATCCCATCCGCTGAGTTCGGGCCTTGATTTTGCGCTTAAGTCCGGTCCGATTAAAGACGTTTCCGGACGAGAACTGGGCCGCCATCAGGGGACCGTTGATTATACGATAGGACAGAGAAAAGGGCTTGTGTCAGGCTCTCATGCGCCTAAATATGTCGTGCGTTTGGATCCTAAAAATCAAACGGTCATCGTTGGAGAAAAAGAAGAGACGATGTCTTCGGTCTGTGAAATTTCCGACATGACCTGGACCTCTGGAAATCCCATTGCCCAGGGCCAGGCCTTGGTCCGCATTCGCCATCGTCACCCGCCAGCGCCTGCTCATTTTTCTCTCAATAAAGAGGGGCGGCTTCGCGTTCGTTTTGATTCTCCCCAGAGGGCGATTACCCCCGGGCAATCGGCGGTTTTCTACCGCGGAGAAGAAGTCCTTGGGGGCGGAATGATTAAGGAGGTTATTGAATGAGACAAAGCTTTATTTTTTTTGCCGCTTTAGCGACGGCATTAGCTTGCGCGCCGTCTACAAAACTCTTTTCTGATTCATCTTCCCGCGCGATGGATGCAGAAGCTTCCAAGGTGCGGGTTCAAGCGGATGAATCCCAGACACTGTCTTTTTTGGGAAATATTGATTCCGCCATCGCCGCCTACTATCATGACACCGGCTCTATTCCTCCCGATATCAAATCCTTGGTTCCCAAATATCTATTTGAAATTCCGATTGTAGAATTGGGACTCCCGGACTATAGAAATACTCGAATGGTAACGGTTTATCCGTCTAGTATTTTAAAAGACGGCAGGGTCAATGGAAAGAAAATTAAAAATACTGGCGGCTGGGGATATGTCGTTAATGGAAATCAGGTGATCGCTTTTGTTGATTCAACGGCGGCTCTTCGCTATCCCTTGGATACTCACGCGCCTAAATATTGGTATCAGCAATCCGGCGCGCGGTAGCTAGAGGTCTGAGGGGAATTTAGTCCTCATTGGCGATATTTCTGGCTTTTCCGTCCCAGGCTTTTTTCTCTTTCTCGCTCAAAAATTTCCTGTGTACGATTGCTTCGTAGACGTTTTCTTTAAACCAGTCTAAATACATATGATAGATGCCCTTTGTCCCGACTTTGTCTCCCCAGGAATTTTCCACTCGGAATTTGACTATGGGAGCCTTTTCATCCGGACGATCGTAACCGGTGAAGGCCATGGCGTGATTGGGCGTTCTGAGCCAAAGATAGGTCGCGTCATCCCGAGATATTTTTTCTTTCTTCTCGGCTTCGGAAAAGCCGTAGACGGATTGCCTGTCATAAATTTGGGGATGCATAATTCCGGTCGTATTGTCGGTATCCCGGCCCATTTGAGCCGCAAACCAGATGGGATGGCCTTCATCAATAGAGGCGGCGACTAGTTCCGCCATGCGCTCCGCTCCGGTTTGGATGAAGCGGTGGTTAAAGGCGGGCTCCCCCGGTTTGGAAGCCCCGATGGCTGAATTTTCGGCTTCATAGACGGCGCCCTTTTCTTTTCGCGAATAATTGGCCACGGTGACGTAGTCTTCCGGGTTAAATTCGGCGATTTTTTTTGAGAACTCTTGCGGCGTATATCGGGTGATTGTCGCTGGAATTTTCGAGACCTCTTCCGGCTTTTCCACTTTCGCGTCTTGTCTGAAATCAAATTCAGCCGGGGGCGTTCCCAAGTGAGTGGAGAGAATTTTCCAGGTTCGCTTAAGGGCATTTTCCTTTATTTGGGCGGCTTTTTTCGCCGTGTTCAAAGACGGTTTTTGGCGCAGGAGATTTATCAACTCCGACGCGTAGAGTGAAAGAGAAGACTGAAGTTCGCTTTCCAAGAGAGCGCTGTTTTGAGAGCTTGCGGTTTCCGCCATCGCCCGTTTCGGGATAAGCCCGTATTTCGAGACTAGAAATTGAAACCAGTTGAACCATCCGCCGTCGCCGATTTTATCCATCGGAGTCATGAGAGATCGAAACTTTTGATCGGGAATATTAGCGCCGGCCATTTTGGCGAGCGCGACACGGAGGGTTTTTTCCATATAGCTGTTTGATTGTTCCAGCATGCTGAAAAAATAAATGTAGTTTTCGGAAAACTCGAAATCTTTTGGCAGCTTTTTTTCTGCCAAGAGATGGGACCTGATCGCGTTAAGACCCGCAAAAATCCAGCATCGTCCGGACTGGGATTGATCGGTAATCATTCCATCGGGAATTTTCACGGTATAGCCAGTATTGTGTTCGGCGATGATTTTCCGGTTGAGAGCGACCTTGTCAAAACCGAGGTTTTCAGCCGCGTCTCTGAGCCTTTGGACTTCTGGCGAGGCCTTGGCGTTTTCTTCTTTCATTTTTTCGACCCAGTCGGCGGGAATATCCTTTCGTTTCTTCGCGATTGCGATCATTTCCTTAAGCTGGAGAAGAGCTGGATTTTTGGAAGCGAATTTCTTTCCAAGGGCGGCTTTCCGTTTGCGGGAGACCTTGACATCTTTCCGGTTGTCTGAATTTCCGAGAGCGTTGTTTTTCGACTCAGGAGAAGGGGTTTCTTCTTTCAATAATTGCTCGGAGAGAGTGGTATTGTTTCTCAAAGCGGGCGGCAAAGATTCTTCTTGAAGCGGCGCCAGCGCGGAGGGAATCTCAAGAGGCGTGAGGGTCTTTAGGGAATCGTCCCCAATCTTTTCTTGAAGAGAAGGGTTTAGCGCGCCTTGCCCGATTCCTGAGGGCATCGCTTCTATGGAGGGCGATTTTTCCGAAAATTCAGCGGCGAAGGTCGGAGGCAATATCTGCGTGATAAAAAGCGCGGCAATCAAGGCCGCCCTTATCCATTCGTGGCCACTTCGTCGAATTGTCTTTTTCATTGTAAATCTCCAGGCGCTTATTTTTTCTTCCGTAATACTATACGAGGAATCCTTTCATCTTAGAAGGGCCATTAGACCTAGGAGTCTCATGGGTATTTTGGCCTAAGGCCTAAATCAGCGAGAGAGCTTTTCGATGAAGGCTTTATTGCTGGGCTCGCGCCCCAGGAAGTCTTTCATTGATTCCATTTCCGGGCGCTCGCTTCCCTGTTCGAGAATTTTTTTCCTGTAATCCATGCCGACGGTGGGGTTTAAAACGCCCTCTTTTTTAAAGCGGGAGAACAGGTCATCGGCAAAAACCTCAGACCACAGGTAGGAATAATATCCGGCCCCGTATCCGCCAAGAAGATGCCCGAAGCTGGCGGCAAAATGGGTGTTTTCCTGCGGCGGGAAAAGCCCGATTGAGCCCATGATTTGATTAAAAATCGTATTGACATCGCCGGGCATGGTCGCGTGAACGGTCAGATCTGCCAGGGCAAAGGCTAGTTGTCTGAGATAGGCTAGGGATTGTCCGAGCTTTTTAGATTGCCTCATTTGCTTGAGAAATGCGGAGGGGAGTTTCTTTGAAGAATCGCGGTAATGGCCGGAAATGTTTTTTAATACTTCGGGTTCCCACACGAAGCGTTCCATCATTTGGGAAGGGGCTTCGACAAAATCCAAGGCCACGTTGGAACCGGCAAAGCTGGCGTACCTGGCCTTGGTGAGCGTTTGATGCATCAGGTGTCCGAATTCATGGAAAAATGTTTCCACCTCGTCGAAATTAAGCAAGGCCGGGCGATCGGAACGCGGAGGACTGAGATTGGCGACCATCGCCGCTACGGGGTTTTTGTATCCGTTTTTAAGTTCTCGCCCGTTAATTAAAGGAAAGGCCGCGGCATGCCCGAATTTACCGGGCCGGGGATAGAGATCGAGATAAAAATGCCCGATCCGCTCATTGGTTTTCGCGTCTCTGATTTCAAAGGCGCGGACATCCTTGTGCCAAACGTCGGGATTTTGGATTTCAGAGAAACGGAGCCCTAGAATCTGTTGATAGCTTTTAAGCGTTCCTTCGACCACTTGATTGACCGGAAAATATTCCTTGAGTGAACCCGCGTCTAATTGGTTTTGGCTTTGATGCCATTTGCTGAGATAATAGGCTTTTTCCCATGAATGAATTTCTTGGGCCTCAGGGAAGTCTTTTTTCTTGATTTTTAGAAGCTCTTTTAGTTCCGCGTCGCCCTTGGACCGCAAAAGCGGCAAGAGCCCGTTTAGAAAATTCCAGACATTTTCCGGCTTCTCGGCCATGCGGTCTTCAAGGGCCATTTCCGCATAAGAAGGATATCCTTGGATTTTGGCCGATTCGTCTCTGAGCTTGAGAGCTTCTTGAAGAAGGGGAGTGTTTTTTTCGGCCGCGCGGTTGTTGTATTTAAATTCAAGCTCTTTTCTGAGTTTTGAATTTTCGGCTTGCTGCATGAATGGAACATAATCGGGATATTTGAGGGTGACGATATGTTTTCCGTTCGCGTCTTTTTGAAGTCCATTGACATAGTCTTGGGGCATGCCCTTGAGCTCTTCCCGGCTAACCGCGATAAAGTCATTGCTGTCGTTAATGTTTCTCTGAAATTCCATCGCGATCTGCCCCAGTCTCTCCTCTATTTTTGTGAGTTTCTCTCTTTTGTCCGCCGGGAGGCCCACTCCGCGAGACTGAAGGGTCTCAAGGCCGTTTTTAAGCAAAAAAGCGTCTTTATCATCCAGATTCTCTTTTTTTTGAGCGCAGAGGCTTAAGACTTTATAAAGGGCTTCGTAATCGACGTGGGCGTCAAATTTTTGGGCTTTTTCCTCGATTTGTTCCGCCGTTTGGCGAATTTGAAGATTGGGTGAAACCTGACTTAAAAAAATCAGGGGCTGGATTTTATCTGAATAATCGGCGGAGGCTTCTTCAAGGGCTTTGGCCGTGTTCTCAAAATTAATTTGATCTTGAGGAGTTGAGATAATCTTTTGTATCTGGGTTTGATAGCGGGTTTCCGCTTCCTGATATTGCCCGAGCATTTCCTGGGGGCTTAGGAAAAAAGACAGTTCGGGCCCCGTCAGCGGGTGGTTGGGGGTCAAGGCCTCGGAGGCGGGGACTTCCGGCTCGCTTAAATTGGCGGCCATTGAGGCCGTGTTTTGGAAAATAAGCGTTCCAAGGAGTAAAGAGAGAATTATTTTTTGAAGCCATGATCTATTCATAACGTTTATTATAGGCGAGTTCCATCTATTTGGTAAGGGGCATTGGGCCTAGAGAGCGTCTAGGTCTCTAGGGTAGGTTTTTGTTTTGCCGACCGTCGATCAATTTAAGCAGTTGGCCGATTTGATTTCTTTTCTCGACGGGATGGCGGAGATGCCGGGCCGGATTAACGCGATAACGATTTCGCCTTCCTTCTTTGACAACCGACAGATAGCCGCCCTTAATCAGGTCGGAGACGATTCTTTGTGTGGCCCGTTCAGTGATTCCTACGGCATTGGCCACGTCCTTAAGCCTAACAGTAGGGTCCAAGGCTATATAAAGAAGCGTGTGTCCATGATTAGTAAGGAATGTCCAGGCTTTCATCCTAAGATTGTGTCATAAAACAAACCGCATAAAACAACCTTTCTCGAATTATTGTTTCTGCGTCGGAGTTTGCATCAGTTTTTTCAGATCGTAGCTGAAATACCATGAAAGATATATTTGCGGGCCATCAACTGTTTCCGGAATATCGGGATAGCGCTCCCAATCATACTCAATATTGAGATTTATGGTCCCCCGGACAAAAGTGAATCCGAGCGTAGGATCAACTTCGTCAAAATACTGTTGATCGTGGCTTCGTTCCATCCATCTAAAAGCGGCGAACGTGTCAAAGACGATGCCCCCGGGCAATTTGAACCAGTCGATGCCCTGCTGAAACCATCCCATTGTGGTGTATCCTTGGATCGCCGTCGAATCATGTTCCAAACGGCCCCACGTTGAAAAAGGCGCGCCAAGAGCCTTCTTCGATAACCACGAAGGCTTTCCCAAATCTACGATTTTATACCAGGTGATGAAAGGCTGAAAATCTCCGGTGTATTGCCCAAGCGCGGGGAATGTTTCCCAATAATATTGCCCGCCGACGCTCCAAGAGCCCCGGGAAAACATGGCTCCGGCATAAGGAGCGTTCTCATCAAAGTAAGTTTGATTCAGCGTCCGCTGCATCCAATAATATCCGCCGAAGGTATCGAAGGTCCAATCCCCAGGCGCTTTAAACCAATCCACTCCCTGCTGAACCCAACCAAGGCTTTCATAACCTTGTACCTTATTGAAGTCGCTTGTCATTTCACCCCAATTGGTAAGCGGATATGCAATCGGAG
>DAHZHT010000013.1 GCA_027406905.1 Elusimicrobiota bacterium
GCCACACACGACGCGAATCTTCTTATTGACCGCGCGTGCTCTGTCTGTCATGGAGTCAACGGAATCAGTAAATGGCCGTTTATCCCCAATCTGGCCGCCCAAGATGAAACCTATTTGGAAACCCAACTTAAGGCTTTTCGAATGCGCGCGCGCGCAGACCGTTATGCCCAGGCGGAAATGTGGGGAATGGCGCAACCTTTAACCGACAGCGAAATTAAAGCCATCGCTGATTACTTTTCAAAATTAAAGGCTCCTCAAGGAAGAAATTCCGAGCTTTCGCTGGCGGCGGCCTATTTTGGAGAAAATATTTTCAAACATGGGTTTCCAAGAAGAAAGGTGCCTGCCTGCAACACCTGCCATAAACTCAATGGAGAGGGGGATACGGATATTCCCCGTTTGGCTGGCCAGCATGCCGATTATATTGCAAGAGAACTCAGAGAATTTCGCAACGGGTTCCGCTCAAACGATATCATGCATTTTATCGCTCAGAATATGACCAATAATGAGATTCAGGCCATCTCCCTTTACCTGTCATCTCTTCATACTCCGGGACTCGCGGAACAAGCGCAAGCCGCGACCGCCACAACACCGGCAGTCGTAGCCTCGGCTCAGCCAGCTCCGACATCCTTGACCCCAGAATCCATGCCCGAAACCACCCACAAAAAGTTCATGTTTTTCACGACATCGAACAATCAGAATCTCAAATGCGAATTGGTTTCAGGGTCTGATCAGAGAATGAAACTTAATTGCGCTTTCCTCAAGAAGAGCTCAAACCTCTAAAGATCCCGGCCCGGCTCTAATTTTTATATAATGGAGTCGTGAATCTTTTGCGCCGGTGGCGGTTCCTTTTGTGTCTATGCACCGTCTCCGCGTGTAAAAGCAAGCCACCCGCCGTCTCCGTTTACAAAACTCCTAAGGGAAACACCGAAATTCAAGCCGCAAAATTTGAACGCATGGCGGCCATGCTGAAAGAAAAAAGACTTCATGGACAAAATTAAGTTCGCAGCAAAGGAATGTTTTGAATTCCTATCCTCTCTTGAGCTAACCCTGGCCGGTCTTGGAGCATTGGCGCTTTTAGTCTTTTTATGCACTCTAGGCGAGGTTCAGTTAGGAGTCTATGACTCCGTCAAAATTCATTTCAACAGCTGGTTTCTCTATTCGCGCCCATTTTTCCATGGATACCGAATTCCGCTTTTCCCAGCCGGAAAACTGGTTGGAGTCGTTTTAATCGCCAATCTTTTGTTGGCTCATTTTAAACGACTGACTTTGTCTTATAAAAAAATAGGTCTTTGGTTGACTCATTTTGGGCTCATTATTCTTTTTGTGGGACAATTTCTCACCGGAAGATTCTCTCGCGAAAGCCAAATGACCATCAAGGAAAACACCGCTAAAAACTACAGCGAAGACCCCAGACATTCCGAACTTGATCTCATCGACGCGACAGACTCTAACAGCGACACAATCTATTCCATTCCGCAGCAACTTTTAAAAACAGGGAAAACCATTCATTTACCCAACCAAATGACGCTAGTAATCAAACACTACGCAAAAAACGCCGCCGTTGATATCCGGAAAAACGACGACGCCCCCTTTCCAAATTATTCTGCGATTCAAGGGCCAGGCAAAAATCTCGATATCATCGATATGCCTTTAAGCCATGAAGATAACCAACCTAATATGCCGGCGACCTTGGTCCAAATCTCTTATAAAGGAAAGATTTTGGGAAATTGGCAATTATCCGAGATGATTCCTCTTCCGCAACAAATTCCAGTCAAAGGAAAAGAAATCTATTTGGTGCTTAGGCCCAAGCGCTATTATTTCCCTTTTTCTCTTTTCTTAAAGAAGTTTACTCATAAAATTTATACCGGCACCTCCATTCCCAGCCGCTTTTCGAGCTTAGTTCATATTGAAGACCCCGCCGCGCCCTTGGAAAATCGAAACACCTTGATCTCTATGAATCATCCCTTGCGCTTTGAAGGCCTCACTTTTTACCAAGCGTCCTACGCGCAAAATGATACGGTTTCTATTCTCCAAGTCGTCCATAATCCCAGTTGGACCATTCCCTATATTTCTTCTTTTTTAGTGGCGCTGGGGCTCATCATTCATTTTTTGCTCCGGCTTAAACAGGCCAAGTTTATTTCATGAAGGAAGAAAAAACCCCGTCGAAAAATTCTCTTCTTTTAAATCTTTTGGTATTGGGTTCTCTCATTTGGGCTTTCTTCCCAATTTTTCCTCGCTCAAGTTCCGGTATCGACTTATCTTTATTTTCTCAACTTCCCGTTTTGCAGGAAGGCCGCGTCAAGCCCTTGGATACGGTCGCGCGCAGTTCTCTTTTGATGCTCAGCCACAAAGAAAGCGTCTCAACTAAAGAAGAGGAAATCCCTTCTTCAAAATGGCTGCTTGATTTAATTAGCCGCCCGGAAATTGCGGACTTAGAAAAAGTCTTTTGTATCGACAACCTGGACGTTCTCGGTTTTTTGAACTTGCCTCAAAACGCTCAGCGCTATTTTTCTTTCAATCAAATTGGTCCTTCTTGGGACAGACTTGAGAAAAAAGCGGATTCCATCGAGAAAATTCCAGCCAAATCCCGCTCCTCTTTCGAATCGGCTCTCTTGGAAGTGGAAGAACAAATGGTTCTTTACCAGCGCCTTAAATTTAGCCTTGAAATTCCAGAACTCCCTGACTCCTTGCCTTCCATTCTTCTCAAAAATCCTCAAGCTATCGCTAAAGACAAGCGCCTGCAAAAAGAGCTCTCCGATGTCTTGACCCGCTCTAATTTTATCGATCAATCAGCTTATTTTTGGGCCATCCCAGTTTCCTCCGGCAGCCAATACGTCTGGATTAGTTCTGGAAAAGCCATTGGGCAATTGTTGAGCCAGGGAACGCTTTCAAGCCCGCTTCTCTTTTATCACCAAATGGAAGAGGCGAGAAAAACCAGCGATCCCGCCGCTTTTAATGCCGCCGCAAATTCCTACCGCCAGTGGCTCAAGAAAAATCTTCCGTCTCAATGGATGTGGAGCCGCTACGAAGAAATTTTTAACGCCGTCTCTCCTTTTTGGAAAGGCCTTGTCCTCTATTTTATCGTTTTTATTCTATTGGCAATTTCGTGGGTCATCCTGCCCGAGATTCTAACAAGACTGGCAATGCGGCTTTTGGTCGTGGCCTTAAGCGTCCATTCCTTTGGAATTCTCTGTCGCATCGTCATCCAAGGCCGCCCACCAGTGACCAATCTTTATTCTTCCGCCGTTTTTATCGGCTGGGTCGCGGTTTTACTTTGCTGGATACTCGAAAAAAAATTTCCCAAGGGTTTTGCCGCCATGACGGCATCCATTATCGGCTTTACCACTTTAATTATCGCCCATCATTTGGCGATGACCGGCGACACTATGGAAATGATGCGCGCGGTTCTCAACTCCAACTTCTGGCTTTCCACCCATGTCTCATCGATTACGGTCGGATACGCCTCTACTTTTGTCGCCGGAACCTTGGGAATCCTCTACATTCTCAAGGGGGTTTTAACCCCTTCGTTGGATAAAGAGGCCGCTAAAGCCTTGGTTCAGATGACTTATGGAATTATTTGTTTTAGCCTTCTTTTCAGCTTTGTCGGAACCGTCTTAGGAGGCATTTGGGCCGATCAATCCTGGGGGAGATTTTGGGGCTGGGACCCCAAGGAAAACGGAGCTTTGTTAATTGTCCTATGGAACGCCATCATTCTTCACGCGCGATGGGGGGGCTTTATCCGAGAACGGGGGTTGATGGTCATGGCTGTTTTAGGCAATGTCATCACCAGCCTTTCTTGGTTTGGAGTCAATATGCTGGGAATCGGGCTTCACTCATATGGGTGGATGGATAAAGCGTTTTTTTGGCTTTCCATTTTTATCCTAAGCCAGCTGGCCATCGCCGCTTTAGGCGGACTGCCGCCGCCTTACTGGAAAAGCAAGATCCAATCTTAATTTTCGCTTTTCCCACAACATAAAAATTCACAAACAATTCCCTTGACACTCCTAGGAATAGATGTTATATTCATAAAGGTCTAGTTGAGTAAACTAGTTCCATACTCATGGCAAAAATATTGGTCGTTGACGATTCAAATCTAATGCGCCAGTTGGCCTCAGGCTATTTAAACAAGCTGGGACACGAAATCTCGGAAGCGGCCGATGGTCAAACGGCTGTCGACCTCATAAGAAGCAAACCTTTCGATCTAGTTCTTCTCGACCTCAATTTGCCGCAGGTCTCCGGCTTTGAAATATGCCAAATTGCCAGAAAGGAAGGGAAATCTTTCCCTATTTTAATCACGAGCTCATCTCAAGGGTATAGTCCCTGGGTTCACCAGCTGGCAAACGGTTTTCTATTTAAGCCCTACTCAGAAGCCATCTTGCACTCAAAAGTGGACACCCTTTTGGGATCGGAACAATCTCCTCAAATCTTTTCGACTTTCGCGTGGAACTCTCCTGAAACCTTTATCCATCATCTCCGTAGCAATATTGGCAGTCTTCCAGGCCTCATTGATTTTTTTTTAACAAAGAAAGAAGACAAGGCGCTGTCAGAGAGAACTTTTCGCTTAGTCAAGCAAGCCGTTGAACAAGCGGTTAAGCTTCTCGACAGCTATTCCGAAATCATGCGCCAACTTGCCTTGGAAAAAGCTCCCGCCGCCGTGGATTCATTTCTCAAAGAAGTGGTTTCGCGGCACAAAGTATCTCAAACTCCTCACATAACCCTGCGCTGGGAAATGGACACTTCTGGCCTTAACCCTATCCTGATTGACGCAAAATGGATGGAGCGAGCGCTCAAAGAAATTCTTAATAACGCAGAAGAAGCGATGCGAGAACCAGGGGGAGTTTTAAGCCTTGGAGTCTATGCAGATCGCATGCACTCTTCGGTTTATATTTCCATTCAGGATCAAGGTCCAGGCATCAGCGCTTATGCCCAAGAACACTGTTTTGAACCATTTTTTACTTTAAAAAAAGATCATTCTGGTTTAGGCCTTAGCTGGGCAGAAAAAATAGTTTTGGCACACGAGGGAGTGATCACTCTCTCTTCTTCTGGAAGTGCTGGTACCTGCGTTCTCATTCGCCTACCTCATGCCCAGAATCTAAAGATGGCGCCTAAAGCGGTTAAATAGCGACAGAGGAGGAAATTATTATGGCTTGGTTTCAAAATAGGGCAAAGCCGCTGATCTTGCATGTAGACGATGAATATATTATCTTGTCAACCCTCAAATTAATCTTGGAAAGTTTAGGCCTTGACGTCATTCAAGCGAACACCGGGCCAGATGGCATTAAAATAGCGGCAAAAGAAAAACCCTCCTTAATTTTGCTTGACGCGATGATGCCGGTGATGGACGGTTATGAAACCTGCATCAAATTAAAGAGAGACCCTAAGACCAAAGATATTCCCGTCATCATGCTGACCGGTCTTGACACCGTCAAAGATGTCGAACAAGCGATGGCGGCTGGCGCCAACAGCTATTTAGTCAAGCCCATTGAAAGAAACAGGCTCAAAGCTAAGCTTGAAAATTTCATCAAACTATCCACCGCCGATGAACAAAAAAAATCTTAAAAATGTTCGGAAAATATGAATCTTTTTGCTAGAATGGCTCTAAAGAACGCGTAAGGGGGAAAATTATGGCTTGGTTTGGTAGCAGCAGTAGCCGCACAAGACCTTTGATTGTTCATATAGATGATTCCCAGACCGTACTAGCAGTGACAAAACTGATGCTTGAATCTCTTGCTTACGACGTAATCCAAGCCACCAGCGGAGCGGAAGGCATCAAGCTCGCGGAAAAAGAGAAACCCGCCTTGATTTTGCTTGACGCGATGATGCCAGGAATCGACGGATTTGAAACCTGCGTTTCAATTAAACGAAATCCAAAACTCCAGGGAGTCCCTGTGATTATGGCTACCGGAGCCGACGCGGTTAAAGATGTCGAAAAAGCCATGGCCTGCGGCGCCGACAGCTATATCGTCAAACCCTTGCAACAAGACAGACTTAAGACGAAATTGGAAGGTTTTATCAAACCGAAGCCTTCTCAGGCGGCCTAGGTCATGGCGGAAGCGAAAAGCGACGGCGTTCAATGGGTGCAATTCCGGCTTGGGCAAGAAGAGTACGCCGTTATGGCGACCCAAGTCCAGGAGATCGTTCGTTCTGCGGCTATTACCCTTATTCCCAATATGCCGGAATTCGTCAAGGGCATCTGCAATTTACGCGGGAAAATTATTCCGCTTTTAGATCTCAAAGAGCGTTTTGCCGTTCATGGCGAAACCGACTTGCAACAAGCCCGCATCATCGTAGCCCATGTTGAAACCCAGATGGTCGGCTTTACCGTTGACGCCGTGGTCGGAGTTATTCGCATTCCTCCGGACTCAATCGAAGCTGTTCCGGAAAATCTCCCTAAAATAGACGTCGAATACATTACCGGAGTCGCCAAAAGATCGGGCCATCTGGTGTTGCTTCTCGATATGGATAAGATTCTCAAGAATATCGAAAAAATGATTCTTGAAAACGCAGAGTGGAGCAAAAAATAGTCGCCGATGGATCTCGCTAAACTCCGCGCTCTTTTTGTTGGAGAGTGCGAAGAAATTCTGGGGCGCTTGGAACAAGCGACTCTTTCTCTTGAGAAAAGCGCTTCCGATGAAAATGTCCGCCGCGATATTTTCCAGTCTCTCCACACGCTAAAGGGAAATTCCGCCACCATGGGTTTTGATAAAATGGCGGAACTAGCTCACCATCTTGAAGACGCGCTTGATGACGTAAAAAATGGCAAAAAGCCGTTCACCCAAGAAAGCGCCCAACTTCTCTTGGATTCTCTTGATATTTTCAGAGCCTTGGTCAAGGAATTTCAAGAAGAAAAAGACACAATCAATATTGATGAATTTTTGGCTCATCTTAAAGCTTACTCATCCAAAGAAACTTCTCCCGTTCCTTCCGCGACATCAACACCGGTCCAGCAAACTAGACAAGTCCAAAGTCTTCCGGAACAGCCGTCGGTTAATCTTGAGTCTCAAGCGCAAGAGCTTCAGGAACAAGAGCCCGCCCCAGAGCCTCTTCCCGAACCGACGCCTTTTTCTCTCCAACCCTCGCCAACCCAAACGCCTTCCATTCCAGCGGCCCCAACGCCTCCGGTAGCGGAGCCGTCCTTGGCGCGGCAGGAAGCCTCATCGGGAACAACGGCGGTCCTAACGGCAGAAGAGCCGAAACAGCAGCCCGCTCATTCCGACACTCTTTCAAAAATGACTGTCCGCGTTCAACTTTCTCATTTAGACGCGATGATGAACTTAGTGGGAGAGCTAGCCATCTCCAAAAGCCGCCTGATTCAATACAGCAAAGAATTGGGGGCTTCCGCCCTGGAAGCGGAAGTTAAATTCGTCGAGCGTTTAAGCGGACAACTCCAGGAAGAAGTTTTGCAAACCCGTCTTGTTCCGGTCGACGATATTTTTCAGCGCTACGGGCGAGTGGTCAGGGACGTATCTCACGAGCTAAAAAAAGAAGTTAATTTTGTCATTCAAGACAACGGAATATCGGTTGACCGCGTTCTTTTTGAAAAGATAAACGAGGCTGTCGTGCATCTCCTTAGAAATGCTATCGATCACGGCATTGAATCAAAAGAAGCGCGTTTGGCCTCCGGGAAAAATCCCGTTGCGACGCTTTCTCTGGTCGCGCGCAAAGAAAAAGGCTACGCAGTCATTGATGTCGTTGACGACGGCGGCGGCATAGACGTAGCCAAGGTTAAAAACAAAGCGGTTTCAATGGGAATCATTACGCCGGAAGCTGCGGCAAAAATGGAAGACCAAGAAGCGCTTTATCTTATTTGTCGTCCAAATCTCAGCACCAAAGAAGAAATCACTCAATTCTCGGGGCGTGGAGTAGGAATGGACGCAGTCCAGGAATCCGTTGAATCGGTTAATGGACATCTTGAGATAGAATCTCATCTTGGGAAAGGCTCCCGTTTTTCCTTGTTTCTACCGCTCAACCTCGCCATCCTTCAGGCGCTCCTTTTCGTCGTGGGAGATCAAACCTTCGCCATCCCGTTGTCAGATGTTGTTGAGCTCATTTCCCTTGACAATGTAAAGCCCACTATTATCGACAAAAAAGAAGTCGTGGTCTTGAGAAATGAAGTTTTGCCTTTAGTGCGCCTAAGAGATATCTTCCATATCAAAGGCCAGCAACTCGTATCCAATGGCCGAGTTTTAGACGAACATGCGCTAATTGTTCACTCTCGCAAGTCCAAATTCTCCTTGGCGGTCGACCACCTGTTAGGCAGGCAAGAAATAGTACTCAAGAATTTGACAGGATTTCTTAAGCAACTTCCAGGAGTCGGCGGGGCAAGCATCTTGGGCGACGGGCGCGCGATACTGATTTTAGACGTTCAAGAGGGATATCTCTAATTTCAATGCAAAAAGAAACTCATTCTGAAATTTTCGCGCTCGATATCGGAACCCGAAAAGTAATGGGGCTGATCGCTCGCGTCACTCCAACCGCGGATAAAAACACGGAAATCGAAATTTTAGATGCCGAAATGAGAGAACATCCAACCAGATCCATGAGCGCCGGCCAGATTGAAGATGTCCGCGCAGTCGCCGAAGTCACGGCTCAAGTCCTCGATTCTCTTTCAGAGCGCCGCGGCAAGAGGCCTCAAGAAGTCGCTATCGCGGTCGCCGGGCGGAATTTAAAAACAGCCAAGGGCAAATTCGTCGTCAGCTGCCGGCCCGATGGAAGCCCTTTTGGAAAACATGAAATCGATGAGGGAACATGGAAAGCTTTGGAAGAAGCTCTGTCTAAATTTACCCCCAAAGAAACCGATACCCGCCCACAGTATTCCTGTGTTGGTTACGTCGTCAGCAAAACCTCAATTGACGGAGAGATAATTCAAAATCCTCTTGGACATTATGGTCAAGAACTTGAAATCGAGGTTTTGGCGAGTTTCTTGCCCTATCGCGTACTCGAAAGCCAAATCGATGTCCTCGAATCCTTGGGTCTCTCGGTATCTTCCATTACGCTAGAACCCATTGCCGCCCTTCAAGCCGTGGTCAACCGAGATTTACGAAGGCTTAACTTAGCTCTAATAGATGTCGGGGCTGGGACATCGGATATCGCCTTTGTCTCTCAAGGGACCATCCAATCTTTCGCAATGGTGCCGCAAGCGGGAGACTCCATCACCGAGAAAATTGCTGACTCATTTTTACTTGATTTCTTGCGAGCCGAAGACGTCAAACGGAAATTTTCCGCCGAAATGATGCGTCGCGAGGAATCTTCGGACAGCATTCTTGCGGCGCCTCCTGTTCAGACGCTTGAGACCTCCGATATTTTTGGAAGAAAAGTCAAAATTTCGCTCAAAGATATTCAAGCCTCCGTTAATTCCGTTTTGCTTGAGCTAACCGCTCGTATCGCTGGATCCATTCTTGAAGCCAGTTATGGGAAAGCCCCGCAAGCGGTTCTCTGCGTTGGCGGCGGAAGCCTGTTGCCCGGATTTACTCAAATGTTGGCGGAAGCCTTGGAAATATCTTCGCTCAAAGTGGGAATCTCCCGCCCTCTCTGCGATCACTACGTCCAAAAGGAAAAATTAAATTCTTGGGGACCGGAAGCCGCTACGCCTCTCGGCACTCTTGAGATCGCGGCTAACAACAAAGGGCTCCGTTTTAAAAAGCTTCTAGTCAATGGACGACGGACCTTCGTTTTAACGCTGGGAGAGAAATCGCCAACCGTTTTCTCCGCGCTAGTCGCTGCCGGAATTTCTCCAAAAAAAATTTTCGGATGGCCTGGGCCGTCTAAAACCTTTACGCTTAACGGTAAATTTCGCATTTTTAAGCCTCATAATACTTCTCTTCCCGAGATATCTCTCAATCAAAGAGCGGTATCGATTGAAGAACCCATCAACGAGCTCGATTCCATTGCATTTAAAATTCCGAACTCCCAGCATCTCGAGGGAACTGTGGGAGAAGCGATAGGCTTTTCTCGAACTACCGTTTTAGTCAATACGATCATGAGGGAAATCCCCCTTCGCATTTTCTCAGATGGAATTCCAATCAGCCTCAGCGCTCCGCTCAAAGACCGAATGCGTTTAACCACCTTAAGAGTTCCCTTGGGCGACATTCTGACCCCAGCGGAACGGAATCAAGGAGGATGGCGCGTCAATGGGGAAGTTGCCTCTTTAAGCCGCGTAGTTCAAGATGGGGATAAGATTACGCTCACTCCCGCTCCTCCACTAGAACATCCACCCCTGGGAAAAATATCGCCTTTAGCCACATGGAAATCTCATGAAAATTTACCTCCGAAACTTCGTGGAAGTTATTTTTCAATTTCTCCCAAGCATCAGGAATCTGAAGGAATAGCGCCCCTCAAGCCGCCGATTTTGTTACCGCAACAGAGAGCTCCTTTATCTAACCAACGAATCAACGTTTGGGTTAACGGGAAAGCCATTTCTATCGATAATAACCCATCCCATGCGCCTCTCTTAGCCGATGCGTTGCGCTTTATTCAAATCGACACGTCTTCATCTGCCGGAAAAAAACTTTACGTGAGGCTCAACGGGCAACAGGCATTTTTTACCTCTCCGCTTGAAGATGGGGCAAAAGTGGAGGTCTTTTTTGAATAACCCGCAAGCCGCAGACGCCAAATCTCTTTGGGGAATTAAAGAAAAGCAAAAAATTGAAGAGCGTTTAGCCCACGCTTCTCTGGGCGGGTGTTTAGCCCTTTCGGATTTGCTCAAAACATCCGTAAGAACCATGCGCCACGGGATTTTAGAGGCGGTTTCTTCCTCTGCATTGCCTCTTGGTTTTTTCCCTTCTCACGAACTGGTCTATAACGTCTCTCAGTTTATCCAGGGAGATTTGAACGGCGTCGCGACCTTCGCTTATTCCCAGACTCAAACAAAGCCTTTACTGGACTCCATCCTCGCGGCTAACGGACTCGCAGGCAATCTGAACAACGATGCCATGAAAAAGTCCATACTGGAAGAGGCCACCAACATCTTTGTCAACGCTTTGCTTAAAGATTTTGGGGCTTTGTTCCGCATGGAATCTTATTCCTCAGTCCCAGTCCTAGAAGTTCTCGAATGGGGAAAAAGTTGGGAAAAACTCTTGCGCATCCAAAGTTTCGACAAAAAAGGCGTTATCCTGCATTCCGACATCTCTTGGGGATTATCTCAAAAGCTCGGATACTTCTTATTTTCTCTCTCCCGCGACGCTTCGGAAAATTTAAGATTTTGGGCGCAGGAAGGCAAATCCGCCATGGTGCCCGTCTCTATTGGGAGCCTTGAAATCGCGACCGCCCCCACCGTTTTGAGGGCCAGCGATCTCGGCTCTTGCGTAGCCGCAATCATTTATGACCCCACGCAAAAAAAAGGGGGAATGGCGCACGTCATGCTCGCGCAAAACCCATCTAAAGACGCTGTAATTCTCCGACCCGGAAAATATGCCGATACCGCAGTTCCGGCGCTCGTCAGCCAGATTCGCGCCAAAGGGAAATTATCCGCTTTCATCGCCGGAGGAGCTTCAATGCCAATGGCTAGCTCCGTTATCAACGGAACCATCGGCCCCTCTAACGCCGAGGTACTGCGTTCGGAAATAAAAAAGGCGGGAATTTTTCTAGTCGGAGAAGAAATCGGCGGCGCCCAAGCTCGGACTGTTGAGCTTTTGACCGCCACAGGAGAAATTCGTATTACACAAGGTTCTACACAACGCATAAAAAAGCTAATATAGACAAAGCATAAAAGGGGAGGAAAAAATCTAAATGAAAAGTATTCTCTTAAAAAGAATCATGCTTGGAGTATTTGGGCTGATGGCCTTTATTATTTTTGTATTGGGGTTTAATACAATCATGTCCATGAAGGTCAAATCCGTAGTTCAGGATATGGACCGAGTGATGGTGCTTAGAACGGAAGTCTCCGCCCTAATCAACCAAGTCACTTCTTTCCCGATGAGTTGGATCAACGACAAAGAGAAAGTGGATCCGCAAGTCGCCGATATCTCTAAAATCATCTCCGATCTCATGAATCATTATCAGGACAATATGAATGTCCTTCCCAAGCTCAAAGAAATGAATCGGCTGTTTGAAAATTTCCAAACCCAAGGCAGAGCCATCGCTGAGGCCTATTCAAAATCCGAAACCAACATCGGAAGCAGCTACGCCGACAATCAAAAAACGACCGACCAACTCTCTCAAACCTCAAGCGATCTTATTACCATTTTCGATCAGGAAACCGCCAAAGCTATTAATCGCGGGATTCTCGCTTCGGCGGCGGCGCTCATTCTTGTCATTTTAATCGTCACCATCCCCACCTATCTTTTCACGACCGCGACAGTCAGCCAAATTAAAGATCTAATTCAATTTGGCAATGAACTTGGAGAAGGAGATTTAACCAAAGAAATCAAAATCTCCCGCGACGATGAGTTGGGCCTCTTGGGACGTTGTTTTAACGACTTTACCCACAAATTAGGCAGCGTGGTCGGGAAATTGGTGGACGCGGTCGCTCTATTGTCCCGCTCCGCTCAAGGAATGGGCCAATCGGCCACGACCATTAAAGACAGCGCGATTAAACAATCGAACCAGAGCGCTCAGGTCGCCAAAGCCTTGGTCGAACTCAATAAAACCGTAGCCGAGGTCGCGCGAAACTCCCAGAGAGCCGCCGAGTCGGCTCAACAGGCCGCGCAAGAAGCCAGATCCGGAGGAGAAATTGTCGATCAAACGGTGCATGGAATGCAGCTGATTAGCCAAACCATGCAAGCCTCAACCCAGGTGGTTCACGCGCTAGGAAAATCTTCCGATCAAATCGGCGCGATTATCAAGGTCATTGAAGATATCGCCGACCAAACCAACCTTCTAGCCCTCAACGCCGCCATTGAGGCGGCGCGCGCCGGAGAACAAGGACGCGGTTTTGCCGTCGTCGCCGATGAGGTCAGAAAACTCGCCGAGCGCATCACTCAAGAAACCAAAG
Organism: Elusimicrobiota bacterium; assembly: GCA_027406905.1. Lineage (GTDB taxonomy): Bacteria > Elusimicrobiota > Elusimicrobia > UBA1565 > UBA9628 > JAKAQV01. The sequence goes on from DAHZHT010000013.1 coordinate 12,932, forward strand.
AAATTTCCCAGATGATCGGGAAAATTCAGTCCGATACCAAGGGAGCGGTCAAGGCCATGGAAGAAGGCGGCCTTGAAGTGACCAAGGGAGTGGAGCTCGCCAACAAAGCGGGAGAAGCCTTAAAGCGCATCGTTCTTGTGGTCGGACAAATGACCGACATGGTCAGCCAAATTGCGGCTGCGGCCGAAGAACATTCAGCGACTACCGAAGAAATATCGGCTTCTGTTGAGCTTGTCACAAGTCTTAGCCAAAGTTTCGTTGAAGACGCCCAAAAAACCTATTCCTCGTCGCTTGAGCTTCAAGAAATGTCCGACACGCTTAACAATATCATCAAAACCTTTAAACTGCGCGGACAATCTGGCGAAATGGAGATGGCCAGAAGTTAATTAGTCTCCAGGCGGCAAAATGGCCAATTTAAGCCAAGATCCGCCGGAGCAGATTCTTCTTCGCATTTTAGGGCGCCTTCAAAATCGCCGCGGGCTTGATTTCAGAGAATATCGTTCAACCTTCATTCAAAGGCGCATTCAATCGCGTTTTCTTTCGGTCAAATTAAAAGAAAATGATTACGCCGCTTATGAAGCCTATCTCGCGACTCACCAGGAAGAATGGGACATTCTTTTTGACACTCTCACCATTAACGTCACTGAATTTTTCCGAGATCCTCCGGTATGGAGCTATATCGAGAAAAACGTCTTTAGGCCTTTGTTCTCGCGTCCTCACCCATTAACGATTTGGTCAGCTGGATGCTCTATTGGAGAAGAGCCTTATAGCCTCGCCATTCTCGCTTATGAGATGAGTCTCTTAAGCACTAATCCGCCGCCAATTTCCATCTATGCCTCAGACGTCGACCCCATCGCCTTGGCAAAGGCCAAGGCCGGAATTTACACGGAAAAATCAGTTTCAACTCTTTCCGAAAAAAGAATTAAATTATTCTTTACAAAAGAAAAAGACGGGAATTATAAAATTTCCCCAAAGATTGCTTCGATGGTTCGCTATCGCGAACACAGTTATCTCAATGAGCCCTTCATCACGAGCTGCCAAGTCATTTTATGCAGAAACTCCATGATTTATTTAGCACAAGAAGCAAAGGATAAGGCTCTGCATAATTTTCACAAGGCCCTTGAGTTGGGGGGGCTTCTTATTCTTGGCGCCTCTGAAGTCCTCGTTGGAAACGCCTATGACAAGTTATTTGACACTTCAGGGATTCATCCCGGAATATTAAGGAAATCAAATCCTTCTTAAGGTAAAATATCCCAATATGAAAGCGAGCTTGAAATAATATGGGTTTTGATAAAGTCAAGTTTGACTCAAAAGCCCAAACTCCTTCCCATCTTGAGGCGTCTCAGCCAAGAATTATATTGGTCTCAGAGTCGGCTGAATTTCAAAACAAATTATCCCAAGCTCTTGAGGGGCTGGGAATATCGGTCATAGCCAAACTCAGCGGTAGTTCTGAGATTCTTCCCGCCCTTCTTAAATATTCTCCTCAAGTTGTAATTCTCGATTTTTTCTTAAAACCGCATGACGCTCTCTACATGACTGAGCAGATAATGAGAGAAAAACCCATTCCAATTATTCTTCTTTTGCCTTCTCATTACCCGATCAGCTCTGAAATATCCCAAGAAGCCTATCGTCTCGGGGTGTCACTGCTTTACCCAAAGCCCGTGACCGATCTTTCTTTAAGTTGGGCTCTCCCAGAAATAGGCGAAACCATTTTTCAACTCGCCAATACATCAAAAGAAACGCTCCTCTCCCAATATTTAAAAAATCGCTCGGGAAATTACCCATTTCAGACAACCCTGCCAGCTCAAAAAGCCTTGGGAATTGTGGGATCTACCGGCGCGGTGGAACTTCTTAAAGAAATTCTTCTTAAACTCCCGAAAAATTTCGGGGCCGCAACTCTTGTCTGCCAGCATATGAGCGCCCCAGTTTGGGATGGATTTAAAGATTTTTTGTCAAAAAGTTTACCTAAGCCCGTCGCGATGGCCAAAGGGGGAGAAATTCTTAGAGAAGACGCCGTCATTTTATCTCCGGTTCAAAAAACTCTCATGTTTGAAAGAAGTTATGTCGGGAAAATAGCGATTTTAGAGAATGCCCGAAAATTTAAGCCTGGCCAAGTGCCGCTTCAGCCGAATTTGGATGAGTTTCTCATCTCGCTGGCGGAAAATTTTAAAAGAAACGCCATGGCTGTCATCTTATCAGGGATGGGCACCGATGGGGCCGAAGGAGCCAAAGCCATTCTCGCTCAAGGAGGGAAAGTTTTAGTTCAAGACCCTAAAACCGCCATTATACCATCCATGCCGGAAAATGCCTTAAAAAACAATCCTCAGGCGATTCTCTGCGAATTAATAAAAATACATGAAGAAATCGCGCAGTTTTCCAGATAATATCCGGACTTAACTTGCGTAATGGAAAACCCAAAACTACCGCCCCGGCGGAGGATAGAATCTTTTAGGCAGGGCTTTTCATCAATTTATTGATTGCGGCGTTTAAATTATCCCACTCCGGCGGTTTACCGACATATTCGCACGCCTTCCATGCGGAGTATTCGTCATGGACAAGTTTCTGGTCTACCGCACTGACAATAATAAATCGAGCATTCGGATCAATTTTTTTGATTTCCTTAATGGCCTCAAGCCCAGAGCGTCCCGGCATATTGAGATCCATCGTCGTGAGATCTGGTTTTTTTGATTGATAGAGAGCCACGGCCTCTTCTGCATTTCCCGCTTCGGCGATAACTTGATGGCCCTTCCCTTCCAAAAAACCTTTAATGTGCATTCTTGTAAAAACAGAATCATCCACGACTAAGAATTTGTAGCCAGGCATAAATATCCCCCTTACTTTTTTTTCGGAAGAATACGGTCCAGACAGTCTTCTCGCACCATTAGAATTGTCTCGCACGAAGCGTTCCATTCAAGGCACGAAAAACGAATCTGCGCCGCCAGCACTTTTTTTGCGATATCTGAAATCTCAACTGACGACTTGCGAATGGCTTCCTCAACTGAGGAATCAATAATTTCAGGAGGAGTGCTCAGCACCGCATAGCCTAAAGCGTCGGCGAACACGTTTAAAAAATTAGTCACGATAATATTGGCCCATTCTAAAATCATCAGCCGAACCGTCCCGTCTTTATCGGCCAAACTGGAGAAGTGAGACTCGAGCATCTTTTGCGCCATTTTCAAGAATTGATCATGGGGAGCCCCGAAAAGACCCATCACGGGAACATCATTAGAAACCGACATTTGGACAAACACGATATCTTTAACTTCCGGAGGAAAAACCTGCATGTTATAAGAGGTTCTCTCATAAACATCCATTCCGGTCATCACCCATTTTGACTGAGAAAGAACGTTGAGCGCCTCGACGCATTTTTCGGTCGCTGGTTTGAGCATCTCGCGAAAATCATTCCATCCTGCATGGGTTCCATTGCCATTGGAAGAGGGGGATGGGGATGAAAGAGGCGCGGATTTAAAAACGGGGATATCTGTTTTTGCAAGGGCCTCACTTATTTTCTGCCCGGTAATGGGCTTATTAATAATCGTTTTTGCCCCAATCGCCATTAATTCTTCGGTAATCTGCCCTTGAGAGACGGCGCTGATAATAATGACATTGGCCTTGGGGTTTACTCCCATGACACTCTTTAAAACATCAATTCCAGAACCGCCTGGCATAACAAGATCCAACGTCATCAAATCGGGCTTTAATTCTTGATAGGCCTTGATTCCGCTCGGAACATCAATTCCCTCTCCAATAACCTCGCAACCCGCCTTTTCAAGAAAATCGCGAACCAAAACACGCATCATCATGGAATCATCCACGACCAACGCCTTGGGCTTAGTTTTAGAAGCGACTTCAAGACGCCCCTCAATGGCCGCCTTTAACGCATCTTTTCTTACCGGTTTGTAAATGACGGAAGCAGCGCCGGTTTGAAGGGCTTTTTGGACCACTGATTCTTGCCCAAAATCCGTGACAATTAAGATTTTAGTCTGATGTTTCTGGGGAGAAATTGCATCCAAAACATCTATCCCGGAATCTTCCGGCATGATGATGTCTAAAGTCATTAAATCAGGCTTATGTTCGTTAAACGCTGCGATGGCCTCTTTTGCGCTCGAAGCCTCCAGGATTTTTTCAAAACCTTCGCCTTGTAACAACTCTTTGAGGTAGGTGCGAACCAAACGAGAATTGTCAACTATTAGGGCCGTTTTCATAATCTTGCGCTCTTGGAAAGTATAACACAGAGAAACTCCTTTGTCTAGACCTCCTCTATTTCTGTTTTCCGCAAAGGTCGCCCGGCCGCCAGCCAAGAAAGATAAGCCTCGATAAAAGGATCAAGACCACCGTCCATTACTGTTTGAATTTGAGAAGTTTGATGTCCGGTCCTAAGGTCTTTGACTAATTGATAGGGCATAAAAACATAACTGCGGATTTGATGCCCCCAGGCGATAGAGCCCATCTCATCGTAGCGCTTTTCCGCGCTCGAACGCTTTTTATCGAGCTCAATTTCATAAAGCTTGGCTTTAAGCATTCTCATCGCGTTTAGCCGGTTTTGGAGCTGGCTTCTCTCTGTTTGACAGCCCACAACGATGCCTGTCGGAATATGAATCAGCCTTACCGCGGTCTCAACCTTATTGACATTTTGGCCTCCGTGTCCGCCGGCGCGAAAAGTTTCAAGCCTGACATCGGAATCTGAGACCTCAATTTCAATATCATCTTCAATATCGGCCAGGACATCCACCGAGGCAAAAGAAGTGTGGCGCCTTTTATTGGCGTCAAAAGGGGAAATCCGCACCAAACGGTGAACCCCAATTTCGCCTTTCAAAAGACCGTAAGCGTTGGTCCCGCGGACAAAAGCGGTCAGGCTTTTGATTCCCGCGCCTTCGCCTTTGAGAGAATCGGTGATGCTAAATACAAAGCCGCGATTCTGCGCCCAGCGAGTGTACATGCGAATCAGCATTTCGTTCCAATCGCAGGCTTCCGTTCCTCCCGCGCCGGCGTGAAAGCTGATGATCGCGTCACAGGAATCGTGTTCTTCAGATAGTTTCAGAGTCGCGTCCAAAATATGAAAGCGCCCCTCTAATTTCTTTAAATTCTCCTCAATTTCCTTGAGTTCCGCCTGATCCTGAGCTTCATAGGCCAAATCTAAATGGGCTTGAATATCCTCCAAATCGCGCTTAAGAGACAGAAACTCTTCCAGTTTTTTCTTTAGGTCGTTGAGTTCTTTTGACTTTTTTTTAGCGCGCGCGGAATCCGACCAGAAAGACGGTTGAGACGCCTCCGCCTCTCGATGGGAAATTTCGGATTTTAATTTCTGGGGCTCGACTAATTTCTCAAGATTTAACAGCCAGTCTTTAAGATTTTCAATCTGCCCCTTGGTTTCTTGAAACATCGCTTTATCTAAATCAAATCATTTTACAAAACATAAAAGAGTCTGGGCATGGAGAAACGCCGTCCGCTCAATTTCCAAAGCATAGCCGCCGCCGATATGAAGCCCAATGCCGCAATCTGCGGAGAATAAAGAAAGCGCATAGGGTTAAGAAAAGGGGGCTGTCCCTTTTTGTGTCAAGCGAAAAAGAAAAATAAGCGCGCTTAGGATCACGCAGAAAAGTCCAAACCAATCCCCGTGACGGGCATAAAACGAACGCCGGGGGAAGGGATCTAAAACGGGAAGAGAAACCTCAAGCCGCCCCCGGAGATTCAAAGGCAAACGGCGGATAATTCGCCCCCAGGGATCGATGACGGCGGAAATACCGGTGTTGGCCGCGCGCAAAACATAGACGCGATTTTCAACGGCGCGGAAGCGATTAATATAGAAGTGCTGATAAGGCCCCCAGGTCTCTTTATACCAGCCGTCGTTGGTGATATTGGCGATTGCGCGCGCGCCTTTTTGAGCTTCGCTGCGAGATAAAAAGGGAAAAACCGCTTCATAACAAATGGTGCAACCAATATTGCCGAAATCGGTCCTAAGCAAATGAGGGGAGAAAGGACCTTTAGTCATATCGCCTAATTGGTCGAGATATCCGATAAATCGGCGCAAAAAATCCCACGGAACGTATTCCCCGAAAGGAACTAATTCTCTTTTGGCGTAAAAACCCTGGGTTTGACCCGTGGGGTTAAGATAATAAGCGGCATTGTAGAGATGAGTCGAATCTTGAACCACCGCGCCGACGATTTGATAACTTTTCCAGCGAACGCTCGCGAAAGAAGCCTCTGAAATCGTCTTTTCTTTTCCCAGCAGCCTCGGCAAGGCCGCTTCCGGCCACAAAATCAAGCTCGGGTTTTTTTCCCAAGGGCCGGAGAGAAGCTCTTCTAAATTCGCGGTAATATCCGAAGCGGAATTGAGAGTCCATTTTTGATATTGATCCACATTCGGCTGCAAGATAGCGAGCTCAAATGAGGGAATCTGTTTTGGAGTTTTAGAAAGGCTTAAAACTCCATATCCGAAAATTCCAGCGACAGATAAAAGGGCGATAAAAACCCAGCCTAGCGCCAGGCGTTTTTTTGGTTTTTCACAGTATAAAAAATACGCGACAGAGGCATTGAAAAAAAGCACGAAAAACCCCAAACCCAAGGGTCCTAAAATAGAATCAATTTGAATGAGGGGGAGAAAACGGTATTGCGTGTAGCTTAGGATATCCATGCAGAGTCTCGGGGTCTTAAGCCATAGCGCTTCCGAGGCCGACCACAAAACCGCCCAAATCCAAGGAGTGACGAGTTCCAAAGGCTTTGACGCAAGCCAAGAAACGGCTGCCGAGACAAAACCCCAGTTAATTCCTAAAAACGCAGCCAAAAGAACCCAGGACAAAAGCGCGAGAAAAATATTAATTCCGGCAAAGCGGCAGGTCTGATAAATCCAAAACAGGGAAAGCGCATGAAACGAAAAACCGGCTGTCCAGCCAAGTTTAAAGGATTCTCGAATTGAAGAACCCGGACGACAAACGAAACACAAGGGGACCAGAGAAATCCAGCCCAAAAAACAAAGCCCGGGTAGGGGAAGGCAAAGGGCCGTTAAAACTCCGGAAATAACAGAGTAAAAAAAGGGGACAGTCCCCTTTTTTGTCAAGCGCCGTGGCACTTCTTATACTTTTTGCCGGAGCCGCAGTAACAGGGATCGTTGCGGCCGATTTTGGCCAGCTCAGGCAAAGAATCGTCCGACTGTTTCTCAAGAGTGTTTTTGGACGCGGCCCGTCCATTTTTCGCCCCTTGAGCCACTTCTTGGTGATTCATCGTCATCTCAACAGCCGGGCGGGGCGGAGCGATCTTGGGGGCCTCCACTTTAAAGAGATACTCAATGACTTGTTCCCGAATTTTCGCCAACATCGCCTCAAAGAGAATAAAAGATTCCCTCTGATATTCGATTTTCGGGTCTTTTTGCCCATAGGCGCGCAGGCCAATGGATTTTTTCAGATGATCGAGATCGTAGAGATGTCCCTTCCAGGCGCGATCAATCATCTGAAGAAGAATCATCCGCTCAATTTCGCGGAAATCAAAGCCTTCAAATTCTTTTTCCCGCTCGAGATAAAGCGCCTTAACGGCTTTAAGGGTCTCTTCCAGCAGGGAGGCTTTGTCGTATTTTAAAATTTCTTCTTGGCTGACGCTCCAATTGACGCCGAAAACTCGCTCGAGATAAGCTTTAAAGGTGGGGATATCCCACGTTTCGGCATGGGTGTCGCCAGGGGCGATTTCTTCGATTTTATCTCTCAAATCTTCTTCCATCATGAGATGAATTTGAGGAGTGATAGTCTCATTATCTAAAACGCCGTTGCGCAGGCGATAAATGGCTTCCCGCTGCTTATTCATGACGTTGTCGTAATCTAAGAGTTGTTTGCGGACATCGAAGTGATGGGTTTCAACCCGCCTCTGCGCGCCTTCAATTTGGCGAGAGACCAGACGAGATTCAATAACCTCGCCTTCCTTCATCCCCAATTTCTCCATGATCACCGACAGGCGATCAGATCCGAAAAGACGCATCAGTTCATCATCCAAGGCCAAATAAAAACGAGAAGAGCCGGGATCTCCCTGCCGTCCGCAACGCCCGCGAAGCTGATTGTCAATTCTTCGCGCCTCGTGCCTTTCCGTTCCTAGAACATGAAGGCCTCCCAGGCTTTTAACCAATTCATACTCTTCTTTATCCTGGGGATTGCCGCCGAGCAAAATATCCGTTCCCCGGCCCGCCATATTGGTCGCGATGGTGACCGCGCCCTTTCGCCCGGCCTGCGCGATAATCTGGGCTTCTTGCTCATGATACTTCGCGTTTAAAACCTGATGGGGAATGCCTTCCGAGCGCAACATCGCCGACAGTTTTTCTGATTTTTCTATCGAGCGGGTGCCGACTAAGACGGGACGGCCGGTTTTCCACAACTCCTTTATTTCATCGGCAATCGCGCGGTATTTTTCCCTTTCGGTTCGATAAATCAAGTCCGAAAAATCCTGCCGGATCATTTTCTGATGAGTCGGTATTTCATAAACGGGGACGGCGTAAATTTCTAGAAATTCGTCTTCTTCCGTCATCGCCGTTCCGGTCATCCCGGCCATTTTCTTATAAAGCTTAAAGAAATTTTGGAAAGTGATCGTCGCTAAGGTCTGGTTTTCTTCTTTCGGCGGCAAATGCTCCTTAGTCTCGACCGCCTGGTGAAGACCGTCAGACCAACGGCGGCCCGGCATCAAGCGCCCGGTAAATTCATCGACGATAATGACTTCGCCGTCTTTGACGACATAATCAACATCCCTCGAATAAAGATGATGCGCGCGCAATGCCTGCGTGATATGATGAACCCACTCGCCTTCCAGATCGTCATAGAGGTTTGGAATTCCCAGGAGTTTTTCGCATTTTTGTATGCCGTCTTCGGTTAAAACTGCGGTGTGATTTTTTTCGTCGACAATCGCGTCGTAACCCTTGCTGAGATCCTCTCCGGTGTATTTAGCCTGAATTTCCTCTTCTTCGGTAATCTTGCGAACCTTGAGGGCGGGCATGATCCGGTTAATAATGGCGTAGCGATCGGTAGACTTTTCGGCCGCGCCAGAAATGATTAAAGGGGTTCGCGCTTCGTCAATCAAAATTGAATCAACTTCGTCTATAATCGCGAAATGAAGAGGCCTTAAGACCCGGTCCTCTTTTCTGACGACCATGTTGTCTCTTAAATAATCAAAACCGACCTCGTTATTGGTGACATAGGTCACATCCGAAGCGTAAGCCGCCCGGCGTTCTTCATTAGACATGTCATGCTGAACATATCCGACCGTCAAGCCCAAGAAACGAAAAACCTTTCCCATCCATTCACAGTCGCGCTTGGCCAAATAATCATTGACCGTCACGATGTGAGTTCCTCTATTGAGCAAACAGTTAAGATAGGCGGGGGCCGTCGCGACCAAGGTCTTTCCTTCTCCGGTTCGCATCTCCGCAATCGCCCCGTTATGCAACACGATCCCGCCTAATATCTGAACGTCGAATTGGCGAAGCCCAATGGAACGCCGGGAGGCTTCCCGGGTGAGAGCAAAAGCCTCGGGAAGAAATCCGTCTAAAACTTCCTGCCAGACGGCCTTAATAATTTTCTCTTTTGCTTCCTCGTCTTCCGGCAGTTGCGGCGGCATTTTATCTTCGACCGCCTGCCGGACTTTTTCCTTAAGCTCAGCGGTTTTTTGAGGAAACGCCTCATCCGACAGAGACTGAACCTGCGCTTCAAGCGCGTTGACCGCGTCAAGCAAAGGGCGATACTTTTTAAGGGTCCGCTCGCTCGGGGTTCCGATTAAGGAATAAATCAAACTCTGGATCATGGAAGATAGAGATAGTTTAACAAAAAAAGAAACCCGGGTCGACGCGCGTGCGCGAGTTCAACCCGGGCTTTTTATCAGTTGTTAGAAGTAGTAGCGAAGTCCCATCGTGAAGTTCATCACGCTGCCGAAGAAACCGAAACCCGTGGCGCTGCTTGCTCCTCCTCCGGGCGAATAGACGTCAATTGAGAGAGGCTCCCACTCGGTATAGACGCTCAAATTCGGCATCTCGCTCATCGCATGCTCAAGACCAAGTCCGCCTTGAAAAGCCAATAAAGAGCCACTCGGCCCCGAGCCAGAGATAAACGCTGGCAATATCTCGGCATCCGCATAGAAAATATTATGCCTGGTTTCCTTGAGCGCAACCATCCCTTCGGCTCTCAGGGAAATCAACGTTTCATTGTTTGGACTGATTTCAGGGAAACCAAGGCCAAAGCCTCCATCAAAACCAAATTCCCGATTCACCCAATACCGCCCATCAATAGTCCCCAACTGCGTGGAACTAACCGTGGCGGCGTTTGATGGCGCTAGCACGGAATCCCAACTTGGGCCAAACCCCGCTTTCCCGATATTGACATAATCATCCCCTTGAGAAGTCGAGGGAGATTCTTGAGAGGGCTGAACGGATTCACCGCTATGCTTTTTGCTCTTCTTATGTTTTGCCGCATGAGCCTGAGGCGCGCTCAAAAAAACACAAAACGCTCCCAACACGGCGACGGACAACAAACTCTTCCACTGTTTCATTTTGTCTCCTTGTAGACGAATTTAACTTCCCATAGGATTTTATTATCAATTTCCCCGCCTTGTCAACGAGAAAAAGCGGCGGTGTTTTTTTCTTTATTTTTGCGCACGGCCTCCTTAAACAACTCTTTATTGCGCAAATGCTCTTCGTTCGTCGCGGCGAAACGATGCCCGCCCTCTCCATCGGATACAAAATAGAGGGCGTCTGTTTGTGCCGGGTTAAGGGCCGCCAAGAAAGAACTAAGCCCGAAACTGCAGATGGGGCCGGGAGGAAGACCATAATAAATATAGGTGTTATAGGGGGAATCGACTTTGAGATCTTTCTTTGTCAATTCTTTTTTCCAACGCCCTAAGGCGTATTGAACGGTGGGGTCGGCTTCTAATTTCATGCGTAATCTTAAGCGATTGATATAAACCGCCGCGATCATGGGTCTTTCTTTATCCAACACGGCTTCTCTTTGGATAATGGAAGCTAAAATCGCGGCTTGGCGAAAATTTAAATAGGGTTTTGGACTCGTTTTCTGATAAGCCGTTCCAATCACCCGAAAAAATTCATCTTCCATTTTTTGCGCGACCTTGGAAGAGGGAGTCTTGGGGTTAAAATAATAGACTGACGGAAACAGATATCCCTCCAAACTCCTGGCCGCCACGTAATTTTCAAAGTCAATGGCCGGACAAATGCCCAACGCCTCAAGTCTTTCTGCAATCTGGCGGGCAGAGAAACCCTCTGGGATCACCACCTTAATTCCCCGGGTCGAGCCTTCATCAAGGATTTTTAAAAGCGAGAAAAGCCACATATGTTTTTCAAGTTGATAGACGCCGGCTTCGATATGGCGGTCAACCCCGGTTAATTTTGCCGCCGCGCGAAAGACCAGTTTTGAGGCGATAACGCCTTTGTCCTTAAGAATTGCCGCCGCTTGAGCCGCAGAAACCCCTTCGGGGAGATTGACCAAAACCCGTTCTTTAGGTTTACGGGAAAAAAATAAAATAAGGGAAAGAAAAACTAAAACCGATCCCAAAGCGACTAAGAGCCTTCTATTGACCACGTTTTCAACTAGGAGCTAATTGCCAAAGACGGGACATTCTCCAAAAGAATCTTTGAGGACGGAAATAATTTCTCCGACGGTCGCGTAAGATTCTACCGCTTCCATAATCGAAGGAAGAATATTCGTCGTTCCAAGAGCCGCGTCTTTAACTCGCGCCAAAGCCTTTTTAACGGCGTCATTATCTCTTGATTTGCGCAATTTTTTTAAGGAGCGAACCTGACGGGCCTCAACCGAATTTTTGATTTCCAAAATCTTCGGCCTTTGGGAATCCGAGGCGAAAACATTGACGCTGACAATTTTTCTTCTCTTTTCCGCCAAATCAACCTCGAAACGATAAGCGGTCTCGGCGATTTCTCTATGAAAAAAGCCTTTTTCAATGGCCGGAACCACCCCGCCTAAATCCTTAATTTTCTTCATTAAGGCGGATGAGCGGGAAAAGATTTCATCGGTCAATGATTCCAAGTAATAAGATCCGCCGAAAGGATCCGGGGTGTCGGTGACGCCGCTTTCAAAAGCGAGGATCTGCTGGGTTCTAAGGGCTATGCGCACCGCCTGATCGGTGGGCAAGGACAAAGCCTCGTCATAAGAGTTCGTGTGTAAACTCTGCGTTCCTCCCAAGACCGCGGCCAAAGCCTGATAGGCGACGCGCACGATGTTGGTCAGGGGTTGCTGCGCCGTTAAACTCACGCCGGCGGTCTGACAATGCATGGGAAGCATCCAGGAAATTTCCCGCTTAGCGCCAAACTCCTCTTTCATCATCGTCGCCCAAATTCTGCGGGCCGCCCGCAATTTTCCGATCTCTTCAAAGAAATAATTGTGGACATCGAAGAAAAATGAAAGATGCGAGGCGAAATCATCGACGCCAAGCCCTCTTTTAATCAAGCGTTCGACATACTCGCGCCCATCGGCCAATGTAAAGGCTAATTCCTGAACCGCGTCGGCCCCGGCTTCCCGGATATGGTAGCCGGAAATGGAAATAGGATAAAAACGCGGGACCTCCCGCACGCAAAATTCAATCGTGTCTAAAACAATCCGCAAAGAGGCTTCTGGGGGAAACAGATACTCGTTTTGAGCGATGTACTCTTTTAAAATATCGGTCTGACAAGTTCCGCGAACGCGCTTAAACGGAACCCCTTGCTTTTTAGCCACCGCCAGATACATGCAGAGAAGAATCGGGGCCGGCAGGTTGATCGTCATCGAGGTCGAAACCTTGGCGATGTCGATTCCGGAAAAAAGAGCTTCCATATCCGCCAGGCTGTCAACCGCCACGCCTTCCCGACCAACCTCGCCTAAAGAGCGGGGATCATCAGAATCAAGCCCCATCAATGTCGGCAAGTCAAAAGCCGTTGAAAGGCCGGTTTCTCCATGGGCGAGCAAATATTTAAAGCGCTCGTTGGTGTCTTTAGCGGTCTTATGCCCGGCAAATTGCCGCATCGTCCAATGCCCGGTCCGGTAGCCTCCGCTTTTAAGCCCCCTGGTAAAAGGATAGCGCCCAGGGCGCCCGATAGCGGTCTCAAAACCAATCGGAGAGAGGTCTTCCGGCCCGTAAATTAAACGGACCGGAATCCCCGACAATGTCAATGGCTCAATCTCTTCTTTCTCTCCCGCCGATTTTTCTAAGACAGGCATAAACTCTATTGTCCAGAATTTCGCCTCTGTCTGCCTAATCTTCTCATTTGACGCATAAAGCTCTTGCGAACGGCATGGCGATTAGGGCCTGATTGCCTGAAAACATCTTTATGTTTTTGCTTCCACTTCAGATGAACGGAGGCCAAGGATTTGCGAACATCCGCCATTTGTTTTCTATATTTCAAGAAATACTGAAGAGGACGAGGATGGGGAAGTTTCTCGTTTTTTGATTTCACCGAAAGTTCTTGATGCGGTTTTAAAAATTGATGTCCGGCATGGTTTGTCACTTCGACCTTGCCCTCGTCAAAAACTCCGATTTTTGAGACGTTTTTGGGAGACACTCCTACGCCAAATTCCGTCCCGCGAATGGCGGCGACCGCCATCGGAGTCTGAACTTGAAGATTTTGCGCGGATAAGAGATGGTCGAATTTGGCGATAATATTTCCCAGACCCAGAAAAAGAGAGGTCTTGGCCTGACTTAAGGCTTTGACGGTCAAACTGGAATTAGGCGTCAGAGTGATGACCCCGCTTCCATTAAAAGCGATTTGGGCCTGGCCATCAGCGTTGGTGACGATTCGGTCTCCAGACTCAAGCGGAAGCCCGGGAACTGCGGCATATCCCTGCTGCGGAGACTTAGCCGGATAGAAACTAACGCTCCCCTTAAGGGAAGTAATTCTGGCGTCCCACGATTGCGGCTGATTTTGAGCTTGGAGTTTTCCTGAAAAGACGGAAAACCCGAGCGCGGCAACGACTGCGAGATAAGTCTTTTTTTTCATTTAATCTCCTCTTTTTCCGATATAATTTCAACCGACAAAAAATGACGCTTTCCCGCCTGCAAGGTAAATTTTCGCGGAAGGGGTTCCGGACGATCTTCCGTGACCTTATTTCCGTCTATTTTGACCGCCCCCTGGTCTAAAAGTCTCCGCGCCTCATTTTTCGATTTGGCGGCGCCGGATTTTAAAATCATTTCAATAAGACTGACCGAAGGAGAAAAGATAGCAGCGGGAATATCCTGCGGGAGACTCTTTTTTGAAAAGGTCTCTTCAAAAAAGTTTCTTTCCTCAAGAGCGACTTTTTCTCCATGAAAACGCGCTGTTAAAATCTGCGCCAAGTTTTTTTTGGCCGCCATCGGGTGCAAAGCGCGCGTCTCATCTAAATTGAGGTTTGTCAAAAGCTCGTAATAACTGATCATCAGTTCATCCGACAAAGACATCGTTTTTCCAAAAATATCACGGGGGCTGTCTGTCAAGCCGATCGCATTCCCATAAGATTTTGACATTTTTTTGACCCCATCAAGCCCCACCAGAAGAGGGACCGTCATCACCACCTGCGGTTTTTGTCCGGCCAATTCCTGCATTTTCCTTCCCATCAAGAGATTGGTCAACTGATCGTTGCCGCCTAGTTCAATATCGGAGTTGACCGCGACCGAATCTTGGCCTTGGAAGACCGGATAGAGGGTTTCCAACATCGTTAGCGGGGAATTGTCTTTGAGTCTCTGTTTAAAATCTTCCCTGGCCAAAACCTGCTGAACGGTAATAGATTTGAGCGCGGGAAGAAGTCCCTCGCTCATGAAAGGCTTAAGCCACTCGGAATTATAGCGAATCTCGGTTTTGAGCGGATCCAATATCTTAAAAGCCTGGGACTTATAGGTCTCGGCATTTTTTTGAATTTCATCAAGGCTTAAAGAAGGTCTTGTCGAATCACGCCCGGAGGGATCTCCGATAAGAGCCGTAAAGTCTCCAATAATAAGAATGGCCTTGTGCCCCAAGTCCTGAAAAACCCGCAATTTTGAGAGGGCGACGCTATGCCCCAAATGCAGGTCCGGAGAGGTTGGGTCAACTCCAAGTTTTACCCGCAAAGGGCGCCGGGACTCAAGCAAATCCGCTAATTCTCTTTCATTGATTAAAGAGACGCATCCACGTGTCAAGGCCGCCAAAGAATCTTTAAAATTCATTTCGTCCATTTTAGCATTAAAAAAGATCGTAGGGATCGCTGTTAATTTTAAAGTAAACGCCCTTGGGAGTTTTCAAATTTCGCGCCGCAGACAAAGCCTCTTGCCAACGTTCGCTGGGAGACTTAATCAAAAGATGTTCGCGGTGAAAATTTCTTAAAATAGACAGCACGCACGGAGAGGGGCCGACGCATTCATGCCCTGAAATTTTAAGGGTGTCTTTTAGTATTTCAGCCGCATCCGCTGCCGCCTGCCGGACTCGCGCTTTGTCTTCGGACTCCCAAACAAGCCGGGTGAGCGAACAATAAGGCGGATAACGCAAGTCTTTGCGCGCTTTTAATTCTTCCTCGGCAAAACGCGCATAATCTCCGGAAATAGTCTGGGATACCGCCGGATGAGTGGGGGAAAGAGTCTGCAAAATGACTTCTCCCGGCTTATCGGCGCGGCCGGAACGCCCAGCTACCTGGGCTAAAAGCTGCATTGCCCTCTCTGAAGCCCTAAAATCCGGCATCGACAGCATCAAATCCGAATCGACAACGCCGACTAAAGTCACATTGGGAAAGTGAAAACTTTTGGCGATGAGCTTGGTCCCAACTAAAATATCCGCCTCCTGGCTCAAAAATTTTTCGTATATTTTTTTCTCTTCTTTATTGTCTTCGCTCAAGGAATCGCGATCCAGACGCAAGACTCTTCCCATCGGCAAAACCGATTTAAGTTCGCTGACAATTTTTTGGGTTCCCGCCCCGATGGATCTTAAGACGGCATGGCCGCATTTTTCGCAACTCTGAGGCAACGGAGTTTTCGCGTCGCAATGATGGCATTGAAGAAATAATTTCCCATCGGAGCTTTCATGCGCGATTTTCGCGACTCCGCAGGAAGGGCAACGCGCGGCCCAACCGCACCGAGAGCACAAAATCAGAGTTGAGAATCCCCTTCGATTGACCAGCAAAATAACCTGTTCTCTTCGAAACAGCCGCTCTTGGATTTTGGCCACGAGAGTATTGGAAAGCGTTTTTCCTTGAGTGGGAGGGAGAACCGTCACGACCGAAGGGCGCGCGATCAAAGACACTCGCCGAGACATTTCAATGAGTTCAATTTCGCCTTTTTCAGCCTGACTCCAAGATTCCAGAGATGGCGTCGCCGATCCTAAAATAAGGAGAGACTGGTGGGCTTTGGCCCGAAAAAAGGCCACATCCCGGGCATGATAATAAGGAATTTGTCCTTCCTGCTTGAAAGATTCATCTTGTTCCTCATCAATGACAATCAACTTTAAATTTTTAAACGGCAAAAGAGAAGCTGAACGGGCGCCGACCACAAGACGCGGCTCGCCTTGCCTAAGCCCCATCCACGCTTGTTTGCGCTTGCCGAGAGGGACCTGGCTGTGCCAAAGGTCTACCGGAAAATCAAACAGGCTCGAAAACTCTTTAAAAAAAGGCCCGGCCAAGGAAATTTCCGGAACCAAAAATAAAGCCTGCGCGCCGGATTTGACGGTCTGAAGAATCAGCCGCCGATAAACCTCTGTTTTTCCCGAAGCGGGAACCCCGTAGATCAAAGCGGCATGAAATTGATTTAAGCTAAGCCTATCGGCGAGTTTGGACAAAGCCGCCGCTTGATCCGGGGTCAAAACGAACTCCGCCCCCTTTTCTTTTTTCTTCTCTTCGGAAAGCGGAACTTTCTTTTTCTTGTGCGAATTTAAAGACGGAAATTTAATAAAACTGGGCAAAACTGATTTAAGACACTCGCCCAAAGGCGCCCCGTAACGCTTAGACATCCATAAGGCGCAATTAAAGCCTTCTAAATCCAACAGGGGTTCGGGGTCTAGAATTTCATCAATGGGTTTTAGCGGCCTGGCAGGCTCGCCCTCAAAGATTGAAACGACAAAACCAGTGAGTTTGCGGGTTCCAAACGGAGCCTTGACCCGCATTCCAGGCTCGAGAGAAGAAATACCATCGCCAATCAGGTAATGAAAGGTGCGGTCCAGGGGAATAGGAAAAGCGACTTCAACAATGCGCATGGCCCTCTAAAACGACAACTCTTCGACTTTCTACTTAAAAGCGGCAAACACGAAATGGGGGGGGATGTTTCGGATTTCAAATTGTATCTTCACTTTCCGAAAATGATTCTTGAGAATCGGGATCAGATGCGTGGTCACTTGATAGGCGACGAAACACCCGCCGGGTTTTAAGAGATTAGATGTTTTCGACAACAACTCGGCTCTTTCTTTGGCGCTTAAAAAGGCGAAGGGGATTCCGGAGACGATCACATCAATTTCTCCCGCAGGAAAACCATGCGCTTTCGCGATCGAATCGATATGGCGAACATCGCCGTGATAAAGGCTCATTCTGGGATCGGACTGAAGAGATTTTAATTTCTCGTAGAAGCAATCGTTGAGCTCAATTGACAGAATTTTTCCGTCTTTGGGCATCTCTTCTAATATCTTTCGCGTCATCACTCCCTCTGCCGCTCCATATTCAATGATTTTTTTCGCGTGTTTAATATTCATCGCCCGCAGGGTTCGCCCAACCAAATAGCGGCTGCTGGGCATGACCGCCGCAACACCCTTGTCATCGGCGAAGGTCTTAAGATATGAAAAAATCTTGTCATCTGATTTTATCGTGTTTTGGAAAACATTACCGATCTTTTTAAAGCTATTTTTAATTCCCGCGCCGAGCGTCATTTTCGTCTTCGCCGATTGTTTTCTGTCCATAAGAACTCTAGACTCCTTTTTCAAGTTTAGATCTAAGATTTTTCATATCCATCCATACGAGTTTCTTAAGATCAGGATTGCGTAAAAGGGCCGCGGGGTGAAAAGTGGGGAGAATATCCACTAAACGCCCAGAAGCGGTTTTATACTCGCGCCAAACGCCGCGCACTTTGGAAATGGGCTCTTCATTATGCAGCATCGCCTTGGTTGAAACGCTTCCCAAGGTCACTATAAATCGCGGCGCGATTAAGTCAATTTGCTCATCCAGATAAGGCCGGCAAGCGTTGATCTCTTCTTCATTGGGCGGGCGATCGTTAGAGCGGGCATCGGGAGTCTTGGGGTTTTTCATTGGATGGCATTTAACGGTATTGG
This sequence comes from Elusimicrobiota bacterium, assembly GCA_027406905.1. Lineage (GTDB taxonomy): Bacteria > Elusimicrobiota > Elusimicrobia > UBA1565 > UBA9628 > JAKAQV01. Next base: position 31,140 of record DAHZHT010000013.1, read on the forward strand.
CGATATAAATCGTCTGGCGAGACAACCCAATTGACTCAAGTATTTTATCCAGCAATTGTCCCGCCCTTCCCACGAACGGCTCGCCTTTTCTGTCTTCGGAATAGCCAGGGCCTTCTCCGATAAACATAACCTTTGCGCGTGGATTTCCCACTCCGAAAACGGCTTTAATGCGAGTTTTTCCCAGCGGGCATTTTTGGCAGGACTCAACCTCCAATTTTAATTCTTCAAAAGTCTTTTCGCGCTTAATCTGTCTCTGACCCCAATCCAATTCATCTGACAAAGCGGCCCGGCGTTTTAATTCTGCCGTCAAGGCGCGGAGTTCAGCCCGAGCGTCTTTCATAGAAAAGACTCCGCTTCTTTTAATATTGTCCGCGCGCAAAGCCTCTTAGACAAAAGCGGTAACTTTCTCTTAACTCCATTTTTCAACAATAAAGTCGCCTGAATATTGTCCGAAGATAATGTAGCGGGAGAATTAGCGACGATCATGTCCAAATTTTTTTCCCACATTTTTTTGAAAGCCGAGGATTCCATATCTCTCGTTTCTAGCGCAAAACCGATCAGGGCCGGAAACTTTTGGGCTGTTGCTTCCTTCTTTTTTTTGATTTCTCCAACTTCGCCGATAATGTCGGGGTTTGGAACAAGCGAAATCTCAATCTCGCCGTTTTTTTTCTTGATTTTTTCGGTGGAAACGACTTTAGCCCGCCAATCGGTCACCGCCGCGGCAGAGACGATCAAATCGGCCTTGTCGGCCGTTTTTAAAACTTGGCGTCTCATCTCAAGCGCGGTTTCTACCCATTTGACCTCGACATCTTTCGGCGGGAGAGTCAAGACCGGTCCGCTGATGACAGTGACTTTCGCTCCCAACCGCCGCGCCTCGCTAGCCAAAGCCCAACCCATCTTGCCGCTGGAAGAATTGCTCAAAAAACGCACGGGATCGATAAATTCCCGCGTAGGACCCGAGGTCAAGAGAACGCGCAAACCGCGCCAAGAAAAACCCATTATGCAAATTTCCTCATCCGCACTTTTTTAGCTAGAGACAAGTTTTTTATACGCTCGACAATTGTCTGAGGGGAAACCATCCGGCCAATTCCAATTTTTCCGCTCGCAAGTTCTCCAGGTTCTGGCCCCCAAATCTCATAACCAAATTGGCGAATAGTCTCGACATTTCTTTGAGTCGCGGGATGTTCCCACATCCCGCCATCCATCGCGGGGCAGACAATAATCTTCCCTTTAAAGGCAAGAGCCAAGGATGCAAGCAGATTATCGCTCAGTCCCGCCGCCAATTTTGCGATAAAGTCCGCGGTCGCCGGAGCGATCAACAAAATGGGCGCCCAATCCGCCAAAGACAAATGGGCCATTTCCCACAAACGGGGATCATTTTCGTTTTCAAGAGGCGGATAGTGAGAAAGGGCGGCCAAGGTCAAGGGCGTGATAAAATCCTTGGCCCTCGAAGTTAGGATGCAACGCGTTTCAAAACCGGCCTTGACTAACCCGCGAATGATTTCCGGCGCTTTATAAGCCGCAATCGACCCAGTCACGCCCAAAACGATTCGACGCGGGCGCGGCGGAACAGATTGATTCTCGGTCTTATTTAGATTTGTCCGCGCCGTTAAGGAGGGCATCAGGTGACTCCGCCGACTCTCCGACGCTCGCCTTGCGAACGTCTTTTAAAGTAACTTTTTCGCTCAAAACATCTCGTATCGCCATTTCAAGAACTTCATTGGGAGTCATATGGCGATTTTCCTCTTTGCGCCGAATAATCTGCGCCCATTCCGCCGCCAGGGGAATGGCTTCATATTTGCTTTTTGGATAATCCAAAATAAAAAACTCAAGGGGTTTATCAGCGCTCTCTGGCCCCTTTGCGGCCTGTCCACCCACCTTATCTTTTTCCATTTGAGACACGCCTCCTCTTGTTTAATTTAAGTGTAAGCCGGTAAAAGCTTAGACAATTCTTGGCGAGAAACCTTAAGTTTCTCAGCCGTGATAATCGAATCTATCTGGGAAACTGCTTTTTCCAAGTCATCATTGACGACGATATAGTCGTAATTTTTCGCCGCCAAAATTTCGTCTCTGGAATCAGCCAGGCGCTTCATCATGTCGTCCTTGGAATCCCTTCGCTTCTCCAGGCGAATTTTTAAGGATTCCAGCGATGGGGGGGCCAAGAAAATTAAAACCGCATCGGGCATTTTCTTTTTGATAGCCGCCGCGCCTTGAACATCGATGGCCAAAAGCGGATAAACTCCTTTTCCCAACAAATCTTCAATCGCTTGCCTGGATGTTCCGTAATATTCTCCATGGACCGTCGCCCATTCTAAAAATTCTTGGGCTTGGATTTTCGCCTTAAATTCATCAACGGCCAAGAAATAGTAGTCTTTCCCTGATATTTCTCCGGGTCGCGGCAAGCGAGTGGTTGAGGAAATGGATTGAAAGACGTCCGGGCGCTTTTTCATCAATTGTCGGCAAATGGTCGATTTCCCCGTTCCAGAAGGCGCGGACAAGATGGTTAAAAAAGGCTTCACAGAAGTTTATTATATCAAACAAGCCCTCTGAAAAGTTTGTAAACTAATTCAAGAAAATCAAGAAAAAATGAAAAAAAACGGGGTCCTTTCAAATTTATCCTGGGGCGCTCTCCTCATTTTGAGTCTGCTCCCAATTCTGTTTTACTTTACCTATCTATTGGCCTATGGGGTCAATGTTCCATTCGGGGATGATTGGGAGATCGTTTCCCTGATGGGACATTTCTACGCCGGAAATCTTAGATTCGCTCAGCTTTGGGCCCAGCACAATGAAAACCGAATGCTGATTCCCTATCTGCTGTTTATCGGATTATATCGGCTAACTTCTTTTAACGTTAAAGCCGCCATGGTCGCCAGCGGAATATTTTTAACTTTGTCTTTTATTTGTTTTTCACTGATTTTTTTTAAAAGGCGCTCCTTTAGTTGGAAATTTCTTCCTCTACCCTTTTTGTTCTTCAACTTCGCCGACACTCAAAACATTCTCTGGGGCTTTCAAATGGCCTGGCAACTCGTTTCCTTTTGTTTTTTCGCGAGCGTCGCGTGTCTTGAAGAATCTGGCGAGAATAAGACCGCTTTTGCCGCCGCTATTTTCTTTGCGGTCCTTGCCTCTTTTTCTTCTTTCCAGGGGCTTTTTGTCTGGCCCGCCGGGCTAATCTATCTTTTATTTAATCACTTTAGTCTTGGGCAGCGAAAAATTTGGATATCGGCGGCGCTTCTTTCCGGGATCATTTATTTCACGGGCTTTAGTTTCCATTCGACCGGAGGGCCGTCGCTTATCTATAGTTTGACCCACCCTTTGGCTGTCCTTAGGTATCTCTTAATCATAAGCGGGGGAATATCGGCGCTTCCCACGCGAACCCTAGATCTATCATTTTTTATAACCAGAGGATTTCTCGGGCTTTTTATTTTAGGAGCTGGATTTCTTTCCACGTTCGTGGCAACTCTGGAATCAAAAAAAGACAAGGCTTTTCTTCTCCCCGCATCAATGGGAGTTTTTTCTCTTCTTTTTTTTATCTTTGCTTCAATAGGGCGAGCCGGCTTTGGGGTGGGGCAAGCCCTCGAAACCCGTTATAGTCTTTACGGAATTTTTCTTCTGATAGCGATTTATCTAACTCTGCTAGAAAAAGTCAAGGTCTCCAAAGAAAAATTTTTATTTTTCTTTAGGACCTTTTTGATCGCGCTCGCCCTTCAAGTGACGACATCTCTCCGATGGGGCATCATGGAGGGAAAAAACCGTTTTCTTTTCGCTCTCAAAGGACAAGAAATCCTCCTCAATTACCTTGTCGTTTCCCCAAAGTTAATTTTAATCTATCTTTATCCGCGCCCAAATGAAATTCCGCCGCGCGCGGCCATTCTTGAAAAATACCATCTAAGCGTATTCTCAAGCTGGCAAAGCCGCTCGCTTTTACCCGTCACTCCGCCGCTAAAAAAGCTGTTCAAAAGGCGCCCCGACGACTGGCTGATTTGGAGACTTCTATCGACGATTTATTTTTATCGGCCGGACTTGCAAGAAAAATATCCGCCAATTCCTTCAGAGAGAGAATTTACGCGAGAGATTGCCTCATGGGCCAGCAAACACGGAACTCAAAACGATCCTGATCAAATGCTCCTCTTTCCCTGGAAAAACAGTTTATCCGAGATAAACCGCGCTCTTCGTTAATTATTGAGAGACCTTCCCGCCGTTTAAGACCGCCTTTGAAGCGGCATTAAACCATAAATCGGTCTCCGAGTCGTTGGTTTTTTCCTGTACTTGGGCCAAATATTGAATGGCATCGCGCAAATCAACCAAGGGACCGATATAGTTCAGATAGCGCTCTCTCGCTTCGGAAAAAGCCCTCTCGGTAAGCCGCGAGAGAGGCTTTAAGACATTAATTCGCGCGCTGTCGTAGGCGATTGATTGATCGTAGCGGGCATTGGCCTCATCGACATAAAGTTTGAGCCCCTTAATTTGCTCTTGCCTTTCAGTCTCAAAGCCTTGCGCTTTTTGGACGCCGCTTTGAATGCGGAAACCCTCAAAGAGGGGAAAGTTGAGCCCGACGCCGATAGAGGTGTCATTGACTGGGGTCAATCGGGATCCGGCCATGCCGCCGATGGATCCCAATCCGATAACTTTCGGGTAATTTTCCGCCCTGTTGGCGTTGACCAGGGAATGAGCGCTTTCGGCGTCGGCCACGGCCTTTAAAATAAAGGCGCTCGCGGCTCCGGGAGCGATTTTTTTAAGAGAATGCGCGTCAAAAACCTTAAATGAGGGAACGGAAACATCCTCGGGTTTTTTCCCAAGAAAGAGGGCCAAATTTTTAAGCGAGGCCGCATAGCGCTTGTGATAAGCTTTTTGCTCCGCCAGAGCCAAGCCCGCTTGAACTCCAATTAGGTATTCATCCGAAAGATTGTGCTGGCCGGTTTTGACCAAACGCTCGACAATGTGCTGAAGGACGCTCGCGCGATGATGGATATCTTTCCAAATAAGATAATCGCTTAAATAGCGAATGGAGTCGAAATAATAACCCAAGGCCTTCCAATCCACTTGATAACGAATAATTTCAGTATGCTGTTTTGTCGCTTCAAGAAAATACTGAGCGGATCTGACCTTGAAGGGAATCGTTAAATCCAAGACGTCCATCTTGGAGACAAGCCCGCCAACCGGAGAATCGGCAAAAGGAGAGTCGACAAGCCCGGCGGTGCCGATGAATCCATGCTGGTTGGAACCCGGAAATCCGGAGGAAGCCAGGCCTTGAAGGCTCAATGTCGGGTAGTAAAAGGACTGCTGAATCGTAATCTCTTTCTGTGCCTGGACTTCCTGGGCCTTGGCCGCTCGGAGGTCTGGGTTATAGCTTTCAGCCAAGCGCAAAACGTCAGGCAAGGTTAAGGCCGAAGACGGCGCGCCGGCAACAGATGAGATAGGGCTCGCCGCATAGACGGAAGCGGAAACCAACAAGGAAGCTCCTATTCCTAAAATACAAGGTAAAGTCTTCAGTTTATCCATGATGCGCATGACTCAACTCCTCTCCCGCGGGATGCGCGGAATCCGTTTTTCCCAAATCATATTGAACGCTCTTGGGATCGTCAGGATCCAAGGAAGGAGACTTCATACTAGTCTTTCCTTGAATGACGGCAAAAGCCAGCGGCAATAAGAACAAGGTCGCGACCGTCGCGACGCTAAGGCCCCCGATGACGGCGCGGCCCAGAGGAGCCGTTTGGGAACCGCCTTCGCTAAGACCCAAAGCCATTGGAATCATGCCTGCGATCATGGCCAGAGCCGTCATTAGAATCGGACGCAGGCGGCTAGCGGCGCCGTCTACCGCGCCATGAACGGCCCCCATTCCTTCCATTCGAAAGCGCTCGGCAAAATCAACCAACAAAATGGCGTTGGCGACCGCGACTCCGATAGACATAATCGAGCCCATGAACGACTCGATATTGATCGTCGTATGCGTTAAAAGAAGAGCGATGGCCACCCCGGATAACACCGCCGGCACCGTTGATAGAACCGTAATAGACAATTTAATTGATTGGAAGTTCGCAGAAAGAACCAAGAAGATGACGATCAAGGATAGGCCCAATCCGAAAGCGAAACCATCCATCATTTCCTGTAGAGGAGTCATCTGACCGCGCAAGAAAATAGTCACGCCTTTCGGGCGATCTTTGGCTATTGAGGCCATCGCGCGTTTGACCGCTCTTGAGACCTTACCCAAATCCGCTCCATAAATATTGGCCGCGACGCTGACCATGCGCAACATGTCGTAGCGGTCATATTCACCGACGGAAACGGTCGAGGTAACAGTCGCGAAGTCATGCAGGGGAATGACGCCAGCGTAGCTGTCGCTGTATCTCACCGGAATGGGAAGTTTCTGTATATCTCTAATTGAAGTAATACGCTTTTGCGGCACTTCGACTTGAACCTGATAGGCGATTCCGCTTTTTAAATCAGCCCAGAAGGCGGGAATCGTATAGCGGGAAGAGGCCGCCGCGTCCGCCAAGGTTTGTCCGACCTGATTTACCGTCAGGCCCCTGATTCCGGCTTTCTCGCGGCTCATGTCGACAGCCACCGTCGGGTAATTAAACTGCTGCTCAATTTCCAAGTCTCTCAAATACGGAATTTTAGACAAAACCTGCTTAATTTCTTGCCCGTATTTTTGATCCGAGGCAAAATAAGGACCGGCGGCGGCGACTTCAATGGGTTTTGTGGCGCCCTGACTCATGACCTTGCTGATAATGTCATTAGCCTCAAATGAGAACTGAATCTGAGGGAAAAGCTTCGCGAATTTGCTGCGCAATTTTTCTTCGAGAGGAACGACGGGAATATTGCAGCCATGCCTAAGCCCCACGTCTAAAATCGCGTATTCGGGGCCGGAAGACCATAAATAAATATTGTTGATGGCGTAGTCGGGAGACTGCATGCCGACGATTCCGACGGAAATCGCGAGATTGTGCGGCCCCACTTCCTGCTTGATGACGTCCAAAGCCTGCTGGGCATATTCCTCGGTTTTTTGGAAAGTCGTGCCGGTCGGCGCGCGCAGAATCATCGTAAACTCTCCATTGTCAACCTGCGGAAAAATTTCAAGCCCCAAGTGCATTCCGGCGTAAACTAAAATAAGCCCGGCGGCGGCAAGATAACCGATTAAGATCGGAATTCTAAACGGCATCAGGAGTTTAAGGAAATGCCGATATTTTTCTCTAAAAAAGGCGAACCCGGTCAAGCCTTCGCTTCCAAATTCATGATGTTTATGGGTTAAGATCCAACTAGAGAGAATGGGGACAAAGGTGTTGGACAACAAATAAGATCCCATCATTGAAAATCCGACCGCGATAGACAAAGGCACGAAAAGCCCGCCGGCCACGCCCTTCATTAAGAAGGAAGGAATGAACACGGCCAAGATGCTGATCATCGCCATGAATTTTGGAATGATGATTTCGCTCGTTCCCTCAAGAGCGGCTCGAGCGACGCTCTTGCCGTCACCCATATGGGTGTGGATGTTTTCGATAGTGACGGTCGTCTCGTCGACAAGGACTCCGACGGCCAAGGCCAGGCCTCCCAAGGTCATGATGTTAACCGTTTGCTTGGTCAGCCATAAAACGACGACAGCAAAGCCCAAGGCCAGGGGAATATTCAAGGTCACGATAAACGCGCTCTTAAGATCGCGCAAGAAGAGAAGCACCATTAAGCTGGTGAGCAAGGCGCCCATAGCGCCTTCAAAAACAAGAGAGCCGATCGCGCGCTTGACGTAGCCTGTTTGGTCAAAGGCATAACTGACCTTGACATCCTTGGGCAACACGTCTTGAAAGTTGGGCAGATTTTTCTTAACCAAGGCGGCGACAGCCAAGGTCGAGGCATCCGGGCGTTTGGTGACCGGAATATAGATTGAGCGGCGGCCGTTGATTAAGGCATATCCAACCGTAATATCGGTTCCATCCTGAATTTTGGCGACATCTCTAACAAAAACGGTGGGATAGGTTCCAAGGCGAATGGGAATGTTGCCCAATTGTTGAATATTTCCGACGACTGAATTAAGCGGGACAATCGGATAGGTGTCGCCTAAATAAATGTTTCCGGCGGGAATGACGACATTGCCTTGGGTCACGGCTTTGGCGACATTTTCCGGAGACACATTGTATTTTCTCATCGCGTTCTCGTTCATCCGGATAACGATGGTTCTCTGAGAAGCGCCGAAAGGCGGGGGAGAAGAAACCCCGGGCAGGGTGGCGAACAAAGGACGGACGCGGTTTAAGGCCAAATCTTCAATGGAGCCTAAAGAGCGCGTTTTACTTGTAAACACAAGATCTCCGATGGGGAGACTTCCCGCGTCAAAACGCAAAATAAAGGGCGGAACCGTGCCCGGAGGCATGAAGGCTCTGGCGCGATCGGCGTAGTCGACGACCTCGGCCATGGCTCCGGCCATATTGGTCCCATTGTGGAAAGTGAGTTTAATCAGCGCGGTGCCTTGAATGTTTTTAGATTCAATGGATTTAATTCCGGTCGTATAAAGGAAGTGATACTCGTAATAATAGGTCAAATATCCTTCCATCTGGGCCGGGGTCATGCCGCCATAAGGCTGGGCGACATAGATAACGGGAAGATTGAGATTAGGCAGAATATCGCGCGGCATCTGCTTAATCGACCAAAAAGCGCCTAAGATAAGCGCAAGCACTAAAACGACGACCGTAATCGGACGGCGCATCGCGCCGCGCACTGCGGGAACAATTTCTATTTTAGGACCTTTCATATTCTCCTCTAAAAACTCCTTGAATCATGCCGCTATATTAAAAAAATCCGGGGACAAAGGGAAGACGCACCCTTTTAAATTAGGAAATCGCTGGAGGGCGATAGAGACGCCTAGAATGTATCGAACGAATCAATAGGAAGTCTTGGGGCGGTAAAAACATCGGGAGCAAGTCGAGCCTTTCATGGCCCAAAGACATGTCCGCGAGGAAACTCCGGTGCACGGAGGTTCGGCTGCTGGCGCGCTTATGATGCGCTAAAAAAGCGAAATAGACAAAACCATCCGCACGGGAAGCGGAACTAATGGAGGGCTCCGAACCTTTCAAACGCGGAAGATCAAAACCGCGGCTTCCGAAAATAATAGGGGCCATCGCGAACTCAAAAGCGAGCAAAAGCGGCAAGAGGCGCCTCCAACCCGCCAATCGTTTCTTTATGACCAATATCATAATGTAAAAATATTGGACAAAATATAACGCCCTGAGTCAAATTGATCGGCGAGAGATAGGGACTGTCCCTATCTCTCTATCAAAATGCGAGCTGTGCGGATCGTCCGGATGCAAGGACGGCGGATGAGGAGAAGCCGACTTTTGGAGAGCTGCAATCGCCAAAGGCAAAATAAACAAGGTCGCCATTGTCGCAAGAGTCATCCCGCCGATCAAGGCCAAGCCCAAGGGCGCGGTCTGTTTTCCGCCTTCGCTAAGCCCCGAGGCCATCGGGATCATTCCGGCGATCATCGCCAAGGCCGTCATCAAAATCGGGCGCAGTCGCGTCGTCGCGCCCTCTAAAGCGCCGCCGACGGCGCCCAAACCGTGTCTTCGGTATCTGTCGGCGAAATCGGCGAGCAAAACGGCATTGGCTATAGCCACTCCTATCGCCATGATCGCGCCCATAAACGACTGAATATTGACCGTGGTCTTGGTCAAAAGAAGAGCGGCCACGACTCCACAGAGAACCGCGGGCACGGTCGATAAAATGGCCAGCGTCAAAGTGACCGACTGAAAATTAGCGGACAAAAGCAGGAAGATAACGACAACAGACAAAACTAGTCCAAAAGCGAATCCCTTGAGAATTTCTTCGAGCGGCAAAACCTGGCCGCGCAAGTGAACCGTAACCCCCAACGGTCTTTTTGAAGCGACCGAAGCCAACGCCGAGCGAACCAGGCGAGCGACTTTTCCTAAATCGGCTCCGACAATGTTGGCTGAAATATTGACGCTTCTCTGCATGTTCAGGCGATCAAAAGAGCCGACGGTCACGGTTGAAACGACGGCGGCGACATTGGAAACGGAAGTCCAACCGTAGGAATCCTCGACGCGGCGTATCGGAACGGGGAATTTCCGCACATCGGCGAGGCTGGTGATATTTTCCTGCGGAACCTCCACTTGAACTTCGTAGCTGATTCCCGTTTTCGGATCCGCCCAGAAAGAAGGAATGGTATAACGGGAAGAGGCCGCGGCGTCTCCCAGGGATTTTCCGATATCTTCCGCCGTCACTCCCAAAATTCCGGCTTTTTTGCGGTCCATATTGACGGCGATGGTGGGATAATCAAAGCTCTCGGAGGTCTCGATGTCTTTTAAATAAGGAATTTTAGAGACGGCCGACTGGACAATTTTCCCGTAATCGATATCGCGATCGAAAAAGGGGCCCGAGACCGAAATTCCGACGGGTTTGGGCTCTCCTTCGCTCATCGCGACGCTTAAAATATCGTTGGGCTCGAATGAAAACCGCGTGTCCGGGATCATTTGGGCGAATTCTTTTCTCAAGCGCTCTTCCAACTTAAAAACATCCACGCCCGAGTCTCGGCGCAAACCGATATCGATGTAAGCCATTTCAGGGCCGGGGGAATACTGGTAAATATTATTGAGCGCGAAATCGGGAGTCTGCATTCCGACCAGGCCAATCCAAATTTTTACGTTATTGGCGCCGACATCTTTTTTAATGATATCCATCGCCTTTTTCGTTATTTTTTCCGTGTATTCGATGGTTGAACCCGTGGGGCATCTAACCACCATCCGAAATTCTCCGGTGTCGACTTGCGGGAATATTTCAAGGCCCAAATGTTTAAAAGTCAAAAACAAAAAGGCGCCGGCCAAGATAAAGTAGGCGCTTAAAACCAATCCCCGGCGCGGCATCAATATTTTTTCGAGAAGACCTCGATAGGCGCTGCGAATGACGTCAAAACTAAAACCCGTTGAAGCCCCGGCGTGAGTTGCGTGAGGCTTGATGAGCCAGGTAGACAGAATCGGCGCCAAGGTCGATGAGAAAATATAGGAGCCCAACATTCCGGCGCCGACCGCCATTGAAAGCGGCAAGAAAAGATGCCCCGCCACGCCTTTCATCACGAAAGACGGAATGAAGACGGCCAGAACGCAGGCCATCGCCAAAAAATTAGGGAAAAGAACTTCGGATGTTCCGGCCAAGCTCGCCCGGGAAACGGCTTTTCCCTTCGCCAAATGGGAATGGATGTTTTCGATGGTCACGGTGCATTCATCAACCAGGATTCCAACAGACAAAGCCAAGCCGCCCAAGGTCATGATATTGACCGTCTGTTTCATTAAATAAAGGAGAATCATCGCGAAAGCGAGGGAAATCGGAATGATGATCGCGACGATTAAGGCGGAACGCCAATCTTGAAGAAATAAAAGAACCATCAAACTCGTCAAAAGAGCGCCTAATCCGCCCTCAAAAGCCAAAGAGCCGATCGCGCGCCGGACGTATCCCGATTGATCAAAGGCATAGCTCAACTTGATGTCTTTGGGCAAAACCTCCTGGAAGCGGGGAATATTCGCCTTCATCTCATCAACGACTTTTAAGGTCGAGGCGTCCGAGTGTTTGGCAATCGGAATGTAAACCGAACGAGCGCCATTGACCAACGCAAAGCCGGTCGGAATGTCGGTGGTGTCTTTAATTTTCGCGATATCTTTAACAAAAATAGTCGGGTAAGTTCCCAAGCGAACGGGAATATTCCCCAATTCCTGAATATCGGTCACCGGCGAATTCAGTGGAATCAAGGGATACTTGGTCCCCATGTCCATGTTGCCGGAAGGGACAATGACGTTTCCGCTGGTGACCGCGCGCGCGACGTCTTCCGGAGAAATATCATAATAGCGCATCTTTTTCTCGTTCATTTCGACGACAATGGTTCTGGGACTGGCGCCAAACGGCGCCGGCGCCATGACCCCCGGCAAATCTCCGAACAAAGGACGCACGCGGTTAAACGCGAGGTCAACCAACTCGCTTAATGGCGCTTTTTTTGAAGAAAACACCAAATCCCCGACTGGAAGATCGCTGGCATCAAAGCGCAAAATGAAGGGGGGAAACGTTCCCGGCGGCATGAAAGCGCGGGCTCTGGACGCATAGGCGATCACTTCTCCCATCGCCTGTGTCATATCGGTTCCCTCATCAAACGTCAATTTGACGAGGGCAATTCCCTGCGCGGAATGAGACTCCATACTCTTAAGGCCCGTCAAATACAAGAAAAATTGCTCGTAGCGGTAGGTAAGGTATCCTTCCATCTGGGCCGGGGTCATGCCGCCAAAAGGCTCGGCGACATAAATGACGTTAAGCCCCAAATCCGGCAAGATATCCCGGCGCATGTTCTTAATGACCCCGCCCGCAGCCAAAAGAATGGATAAGACAATAATGACAATCGTGACCGGGCGCCTCAATGATAAATCAACAATGCCCATATTATTGGCGAACGGCGCCTCCGTTTAAGATGATCTTGGAACTGAGAGCCAACCACAAATCCGTCTTATCCACGACAATTTGAGTTTCCACTCTCTCCAGATCTCGAATGGCCTCCCGCACATCCACCAAGGGACCAACATAGGTGACGTAGCGATGGAGAGAGACTTTATAAGCGTCAAAATCCGTCTTTAACTCTCGACCTAGAAAAAGAAGTTCCGCTTGATCGAAAGCGATTCTCTCGTCATATGTTTTATTGGCGACCGCGACGAAAAGCCGAAGGGATTTAACCGCCTCGTCTTTTTCCTTGGCCCGGGCTCTTGCCTGTTCGATGCGGCTGGTGATGCCAAAACCCTCGAAAATTGGAACGCTGACCCCGACTCCGGCCGCGTAATCTTGAATTCCAACAACCCGGGAGCCCGCCGCGCCTCCGGCGCCGGCCTTGGCGGTGATTCGCGGATAATTCTCGGCTTTCCTTGATGACAAGAACGCATGCGCGCTTTGAGAATGAAACTCCGCCTGGGTGATATAGGCGCTCACTGAGGTTGAAGTCAGAACAGAAAGCATGTCGTCGCTCAGTCGGTCGGGAGAAAGAACGGAAACCTTGTCGGGGTCAACGCCGATATAGACGCCTAATTTTTGCGCCGCTTGTCCGTAGAGAGCCTGATAAGACGCGGCCTCAAGTTCCGCCTCTTCGAGTTGATCGCGAATAAGGAGTTCATCGGCCATATTATGCTGACCGCGGTTGACGAAATACACCACCTTCCGGTAAACGGGAAGAATCTGGGTTTTATCAATCCGATCCCATAATTTGTGAATTCCCCTATCGCGAACGGAAGAGAAATAATATTTAAGCGCGCTCCAATCCACTTGATAGCGAATAATCTCGGTTCTGGCTTTTTCCGCCTGATAGAGAGCTCGCGCCTGCCGTATCCGGTACGGAATTTTTAAATCCAGAACGTCCAGTTGAGAAGTAAGGCCCCCGGCCGGCGTTTGGGCGAAGGGCGAGGCATACATCATTCCGCTGGCCCCGAGATCGTTATTGTATCCGGGACCGGAAATCTGCATTTGATTGTTAAAGCCCGGAAACCCCGTCGTCGCGACCCCGCCCGCGTCCAAGGTCGGATAGAGATAAGCCTGTTGAATGTGAATGTTTTTCTCCGCCTCAATTTCGCGCTGGCGAGCCGCTTTTAAATCGGGGCTATAATCCTCGGCTAAAACTAAAGCGGCCTTAAGATCCAGGGGTTTTAAAAATTGGGCTCCAAACGAGAGACTTGGAATCAAAACCAGCGCCGAAAGACAAACGGCCGGGAGCGTTCGGGCTAAACCACGGATTACACAAAGCTTCATCAATTCTCATTACAACAAAGAATCGATCTATTTGTAAATACAATATTATTTTATAGTATCATTGAATAATGCTATGGATTACGCGAACTATAATCAACTCTATTATTTTTTCAAAACCGCCCAGGCCGGCAGTTTAACGGGGGCCGCCAAGGAACTCTCGATTACCCAGCCGACTTTAAGCATTAAAATCAAAACCTTGGAAAGAAAACTGCGCCTCCAGCTTTTTAGGCGCGGGAAAAACGGCGTCAGCCTGACGCCTGAAGGTCTTAGGATTTTCGAGTCCTGCGAGAATGTCTTTCCGCTCATGGAAGAGGCTTTGTCGCACTTGACTGAAAAAAAAGCGCCCCAGAATCCCATGATCCACATTGGAACTTCTTTTTCCGTCGTCCCGGAGGAAATTCTAAGAATCAAAAGAATTTTAGCGGCAAAAATGCCCGGCGCCGTTGTGGGGATCGCATCTTATTCCTGGGAGGATCTCAGGCAAAAACTGGAACGCCGCCAAATCGAGATTGCCATTTGTGACTCCGATCTCGCCCCTGAACCTTCTTCCTTATATATAAGACGCCGGCTTTCCAGGACGCCGGTTTATTTTGTCGCGGCAAAATCCCTTAAGAAGAAACTCCCGCCTTTTCCTCAATCATTAAGAGAATGTCCTCTTTTACTCCGCGCGCCGGGAAACCCCATTCGCGTTCAAGTCGAGAAATTTATGAAGTCTCTGGGCGCATCTCCCAAGGTCCACGTCGAAGTCGAAGACCCCGAGCTTATTCGCGCTATGGCTCTGGAAGGCGACGGGATCGTGGCGATTAATCCGCTAAGCATTCGCAAAGAGCTTGCCGAAAAGACCCTGGTCAAGCTCCATACGCGCCCGGTTGGAATTTATTCGGATGCCTGGCTCATCGCGCCTAAAAATCCGGTTGGGGGAAGCCTTGTGTCCTCCGCCATTGAAGATTGCCTGAAATCGGAAAAGAAGCTAAAAACTTTGCAAGAAATGCCGCCAAAGAGATAGAATCAAGGTGTTAGGCGGTTTTCCAATCGCGGGCGTAGTTCAATGGTAGAATAGAAGCTTCCCAAGCTTCGGACGTGGGTTCGATTCCCATCGCCCGCTCGGGTTTCGTTTTGTGAGCCTCGCAAGAAGGGAATCGAAGCTGATGCCGCCGCCTCTGGGAGAGGAAAAGCAAGGCGAAGCCTTTGCGACAGGCGGCACAGCGGGCCGCGAAGGAGGAGCGAAGCGACGGGTGAGCGGGATTCCCATCGCCCGCTCCGCTTTTATTTTGTGGGCCGCGCAAGAAGGGAATCGAAGCTGGTTTGGAATAGATAGGACTCACAAAACCAATGGCCTCAGCCGAAACGATTTCATCCTGGCCGCGAAAATCGACGCGGTCTAAAAGCCAAACCCTTCAAAGTCCAGCATGTCTACACACCGTGCAACGCATTGTCCATCACTGTTTAGTAGAATGGAGTTATGGACTCAACCGCTAAAAAGAAAAACGTTCTTCTCCCGATCTTTCTGATCGTCGTTGTCGATATACTTGGCATGACGCTGATTTTGCCCTTGCTTCCGTTTTACGCGGAAAAATACGGGGCGACGCCTCAAATCGTGGGACTTTTGATCGCGACCTACGCCTTTTGCCAACTCATCGCGGGACCAATGTTGGGAAAACTTTCCGACCGCTACGGAAGGCGTCCGCTTTTAATCGTCAGTCAGATTGGAACCTTCGCGGGTTTTCTGGTTCTTGGCTGGGCCAAAACCCTGGCGTGGATATTTTTCTCCCGCTTTTTAGACGGCATCACCGCGGGAAATCTTTCCTTGGCCCAGGCTTATATCTCGGATGTGACCGAACCTGAAAACCGCGCCAAATCTTTCGGCATTATCGGCATCGCCTTTGGGCTCGGTTTTTTAATCGGCCCGGCTCTTTCCGGTTTTCTCGCGCAATACAACTACGCCTATCCGGCCTGGGCCGCGGCGACTTTGTCTTTTACGAGCGTTCTGTGCACTTATTTTCTGTTGCCGCAGGCGATTCCTCATGCCGCCGCGGAAAATGAAACGGGCCCCGGCGGAAAACGTTTGGGGCTGCTTGACTGGGGGGCCTATCTTGATTATTTCAAGCGTCCCGAGCTCGCTCCGCTTCTCATTGAGTTTCTCCTTTTCTGCCTGATGTTCTCTCTCTTTATCCAAGGCTTCGCTCTTTTCGCCGAACGCCGGTTTTTTATCCACGGTCATCCCTTCGGCCCCAAACAGGTGGGATACCTTTACGCCTATTCCGGTTTTCTCGGCCTGATCATTCAAGGCGGACTCTTAGGACGCTTAGTTAAGCGCTACGGCGAACAAGCGCTGGCCCGCGCGGGCTTTCTCTCCGCCGCCGTGGGTCTCATCGCGCTCGCGTTTGACCATCCGGTATTTCTCATCATCCCTATTTTTACCGCTACGGCTTTTGGAACCGGAGTGTTGAGGCCCGCCTTGACCAGTCTCATCACGCGCGTGACCGGAAGAAAAGAGCAGGGCGTGGTTTTGGGGCTGACGCAATCCTTAAACTCGATTGCCTCCATTCTCTCTCCGCTCTTGGCCGGATATTTGATTGGAATCGGGCAACTGGCGGTTTGGGCGCTAATCGCGGCGTCTTTTTCCCTGGTCGGATTTGTTTTGATTTCGCGAAGGTCATTGGTTCAACCCGTCGCCGAATCGTTAAAATCCGTCAATTGAGAGGTGTCATATGCAATTAGGAATGATTGGACTTGGACGCATGGGCGCGAATTTGGTTCGCCGTCTCACGAAAAACGGGCATGAGTGCGTGGTTTATGATGTCAACGCCGCCTCCGTCAAATCTCTGACAGGGCCCGGGATCACGGGAGCTTCTTCCCTTCAAGATTTTGTAGCCAAACTTAAAACCCCGCGCGCGGTTTGGATCATGGTTCCCGCCGGAGTCACGGGAAAAACCGTGTCGGAACTCGCGGCGCTTCTCTCTAAAGACGACGTCATTATTGACGGCGGAAACAGCTATTACATCGATGATATCGCACGCGCCAAAGAACTGAAAACCAAGGGCATTCACTATGTCGATTGCGGAACCAGCGGCGGCATTTTCGGCCTTGAGCGCGGTTATTGCTTGATGATCGGGGGGGAAAAACCGGTCGTTCAAAGGCTTGATCCGATTTTCAAGACCATCGCGCCGGGAGTCGAGTCCGCGCCGCGAACGCCTGGAAAAACAGGCGCTCCCAGCACGGCCGAAAATGGATACCTCCACTGCGGCCCCAACGGCGCCGGGCATTTCGTGAAAATGGTGCACAACGGAATCGAATACGGACTGATGGCCGCTTACGCGGAAGGTCTCAATATCCTCAAAAACGCGAACGCGGGGCTTCTCAAACACGATAATGACGCCGAAACCGCCCCCATGCGCAATCCCGAAGCGTATCAATACAAAATCGACACCGGAGAAGTGGCGGAGGTTTGGCGGAGGGGAAGCGTCGTCGCGTCCTGGCTTTTAGATCTGACCGCGAAAGCTTTGACTCAAGACGCGGAACTTTCTGAATTTAGCGGACGAGTATCTGATTCCGGCGAAGGCCGTTGGACGGCTTTGGCGGCCATTGACGAGGGAGTTCCCGCTCCCGTCATCAACGCGGCGTTATTCGCGCGTTTCGAGTCACAGGGAAAATCCAATTACGCCAATCGCGTTCTTTCCGCCATGCGCAAGGAATTCGGCGGTCACGCCGAGAAAAAAGAAAAGGGGGCCTAAGATGAGCGTTCACAAAACCGCCCCGACCCCATCCGACGCCTTGGTCATTTTCGGCGCGACGGGAGATTTAGCCCATAAAAAAATATTTCCGTCTCTTTACGCGATGGTCAAGCGCGGCGTTTTGAACGTCCCGATTATCGGCGTCGCTTTTTCAAACTGGACGCTGGAAAATCTTAAAGATCGAATCAAGGACAGCATCCAGAAAATGGGAGAGTTCGATCAGGAGACCTTAAATAAGCTTCTCTCTCTTTTTCGCTATGTGGATGGCGACTATCAACATCCCGAGACGTTCAAGGCCTTAAAAGACGCGCTTGGAAATTCGACCTGTCCGGCGCATTATCTCGCCATTCCGCCTTCTCTTTTTGCCACCGTCATTAAGAGCCTGGGCGAATCGGGCTTGGCCAAGTGCGCGCGCGTGATCGTTGAAAAGCCGTTTGGACGGGATTTGGCCTCCGCTCAAGAGCTCAACCGCGCCGCGCAGGCGGTGTTTCCGGAATCCTCCATTTTTCGCATCGATCATTTCCTGGGCAAGGAAGAAATCGAAAACATCCTTTATTTTCGCTTCGCCAATTCGTTTTTGGAACCGCTTTGGAACCATCATTATATTTCCTCGGTCCAAATCACCCATTGCGAAAGTTTTGGCGTGGAAGGCCGCGGCAAATTCTACGACAGCGTCGGCTGTCTCAAAGACGTGATTCAAAATCACCTGTTTCAAATCGTTTCTCTTTTAGCCATGGAGCCTCCCTCAACCCCGGAGGTCGAATCTTACCGCAGCGAAAAAGCGAAAGTCTTTCAAGCCATGCGCCCGCTTAAAGCCGATGACTTAGTGCGCGGACAATTTATCGGATATCAAAACGAGCCCGGCGTCGCCAAAAATTCCGACACCGAAACCTATTGCGCGCTGCGCCTTTTCATCGATTCCTGGAGATGGTCGGGAGTGCCGTGGTATCTTCGCTCCGGAAAAAATCTCCCGGTCAACGCCGCGGAAATTTTCGTCAAATTTAAATCTCCGCCGCAAAAATTATTCGCGGATTCCGATTCCCAATCCAACTCTCTGCGCTTTCGCCTGGCGCCCTATTCGGTCATAGCGCTGGCCGCGCGCGTCAAGCGTCCCGGCGAGAAATTTATCGGGGACCAAAAAGAGCTCTTTCTTCTCGACGCCCAGCCGGAAAAGCAAGCTCCATATGAAAGGCTATTGGGAGATGCCTTGGTCGGAAACAGCGCGCTTTTTACCCGCCAGGATTCCGTCGAAGCCGCCTGGGCGACTCTCGACGATGTTTTAACCGAGCATCACCCCGCTCATCCTTATAAAGCGGGGACTTGGGGTCCGGAAGAGGCCAACGCGCTTATCGCCCTGAACGGCGGCTGGCACGACCCCACCCCGCGCCGCGATCCCGCGAATTTGAAAGTTAAGGCGTAATAATATCTACAAAAAACAGAATGCATGAATAAAATCCCTCAGCCGGAGGCGATCGCGTTTGATATTGATGAAACGCTCATTACCACGGGCGGCGCGGGGGCGAAAGCGTGGCGGAAAAGTTTTAAGGCCCTTTGGAATCTCGATGTCGATATCTCGCAATTTACGGAAGTCGGGATGACCGATCCCGTGGTCGCGAAAACGACTTTTGAAGGGGTTTTAAAGAGAACGCCCACGCCACAGGAACTTTCCTCTCTCATGCACTCTTATTTGGAATTTCTGCCGAAAGAAGTGTCCAAATCGCCGGGCTACCGCGTATTGCCGGGCGTTGAAGAGCTTTTGCCGCGCCTCGTCAAATTAAAAATCATGCTCGGAATCACCTCCGGAACTCTCGAAGCGGCGGCGCATATTAAACTTGCCCGCGCGAAACTCAATCACTATTTTTCTTTTGGCGGCTTTGGATCGGATTCCAATGACAGGGGAGAACTCACGCGCGCGGCCATTGGGCGAGCCGAACTCATCCGCGGCAAAGCCTTTGAACCGTCCCAAGTCTATGTCATCGGAGACACTCCCAAAGACATCCTAGCCGCTCACGCCGCCAAAGCCATCGGCATCGGAGTCGCGACGGGCCAATACGGCGTTGAAGAGCTTCAAAAATCCGGCGCCGATTACGTTTTAAAAAATTTTCTCGAGCCTTTCCCGGGAGTTGAGCGATGAACAAAAGAATGCCGAAAAGTCCAAAAACTGTTTTAGCGATCGACGTCGGCGGAACTCATGTGAAGATACTGGCCTCGGGGCAAAAAACTCCGCGCAAGATCGCCTCCGGAAAAACGATGTCGGCTTCCAAAATGGCCGCCGCCGTTCTTCAAATGGCGAAAGACTGGAAATACGACGCCGTTTCCATCGGATACCCCGGCCCCGTCGCCGGCGGAAAACCGCTTCACGAGCCCTTTAATCTTGGAAAAGGCTGGGTGGGATTTGATTTTAAAAAAGCCTTCGGCTGCCCGGTCAAAATCGTCAACGACGCGGCCATGCAGGCTTTGGGAAGCTATGAGGGGGGGCGCACGCTTTTTTTAGGTCTTGGCACGGGCCTGGGATCGACCTTGATCATTGACGGCGTTTTAGAACCGATGGAAATCGCTCACCTTCCCTACAAACATGGAAAGACCTATGAAGATTATCTCGGCATCGGCGGGCTAAAAAAACTGGGCAAGAAAAAATGGCGAAAAAACGTTTTTGAAGTGGTCGAAAAACTCAAAAACGCTCTTGAAGCGGATTCTGTCGTCTTAGGCGGCGGCAACGCCAAGAAATTAAAAGAGCTTCCTCCGGGCGCGCGCTTAGGAGACAACGCCAACGCTTTTATCGGAGGTTTCAGACTTTGGAAAAAATAATCGAGGTTAAAAATCTCTCCAAAAGCTTCGGGGAATTTCAGGCCGTGGGCGGAATATCTTTTAACGTAAAAAAAGGGGAAGTTTTTTCTCTCTTAGGCCCTAACGGAGCGGGAAAAACGACGACCATTAAAATGTTGACCACCCTCATTGAACCTTCCTCCGGAAGCGTTCATATCGGGGGTTTGAGCCTTACGGAAAATAAAATCGCCATTCGCAGGCAATTTGGAATCGTTTTTCAAGACTCAAGCCTGGATGATGACCTAACCGCCGAAGAGAATATGTTTTTCCACGCCGTTTTATACGGAATTTCCCGCAAAACCCGCCAAGAAAAGATTTCAGCTTTGCTCAAGTTTTTCGGGCTCTGGGAAAGACGAAGCGATTTGGTCAAACATTTTTCCGGAGGAATGAAAAAACGCCTTGAGATCGCCCGCGCGTTGTCTCACGATCCGCCGCTGTTATTTCTCGACGAGCCCACCTCCGGGCTTGACCCGCAAAACCGAAGCCGGCTTTGGGAGTATCTCAAGGAACTCAATAAAAAAATGAACATGACGATTTTTTTGACGACCCATTCCATGGAAGAGGTCGAAAAAGTCTCAGAGCGCATCGTGATTATCGACCACGGAAAAGTTTCGGCGGAAGGAACCCCCGAAGAAATCAAGACAAGGACCGAAACAAAGACGCTGGAAGAAGCCTTTTTGACCTTGACCGGGCGCGATATCAGGGAAGACGTTCCAACGGAATCCGACCATTTGAGAAAAGGCCGAATTCTCTGGAGCGGAGGGCGAAAGCGATGAACGCCATTGGAGCCCTGTGGTTAAGACAAATCAAACGCTATCTTCGCTCGCGCTCGCGCTTAATTGGCTCTTTGGGACAACCTCTTCTTTTTTTATTGGCCCTGGGATTCGGCTTCGGCCCGATTTTCAAGAAAGCCGGCGGGGGAAACTATATCCAGTTTTTAACTCCCGGCATCGTCGCGATGGGAGTTTTATTTACGGCGATTTTTTCCGGAATAGAAGTCATCTGGGACCGGCAATTCGGATTTTTAAAAGAGACCTTGGTC
>DAHZHT010000014.1:0-44754 GCA_027406905.1 Elusimicrobiota bacterium
TAGCCTTCTTGGTCTAAGACTATATACTCGGGAAAGCGCTTTATAAAATCAGGGCGCTCAAAAACCACTAATCGGTATTGATCATAGCGAAAAAGCGGAGTGGAATAAGGCTGTGGATAACGGGACAATCCGATGCTTTGTCCCAGTTTTATATTTTTTTCAATCCACAAGGCCGATTGATATCGCGTGGAATTGTCGCCATCATTTAAATATAGATTCCTGACATAAACAAAACAAATCAGGAAATTGAAGAGTAAAACCATAGGAAGAAAAAGGCGTTTCAAGAGCGGAGAAACGCGCTTTGAAACAAAAAATTCGGCGGCCAAAAGAGAGAAAAGCCCTAGAAAAGGATAAAAAAATCGAACGCTGGCCGAGCTGTTTAGAAACCCCCAAACAAATACAAGAAGAAACCAAAGAAACAAAAGCCCGCCCATGGAAATAACAGCCAGAAAACGCTTCTTGGATTCCGACTTTAAAGCTAAAACAAAACCAGAGAACGCCGCAATCGTCAGGCTATATCCCAAAGCTTCAGGGAAATAGCGAGTCAAAAACAGAATTGTCGAATGAAACGAAAAACCGGCTTTATGCCGCGGATAGACCAACAATTCCCAGACGTAATAACCCGGATCGATAAAAAGGTAGGGATTCGATAGGGCAAACACTAAAAATGAAAGAAAGATTCCTTGACACGCGGGGCGAAAGAGTTTTTGAGAACACCCCTTCCAAAGCCAAACGATGAGAGGAAGAAATCCAAAATAAAAAAAAGACAGATTGCTTCCGGCGGCAAGCCCCGCAAAGACTCCGCAAAAACGCAAAGCCCTGGCCGACTCCGTTTCTAAGGCCATCACGGACGCGTCCATGCTAAGAAGCGCCCAGAATGCAGCATAGGGATGCGGCTTTAAAACATGGGAATTGGCGATAACTGCCGGAGACAATACAAAAAAAAGCGCGGCCAAAGCCCCCATCCGCTCGCCGGAAAGCCTTCTCCCAAGATCAAAAAGGACTATTAAGGTCGCCAGCGTCGAAAAAAACATCAGCGCCCGTCCAGCTATATAAAAACGCGCCATCTCTGATGGGTTAAGCAGGTAAAAAGACAAGGACCGGCTTAAATGGATCCAGCTTAAATGAGCTAAGACCTCAAGCAAAATTCCGCAGGAGTAGACGAAAAAACCCCCATACTGGATGTAGATCGGTTTAAGCTTTAAATGAGCGGGATCCATTTGAGCTAAAATAGTAAAGGTTTTCTGTTCATCCGGATTTTGAGACCTTAAGAGAATCGAGCGGTAAGAATGGATGAGGTTTCCTGGAGGCCACGTCCAGCCGGGTTTAAATTCCTCGGCTCCTTGAATTCTCGGCATGGACTCATCGGTGTCTTCTTGGCGTGATTTCTTCACCCCCTGATAAATCTTTTTCCAGCTCGCCTCAAGTTTTTCCGGCATTTGAGGAGCATTCAGCAAGGCTGGAGAAAAAATAGAAAAGCGAGATTGATTCGGCAAGCCCCATCTCAGTCCAGTCAGCCCAAAAATAAATTGCAAAAAAATAGCCGCACAAATGACAGCCAAGGCAAGCTTGTCCTTAGGCCAGGAAATCATCGGTTATTTTCCTTTTCGATACAGGTAGCGCTCAGGCATTGAGGGCAAAATAAAATCAGACTCTCGACATAAAAAATTGTATTTAACGATATGCCCTAAAGCCGCAAAACCATCTCTCCAGCCTATTTTTTTTCCCTCTTGATAAGAACGCGGGTAATAGCGGATAGGAACTTCGGAAACCCGAAGATTAAGCTTCGCGATTTTGGCCGTAATTTCCGGCTCAAAACCGAAACGAGCGGAATCTAAAACGATGTTCTTAATAATGTCAGCCTTAAACACCTTGTAGCAGGTTTCCATATCGGAAAAATAAAGCCCGGAAGAAAGATTGGAAAGAGCCGTTAAAACCCGGTTGGCCAAGCGATGCCAGGTGCGGTGAACCTGAAAGCCTGAGTTTTTAAAACGTGAACCATAGACAACCTCGGCCTCGCCATGAAGAATGGGCTGAATCAGAGCGGGAATGTCCTTGGGCTCATATTCCAAGTCGGCGTCTTGAATCATAATCAAATCTCCGGAAGCCAGTTGAATTCCTCGGCGAATAGCCGCCCCCTTGCCGTTATTAAACTCCTGATAATGCGCGACAACTCCCGGATATTTTTCAGCCAAATCTTTAATCATACCCGGAGAATTGTCTTTTGAAAAATCATCGACAAGAATAAATTCCGTTTCAATCCCATAATTGACTTCTTTTAATTTTTTAAAAATTTCAAGCAGAGTGTTTTCTTCGTTATAAACGGGAATGATGATGGAAAGCTTAAGGTTCATGAGCCCTAAACGAAGCTACCTAAAGCGTTTAATGAAGAATCTCGGAGAATAGTCTGTTTTAAATCCGGCCCAACCGAAACAATGGGAATGGGAATTTTTAGATTTTTTTCAAGCCATAGAATATAATCTTGAGCGGCTTTAGGCAAGTCAGAAAAACGGCGAGATTTACTCAAGTTCCCGCTAAACCCTGGAAGGCGGACTATGACGGGCCTTGCCTCTTCTTGAATCTGACGAGACCATGGAAAATGAGAGAGGGTTTTCCCTTTCCATTTATAGGCAATGCACACTTCAATCGGCCCGGTTCCGGATAAGGTGTCGAGTTTAGTGACTGCCAAGGCGTTGATTCCGCTAATCCGAATGGCATGGCGAAGTTGAACAAGATCAAGACTGCCAATTCTTCTGGGGCGCCCGGTCGTCGTCCCATATTCATGCCCTTTTTCTCTTAAATAATCGCCTCGTTTAGATTCCATCTCGCTTGGAAATGGGCCCAAGCCCACGCGCGTGGTATAGGCCTTGCTCACTCCCAGGACAAACTCAATGGACGATGGAGAGATTCCGGAACCCGTCGCGGCTCCGCCCGCAATCGGGCTTGAAGAGGTGACAAAAGGATAGGTTCCAAAATCCAGATCCAACATCGCGCCTTGGGCGCTTTCCAAAAGAACATTCTCTTTTCTCTCGATGGCTTGGGATAAAAGAAGAGAAGTGTCTTTCGCATAGGGCTTGATAAAATGGCGAAGCATGGCGTAATCGGAAAACACCTCTTTTTCAATTGAAGACAGAGGTTTTAGCCGGGCTAATTCCGCCGAGCGAATTTTTAAATTTTGAGCGACTAATTTCTTAAAAGTTTCAGGCTCCAGATAATCGCAAACGCGAATGCCAATACGCGCGACCTTATCCTCATAACAAGGGCCAATGCCCCTTTTAGTCGTCCCGATTCCGCGTCCGCTGTCTTCCCTGAGACCGTCAAGCAAAATGTGATACGGCAAAATAACATGGGCTCCCAAACTAACAAAAAGTCTCGCTTTTGAAGAAATGCCTTGTTTTTGAAGCCCCAAAACTTCTTCTCTAAACGCGCTAGGGCTGAGCACCACCCCTGATCCTATGACGTTTTTGGTCTGCCTAAGGAGTATCCCGGAAGGAATTAAATGCAAGGCATAGCGCTTTTGCCCCACGACCACGGTATGCCCGGCGTTGTTTCCGCCTTGATAGCGCGCGACGTACTGCGCTTTCCGAGCAAGGAAATGAACAATCTTGCCCTTCCCTTCGTCTCCCCACTGAGCGCCGACAACCACTAGAATAGACATGTTATCACCTTGTCAAGACTCTCCGCCACCATGATGATGAAACGGGATGCTTCAGTAAAACGCGAACGGCCTTTATCTTTTTGTCCAAGGATATCGAGGCATCTCCGCAGACCCCCAAAGAAAAACGCGCTCTTAAAAATATTTTCGATGAGACGACCTCAACGGCCTCCACCGGAGCCAAGACGGAAGCCGGAACTCCGTCTTGATAACCGCCAAATATTTTCCACAAATAATGCGCCAAATCTCGCGAGTCTGAAATGATGGCAGAAATCATGTCTCCGGCTTTAATTTCAGAGGCGGGAATCCCCAGAGGGTCTTCTTCTAGTCCGATTTTAAGAACCGTATGGTCTTCTTGCCCGTCTCGATGCGCCCCCCGCCGCCGGATGATTTTCTCGCCCATCGGTATTCTCAAAGAGTTAAACTCTCCGAGACTTAAAATCTCCGCTTTGACCTTGACTTCGACTTTGGAAGAGACAAGCGCCCGCCCAAAGGCGATTCCCAACTCCGTTTCCATTCGTGAAGCGAGAGAGGCGTTTACTTCCAAAGGTTTTTGAGCGAGAACTTGCCGAAAATACTGGGATAAGATTTGTTCCAAATTAAGGCTCTCGGACTGCAAGCTGCCTTCCCATAAACGCCGGGCATAAAGATCTTTCTCGAATTCAAACCAATAGCCGTCCAAGGTCCTGATATAGACGACCGGATTAAAAGAAACCACCGCGCGCGAGCGCAAAACTTCTCCAGACTTGATATTAGCGACCGCCAAGGCCAGGCCAAAGCGGGGGTTTGGCAAATCCCTGAATTTAATTTTAAGTACTAAAATGTTTCGCAAGCGGCTGGCTAACACGCTTAAAGCCTTGGGGACCTCATAACCCGCCATCTGAAGGGCCAATTCAGCCTCGGAAGAATCGCAACCAGTCTCTTCGACTAAAATGCCGACTTTATCTTCCATGAGAAATTCGCGAACGCGGATGAGCTTTACCATAAACATCTTTGAGGTGTTCCAGTGATACATGGGTATAAATCTGGGTATTGGAGAGATTTTTATGGCCCAGCATTTCTTGTAATGACCTCAAATCGCACCCCGCATTGAGAAGATGCGTCGCAAAACTATGCCGAAACATATGAGGGGTTAACCTCTTGGGCCAATGCAAGTGATTCTTCCATTTTTTAACGATTAAAGCGATTCCCTGTTCCGACAGACGCGTCTGGCGAAAGTTAAGAAACAAAGGCTCTCCGCCATGCCTTAAGGGCCTTGAGTTAAGATAGGCGCGAAGAGCGCCCAAAGCTTGGTTTCCCACCGGAACGAGACGTTCACGAGAGCCTTTGCCGAAGACCCGAATAAATCCACCATTAAAATCGACATCCCCGATATTAAGAGAAGACAACTCCGCCCGGCGCGCGCCTGAAGAATAAAGAATTTCCAAAAGCGCGCGGTCTCTTAAAGAAAATCGGCCCGTAGCGGAAAAAGGCGCCTCTAACAGGCTTGAGACTTCGTCTTCCGTCATAAATTTAGGAAGCAGTTTTTCTTTTTTGGGAAGGATTAAGCCGACAAAAGGGGATGCGCTAATAAGGCTTCTTTCAACTAGAAACCGCGTGAAGGAACGCAAAGCGGAAATTTTTCTCAACAAACTGTTTCGCGAAAGGTTTTTTTTCTTTTGAAGACTGGCGATATAGCCGCGAATGGTTCCTCTGTCTATTCCAGAAAGAGAGTTAATTTGTGAAATCTCAAGAAATTCTTTTAGATCGGACTCATATGCTCTTAGCGTGTGAGACGAGTATTGTCTACTCCCTCTCAAATAAGATAGAAAATCGACGATATGCTCTTGCATTATTTTTTTAGCGAATTTTGGGCAAAATCGGCCTCGGCTTCTTTGCGCAAGGCTTGCCCTTCTTCCTTACCCAAGGGCTTTAAGTTGCGGCATTTGGGAAAGCCCGAACAGGCGAGAAAAAACCCGCGCTTTCCTTTTCTGATCCACATCGGTTTTTGACATTTATCGCATTTCCGGCTGCTCAAAAGCGGACGAGAGTCCATAATCTTTTTCCCCTCCGCGTCCAGAGAAAACGTGTTTTTGCAAACCGGGTAGCCGGAACAAGCCATAAAGCGGCCCTTTCTTCCGGAGCGAATGACCATGGGTTTTCCGCAGATATCGCATATCTCGTCGGTCTTCTCGGGTTCAAGCTTTTTTCCCTCCGCATTCAAGGCAATCTTGCCTTTGCACTCGGGAAAACGCGAGCAGGAAATGTATTGTCCAAAACGGCTTTCGCGCAAAAGCATGGGGCTGCCACAGAGAGGACAAATTTCATCGGTTTTCTTAGGCTCAATGCGAGACACTGTCATTTCCACCGAGGCCTTTTGAACCGATTTTGAGAAAGGCTTATAAAAATCCGCGATAACGCCGTTCCACTCTTCGGCGCCTTCCGCGATTTTATCGAGGCGTTCTTCCACTTCGGCCGTATATCCCAGGCTGACGACATCGGGGAAATGCTCTTTGAGTTTTTCGGTGACCAAATTTCCCAATTCGGTAACCAGAAGTTGGCGGTCTTTTTGCCGGCGGACATACCCACGATCGACAATGGTTTTAATCGTCGGGGCATAAGTTGAAGGCCTCCCGATGCCGTGTTTTTCCATCGTGCGAATGAGACTGGCTTCGTTATAATACGGAGGCGGCCCGGTTTTTTTGATTTCCGGCTTAAACTGAGTTAACTCTAAAGCGTCTCCTTCGTTTAAAGGCGGAAGAGAGCGGTCTTGAGGGTTTCCGGAATCCTCATTTCCCTCTAAATCTTCTTTATCCACCGAATAGACCTTAAGAAAGCCTTCAAATTTAAGCGCCCGGCCCGAGGCGTGAAAAACGGCTTGCCCCTTGCCTTGGATATCGACCGAAAGAGTATCATAAACGGCCTCTTTCATCTGACTGGCGACGAATCTTTTCCAAATTAAATCGTAAAGTTTGGCCTGATCGGAATTAATGCGGCTCTTGAGTTCATCTGGAATTCTTAAAACGCTGGTCGGACGAATGGCCTCATGCGCCTCTTGCGCGGCCATGGTCTTGGTTTGATAAACTGGCGGCGAATCGGGAACAAAATCATCCCCAAAATGATCCTTAATGAAAACCGCGGCTTCATTGGCGGCGATCTTTGAGACAGAAAAGGAATCGGTTCTCATATAGGTAATGAGACCCACGGTTTCCCCGTTGCCCAAATCGATTCCCTCGTAAAGAGACTGCGCGGTGCGCATCGTGCGCTCGGCCGTAAACCCAAGCTTCATAGAAGCCGCCTGCTGAAGCGCGCTGGTGGAAAAAGGCGGCGCGGGACGCCTGCGAGATTCTTTTCTTTCAGCGGAAATGACCTTAAAAGCGTTACTGGCAACGTCTAATTCCACCTCTTTGACATCCGGTTCATCTTTAAGGATACTGGTGCGAACCCGGTAGGGCTCTGCGAACAAATCGAAGGTCTTGGTCTGTTCGACCTTCGCGCCTTTCCATAGGCTCAAATCGGCCAGGAAAGTCGAGCCTTCCTTTTTAAAGAGAGCCTGAACCGTCCAAAATGATTCCGAAACAAAGGACTTAATTTCTTTTTCTCTCTCCGACAAAAGGCGCACCGCCACCGACTGCACCCGCCCGGCCGACAAGCCTTTTTTGATTTTCTCCCATAGAAGCGGAGAAAGCTCGTAACCAACCAAGCGATCGATAATCCTTCGCGCCTGTTGCGCCCCCACTAAATGCTGATCGATATCTCGCGGAGACAAAAGAGCTTCCTTGATGGCTGGGAGGGTAATTTCATGGAAGGTAATCCGGCGAGCCTTTTTAGAATCCAAATTCAGGATATCGCTTAAATGCCAAGCGATGGATTCGCCTTCTCTGTCATGGTCGGTGGCGAGATAGACATAGGTGGATTTATCCGCTAGTTTTTTAAGTTCCGCGATCACTTTCTTGGCGCGCGGCAAAACCACGTATTCCGGTTTAAAGCCCTTTTTAACTTCAACTCCCATTTTCCTAACCGGCAGATCTCTGACGTGTCCGAAAGAGCTTTTGACGATGATATCGCCTTTCAGTAAGCGAGAAATGGTTCGTTCTTTAGCCGGCGACTCGACGATGAGAAGCGATATTTCCCGCCCATTTTTTAATTTTTTCGCGCCGCCCGACTTAACTTTTTTTTCTTTAGTTTCTTTTTTTGATGGCATAATGTTGTCCCGGTTCGCTGATAATCAACCCGTCCATTTCAAGTTCAAACAAATCCGAGGAAAGGCTGGCAAAATCAAGCCCGCAACCCGATGCGATCTCTTCCAAGGCCAAACTCTGAGAACCGATGAATTGTAGAATTTTACGCTTGGTTAAAGAAAGAGCGCGCGGAAATTCAGGAACGAAAGAATTTGGTTTAGAGATATTCGATTCTTCCTGAAAACACGAGGGCGGCATATCCTCCAACACGTCATCAAAACGCGAGACCAACTTCGCCCCTTGAGAAATCAAAAGGTGCGGAGCCTCGCTTAAGGGAGAATCAACCGGACCTGGAACCGCGAAAACCAGCCGCCCTTGTTCCGCCGCAAGCCGAGCGGTAATCAAGGAACCCGATTTTTCCTTTCCCTCGACTACCATCACGCCCCAGGAAAGGCCTGAAATAATCCGGTTTCGCATGGGAAAGCAGGCGGGCCAGGGTCTTGTCTCTAGCGGAAATTCGCTAAGCAGGCATCCCCCCGTTCCGATAATCTTTTCGGCTAACTTCTTGTTTTCAGATGGATATAGATTCAGAAACCCCGAGCCCAAGACCGCCCAAGTTTTTCCTGAGTTCTCCACCGCCGCCTGATGGGCCTCGGTATCAATTCCCCTGGCCAGCCCGCTGACAACCGTCAGACCTGAACAAATAGCTTGTTGAGAAAACCGCGCGGCCATGCGCCGCCCATAAGAAGTGGGGGTTCTCGTCCCGACAATGGCCAAAGAATTGGCCTCGGTCATTTGCCCCAAGATATAGAGAGCCAAAGGCGCGTGCGGCAAGGTTTTAAGAACTTCGGGATAATTTTCCTCCCATTCAAATAAAATCCGCGCGCCCAGGGATTTTGCGAGTTCCATCTCTTTTTCGGCATTAAATGAAAATGCCTCTCTTTTTAAGCGCTCAGCACAAGGGTAAGAAAGTCCCGAAACTTCAGCCCAGCTCTCAACCGGCATTGTCCACGCGGAAGGCCCCAATTCTTTTAAAATCTTTTTCCTGGAATCTGGCGAAAAATTAAAAGCCGAGTTCAGTTTTAAAGCGGTCTCTGCCGCCGCGTCTAAAGAATTCATCACCAATCCTTTTTAACTAAATCTCCATCTTCAACCGCGTCATTTGCGGATTCAATTTTAATTCGACAGCGGGAGCGGTTGAGGATTTTAACCACCACCGCTCTCCCAATTTTAAACAAATAGCGCGCATGAGCGTCTAAGTCTTTTTCATGCCGGGAAGCGACTCGGTAAACGGTCAATTGGTCTCCCATTGAAACAGGAACCCCTTTTCTTAGGCGCACATCCGCAAGACTTCCTGGAGGGATCATGAGCTGAAACTCATCGGTTTCTTTTACTTTAGATGAGCTCTTCTCTAAAACCCATCCATCCGCCTTCCATTTAAGCGGGGCTTTAAACCTCTTAACCGAAGGAAACTGTCCCGCAAGGCCGGGAGGTTCTGAAATCGATAAGCTTTCCGGCGCGGGACTTGGTTTTTCTTCTTTAGAAAGCGCTTGAGAACTTGAAATAAAAACCGTTGAAGCGCTGCTCGCGCTTTGAGCGTAAAGATTCCCAAACGACAAAGGACATAAACTCAAAAGAGTAAGTAGGACGCTCATAAAGAATTCCTCGCTTTATCCAAGGCCCGGTAATTCATGACCTCGGCGATATGCCTTACTTCAATCAAATCCGAGCCCTCTAAATCCGCAATGGTACGGGAAACTTTAAGCACCCGGTCTAATCCCCTAGCGGATAATTCAAATTTTTGCGCGGCATGTCTTAGAGAGTCCATGGCGCTGGCAGACAAAACGCAATAGCGCCGAATTTCGCTTTGAGTCAAATAGGCATTCGCCGCGAAATCTTCCCGCCCCAGCCTCTCTTGCTGTTTGGCGCGAGCGCCAATAACCCTTTTTCTGATTTCCTCGGAAGATTCAGCCGTCTTGTTATTTTGAACGGCCCAATCGGAAAAGTCAAGGGGAGACATTTCAACTTGCAGGTCAATGCGGTCCAGAAGCGGCCCGGAGACGCGAGAAAGATAGGTTGAAACGGCCTTTGGGCTGCAAATGCAAGGCTTGCTGGGATGTCCCCGAAACCCGCAGGGACACGGGTTAAGCGCCGCCACCAAGATAAAACGCGCGGGATATTCAAAGCAATCTTTAACCCTTGAGATAGTGATTTTAAAATCTGACAGCGGCTGGCGCAAAGATTCCAAGGCGCTTCTATTAAACTCGAGAACCTCATCTAAAAAAAGAACTCCGCCATGCGCCAAGGAAACCTCCCCGGGCCGCGCCGCCGGACCGCCGCCGACTAAAGAAGCGAGAGAAGCGCTGTGATGGGGATCTCTAAATGGCCTTTGAACGACTAGACCGGAACCTTCTTTGGATCTCGCGGAGTGAATGCGGGTTACTTCTAAAATCTCGCCGCGGGTCATTGGGGGCAAGATTCCCGGCAAACGGCGGGCCAGCATTGATTTTCCGATTCCCGGAGGCCCCATGAGAATCAGGTTGTGAGAACCGGCGGCCGCAATCTCGACAGCCCTTTTGGCCAGAACCTGCCCCTTGACATCCGCCATGTCTTCAAAGCGCCCCGCTTCCCTGCGAGCGGAAACAAGGCCTTCAAATGGATCTGAAAAAACGAAATCTTTTGGGGCCGCCCCAGGAGCGGCGAGAAAATCGACGATTTCCCTTAAAGTCTCGCCGCTAACCACTTCAAGTCCAACTGCCCTGGCCTCTGCCACATTGGCCTTGGGAACGATCATGGCTTTAAACCCTTCCTGCCGCGCTCTCATGGCCATCGAGAGCGTGCCTCGAATCGGCCGCATGGTTCCGTCTAAAGCCAATTCTCCAATGCAACAATATTTTTTTTCCCAACTCTCGGGCGCAATCTGGCCAGAAGCCGTTAAAAGGGCCAAGGCGATCGGCAAATCGAAATGACTGCCTTCTTTTCGAGATTGTCCCGGCGCTAAATTGACCGTAATTTTCTTTTGCGGAAGATTAAAGCCGCAATTTCTAACAGCGGAAATCACTCTTTCCCGAGATTCTCTGACCGCGTCATCGGGAAGACCCACGGTCGTATACCCCGGAAGACCATTGGAGAGATCCAGCTCGACTAAAACAGGATAACTTTCAATGCCGCGCAGCCCCATTGAATTGACGTGAGCCAACATAT
Source organism: Elusimicrobiota bacterium (assembly GCA_027406905.1). GTDB lineage: Bacteria > Elusimicrobiota > Elusimicrobia > UBA1565 > UBA9628 > JAKAQV01. The sequence continues at coordinate 11,020 of DAHZHT010000014.1, forward strand.
CAGGCCTCCCGCTCCGTTTCCGCTTTATTTTGGCTGGAAACGCCGTAGCGGTTAACGGAATAGATGACAAAATGCGCCTTGGTTCCCTTGCCCGGCAAAGATTCCAGCCACAGACGACCGCCGTGCAAATCGAGAATTTTTTTCGATATCGCGAGTCCCAGTCCAGTGCCAGGAATGTTTAATTCTCTAGCGTTTGAAGCGCGGTAAAACTTTTCAAAAATATGAGACAACGCCTCTTGAGACAAGCCAATGCCGTCATCTTCAACCACGGTTTCAACCCAATCTCCCTTGCCAGAAACAGAGACCGTTATGTGCCCTCCGGGGTTGGTAAATTTCAAAGCATTGGATACCAGATTTTCGACGACGGCTGAAATCCATTTTTGATCGGCAAGAACTTCGGACAAATTTTCCGGATAATCAAAATGAATTTCCTTTTTAGCGGAAGCGGCTTCTAGCTTGCGAGATTCGATTACCGAAGTAATCAATGGAATCAACGAGAAAGACTTCATCTCCATTTTCATCCCTGACTCAAGCCGTGAAATATCCAACAAATCGGAAACCATGTTTGAAAGTCTCTCTACCGCGTTTTTAGCCATCACCATAAACCGTTTTTGATCCTCGCTGATGGGGCCAATTTCGCCTTCCAGCATCAGCCCCAAAAAGCCCGCCAGCGTCGTCAGCGGAGTTTTAAACTCATGGCTGACCGTTGAAACGAACTCATCTTTCATACGGCTAAGGGCCCTTAATTGTTCCCGATCGGCTATCAATTGTTGGTTTAAAACCGACATTTCAATGATAATGGCCGCGTCTTCGGCAATAGCGCTCATCAAATCAATGTGTTCTTGGGTAAAGGCGTAAGGCTTGCGGCTCCCCACTCGCATTACCCCCCGGGGATTGTCTCGTTTAGCGACAGGAACCACGATCAGAGAGCGAATATCCCATAACTTGGCGTAATGAGTAATCACCCCGGGATCATCTTGCGCGTCTCCCGCAACAAAAGGTTTTCCCGTTTTAAAAACCCTCACCGAGGAAGAGTTCTCATCCAACAGCGATATTCTGTACATCTGCTCTTCTTTTTCAAGTCCGTAAGCCCCGGGCTGGGTGACCAACTCTTGAGACACTTCATCAAGAAGAAGAAAAGCGACTAAATCAACCTCTAAGTGCCGGGTGACAATTGAGACGATTCCGGCAAGAGCCGCCGTCAAATCAGTCGGAGAAACGCCGGATCTGACGGTATCTTGGAGGGTCCTGATTTCACGGGATTTTGTCTCGAGGCGAACCTGGGCTTCTTTTAATTCTTCTCTGAGACCTTGGGATTCTGATTCTTCTTTAAAGAAAATTTCTCTTAAAAAAAATACTCCTCCCGCTCCCAAAACCAATCCGGTCCCAAACCAGGCGGTATCCTTTAATAAGATTTCCAGGCTCATGGCATCAGGTCCAAATGAGCTCTTAAAAAGTAGGCATAGACCTTGATTCCTTGGAAAGGAATATGCGCGGAGGCAATTCCCATAGACCCTAAAACATGGCGCGTCGCGTGAACCCACTCGGTTTCGCGTTCGCCCAATGGGCTTTGAGGCGGAGGCCCTAAAAGAACCACGACCCTGGGAGATAATCTGCGGCAGATTTCCCCAATTTTGAAGGGAAGGCCTAATGGCTGCGCGGGATCATATGCCTGAGGCGGAAGATTCCGATAAGAGCGGGATATTCCCATGTCGGACATGGATTGAAAAAACATCATCTGCGACCATACAACCAGGGAATCCGACCCTTTTGGGAAAAACCAAGTAATCGGCAAAGATTCAGCCTTGGCCTTTGGGAAAATAAATTTATTGACCTTGGCCATATCTGAGGAATCAGGAAGGGCTTTGGCCTGCTCCGGCAATTGAAGATCGAAGAGCGGCGGCAATAAGGCCCCTATTTGAGGGTTTTGTCCCAAAGCGATCCCCAAATCCAATAAACGGATTAGGCGCTGAACCCAAAGATGCGCTTCGAGAGGAACCGCGGACAAACGCTCCAAAAACGCCTTTAATTCCTCGCCTGAGACATTAAAGTCTTTTCCTCGCAGAAAGTCGTCGAGTATATCCATATGAATTGCTGGCGGCGTGGACTTCATTTCAACGGAAGAAGCCTGGGCTCCCACAAAAGAGATCTTAAGCCTTTGGGCCAAAGACTCTAGCGCCTTGGGCGGGTAAACAGCGGTGACCACTAATTGCCGTCCGCCGGTCAAAAACCAGGAGATGATTTTTTCAATTATCTCTTGATTTTTCTCGGTCAATGCCATTAAGTGAATATCATCAATAATCAGAACTTTAAAATGCGTTGACAGCTCATCCCACCAAACAGAAATCGCTTTGGAGGAAGAAACCGTCGAAGCCGCCAGTTTCCAGCCGGAAGTGAGCAAAACCGTTTTCTCCCCCAGGTTTTTTGAAATTTCCTGGGCCAAAGCGTGGCATAAATGAGTTTTTCCCGAGCCGGGAGGGCCGTGGATAAAAAGCGGGTTATACATGGCGCCGGGAGCGCCGGCGACGGAAATCGCCGCGGCGTGAGCAAAACGATTGTGGGATCCGATTTTAAGCGATTCCAGATTTTTAGCGGGATCCGGGTTTATGGCCGGAGTAGCCAAGGCTTCCAAGGGCGGCAATGACACCACAATAGAAGGCGATTGTTCCACAGCCGCGTTCACCGGCTCTTCTGTTTTTGGCTCTTCCCCAGCAGGAACCTGAGCTTGGGCCGCGGGTTGCGCAGTCTCCACCGAAGGCGCGGCAGAAGAAGAGCTTTCGGCCGGCGGCGCTACTTCTTGGGCTTTCTCGGGCCTGGGCGATGGCGAAGATTCAAGCTCCGTTCCGGGATAGGGCACGGCCTCTTCTTTCGGCGCCTCTTGGGACGTTGCGGGCTCTGGCTTTGAAATCTCCGGTTCCAGAGGCGCAACCGGCTCGACAGGCGCGGGAATGGATTCCTGCGGAGTCATCGAAGTTAAAAAGGCTTTTAACTCTTCTAAGATTTGAACACTCGGACGATGAAGAGGCAAACACAGATTATACCCCTCTGGAAAACTGACCGAAGCCGGGCGCCCGCACAATTTGCCGAATTTTTTAATAATTTTCTGTAACTCTGATTTTTCCCCCTCAATAAGGAGGCACTGGCGCTGCGGATCTGAGGAATTAGGGTCTTCCTTAATTTTCCATTGTTTCATGTCTTGTGTGTTGTAAAGTTACAAAAATAACGGGCAAAACGCCAAATAAATTTTTGAAATATCGCGTAAAAAACCCGTGACCCCCTTTTCAAAAGTAAAAATTTGGTAAAAAAACGCAAGGACCCTTGACAATTTTTAGTTTTTCCTCAATACTACTATCGTGGCTTTTTAATTTCGGGAGGGAATCCGATATGTCATTTCAGAAAACCAAGATTGCCCGGTCCATCGGAGTGATTCTCGCCGCGTCCTCTTGTGCATTTTCCGCGTTCGCGGGGCCAGTGCCTCAACCCCCCCAGGAGCCCTATTGTTCGCAATCGGCGCAGGAAGACCCGCTTTTAAAATTCTTTGAAATTACCAAGGAACAACTTGAAACTATTCTCAGGGAAGGAAAGTCTTGGGAGTGTTTTCAAGGGGTCACTTCCACCGGCAGTAATCAATGCTCTCTTACTGTGAACGGTGAACCCCTCACGGGGCAAGATCTATGCATGGGGTTCCTAGAAGAAGCCATTCATAAACTCGACGATGAAGTCGTTGGAAAATTCCTGGGACAAATGGAAAGTATGAGAGTCCGAGATGCGATGGACCTGGAGTCTATGGAACCCATCGGTTCCGAGGGGTCTGTACCCGGCAAGGAGTTTGCCAAACTGGCTTTAGCGGACACAAAAAAAACCGTTTCATGTGGAGAAGTCAAGGGTTTGTTGAAAACAATAATACATCCCTACTATGAAGATAGTAGTGAGGATTCGTTTCCTAGCGGGAATCTGAGGATCCTTCCATCCGTTCCAACTATCGTCAAAGGCATGTGCAGTGCGAGCGGTATGGGTCAGGGCCAGGGAAATGAAATGCAAAAAAACGTCAGAGGCGCCATCGCCCCCGTAAATAAGGCGTTTAACGGCGAGGGCGGCTCCGGGGCGGCGCCTTCGCCCTCATCTGGCGGCATGGGAAAATTCGCCTCTCAAACTCAAGGACAATCTTCTCAGACTTCAGGCACGGGTTCTTCCAGCGCAACAGGAACATCTACCAATGGAAACTCGCAAAACATCAATCAGAGCCCTCTCACTAAAGAAACGAAGACTCCGCCAGTGGCTCCGCCATCTCCTGAATCTCCGTCTACGAGCGCGCCCGCAAAATCCAAACCTGGGTTCTTTGCGAAGATTTGGAATGGAATCAAGAAAGTCGGCCATTATATCATCTCATCTCGAATTGGAACAGGGCTCATGTTAGGCCTTGCCGCAGGGCTTATGGTCACCGGCTTTGGAGCCGCCCCGGGAGTGATTATCGCCGCCGCCGTTCTTGGAGCCGGAATCGGCCTCGCGGCTGGCCCTCTCACGAAATCAAGCGCATCAAAAGCGCTTCCGCCACCGCCGCCAATCGCCTCATCTCCGACAAATTCCCAAAATCCAAGCCCCACTCCGACTACTCCTTCTCCAAACCCGCCTGCGGCTCCCGCAGCTACAACTCCCCCGGGAGAGAATATAAATCTCAACCCAAATGAAACCATGAAGGATGCTAATGCTACCGCCCAATCACTCAATCAAAATAAGCCCACAGAGAATGACACAGTTCCAGGTCCCGACGCTCCCGCAGCCACGGCGCGCAACACAACTCAAAATTCTCGAGCCTCCAAGACACACCCCAGAAATCCGGGACAGCATTCAAATACTCACGGCGTTCCATCATCCCCCGCTAAAAGCGCAAAGGCAAAATCGCCTAAAGTTCCCATCCCTATTGCAAAATCGGCAGTCGAAGGCGCCGTGGTCGGGGGAGGCTTGGGATGGGGACTTGCCGCCGCCGGAATTATCAGCGCTCCTGTTTGGGCTTCTGCCGCCCTTGGAGTTGCCGCCGGAGCCGCCGTCGTTGCGGCCGGAGCCGCCGCTTGGAATTATTTCAAAGACAAACCGGCGCCCGCCAAACCAGTTAAGCCTCAAAAGAATCAAAACCCTGGAAATCCGCCCAAGACTCAAGCGCTACCCAAGCCGCCGACCCCAGCGTCTTATCCAGGGGCTTAGGAAATGTGATTTTCTTTCTGGTTTTGAGCGAAACGGCGTTTTCCAAGTGATACAATAGTCTCAATGCGTGATTTCCCGTTTTTCTGTCTATTCGCCATATTGTTCGTTGCGGGATGTTCCGGCTCAAAGCCAAAGGCGGTCCTAGCCGTTGCCGTCCCGTTGTCGGGCGCAATCGGAGAAGAAGGAAATGGAATTGTCAATGCCGTTAAACTGGCGGTTTCCAGGTTTAACGACTCCAAAAACATTCCCTGGAATATCATCATCCATACCTATGACGATGAAGGCACGCCCCAAGGGGCGGTGAAAGCCGCAAAGAAAATCGCGCAAGATAAACGGGTCTTTGCCGTCATCGGCGACTTTACCTCGGATTCTTGCCTGGCCTCGGCGCCTCTCTATGCCCAAGCCAAAATCCCGATGATTACGCCTTCGGCCGCCAACAGCGTTTTAACGGCTCAACAGGAAAGCCCCAATTGGAAATGGGAAAAAAATATTTTCCGCATGCCGCCGACGGATCTGACCCAAGCCCAATACGCGGCTCACTTCGCCTACGCGCGTCTCTCCATTCATTCGTTTTTTATCGTTGACGATCAAAGCTCTTATGGAATGGAATTTGCCCAAGCTTTTGACGCCGATTTTAAAAAAGAAGGCGGAAAAATTTTAGGTTTTATGGATATCCCGCCAAACACGCCCAATCTTTCCAGTCTCATCAACTCCATTAAAAGATCCAAACCCCAGGGCCTTTTCTTTGGAGGATTCTATCCGGAAGCGGCTCAAATCCTCAAATCTCTCGATCATCATCGACTGCGCATGGTCTTTTTTTCAGGCGGAGCCTCCAAGGAAGACGCTTTATTTAATCTCGCCGGCCCTTCGGTCGAAGGCGCCTATTTCGTCATCAGCGGGGTTCCAGTCGATTTTCTCCCTAGCGCCAGCCCCTTTATCTCCCAATACCGCGCGCTATTTAGAACTAACCCGAGAACCTATGATATCTACGCATATGAAGCGGCGAGAATCGCCCTTAAGGCTTTTGAAAATTCCGGGTTTAGTCGCGAAAAAATGATTGAAACGCTCAGAGAAACCGCGCACGATGGAATCATCGGAATGATCCGCTTTGATGAAAAAGGCGATAACACTAACCAACTGGTCACCATCGTTCGCGCCAACTACAGGAAGAAAAAATTTGAGCCTGTCTACTAACCGTTGTTGCGGAATTTTACTCCCTATCAGCTCTTTATCGGCTGATGGAGAATCAGGGTATGGAGATCTAGGCCCCCAAGCCCATCGCTTTATCCAGTTTCTTTCTGAATCCGGACAAAAATATTGGCAAATGCTCCCGGTCAACCCCGCTAAAGCCGAAAACTCTCCCTACAGTTCCATTTCCGCTTTCGCAGGGAACCCTTCTTTTATAAGCCTTGAATTCGCCGCAGAAGAGGGATTTTTGGAATATTCTGCTATCTCCGAGATCAAGGGTCTGAGCGTTTTAGAAGCAGAGAATAAAAAAAGAGAAATTCTAAGAAAGGCCGCCGCGCGCTTTCAAAAAGACAGTCCAAAGGGAAGTTGGGAAGAGTTTCATCTGTTTTTAGACCAGGAATCTTTCTGGATCAATGATTACGCATGGTTTTGCGCTCTTAAAGAGCGCTTGGCGCAAAAATCCTGGAGCGACTGGCCAGAGGAAATTCGCAAGCGCAATTTTCGTTTTTGGGAAAGAGGCTTGCTTCATTTCTTGGGAGAAACTTCATTTTATTATCAATTCGAACAATTTCTTTTCGACCGACAGTGGAAGCGCCTGAAACGAGCCTGCCAGGAAAAAGAGATATCTCTCATTGGAGACGTTCCTATTTTCGTAGCCCATGACAGCGCCGACGTCTGGGCTCATCAAGAAATTTTCGATCTCAATGAAAAGGGATTTCCCATCGCCGTCTCCGGCGTTCCCCCCGATTATTTTTCAAAGACAGGCCAGCTTTGGGGAAATCCTCTCTACCGTTGGGATGTCCTAAAAGAATCTGGATATGAATGGTGGAGAAAGCGCCTTGAAATTTCCGCTCAGCGCTTTGACGCCGTGCGACTGGATCATTTCATCGGATTTTGCAGGTATTGGAGGGTTCCCTCCGGAGAAAAAACCGCCGTTTCCGGTCAATGGGTCAAAGGCCCGGGAGCGGATTTTTTTTCTCTAATTGTTCCTCAAATCCCCAAGCTTAAAATCATCGCGGAAGATTTAGGCGTCGCCGGCGAAGATGTCTATGAATTGCGCGACAAATTTAATTTCCCCGGCATGAATGTTCTTCAGTTTTCTTTCGGAGGCGAAGAAAAATTTCTGCCTCGAAATTATTCCCCAAATTCCGTCGCATACACCGGCACTCACGACAACGACACGCTCAAAGGCTGGATTGAAAGCGGGCCCCCTGATGAAGTTAAGAGAGCGCTTGATTACGCTCACAGCTCAAAATCCGATCCAGAAAACCATTGGAAGCTGATTCAAGCGCTTTTAGAATCCCCCGCAAACACCGCCATCATTCCGCTGCAAGACATCTTGGGACTTGGATCGAAGGCGCGAATGAATATCCCCGGCACGACTTCCGGAAATTGGTCTTGGAAATTAGATTTTAAAAGCCTTAATTCAGAAACAATCTCAAAACTCAACAAAACTGTTTTATCCGCGCGCCGGGCGCCAAGCGTTCAATCGCCGCTGTGAACTTGAAAAGTATTATGTAGAATAAATTAGTTCTTAATTAAAAGGCGGTTATGCAAAACAATTTAGGATTATTTAACAGTCTGTTGACGCCCCAGGACCTTCACCTCTTTAACGAAGGCACGCACCGCCGAATTTACCAAAAGCTGGGCGCCCATCCATCCTCTAAAAAAGACGGGGTCTCTTTCGCCGTTTGGGCGCCGAACGCGAGCGCGGTCTTTGTCATGGGCGATTTTAATTCCTGGAGGCGTTCAAGCCATCCATTATTTCCAGTCGGCAATTCCGGAATCTGGGAGGGTTTTATTCCGGAGGCGAAAGAAGGTTCTACCTACAAATACCGAATCGTCTCAAAAGACTTAAACTTCGAAGCGGAAAAAGCGGATCCCGTTGGTTTTTATTTTGAAGTTCCCCCGAAATCCGCCTCCATCGTGCGCGACCTGTCCTATCAATGGAATGATCGCAATTGGCTCAATTCCAGAGCCAACAGAAATTCGCTTGAGTCTCCGATATCGATTTACGAGATCCATTTAGGATCCTGGAGAAAAGTTCCGGAGGAAAACCAAAGGTCTCTCAGCTATAGAGAGATGGCAAAAATTTTGCCGGAATATCTGCGCAAGATGAACTTTACCCATGTCGAGATTTTGCCGGTCATGGAGCATCCGTTTTACGGTTCTTGGGGATATCAGACGCTGGGATATTTCGCGCCCACTTCCCGTTTCGGAACCCCGCAGGATTTCATGTTTCTCATCGATTCCCTCCACCAAAATGGAATCGGCGTCATCTTAGACTGGGTCCCCTCTCATTTCGCCACCGACGGGCACGGCCTTGGGCTTTTCGACGGCACCCGTCTCTACGAACATTCCGACCCCAGGCAGGGCTTTCACCCCGATTGGGGAAGCTATGTTTTTAACTACAGTCGGCACGAGGTGAGGAGTTTTCTTTTGTCGAGCGCGATGTTTTGGATGGACGTCTATCATGCCGACGGGCTTCGGGTCGACGCCGTCGCCTCGATGCTTTACCTGGATTATTCAAGGAAAAATGGCGACTGGATTCCTAACCGCTACGGCGGTTGCGAAAATCTGGAAGCGATTTCTTTTCTAAGAACCCTTAACGAAACCGCCTATCTCGATCATCCGGGAATTCAGATGTTTGCCGAAGAGTCGACCGCCTGGCCCATGGTTTCCCGGCCCACCTCCTGCGGCGGTTTAGGGTTCGGCTATAAATGGGACATGGGGTGGATGCATGATTCTCTTCAGTATTTCCAAAAAGATCCAATTCACCGCAGATACCACCACAACAGCCTCACTTTCCGTATGCTCTATGCCTGGCATGAAAACTTCGTCTTGCCTTTGTCGCATGATGAAATTGTCCACGGAAAAGGCTCCTTGATTGGCCAAATGTCGGGAGATTTTTGGCAGAAATTCGCCAATCTCAGGCTTCTTTTCGCCGATCTTTACGCCCAACCCGGGAAAAAGCTCCTGTTTATGGGCGGAGAAATCGCGCAATGGAATGAGTGGAATCACGATCATAGCCTCGATTGGCATCTTCTCCAATATAAAGAACACGAGGGAATCAGACTCTGGGTTCAAATGCTCAATAAAGTCTATCGAGAAGAGCCTGCCCTCCATCAAAATGATTGTTCTCCGGAGGGTTTTGAATGGATTGATTGCGCCGATTCTGCCGCCAGTGTTTTAAGCTGGAAGAGAAAATCAAAAGACGGAAGCGCGGTCATCGTCGTTTTAAACCTGACTCCGGTCCCCAGAATCAATTACCGCATCGGCGCCCCGCAATCGGGTTATTGGAAGGAAATTTTAAATAGCGACGCCGTCGAATACGGCGGAAGCGGAACGGGAAACCTGGGCGGAGTCTGGGCGGAGAACATTCCGTTTCACAATCAGCCTTACTCGCTTAATTTAACTCTTCCCCCCTTATCCGCTCTATTTTTTAAAGTCGGTTAATTCCGCTTTGGCAGACATTTCTTCCACAGAGAGGAAACTAAAAGTTTAGGAAGTTCCTCCCTAGGCGCCCATTTCATGGGATAGGAAACTTCTTCTTTCAAACTGCCCTCATAAACCCGAACATTAATCTGGTGATGGGTAATTGTATGCGAAGCGGACTTAAGAAGAACTCCGACCTGAGCCTTGGCCCTTCCGATTTCCGGAAGGCCCCAATGCCCTTTCAAGAGTTTTTCTTTCTCGTCGCGCTTCCAAAGAAGCGCTTTTCCGCCGCGCTCAATCCATAAAAAATTCCAATTTAATTTAACGAGATTTTTCCTGGTTTTAGGGGCAGGAAAAAGATTTTGCGTGTTTTTTTTAAACGCCGCGCAGGCAAAAGAAATGGGACAAACTTCGCAGTTGGGATTTTCCGGCGCGCATACAGTCGCCCCCAACTCCATTAAGGCCTGGTTCCAGTCTCCAGGGCGCTCGTGGTCCAATAAATCCTCGGCCATTCTCCAAAATTCTTTCGGAGTTTTGTTTTGAGCCGTTAAGCGCGAAAAAACCCGGCTTACGTTGCCGTCTAAAACCGAATACGGTTTTTGAAAGGCGATGGACAAAATCGCGCCCGCAGTGTAACGCCCGATTCCAGGAAGAGAAATAAGAGAATCAAAGTCATCGGGAAACACCCCGCGATGCTGGCGAACTATTTTTTGCGCGGCTAAAAGCAAGTTCCTGGCGCGGGAATAATACCCCAAACCCGCCCACAAAGCCAAAACTTCTTCTTCTTTGGCCCCAGCCAAACTCCGCAAATCAGGGAATTTTTTGATAAAGCGCTCGAAATAGGGAATAACGAAAGCCACCGTAGTCTGCTGAAGCATGATTTCGGAAATCCAGGTTCGATAGGGAGAAGGGCGATCCCGCCACGGCATGGACCTATGATAGCGGCGATACCAAAGGAGAAGTTCTTGCCTCAAACTATTCTTTGACGGCAAGGTTAAAGGTCGGCTCTTTGACTCCACGGACGTGATAAACGATTTTTTCAAGCAACTTTTCCTGTTGGACAGAATCAACCATCCCGCTAATGATGACAGCTCCGGCATCCACGTCCACGTAAACATGGGATATATCGAGGCCTCTTTCTTGTTTTAGAGCGGAGATAATCTCGCCCTTAAGAGCGGAATCTCTCGGCGGCGCTTGAAAGCCAAACCCCGCGCATCCAAACAAACCCAGCGCTGACAAGAGAAAGAAACTCTTTTTCATTGGCCTAGAAATGTTACAATTTCTCGACTCGTTATCAAAACCGATGAAGCGAATTTTGCTCGCAACCAGAAACCCTCACAAAGAAAGGGAAATCTCGGAAATGCTGGGTCCGGCGGTTTCAATTCTTTCCATGAGAGATTTTCCGCTTCTCCCCGAGACTATCGAAGATCAACCGACGCTAGAGGCTAATGCGGCAAAAAAAGCGCGAGAAGCCGCCCTTCAAACAAAACTGTGGGCCTTGGCCGACGACACCGGACTTGAGGTCGAAGCCTTGGGAGGCGCCCCGGGAGTTTTCTCGGCCCGCTACGCCGGGGAACGCGCTTCGTTTGAAGACAATACGAAGAAGCTCCTAGACAATCTTTCTCAAACCCCTGCGAAAAAAAGAAAAGCCGTTTTCCGCACCGTCATGGCTCTTTCAAGCCCGGAAGGCGAAATCGAAACGGTCGAAGGGCGAATTGAGGGAATGATTACAGAGTCGCCCCGAGGAAAAGAAGGTTTTGGATACGATCCGGTCTTCCTGATTCCCTCCCGGCAAAAGACCTTGGCGGAAATGGAGCCCAAGGAAAAAAATTCGATCAGCCACCGCGCCCTGGCTCTAAAAAAAATCATTCCGCGCATCATGTCTTTAGGACTTCTTCTCAGCTTTCTTTTTCCTCTTTTCGCGAGAGCCGATATCAATGACGCCAATCAGGCTGGTTCAGACACCATCTGGGATCAAATGATGGCCTCTCAAGCTGGCCGCAATGTCTATATTGGTTCTGAGTATCTGCAGCGCGGAAATTATGACATGGCAGTAGAAGAATTTGGCCGCGCGGTGGCGGACAACCCCCAGGACCCGAAGGCTCATATGATGTTGGGAGTCGCCTATTATTGGCTTGGAAGAGTGAAAAAATCTCTTGAGGAGTATCAAACCAGTTTGGAATTAGACCCTAAAAGCGCTCAGGTTTATATGCTAATTGGAATCTCCTTGGCTTGGGAAGGCAACAATCAAGGCGCATACCAAGAGTTTGAGACCGCAGCCAAGCTCAACCCTTCCAGGCCCGATATCCAAATGAATCTCGGTTCTGTCGAGGAAACGCTCGGTAAAATCCAGGATGCGCTGGAACACCTTCGGGAAGCGGTCAGTCTCGACCCTAAATATCCCCTCTATCACTATCAACTGGGAATGCTCTATCGCCGGCTTGGGCGCTACACTGAAGCCACCGATGAATTTGCCGCCGCTTTAGAAATTTTTCCTGATTATGAAGACGCGCTTCTGGAAATGGGCTCGATGGCGGAAAGAGATCATCATTTCAGAAAGGCCATGGACGATTTCAGTCACGCCGTAGATTTAAAAGAAAGAGATTCGGTCGCCAGGCTTTTACTCGCGCATCTCTATCTGCTTGAAAACAAATACAAGGACGCGCGCCTGGTCATGGCCAACGCTTTTGATCTCGCCCCCAAAGAAGGCGGCCCGGGGTTAAGGCTCTCTCTATCTTATTCCGGCGGAAAATCAAAAAACTCTCCGCAAAAGAATCAAAAGCCGCAAAAACCGCGGAAAAATCATAACCCCACCGCTAAACCTCAGCCGAAATCTCCCTCCAATAGCCCGTTGAACGTCTTTAAGAAAAATCTTGAGCGCATTCCGCTCAACCAGGGCGCGATTTTGCAAGTTGAAGTGGTCTTCATGCCAAAACCAAAACTTAAGACTGCCGATGATGAAAGCAATTCTTCCCTGCAAAAAGAGCTGGAGAAAAAGCTGGGCGACCAACAGGCCACCCCCCAAGCCGTTCAGCGAGAATATCCCATCCATGCGGGAAACGCCCAGGAAAGAAAGGCTGAAATCGCCCAAATTATCCAAAACCTCAAACAGACTCTTAACAAGGCTCCGCCCAACTCCAACGTGAGGTTTGGGATGAACTTAACCTATAAAAATCTGGAACATGTCTCGACCGGCGGCCCGCGACCGACTAACAATCCGCTCAACGTTTCTTACCAGCCCCACGCGGTCGGAAACGATTTGGGGCTTTGGATTATGGGAACCGGTTGGATGGATTTGGTCTCCGAAATTTTGCCGAAGCCGGGGCGAACCGTTCACCATCCCGATCAAACGGATTGGTGGACCGAAGAGGGCTTGGGATATGCGACCTTGGGAAAAGGCCCCGAAGCCTTGGCCGATTTTGAAAGGGCCTGCCGTCTCGATCCCAACAACGATGTCGCTTGGCTGGGGCGAGCGGTCGCGTCTATCATCATGGGAGACGAAAAAGGCGCGCTCAAGTATCTCAGAAAATCTCTTTCTCTCAATCCTCAAAATAAAACGGCGAAAGAAGGGCTTAAATGGCTTTTAAAGCCTTCCGCCCAAACCCACAAAGGATCCCATCAATGAAAAGAGATTTCATGAGCGCTTTTGTCGAGCGCATCCATTTTGTCGGCATCGGCGGAGTCGGAATGAGCGGGATTGCCGAAGTGCTTTTAAATCTCGGATATCGGGTGTCTGGCTCGGACCTTAAAGACGGCGAAATGACTCGCCGTCTTAAAAGCCTCGGAGCTAAAATCTTTTATGGCCACAAGGCCTCTCATATCGCGGGCGCCCAGGTCGTTGTCATTAGTTCTGCGGTGTCATCTAAAAATCCCGAGGTTTTAGAAGCCCAAAAAAAACGCATCCCGGTCATCTCAAGAGCGGAAATGCTTTCTGAAATCGGCCGGATGAAAAAAACCGTCACCATCGCGGGCTCTCATGGAAAAACGACTACGACCTCGATGACGGCGATGGCGTTAAGCGAGGCCAAGGCCAAGCCGACCATAATCATCGGCGGACGCCTAAAAAATATTCACGCCGGGGCGAGACTAGGGATTAGCGATTATCTGGTCGCGGAAGCCGATGAGTCCGATGGATCCTTCGTTCACCTCTCCCCCCTAGTCGCCATTGTCACCAATATTGACAATGATCATCTTGACTTTCACAAAACAATGGAAGCTCTCAAGAATTCTTTTGTCGAACACCTCAAGCGCCTGCCATTTTACGGCGCGGCAATTCTCTGTTGGGATAATCCCATCCTCCGGGAAATTTCAGGCTCCCTTTCAAAGCCGGTCATCACTTACGGCTTTGGAAAATCAAGCCAATGGACGGCAAAAAACATCCGCCTTTCAAAAGACGGCTCGAATTTCGACGCTTTCTTTCAAGGAAAAAAGAAAGTCGGAATTCATCTCTCCGTTCCCGGAAAACACAATGTTCTTAACAGCCTCGCCGCCCTCGCCGCGGGAAACTTCCTCGGCTTTGATCTTAAACTTCTGGCTGCGGGGCTTTCTGAATTTAAAGGCGTCGGCCGCAGGCTTGATCTCATCGGAAAAGCCAAAGGCGTCGAATTTATCGACGACTACGGACACCACCCGACTGAAATTAAAGCCACTTTGTCGGCGGTCTCAAATCTTTGGAAAGCTAAGCGCGTCATCGTCCTTTTTCAACCTCACCGTTTTAGCCGCACCAAACTTCTGGCGAACGACTTTGGACCCGCGTTTAAAGGAGCGGATATGGTTTTCGTGACCGATATTTACCCCGCCGGTGAAAAAGCGATCCCCGGCGTTACTTCTCGACTTATTATTGACTCAATCAAAAAAACCGGCGTTTCTTGCGCTCCTTTTTCAAATACGCAAACCCTGGCCCGGCAGCTTCGAAAGGGAGATTTAGTTTTGACCCTGGGAGCTGGAGACATACGCAAAACAGGCGAAGAACTTTTGCGCCTTTTATAAAGCCACACAAAAAGAGAAAATCTCAAGCCCTTGCTCAGTGATTTGGATTAGGCGGCGGATTTTTGTCCGGAGTTCCCTGAAAAACAGTCGGACCGGGGAAAGAGTCAAGGACTGTTCCATTTCTTCCAGGAACCGGCTGTTCAATTGGATTAACATTTTTCAGATGAGGCATCGCGCTAGAGTTATTAGATTTTTTGTAGCCAGTCGCGCCGGCTCCCGCGCCATTAAGGCCCGCGGCGCCGCCTTTTGAAGTTTTCGCGGCTTGGGTAAAACAAGCCTTAATAATCGCGTTTTGTTGTTTTTGGCTCAAGCGCTTCCCCTTGTTTTTTTTCTCCACGCAGGCCAATGCCTGAGCTTTTTGAGCGATGGTCAAAGGCTTGGATGTAGAAGTGTTCGATGAAAGCGGCTTTCCTTTAGGAACGCAGATATAAGGTTGAAACGCGGAATTTGTTTTTTTCGCGATCGTGCCGCTGGGGCACGAAGAAGCGCCGGAAGCTGACGCCTGTAAAGAACCCTGTCCAAGGCTTTGAGAGTTTGGAGATTTTGGCAGGGCAAAGACTTTTGGGGTCCCCAAAAACAAAGCGCCTGAAACGGCAAAGACTTTCAATACCTGTTTCTGAGTCATCTTAGTCATATGAGCCTCCTTCCATAGAAAGATAACCCCTGATGAAGCCGATGTCAAGTAAAAAATTGGTAAAAAATTTTTCCCTTGCGCATGCCCCGCTGGATTGTGTATGATAAACCTATATCTTAACTTCGGAAGGCAAATATGCAAGACACATCAATCATTAACGCGAATATGGCCGCAAATCAGAGAAAGCGGCACACCTTGGACGCCAAGGGTAAAATACTCGGGCGCTTAGCCACCCAGGCGGCCGGTCTTTTGCGCGGCAAACACAAAGCGATTTATACCCCCAATGTCGACTGCGGCGATTTTGTGATCGTCGCCAATGCGGCGGAAGTGGCGCTGAGCGGAAACAAATTAGAGACGAAAGCCTATTTCAGCCATTCCGGCTACGCGCGCGGAGCCAAAATGACTCCCCTTAAGCGCATGATGGAAAAAGATCCACGGAAGGTTGTTTATTTGGCTGTCAAGAGAATGCTTCCTAAAAATCGCTTGAGCGACCGCCAACTCACTCGTCTTAGAATTTTCAAAGGCGCGGTAAACGCCGCTTCAAAAACCTCCGTTAATTAAACTATAGAGAAAAGGGATACCATGTCAACACAGTTGCTCGCAACCGGAAGAAGAAAAACCGCCGTGGCGCAGGTGCGGATGATTCCCAATGGAACGGGAAAAGTCACCATCAACTCTAAAACGGTCGAACAGTATTTTCATGGAACTGAGCATAAGCAATTTTCCGTTTTATCCCCCCTCAAATTGGTCGAAGCGGCCAAGAATTATGATTATGCCCTTAAAATAGTCGGCGGCGGAATTACAGGCCAAGCCGAAGCCGCCCGCCATGCTATCGCGCGCGCCTTGGTCAAACTGGAAGAGAAAAACCGCCGCATCATGCGCGCCGAAGGCTTCTTGACCCGCGACCCCAGAGAAGTGGAGCGCAAAAAGAGCGGTCAACCCAAAGCCCGCAAGCGCTTCCAATACTCAAAACGCTGATTCCGTGTCTTCAGACGAAGCGTTTTCTTCGGCTGATCACAGAGAAGAGGTTTATGTCGCGCCACTCGCGCGCCTGGTTGCCTTTATCTTCGCCGTTTGGGGAACAGTCGTCGTTTTTAGAGCGGTCTATGATCTCTTTTGGGGATCGCCGGAAGCCAATCTTTACTCCGCCCATCCTTGGCAGTTTGTCAGCGTCTCACAATGGCTTAGGTACGCGGGGTTTGAACTTTCTTATGGACTTGCCTGCGTAAGTCTTGCCGCCGGAATATACGCTTACTCAAAATTCCTGCCGGAAACGCTCCAGCGAAAGAAAAGCGAAATCGGAAAAGATTTATTTAAATAAATCTTCCTTAAAATAGTAGAATTTTTCCTGTGAATATCCTCAAAGACCGGGTTTTGGATCACGCCTCTCTTTTTTCCCATATAGACTCTCTTTTTGAAATCGCTCTAGTCTCCGAAGAATTTTTTAAATCCTCATCCGGTGTTTTAATAGAGAAAGTTAAAGCCAAGAAAAACTCCGAACTTCAAATTTGGAAAAAAACGCGAGAGGCGCTTTCTACCAAGGAAAACCGAACTCCTCTCTTACTTTCCTCATTGTGCCATCGTCTGGCGGAGGAAATTTCCCTGGCCTCAATTGAGACTTCGGAATTTAAAATTTTGCCGACCCCTGAGTCTATTTTGATGATTCAAAAAACCAAAGAGGCCATAAGGGCTCTCTCAAAATCCCTCAGAGCGTTCTCAAAAAAATCCGCGGCAGCGGAAATACTGGTCTCAGAGGGTTTATCCCTTGAAATTTTTCAGATATTCAAAAAGGCCCGAATGGAAGCTCTAAAAGACAAAAAAGACGTCCGCGGGCTTAAGAACTCGGAAATCGCGCTTCGGTTTTCGGAAATCGCCGACATCATTGAAAAGATGGCAAAACTCATCGGCGAATTAATCGCAATGGGGAGTTAAAATCATGGCGTTTCATAAAAAAGTAAAAGAAAAAGCGGAGACCTATTGGTCAAGGACAAAAAAAACGGTTTTTCTGTTGGCCATATGGGGAATTATTTTTAGCGTCGCCACCATCGCGAAGTTGGAAGTGGGTTTTGGCTACGATACGACGCTCGTCTGTTCAACCGCCGCTTATCGAAAGGCCATGGACCAAGGAGTCGCCCCCTATTCCTATTCTTTTTGGTCCATTGTCAACCGCTCCTATGATTTGGAGCATCCTAAAATTATACCCATGGCGATTGCGTGGGCGTTTCGCGTCTTCGGATTTAAGATATCCATTATTACTTCAAGGCCCGATATTGACGCAAGCGGTCTCAAAAAAGATTGGCGGCTCTTGGTCAACCCCAAGCGCTTTATTTTCGCGCAATCCGACACCGCAAAAGTTCAGTATCTCGATAGCGGTAATTTCATCTTATTTTTCGGCGGGGCGGATTCTGAAATCCAAGCCGCAAGAGAGGCTCGTGTCTATCCTATTCGAATTCTTCAATCCAAAGAATGCCTAATTAACCCCGCCGATTACCACCCTGGAGAATTCCATGAACACAAAGTTCCTTTCTCTCAATATTGACGCGGCGGTGATAAATTGCTTAAATAAATAATATATGGCTCAAACAAAGAAAAAAACAGGCCGTCACCATTCCGCAATCAAAGCCGTTCGCCAGGCGGAGAAACGAAATCTCCGGAACCGCATCGCAAAAAAAGCGATTCGTTTATCTCTAAAAGACGCGCTTGATTTCGCGCAAAAAAAAGACAGTTCAAAAGCTTCAGAGTCTTTGTCCAAAACCTCAAGCCTGTTAGACAAAGCGGCCAAAAAAGGTTTTATGCACTGGAAGGCCGTAGCCAGAAAGAAATCTTATCTAGCCCGCCGCGTTTCTGGTTCCTTAAACTCTTCTGAAGCTAAAACGGCGTCGGCCGCGGCTTAAGCCGCTTTAGTTCTTGCAGAGTTCGCTCGCGAGAATCTCTATTTCCACTTGTGGGCTTAGCCAAGACTGAGACTTAAGCTTCATCTCCGTTTCAAGGCAAGACATTAGGTTTTTCTTGAGCTTTTCTTCATTCACAGACGCCAAATTTTCAAAAAAGCCTTTGTCCCAGTAAGGGTGAAGCCGTAAATTTTTTTCAATCATGGATTTTTGAAGGCCGGAGGCGAGCATCACCTTAGCCTTGAGTTGCTTAACGATGACCGCGCTTATTTGAGACAAAGCCCGAAACGCCTGATCTTGCGTTTTCCCCTCGTTAAGAAAAAAATAAAGATGGGTTAAGACCGCCTTTTTATCCCGTTTTTCAATCAAACGCGGCAAAAGAAACGGATCGCTTTCCTTGCGATATCCCAAGGAAAGGGAAACCTCTTTTAAAGACACCTCTGGCCCTTCCGCAAACAAGCAAAGTTTTTCAATTTCTTGGCTTAAAAGCCCCCAATCGGCGCCCACTTCTCGCACCAATAACTCGCAGGCCTCACGGGAGATGTTCTTGCCATTTTTATTGATCAATTTAAGCGCCTGGCTGACGGCTTCATTTTCCTTGAGCTTGGGAAAAACGCAAACAGCGCCTTGCCGCGAAATTTCATGAAAAAGAGAGTCTCTGAGATCCGGCTTGGGTTCATCGGAGTGAAGAATCAAAACAGAAGAGACAAGCGGAGATTTTAAATATTCCAAAAGAGCCTTTTTAAGCGCGGCGCCCGCATCCGGAATTTCAACGATGACAAATCTGCGCTCGGAAAAAACCGGAAGGCTTAAAAGTTCGGAAATAATTTCCGAAGTCTTGGCCAAGGCCGTTGCTTTGGAAAACTCCCTGAAATTAAAAGAATCGGCGTTCTTTTTAATAAAAGAAAGAGCCGCTTTTCTGGAAAAAGATTCTTCGCCGCACAAATAATAAGCCGGACGGTAAACCCCGGATTTCCACTCTTGCGAAAGTTGTGAGGGAGAAAGCTCCGGCATTAATATGGCGTAACCGGCGGGGTAAAGGTCGAAGGCGGGGGTGCAATCGGAGCCGATGAAGGGGCAGTCGAGGTTATCACCCGAGAAGCTTCTCCCATAACCGTCCCAAACCCATGAACAACGCGAGTGACCACGTCATCGGCAAATTTCGGGTAAAGCTCTTCCCGCGCCTGTTCTTCGGTAATCCCGCCGGGAATCGCGGCATCCGTATACGTCACTGTTTCTTGGATATTAGGCTGATCCCACAAAACAGTGTTGGTTTTAACGTCTACAAATTGAACATCCAAGAGCATCAAAAGCTGATAGGTCACCGGAGTTAAGTTCTGGTTATAGGTCAGCGGAGTGTTGATGTAGCGGGTAATTGAAGGTTCCACAATGCCTTCGGCGTCTTTGTCCGGAACGATGACGTAATCGCCGTTTCTCAAGAAGGCGTCTCGAATGCTGATAGAGAGTTTATCTGAAATTCCAAACTGCTGAGTCTTATTGACCACCGGATGAAGAGCTATCTTTTGAACGCTGTGCGGCAAAAGTTGTTCCGCCGGGTTATACTGGATATCAACCCCTGCGACCGAACCGTTGCTGCAGCCGTAAAACAACGGCAACAAAGACAAGCAAACAAGCGACAAGACCAACGAAGCGCTTTTTGTTCTCATGACGCTATTTTCTCCTTAACAACGATATTGACCAGCCTATGCGGGACGACAATCGTTTTAACGATTTCTTTCCCCTCGGTCATCGTCTTTATTTTATCTAAAGAAAGGGCCGTCGATTTAACATATTCCTGTGAGACGCTTTTAGAAACGGTCAAGGTCTCTCTGTTCTTGCCGTTGAGCTGGATCACGTATTCGACTTTATCGTCTTCTAAATAGCGCTCGTCCCAAGACGGCCAGGCCTGGCGCGCCAAGAAATCCTGATGCCCCAAAGCCGCCCACAATTCCTCGCTGATATGCGGAGCCAAGGGATTGAGCAAAGACAAAAGCGTCTCGATGTCTATTTTAGCGGGCTCTTGGGAGGCGTGAATTTCATTGGCATAGATCATCAAAGTCGAAACAACGGTGTTAAAGCCAAAGCCTTCGATATCTTCCGTGACTTTTTTAATCGTGCGATTTCTTAGAGAAAGCAAACCTTCGCCATTCCCCCACTCTGTTTCATAAACCATGGTCCAAATTTTTCTCAGAAAGCGGTAAGACCCTTCAATAGAACGCATATCCCAGGGTTTAGACTGTTCAAAAGGCCCCATAAACATCTCATAAATCCTGAAAACATCCGCCCCATAGCGCGCGATGACGGAATCAGGGCTGACGACATTTTTCTTGGACTTGGACATTTTCTCGACTTGGGTGGAAAGCTTCTCCCCAGTTTTTGAAAGGACGGGCTCTCCATTGGAATTAAACGAAACATCTTCATAAGGGTGATAGACGCCGTTTGAATCGCGATAGGAAAAAGAGAGAATCAAACCTTGGTGGCGAAGCTTTTGAAACGGCTCTAAAGTCGAAACGGCGCCTTGATCGAAGAGAACCTTGTGCCAAAACCGGGCGTAGAGGAGATGCAAAACGGCGTGCTCGCTGCCGCCGACGTAGACATCCACCGGCATCCAGGCTTTTTCAATATCCGGAGACCAGGACAGGTCTTTGTTTTTTGGATCCAGAAATCTAAGATAATACCAGCAAGACCCCGCCCACTGCGGCATGGTGTTAGTCTCGCGTTTTCCGGTTTTGCCGCAACTTGGGCAGGGAGCTTTAAGCCATGATGAATCGACATTCGCCAATGGAGATTCACCCGTATCTGTCGGTTTGTAGTGGGTCATGTGAGGCAAAAGAACGGGCAATTCATTTTCCGGAACGGGAACTGCCCCGCATTTTTCGCAGTGAATGATCGGGATGGGTTCTCCCCAGTAACGCTGCCTTGAAAAAATCCAGTCGCGCAAACGATATTGAACCGCCTTTTTGCCGAGCCCTTTTTCTTCCAGGACCTGAACCATCTTTTCCTTTGCCGTCGCGGTTGGAAGGCCCTCAATTGCCGGGGAATTGACCGCAGTTCCGTCTTCCACATAGGCATACTCTCTGACTTCTTCTAAAAGGCCAGAGAGCGGACGAACCACGGGAATAATCGGAAGACCGAATTTTTTGGCAAAAGCGAAATCCCGAGCGTCATGGGCAGGAACGGCCATGACCGCCCCCGTCCCGTAACTTCCGAGAACATAATCGGCAATCCAAATGGGAATTTTTTTTCCGGTCAAAGGGTGCACGGCATAAGAACCGGTGAAAACCCCGGTCTTATCTTTCTGCAAATCGGAGCGCTCGAGTTCGGCTTTGTTTTTTGCCTCATCAATGTAGGCCGATATCGCCGCGGCTTTATCGGAAGAAGCCAGCTTAAGAGACAACGCGTGTTCCGGGGATAAAACCAGGTAAGTCACTCCGTAAAGGGTGTCGGGCCGAGTCGTAAAAATGGAAATAACATCCCCCGGCTCGGTCTTGAAATCGATTTCGGCGCCTTCGGACTTTCCAATCCAATGCTTCTGCATCGCCAGAGTTGAATGAGGCCAATCAAGAGTTTCCAAATCTTTTTCAAGCCTCTCGGCATAAGCGGTAATTTTAAGCGTCCATTGCCGGATATTTTTTCTTTCAACCCGGGTTTGACAGCGCTCGCATACACCGTTAAAAACTTCTTCATTAGCCAACCCGGTTTTACAAGACGGACACCAGTTGATGGGCGCGGTGCTCTCGTAGGCCAAGCCCTTTTTAAACAACTGTAAAAATATCCACTGAGTGCATTTGTAATAATCGGGATCGGTGGTGTTGATTTCGCGATCCCAGTCGTAAGAAAAACCTAAGGATTTCACCTGTCGCTTAAAATTGGAGATATTTTCGCGCGTGATATCCTCCGGATGACGGCCGGTTTGTATCGCGAAATTTTCCGCCGGAAGCCCAAAAGCGTCCCAACCCATTGGATGCAAAACGTCGAAACCTTGCCTGCGCTTAAAGCGGCAAAGGATATCGGTGGCGATATAGCCCTCGGGGTGTCCGACATGGAGCCCGGCGCCCGATGGATACGGGAACATGTCAAGGCAATAGAATTTCTTTCCGGCTCTGGGAGTCCTTGGAGCTTTAAAAATCCCTGCGGCTTCCCATTTTTCCTGCCATTTCGCCTCTATTTCGGAAAATGAAATTGAATCAGTCATCAGAGTTTACTCACGGTAATCATAAATATAGCAATTCCGCTTGAAAATTAGATTTCAGGCGGCGCCTAAATTAGAAATAGGCTGCGCCCGGCAGGACTTGAACCTGCGACCCTCCCGTTATGAGCGGGGTGCTCTGACCAACTGAGCTACGGGCGCGTGCGTAAAACCTTTTCCGTAGACGCCCGCGCACGCTCTCGCTTCGCGAGAGAGGAACGCAGGCGCGTGCGTAAAACCTTTTCCGTAGACGCCCGCGCACGCTCTCGCTTCGCGAGAGAAACGCAAGCGCGTCTATAAAATCTTCTTCGCAACCCTTGCAATGAGAGGTCGACGGAAAGTTCCGCAGGTTCATTTTAACAAAAAGAATCGCCCCTTTGATTTCAAAGAATCAAATGTCATGCGTTTGTTACCTGCTTGTCGCTCAAAAACCATTGACAGGAAAGCCCCGAAACCGATACCCTAATTCCATGATTAGATTTATCCCCCGTGAAGAAAAATTTTTCGACCTCTTCGAAGCCCAGGCTGAGCACAACGTTCACGCCGCGCGCGTCTTTAAGGATTTAGTCGCCCAATGGAATCTTGAATCCGCCTCGTTTCAGAAACTTCAAGATATCGAGCATGAAGCCGATATCACGACTCACGAAATTTATGATCGCCTTAACCGCACCTTTATCACGCCCTTTGACCGCGAGGATATCCACGAGCTGGCCTCTGAATTAGACGACATCGTCGATCTGGTTCAATCGGTCTCCATGCGAATGCGCATTTACCGCATAGACCGTTCCGACCCAGCGCTACGAAGCCTTTCAGAGATACTTCTCAACGCCACCGAAAATATCCGCAAAGCGGTAGCGGAGTTGAGGCGTTCGGAAAAGCAAAGGCGGGTTTTGGATTATTGCATCGAGATTAACCGCCTTGAGAACGCGGGAGACACAGCCCTTGAGGAAGCCCTTCGGCATCTTTTCGAGGGCCAACCCGAACCTCTCAACGTCATTAAATGGAAAGAAATATACGAGGGCATCGAAACGGCCATTGATAAATGCGAGGATGTCGCCAACGTTTTAGAATCGATCCTCGTTAAGTCTTCCTAATGCCGCACTTATTTATCGTCTACGGAATCGTTGCGCTTGCCCTTTTTTTCGATTTTTTAAACGGCATGCACGATGCCGCCAATGAAATCGCGACCGTCGTTTCAACCCGGGTTCTCTCTCCGCGCAACGCCGTTTTATGGGCCGCCTGCTTTCATATGGTCGCGGCTTTCGGCTTTGGGGTTCATGTGGCTGACACAATCGGAAAAGGACTGATCTCGCCGAAGGCCATGGACAACGCCGTCATTCTCGGAGCGCTTATCGGAGGCTCTCTGTGGAATTATTTCACCATCCGATTAGGCCTCCCGGTCAGTTCATCTCATTCTTTAATCGGCGGGCTTGTTGGGGCCGCGGTCGCCAAAGCGGGATGGGGATGCCTGATGCCATGGGGAATTGGCGTTGTCGTCGCATTCATGATTATTTCTCCGTTGTTTGGTCTCCTTTTAGGATATGCGCTCATGGTGATAAGCTCCTGGGCTTTTCGCAGAACTTCGCCGAGACAAGTGGATGTTTTCGCGCGCATTGGGCAATTGGCCTCTTCCGCGTTTTTAAGTCTCTCCCACGGGCTTAACGACGCCCAAAAAACGATGGGGGTCATCGCCATTCTGTTATTTTCAAACGGGGTTTTAGGCCCTCATTCCTATATTCCCAAGTGGGTCATCTTAAGTTGCTATGCCGTCATGTCCTTGGGAACCTTAGCCGGTGGTTGGAAGGTGGTTCACACCGTCGGACAGCGCGTGACAAAATTGCGCCCGCTAAGCGGCATGTGCGCGGATCTGGGTTCAGGAACGGTCATGTTTGTCTGCGGAATGGCGGGCATTCCGATTTCAACGACTCATCTCGTGAACGGAACGCTCATGGGAGTCGGCGCAACTCAAAGGCTTTCGGCGGTTCGATGGGGAGTTGTCCATGAAATCATCGTCGCTTGGTTTTTAACCATTCCATGCGCGGCGGCGGTCGCCGCCATCAGCTATCATATTTTCGCCCATTTCATTTGACTTTAAGCGCCAAAACATAGACAATAGCAAGGTAAAGGATATTTCCCCCATGAAAGAAAATCTGATGAAATTTCGAGGATACGTTCCGTTTATCTCCGCAACCTTTTTACTGGCCAGCCTTTCGGGATGCCTTTACACCAACACCTACGCTCCCAATTCTTACCGATCGGCCACGCCTATCGACGTCAAAGCCGCCGTTTCCGATCCCATTGTTTCCGGCATGGGGTGCACTTACTCCGCTTTGTGGCTAGTCGGATGGGGAAACGCGGGATACGCCCTTGCCACTCAAAGAGCTCTCAAAAATGATCCGAAAGGCGTTCTCTATGACGTGAAATCAGACCTAAAGGTGACCTCTTATTTGCTCGGCCTCTGGACTCGCGCTTGCACCATCGTCACCGGAAGAGCCGGACACGTGTGAGAACCGCCCTTTTTATCGCCTTTTTCGCCTCTCCATTCTCTTCTTCAAAAGTTTTCGCCGCGACCTACAATCAATACCCCAGCGTCGTCAGTCCCAGCGGATATTTCGTCGTCTATGACGTTCAAGGGACCCTTTCCTTTGAGCCTTCGACCCGCTGGGAGCTTCCAAAAAACATCTTGGATCAAGGAAAAGTCCTGGGACAAAGCTGCGCCTATGCGCTGAGTATCCCCCTCTCCTTGGCTTTAAGCACGACCAAGCTTTCCGGGGCTTACGGCGAAAATGGATACAATAAAGCGGTCAAAAATATTTTAAAAGCTCATCCTGATATTACCGGAATTTACGATGTCAAGGTTGACACGCACATCATCACCGTTTTAGGAATTTTTACCCGTCAATGCCTGGAATTAACGGCGCGCGCGTTTAAAATTCCGACATCCAACCCAAGGCAAAAAACATGAGAGAAATAATTCTATCCTTCGATCGCTATCTATTTCACATTATCAACGGCGTTCTTGTTTGCCGTCCTCTAGATTATGCGATGCCCACTATTACTGATTTTCATAAAATTTCCCTCGTTCGCTTTCTCCTTTTGCCGGCAATCATCGCTTTTTGGATTTGGAAAAGAAAAAAAGAAGCCTTGAAGGTGATTTTAGTTCTCGGCATTGTCGCGGGATTTACCGATTTAATCGCCCACCGAATCATTAAGCCTTTAGTGGGCCGCCTAAGGCCGCCTTTGTCCGGAATTCCCGTGATCGTGCGCGCGCCCTACGGCGGAAAATTGAGTTTTCCCTCCAATCACGCGGCCAACATGTTCGCCGCGGCCGCAGTCTTAAGCGCGGCCTATCCGTCTTTAACTCCGCTATTTTATTCCGCAGCCGTCATCGTCTCCTATAGCCGCGTCTACGTAGGAGTTCATTATCCTATGGACGTCATCGGCGGAGCGGTCTTGGGGTCACTAATCGCCTTTATCGCGATACGGGCCGCCCGCAAAACCGGAGTTTTCCCCCAGCCCGAATCTCCTAAAAAAATTTAGGCCTCACAATTGGTCATATTATTTACTTGCGAGGCCTTATCCTCGTGACCGCGAAAAAAATTTCGGCGCTTTTTCTCTTCATCGTCTTGCCCGCCATTTTATTTATCTTAAAGAAAAACCAGTTCTCTATTCCCCTCATCAGCGATGAAGGTGAATACGCCTATGAAGCGCGCCTACTCTCAAGCCATGGATTGCCCTATCAGAACGCTTACAATCAAAAGCCTCCGCTCATTTTCTTTCTCTACCAATTGGCCTACGGGTTTTCTTCTAACCCCCTTGCCCCCAGAATTCTTAGCTTTATCTTCTCATGCCTGACCATGTTTTTTCTTTTTTCCATCACTCCTGACAGTTTTAGCCCTCTCTCCAGATTGGCGGCCCCAAGTTTTTTCGTCATTCTAAGCTCGACTCCCTTGGCCGATTTGTTTTCAGCTAATTGCGAGATGTTTTTAATCTTGTTTAACGCGGTCTCGGTCTGGGCCTTGATTCAATTCTGGAAAAACCCCAAAAATATTTTATGGGCGTTTGTCTCGGGTTTTTTTTGCGGCATGGCCCTCATGACCAAACAAACCGTTTTTTGGTTTGTTTTGGCTTTGATCCCCTTTTGGGCTCTCAATCACGAGTTTCGCCGAGCTCTAAAACAAACAGCCTCTTTTCTCGCGGGCGCCCTTTTAATCCCCGCCGCTTGCGCTTTTTATTTTTTTGCCCGCGGAGATTTAAGAGCCTTTGCCCAACAAGCCTTTCTCAACAACGGAAGATACATCGCGGTCATCTCAAAGCTGGGATGGAGCGCGATTGTCCAACACGTTTTAATCTGGTGGGGCGGTTGGTATCTCATGAAAGTAGTTATCCCCAACTGGCCGATTTGGGCGCTTTGCCTCTACGGCTTAAGCGTTTTAAAAATAAGCGAAGAAAATCGCTTTGGGATTTTAGCGACTCTTTGGCTGGGAACGAGTTTTATGGGGGCCATGACCGGGCTTTTTTTATTCCCGCACTATTTTTTTACCGTCTATCCTCCGCTGGCGGTCTTAGCGGCCCAGGGCCTTGAATGCCTTCGGGAAAAATATCGCCTATCTTCGCGTTCTGTCGGCCTTTTAATTCTCTCTTTTTGCCTCTATCCGGTTTTAATTCAAAGCCGCCCTTATTTCGCCCAATCTCCGCTTGAGCTGTCAAAAACTCTTCTCTATCCCAATCCCCTTTTTGAATCAAAACTTATCGCCGCTGAAATTCGACGGCAAACCAATTCTGCCCAAAAAATTTACGTCTTCGGTTCCGAGCCTGAAATTTATATTTATAGCGGGCGCAAGGCCGCCACACCCTACATCACTTCTTATCCGCTGACCTTATTCCCCAAAGATAAATCCCAGATATCGGGAGAGTTGTCCCGACTTAAGAAGTCTCCTCCGGAATTGATTGTTTACTCCGATATCGCGGGCTCTCAAGTCATTGGGTCGGATTTAGGAGTCTATTTTAGAGATCAGATTCAAAAGTTTCTCAAAACCCGCTATTCTCCCGTTGGGAAAGTTCCGGTCTTGCCGGGCAACGCGCCGCCTCAGTTTATCCCGGAGACGGATTTTCCACAATTAGACTATACAAACGCCCTTTATCTTTTTCGTTTAAAAAAATCCTAGGGACACGAAGCGGTTCCTTCTTTACATTCATAGCGAGCCTGATAAAAACATTCCTGCTGAAGCTCTTGGTTTTTTTGGACCCTCCTCTCGCATCTTCTGCTCTGGCCCAATGACTTTTGATAAGAATCGTCCTTTTGAAGGCAACGACTGAGGCAATTTTTTTGACAGGACTTTCTAGAAAAGCCGAAGTTTTTCTGTTTCAAACAGCGCTGACGGCATTTTGGCTCGCAATTTCTCTCTAACTCCTCTTGAGCAAGGGAGGCGTAAACGGCCTCGCAGTGAATGACGCCATTTCGGACGCAAAGTTTTGAATTCAACTCAACGCAGCGTTCAATAGAGCACGAAGCCCCCGGAGCTAAATTCTGGGAGTTATCCTCACCTGGATTTTCGCTATTTTCCGAAAGCTGAGCCCCCGAATATTCCGAAGGAATTTGCCCCTTAAATGCCGATCGAACCGTTGGCGCGCGAACGGAGGGCTGCGAAACATCAAACTCATTTCCGGATACAGATTTTACCGCGTCGTTATGGGTAAAATTATTCTTGAGCCGCGCAAAATCGACCGCGGTGTTATCCGGCTGATATCCGGAAACATCCCCGTTGAGAGCTGGAAATTGCTCGGCTCTCAATGAAAAAATGAAAGCTCCTCCCGCAAAAATCGCTAATATCAGGATGAATTTTCGCATAGAATCATTATGCGCTGAGTTTGAGCGTTTGTCAATTGGGAAGCCTCAAGACACGGCTCTTGTTTTTAAGGAATAAATCTCTTACACTACTTCCATGAGATTTTACTTATCGCAAAGCTCCAAGGGAGCAAATATTAGGTTTTTAATTTTAGTCTTGGCTTTTCCGCTTATCCTTGTCGGAAAAACCAGAGCGGCGGATAAATATCACATCCTGATCTCTGCGGTCAAAAATGGGAACATTACTCAAATCAAACAGGCTCTTAGGGCAGGGGCTCATGTAAACGTAACGAATAGTGCGGGATTTTCCGCTCTCATGTATGCCTCCATTCTCGGAAAAGCTAATGTCGTTCCATATCTTATTAAAGCCGGGGCCAACGTCAATGCCACGGATAAGAAGGGCAATACCGCACTGATGTACGCATCTAGAATTGGCCATACAAACATAGTTTCTACCCTCATCAAAGCTGGGGCTAATATCAATGCCATGAATAAAAATGGAGAGACCGCATTGATAGCGGCCGCTTTAACTGGACAGGCCAATACAATCATTGCCCTCGCTAAGGCTGGCGCCAATCTTAATGCTGCGGATAAGAATGGAAACACCGCTCTAATGGTCGCTACTGGTTACGGTAAGAGTAATGTGATTTTGCCCCTTCTTAAAGCTGGGGCCAACATCAATGCCACGGATAAGCGCGGCAACACCGCGCTAATAGATGCCGTCATTCTCGGAAAAATCAATGCAATTTCACTCCTTCTCAAAGCCCGACCTAATCTCAACGCCAAGGATAATAATGGAAATACCGCGCTAATGAATGCCGTTTACAATGGCCAAGTCAATGTAATTTTGGCCCTCCTTAAAGCTGGAGTCGATGTCAATGCTACAGGTAAGGATGGGGAAACCGCGCTAATGGATGCCGTCGAAGAGGACAAGGCCAACTTTATCCCTATCCTCGCCAAGGCCGGGGCCAACGTCAATGCCACGGATAAATCGGGAAATAGCGCGCTGATGATAGCCGCCATGCTAGGCTATGCCGACGAGATTAAGCCTCTTCTGGAATCCGGAGCCGACGTCAATGAAAAGGATAATCACGGACTTACCGCTCAACAGCTGGCCACATCTCCAAAAATCGCTTCCCTCATTTGGGGATGGGAAGTTTCTCATCCCGAAACGCGTATTCACTAACTCTATCGCAAGACAATGGGGAAAATCTTGGAGAGTTGGGAGCGCGGAAGAACCTGAGGATTTTGAGAATGATTGCCCAATTCCGCTACATTTTCGACTTCCGGCGCTAAATAATCGTAAAGAGACCCTAGGGTGACGATTTTTTTGCGGTTAAACGCCTTCCCGTTGAGTCCGCGCAGGAAATAATAGGTCAAAAGCCCGTGGCCTTGGCTTCTAATGACTTCGGCTGTTTGATCGTCCCGCGCGGCGGTCAAAACCGCGATTTTGCCGTTCCCAGGGACAAACCCTGGCCGAACCCGCGTAGACAGTGGGCGTATTCCCGGACGGATAATTGAGCGTGCGCCAGCCCCGGAAAAACAAGAGTCCAAAATGACGATAATCCTATGAGCGTCAATATTCAAAAAATCAGCGTATAATCTTTTTAATGGGTAGGCGGTCTTTTCTAAAAACTCCGGATCCCCGTCAAATGGAACCAAGTAGGCCTGCCCCGTATCGGGATTAGGCGCGCCATGCCCGGAAAAATAAAAAAAGACGCGGGAGTTTTTTCTCGCGTTTTTTGGCAGCCAGTCCTCCAAATAAGCCGCTAAATCACTTTTTGTCGCCGTTTCATTGAGCAGAAAACGGATATGACGCGCAGGCACCCCCAAGGCGAGCATATATTTTTTGACCGTCGTCGCGTCTCTTTTGGAAAATTCGGAATGCGAAATCTTGCCGGCGTATTTCTCGACTCCCACGACAATCGCGAAATCTTCCCGCCGGGGCGGTTCCTGAAAACTCGGCGCGTCCACGTCGCTTTTAATCGTTTTTGTTTTTTTCGCGAGTTTCGATTGCTTTTTAAGGCTTTCTATTTCCTTGGCTAAAATGTCCAAGCGCCGCGCGATACCCTTCTGGGTCGAGTTTTGCGCGGATTGCGCGGCTCTCGAAGCGATTTTAGAGACGTCTTCCCGGGTCAAACTCTGTTTGTTTGACAAACGTTCGGCGTCTTCTCGAACGCTTGGAGGCGGGGGATGGAGATGGTAATCTTCGATAAGCGCCGCTACCTGCTGGTGTTCGGTCTGATAGGCATAATCGAGGGCCGTGCGGCCATTTTCATCGCTGGTATCGACATCGGCCCCATGGTTGAGCAAAAGCTCGACCAAACCCGCCTGCCCATATTTCGCGGCCAGCATCAGGGCCGTGCGGCCATAGATGTTTTTTGCGTTGAGGTTTTCTCCATTCTGGATCAAAAAGCGCGCAACCCGCATTTGCTTCTGAGAAATCGAAAAAGAAAAATGACGGGCTGACATTTCGTGGAATCTCGGAAAAATAAAATCGGGCCGGATAAAGCCGGTGTCATTCCAAAGTTGCGGCATATCGGCATGGCCGTTTGAAGCGATCTGCATTAAAGCCGTGTCTCCGGCCTTGTCAACCGCGTTGATATCGGCTCCCTCTTGAATCAAACTTTTGACTCTGGAAAGATCCCCTCTGGACACGGCATGAAAGAATTGAGAGTTGAGTCCGGCAAAAGAAGAACCTGGAAAAAAAAGAAAAGCGGCGGAAAGAAACAGAAAGAAGCGGAAAGCGGATAAAAACGAAAAAAACTTTCCGTTGCTGTCCTTTTTACTCATCTCTGATCGGATTGTTTTGTCTCATCCCACGGATCCCAACATTCATTGGCATGAAGCAAAAGTTCCGGGTCTTCCTGCATCCTTTCTACAAATTTATTGACGATGGGAGACTGCCAAGCCTTAATCGCCTTGTCCCAAGCGGCTTTGAGTTCTTCTTTTCTAAGATCGGCGGCATAGAAAGGAAGGGCATTGAGGAGTTTGACCTTGCCGTCGGGGACCACCAACACCATGGATTGCGGGTTTTGAAGTCTCACCATGGCTTCACGGCGAATATCCCAAGGATAAGCTGAAATTTTAACCTTATTGCCGAGAAGCCCAGCCCGCTCTTTAATTTTTTGAAGCGTCTTTTGCCACAACTCATCTGAAACTGACAAACGCCCCCAGGCCGCCGCGGCCCGCCCCAAGCGCATCATTGGGCCGGTGACAAAGAGGCGAGCGCCCAATGAATGAGCCAATTCATAAGCGGAAACAGCGTCATCTAAATTCAATTGATTCGGCACGAAAACGAATTCCGGCTCCAAACCGGCTTCGGATAAAGCTCTCAATGACTCGACCGCTTTTTCCCAGGAACTGTTCGGCCTCACACGCTGATGAATTTCCGGAGTCGAGCCGTCTACGCTAATTTGAATAGAAGAAATTCCCAAGCCTTTTAAGCGCTTAATGGCGGCCTTGTCGATGGCAAGGCCGTTAGTCTCAATTTTAATTTGCACGCCGCCGCGGCTTAATATCTCAAACACATCCCAGACGTGATCGACAAAAAGGGGCTCTCCGCCGCCAAAAGCGACATAGGGGATTCCCAATTCAACAATTTGACGGGATAAAGACAAGGCTTCTTCTTTCGAGAGTTCATTTTTCCACGCCTTATCCGGACCGGATTCTTCGCAACAATGAAGGCAAAAAGAGGTGCAGCGGTTGGTCAGCTGCCAAGCAAGAAAGAGGGGAGCGCTATAATCAACGATCCGCGCCCCCCTCTCGTGAGTCACGTGAACCGAATGTAGGGCTGCGCCATCACTCTCTCGGAAACCTCTTCCATTTTGGGAGTTTCCCAGACGAGTTTTTTTGAGGCTTGCGCCCCTTCGCTCACGTTTTTTTGGTCGTTCATTCTGTCTCCTTCGTGCCGACTAGACCATAGCCGGCAAATCGGACGTTTCCAAAGGCCGCAACTGATTGGCTGCGGCCAAAACGGAATCGTCTTTAATAATTTCCTCAAAACCTGAAGATATCTTAGGATTTTGATAAGCCTTTTGACACCTCTCCCACGCTTGAATTAAAGTTTCTTTTCTCAAATCAGCGCAGGTATAGGGCAAAAACCCGGAAACACGGACGCGCCCATCCGGCAAAATTAAAATGGTAGAGGGAGAAGCAGTTTTCTTGGCCAATAAGTCCTCTTGAATCGAAAAAGGCCTAAATAAAATCTCCATCTTTCCGGAAAACTCTTTTTCTTTCATCTCAAGCAAATTATAAAATTTTTCATACTCTGCGGAAGATAGGTTTAATTTTTCCCAAAGCTTGGCGGCGGTTCCAAGCCGCATCAAATGACCAGTGTTTAAGCGAAAAGCCCCGAGACTGGCCGCCAAGTCGATGACAGCGGCGGCCTCAGAAATATTAATTTTTGTCGGGGCGAAAGTAATCTCAAGCGGAAGATTAAATTTTCGCGCCGCGCGGCAGGCAAAAAGGGCTTTCTCCAAAGAAGCTCCAGGGCGCATTTTAGAATAAACAGCCTGAGTCGCCCCGTCCAATGAAATTTGAAGAGACCTGATGGGAAGACTCGATAAAATCCGCGCCTCTTTTTCCCCGAAGGCCTGGCCATTGGTTTCAACCTTAAGATAAACGCCGCCTTCCCCTAAAACTCTCGCGATTTCAAAAAAATGCGGAACAATCAGCGGCTCGCCCCCAGCCAGCAAAACATAGGGAACCTGGGATTTGACGATCTGCGCGGCAATGGAAAGAGACTCCTGGCGGGTCAACTCATTTGGAAAAGGCCGCCCGGGGGCGGAATCGGTGCAACAGTGAAGGCACGCCAAATTGCAGTCTCTCGTCACTTGCCAGGCTACAAAGCTCGGCGCCGACAGATCGGATGCTTTCATTTCGATATCCAAAGAGATAGGGACTGTCCCCATTTGTTTAGATAGGGACTGTCCCTATCTCCATCCGATGTTTTCATTTCGGAATCAAAAGAGCCAAGGTAAAACTCGAAGTTGAAATGAGATAACACAAAACGATATTTTTAATCGCCGGGACAAAGAGGCGCGGGCTGTCCCACGCGTTTAAAGCCGTCTTGGCGCTTAAAATCCAAAAGGGAAGGCCGGATAAGGCCGCGAAAAAAGCCGCTTTAGGAAAAACGCCCGACGCCGCTCCCGCAATAGCGACGCAAAGCCCCAAGGCGGACAATCCCAAGTATAAGAAAACCCCGTTTTTTCTCCCCAAACGAACGACGAGATTGCGCTTTCCAACCAAACGGTCTTGATAAAAATCGGGGATCGCGTTGACGACCGCCAAAGACATAATTAAAAGCCCGGGAACCAAGGAAGCCAAAAGCGCCCCCCAGGAAAATCGCCGGGTATAA
>DAHZHT010000014.1:44764-49316 GCA_027406905.1 Elusimicrobiota bacterium
AGCCAAACTCCCCAAGGTCATCCAAGGCCCGTAGGATAGGCCAATCATAAGTTCCCCCATCCCGCGGTAAACCCATCGAATCGGAGGGCCGACATAAAAAAGAGCGGCCAAGCCCCCGAGCAGGGTGTAAAGAATGACGGGCCATCCGCCAAATTTCGCCAAATAAAACCCCACCGCAGCCGCGACCGCAAAAGAGGCGATTCCCAGCCACAACATCCACTCCGGAATGTATTCATCATCGGAAGGATTAAACACGCGATCGGTTCCCATCCGGGCGTCGAAGTATTCGTTAAAAGACTCGACCCCGACCACCGAGAGGAAAATTCCAAAAAGCCCCAGAAAGAAAAGATGAGGCGAAAAAGTCTTTTCCACTCCGTAGGCCCAGGCCGAACCTAAAAGATAGGGAAGCAACCCCGCGTAGAGAAAGAAACGATAGCGAATGAGAGAAAAAACGCGCAAAGGCGCCTCTAAGACTCCTGGACGCTTCTCAATCGCCGCTTCCGCCGCCATTAAACCTCGATCCATTTATGGAGTTTTGAAACCACGGTAGGATCTTTTTCCAGTTCTTGGACAAACCCACAAACCTTCGGGTTTTTCCAAGCTTCTTGAAAATGCTTCCAGACCTGGCCCAAGGACTCAGAGCGCAAATTTCCGCAGACAAAAGGAAGGGCGTTGATGAGTTTGACCTTGCCGTTGGGTAAAATAATGAAAAGAGCCGCCGGATTTTCAAGGCGATATTTCAGCTCATCCAGAAGTCCCATTTCATGGAAATAAACTCTCATCCGCCCTTCGTATTCCTTAGTTTTGGCGCGCAAGGCGTCAAAAAACGCCGGGTAATCGGCCTCATCCGGAGCCGTCATCTTCCAAGTCCTGACGGCGTTGCCGGTATACATGATTTTGCCGGTATAGAAGCTATAAGCCCCAAGACGATAGGCCAAGTCCACGACATCGGAAATTTCCTTGATATTAAATTTCGCCGGAACGAAGTTGATCTCAATCGGCACTCCCGCCTTTCGGAGATTTTCGATTCCCTCCGTCGCCGATTCAAAACGCCCGTGAATTCTCATCTTGTTAAAGGACGCGGGGTTTGCGCCGTCTAATGAAACCTGAACGGCCTTGACCCCGAGGGTCTTAAGCCGACGGCAATTTTCCGGCGTTAAATAATGGCCGTTAGTCTCAATTTTAAGGCCGACCCCGCCTTTAATGATTCTTTCGACCATCTCGAAAAAATGCGGGTGGACCATCGGCTCTCCGCCGGAAAAAGAGACGTAGGGCACCTGCCCGGCGATCAGTTGATCGATGATGGAAAAGGCCTCGTCTTTGGTTAGTTCGTCTTTAAAGGCTTTTCCCGGCCCGGATTCTTCTATGCAGTGAAGGCAGGCGAGATTGCACTCATTGGTGATCTGCCAGGCGACGTAAAGAGGCGCGCCTAAATCTTCGGAAGAAACTGTTTCTTCCGCTTCTTTAACTTGAGCTGACACGGCCATTATTCGACGATGAGGCCCTTGCCTTTAAGATCGGTTAAAAAACCGACGGCCTCTTTCTCCATGTTGCCGGTCGGATCCTCGTATTTTTCCTTCAGTTTTCCAAACAAGGACGTGGAATCAACTCCGGCGACGATTTCGCGAACCACCGCCGCGCCTGTCGGGCTCAAGGTATAAACCTTTTCGGATCGGGTCTCGAACAAAACCGCCCCGAATTTTTCCTCTCTAAATTTCACGAATGGCGCTAATTTCATAACTCCTCCTTTGGATGCGGCTAGGCACGCGGACGCGTCCGCCGCTTCTCTTTCGATGATTTCCTCAAGTTCGCGCCGCACGTTTTCGCGGCTTTGAACGGTCGAAGAATCCTGAGACGCGCTACTATTGTCTTGACTAACGACAAAATCGCCCGATTTCCAGGCTTTTTTTATCAAGGATTGATAGGACATCAAAACTCTCTCTTAGCCATCACTTCAATAAAAAACGACAGGTCCTTGGCTTCGTCTTTAAGCGGCAGGCCCAAACACAGGGTTTTCATCGAGTTGACGATTTCGCGCCCTTTCAGGCGCGCTTCATCTAAAAAGCCCTCCTTCTTCACGAAAGAAATCGCCTCTTTAACCGCTTGAGTGTCGGTTTCCCCCCGCCCCCATAAATCCAAAAAATTCCCGCGAGTCCTTGAATTTTGGAGGGCCAAAATACAGGGCAAGGTCAGGCGGCGATTCATGAGATCTTGCGCCGCGGGTTTCCCCGAGACTTCCTCGGTTAAAAGAAAATCGTGGATGTCGTCGACAATTTGAAGCAAGATTCCGGCCGATAGAGAAAGCCGCGGCGGATCGGAGGACTCATGGGGAAAGGGGCTTATTTCGGAGAGAACCTTGCCGCACCACTCAAACAAAGCGCCGGTTTTTCGGGCGGCGATTCCCAGATAAGCGTCAACGGAGACCTCAACGCTTCCTTTTAAAAATTCTTCCTGAAGCTCTCCGGCCGCCATTTCCCGGACCGTCGTCACCAGATGTTCCGGGGCTCTTGGAGAAATGTCAATGGCCTCTTCAAGGCCTTGAGAAAAAGCGAGATCCCCCAGCAAAAGCGCGACCGTATTTCCAAAAAGAGCGTTCGGGGTGGCGACGCCTCGTCTGGTGTCGGCTTTATCCACGCAATCATCATGCAGTAGAGAAGCGTTGTGGACAAACTCCATCGCGCGAGCGGCCGCCTCGGCTTTTTTTTCGTCAACCCCCAAGGCTCTGGCCAAAAGAAGGCAAAAACGCGCCCTCAGCATTTTTCCCGGGCGGCCTACGTAACCAGCCAGGGTCTCCCCCACGCGGCCGGAAAGCCTGCGCGCGCGGCTCTCCATTCCGAGGCGAACTCTCTCGATGGAATCTTCAAGGCTGAGTAGCGCTAGCATATCGTTAGATGTCTATTATAGCATTCTGAAAAAAAATTCCCGTCATTAAAAACATTAAGTTTTCGTGCCGTTAAATTGTGCCCCCAACGGTTTATCGGGGTCTCAATCCTCATTCCGCACGCGCTCGCGGGAACTTTTGACGCCGGAGCGGTGGCGTTTATCTTTTAATACTCGCGCCTTTGCGGCCTTGGACCTTCCCCGCTTTTGGCGCCGGATTTTTTCAATCTCACTTTTTTCTCGCGCCTTTTCCTCGCGCAAGCGGCTCTCCAGTTTTTGAATCAGCCGCAATCTCGCCAAAAAACGGTTTTGCGCCTGAGAACGGGCTTCCTGACAGCGCACGATGATTCCGCTTGGACGGTGAATCAAGGTCACTGCGGTCTCGACTTTATTGACGTTTTGCCCGCCCTTTCCGCCCGAGCGCGAAAAACTCTCGGCTAAATCCTTCTCTAAAACGCCAAGCCCATCCAAGCGCGCCAAAATCTCATCCCATTTATTCGCGATGTCCACCCATTAATCATAGCAATCCAAAGCCGCCTGGAAAAATTTTTCTGGAATCAAAAGGCTGAAAATAGATAAAATAGCGCGTCGGAGTATTTGACGCGCTCGTAACACAACGGATAGTGTCCAAGCCTGCGAAGCTTGGTATCCAGGTTCGATTCCCGGCGAGCGCACCATTTTCCCCTGAGGTTTTTTACGCTTCCGAGCGGATTAAATCCGCGAACGTTTCGCGGCGGCGAATGAGGCGCGCGGTTTTTCCGTCAACCAAAACTTCAGCGGCGCGCGGACGGAAATTGTATTGAGAGCTCATTGAAAACCCGTAGGCTCCCACGTTTAAAACCCCCAGGAATTCTCCGGGTTTTGGCGCCGAAAGGCTTAAATCTTTCGCGAAAAAATCGGCGGACTCACAAACCGGTCCCGCGATGTCAAAAATCTCCGCTTTCCCGGTTTTCCGCGCTATTGAAACGACGGGATGACGCGCCCCATAAAGCGCGGGACGCAAAAAATCGTTCATCCCCGCGTCCACAATCAAGAATTTGCGTTTATCTCCCCTCTTGACATAGACAATCCGGGTCAGAAGAATTCCGCTTTCCGCAACCAGAAAACGCCCGGGCTCAAGAATTAAGCCCAAAGCCGGCCACTCTTTAAACTCCTTGAGATAGGCGCTGACGATGTCCGGAAAATCAATCTTCTCCTCTCCAACTCCAAATCCGCCCCCCATATCGACAAAGGAAAGAGAAATTTTTCGCATGGCCAATTGACGGATAAAGTTTTTCGCCAGATGAGCGGCTTGTAGATAGGGCTTTGAAGAAAAAACCTGCGAGCCTAAATGGCAGTGAAGGCCCGCAATCTTTAACCATTTCGAGCGCCTGGCCCGCTCATACATCAAGAGCGCCTCTTTTTCATTGACTCCAAATTTTGACAACTCTCCGGAGGTCACCGTATGGGGATGGGTCTTGGCCTTAATGGGAAAATTAATCCGCACCGAGACCGAAGCCCTAAGCCTAATTTGAGCGGCAATTTTTTCCAAAGCCTTTAATTCTTCGAAAGACTCGACATTAAAGGCCAAAATCTTTCTCTTAACTCCAAAGCGAATCTCATCACGGGTTTTGCCGACTCCGGAAAACAAAATTTTTGAAGGAGAAAAACCGACGCGAAGGGCCTGTCGCAA
>DAHZHT010000015.1:0-28297 GCA_027406905.1 Elusimicrobiota bacterium
AATTTCCTCCAACCTCCGCCTCAGAGTTGGGAATCGCCTCCACTTCAATTGTTCCATCCTTCTCTAGAATCTGAAATCTCGCCAAGGCGGCAAAATCGGCGGCGGAGGATTCCACGATCTTCTTCGGATAAAGACTGGATGAAAAAAGAATTTTCATTTTTTCTCCGCTTTAGAACCAGGCTCTTTTGGGGAAGCGTTTTTTTCTTCCCATGGAGTGGTGATTTTAAGCGGGTCATCCGTCGGGTTAGATTTTTCGACTTCCGCCAAGAGTTTCTCTATTTCCTTTTCCAGCTCTTCATCAAGGACCGGAGACGAAGGAACCGCTGAAGACGGAGTGGCGTTCAAATCAGGACCAGGAAGCCCTTCTAGCTGGGGAACGGAAGCGGCGGCGCCTTCAGCCGAACTTAACGCCTGCGTGATGACATACTCCCTGATTTTCTGATTGGCATTTGAGACCTTGAGCCTCAATACCTGATGGAGAAGTTCGTTTTCGATTTCACCGGCAATATCTTTCGTCGAGACATCCTCTTTTGACTTTGCCCGCGCGTGAATCTCGATTGTCCCCTGTGAATCGCCTTCAAGCCGAATATAAAATTTCTCTAGAAAATGATAGCAGGCTTTGTAAATCGCCTCAAGACTGTAAAGCTCGGTTTTAACTTCAACGACGAATTCTTTCGGTTCCATTTCGCTCCTCGCTTCGTTAGTCTAGCAACATCAGAATTAAAAAGTCAATAAAACTGAATTTTATTCAGTAATTCCGCATATCGCAGAGGAAGCGTCGCGGAAGCGGCGGGACGGTTGTAGAATCAAGACCAGCCCAAACACCGCCGCCCCAGCGGTCTGCTAGGGTGATGGGATAATATTGCAAGGATCCCAGCGCGTGGGGATTTTTAACTCCTGCCCCAAAGCGTTATGGCTGCCCAGACGCATGGCGTGCATCCCAAATTCGCTCAGCCATACCGCCCGAACGGGAATTCGAGGTTCTGAGCGGCCATCATGAACATGGGACAATAACTCCTGAAAACCCCATGTCCGGTCCAGATACTTCGCAGAGCGCGACAACAACACTTTCTTTTTAGGCTTTCCCCTTCCCGATTTCCTTCCAACGCTCATCGCCAACGACCGCAAGAAGCCTTCGGGCTTCCTGATAGCTCTTAGCCCAGTCCCGAATCTCATCGAGTCGCTTGGGCGGAATGCTTTTCATTCGCACTTTCCCTTGTTGGCTTTGGCTGGCATACCATGAGATATGCCAGTAGCGCTTGCCCTTGGCGCAGCGGCAAGTGGCCGTGCCGCAATACCGTTTCATGGGAACCAGGTTGGCTCTCAATATCCCTCTGCTGCCGTTCAATATTTGACGAAGGCGGGCGCGGGCGGCCCGTTCCTTGGCTGATTCTGATGACATGGAAGCCTCCTTAAATATGATATTATTAATATATATCATGTTTAAGGAATAAAATCAAGCAAAACGCGAATGCGAATTTGCTCCCAGGGCCCGGCTTGAACAACTATTGACGCCTGAAGACTAGAAAAATTAGGGGAGATGCGGAATTACTGCGCAAGATTCCTGCTTTCACGGCAACGAAAGAAAATGCGGAAATTAACCTTATGCTGAAATTTCAGCTTTTTGGCCTTGGGCGAGAATCTGATCAAGGACATATGGCAAAATTCCGCCGGATTTCCAGTATTCGAGCTCGACAGCGGTGTCAATGCGGGCCAAAACCTTGAACTCGGTCGTTTTTCCGCTCGCGTCTTGAGCGCGGACGGACAATTCCTTTTTCGGACGCAGGCTCTCGATGCCCTTGATTTCAAAAGTCTCAAAGCCGGTAAGCCCCAGGGTTTGAAGGCTTTGCCCCGCTAAAAATTCCAAGGGCAAAATCCCCATGCCGACTAAATTCGAGCGGTGGATGCGCTCGAAGCTTTGGGCGATGACGGCTTTGACCCCCAAAAGCGCCGGGCCCTTGGCCGCCCAGTCGCGGCTGGAACCCGATCCATATTCCTTTCCCGCCAAAACAATCAGCGGGACATTTCGTTTGCGATACTCCTCGGCCGCCTCAAAAATAGACGCCCGCTCTTTCTCGGGCAAAATCAGGGCGTAGCCGCCGGAAGTGTCCAGCATCAAATTTTTGATCCGGGTGTTGGCGAAAGTTCCGCGCATCATGATCTCGTGATTGCCCCGGCGAGAGCCGTAGGAGTTAAAGTCCTTAACCGAAACCCCGCGCTCATCCAGATACTGTCCCGAAGGCGAATCTTTCGGGAAAGAGCCCGCGGGCGAGATGTGATCGGTGGTGATGGAATCTCCAAAAACCGCCAAAACCCGAGCACTCGCGATATCCGCCTGAGCCGCTTGGGATCTCTCAAAATAAGGGGCGCGGCGAATATAAGTCGAGTTTTCTTTCCAGGCGTAAAGTTCGCTTTCAGGGACGGAAATCTCCCGCCATTTTTTCCCTCCGGAAAAGACGTCGGCATAGGCTTTCGTGAAAAGCTCTCTTTTGACATGTTCCTCGGCCAAGGCCGAGATTTCCTCATGGGTCGGCCAAATATCCTTAAGATAAACCGGCGCCCCGTTTTTATCCTGGCCCAAGGGTTCCGAGCTTAAATTCATGTCGATAGTTCCCGCCAGGGCATAGGCCACGACCAGGGGCGGAGAGGCCAAATAATTGGCCTTGACCAAGGCGTTGACGCGCCCTTCAAAATTGCGGTTGCCGGATAAAACGGCGGCGACGATCAGGTTTTTATCGGAGACCGCCTTCGCGACAGAATCCGGCAAGGGGCCGGAATTTCCAATGCAGGTCGTACACCCGTAACCAACCAATTGAAACCCCAATTGATCCAAATATTTTGAGAGCCCAGAAGCGCGCAGATACTCCGCGACCGCTTTTGATCCCGGGGCGAGGCTGGTTTTAACCCAGGGCTTGGTTTTAAGCCCTTTTTGAACGGCTTTTTGGGCGAGAAGGCCAGCGGCGATGAGAACCGCGGGGTTTGAGGTGTTCGTGCAAGAGGTAATGGCCGCAATCGCAACCGAGCCGTGGGCTATCTTGGCGAGGCGCCCTTCAAGGCTAATCTCAACTTCGGTTCCCACGGGCGCCGGGAGATTTCCCTTCTTGTCTTTTTCCTTTATAAGGGAAGACAGGGCCGCATTCCATGATGTTTTGACCTCGGACAATAAAACCCGGTCCTGCGGCCTTTTGGGGCCGGCCAAACAGGCTTCCACAGTTCCCAAATCCAAGGAAAGAGAGCTTGAAAAATGGGGCTCTGGGCTTTGATCGGTTCTAAACATGCCCTGCTTGCGGCAATAGGCCTCAATCAAGGCAATTTCCTCATCCGTTCTCCCAGTCAAATGGAGATATTTGAGGGTCTGATCATCGACGGGGAAAAAGCCCACGGTCGCGCCGTATTCCGGAGCCATATTGGCCAAGGTCGCGCGGTCGGCGACGGGAAGATTCGACAAACCCGGCCCGTAAAACTCGACGAATTTCCCGACCACCCCTTTCTTGCGCAGCATCTCGGTCGCGGTCAAAACCGCGTCGGTGGCGGTAGCCCCGGGAGAAAGCCGCCCTGTGAGTTTAAAGCCGATCACTTCCGGAATCAGCATGGACAAGGATTGTCCCAGCATCGCGGCTTCGGCCTCTATTCCGCCCACTCCCCAGCCCAAAACGCCAAGCCCGTTAATCATCGTCGTGTGGGAATCGGTTCCGACCAAGGTGTCGGGATAGGCGAGCGTCTCTCCCTCTTCCGTTTTTCTCGTCCAGATGACTTTCGCCAAATACTCGAGATTCACCTGATGGCAGATTCCGGTCTCCGGTGGAACGACGCGAAAATCCCGAAAGGCTTTTTGCCCCCACTTTAAAAAAGAATAGCGCTCTTGATTGCGCTTAAACTCCATCTCGGAATTTTTTAAAAGAGCGTCTTGTGTTCCAAAAAAATCAACCTGCACGGAATGATCGATGACCAAATCGACGGGGATTAAGGGGTTAATCGCGCGCGGATCTCCGCCGCGAGATTTAACCGCGTCCCGCATCGCGGCCAGATCGACAATCGCGGGAACCCCGGTAAAATCCTGCATCAAAACGCGGGCCGGCATGAAAAAGGCCTCTCGCCCGACCGGAGATTTTTTCTTCCATCCCGCCAAGGCTTCGATGTCCAAAGCCGTGACGCTTTGTCCGTCTTCCCGGCGCAAAAGATTCTCGAGGAAAATTTTAAGCGAAAAGGGAAGGGAAGACAAGTCGAAGCCTTTTTCCGACAAAGCCTCCAAAGAGTAGTAGCGATATTTTTTGCCTCCCACCTTCAACGTGGAAGCGGTTTTAAAACTGTCTTTCGATATCAGGGCCATAAATTGTCTCCTTATTTTTCGATATTACCATTTTATGAGACTAGGTCCTTTCTGGGTCTTGCGCGAAATCAGTTCGTGCATTATATTTCAAAAGAGGCAAAAAAGAGGTGACGAGATGAAAAATAAAACCGCGAGCCGCGACAAAAAA
The DNA here is from genome assembly GCA_027406905.1 of Elusimicrobiota bacterium. Classification (GTDB taxonomy): domain Bacteria; phylum Elusimicrobiota; class Elusimicrobia; order UBA1565; family UBA9628; genus JAKAQV01. The sequence continues at coordinate 4,479 of DAHZHT010000015.1, forward strand.
GGAAAGCAAAAATCCAAACCGGAGGTCTTTCCGCCCAACGGGCAAGTTCTCGAATCAGTCCTTGAAGAAATAACGACGCAATCCGGCGATGAGGTCTTGGAGCAAGACGTTTTGGTTGAGTGCCCCTATTGCGATGAAAGTTTTGAAATCAAGGTTTCAGCAGACGACGCGGGACAAGTTCTCTATGAGGACTGCCAGGTCTGTTGCCGAGCGCTCACTCTCCATGTCCATGAAGAGGACGGCGAATTCGGAATCGAGGTTGAGCGCGCTTAGGTTAGATTGCCGAATCGGAGCGGGCGAAGGGAATCGAACCCTCGTCTGATCCTTGGCAAGGACCCGTTCTACCATTGAACCACGCCCGCAAAAACTCCTCAAAAGACTCTTTCATTATATAAAATAGAAGCGTCAGTCTCTAGCTTAGATATGGGAAATAATGCCGAAACGCGAACCGCTCTTTTGATCGGCAATCTCGTTTTTGGAACGAAAGAGAAAATCAGAAAAATCAGAGGCAAACTTATGGGCGAAAAAACGGCGGAAGCGGGAAAATTTTATCATTTCACGGTCGACACAATTGACGGGCAAAAAAAGTCCTTATCCGACTACGCTGGACAGGCGCTTTTGATCGTCAATGTCGCTTCTCTCTGCGGATACACGCCGCAATATGAAGGCCTTGAAAAACTCTACCGCCAATTCTCAAGCCGAGGGTTTAAGATTTTAGCTTTCCCCGCCAATGAATTTGGGAAACAAGAACCCGGAAGCAATCAAGAAATCGCCCATTTTTGCCGAACGAAGTATTCCGTCAGTTTCGACTTGTTCGCTAAAATCAAGGTCAAAGGCAAAGGGATACACCCGTTGTATGAATTTTTAACCACCGAATCGGGCCACAACGGCGAAATCCCTTGGAATTTCACGAAATTTCTGGTGGACCGAAAAGGAAATATCGTCAGCCGCTTCGGCCCGCAAGTAGATCCCTTGTCCAAGGAACTCCTCGAAAGAATCGAAAGCGTCCTATAATAATTGGGGACTGTCCCTATCTCTCGCGAGGGCGCTGACTTTCAATAAAGCCGATACGGCTAGTTAAAAGCATCACCATCATGACCGAAAGAACGGTCGTAGGGAAAATCCTAATTCCCGTCATCTCAGTGACTACCAAGACCGAACCCAACGGCGTTTTGGTCACGCCGGCGTTTAAGGCCGCCATCAAGGAAGCAACCAACAGAATTTCCTGACTTTGAGGAAATTCAAGATGAAGGAATCTCCCAAGGCAAAGCCCCATAAAGAAAAGAGGGATAATAAACCCGCCTTTCCATCCCGAGGAAAATGTCGTTGATGTCCCCATAAATTTAGCGGCGAAAGCGAGAATAAAAAACGAAGCCGCCGGCGCGGAGGCGGCCAGGCCGTTCATTTGATATTCTCCAAAGGTCAGCGCATAAGGAGATAGACAAGCCAAAAGCGCGAGAATAAGCCCGCCCGCGGCTCCTCGAACAAACGGAGGCAGGGCTTTAAAAAATCGGCTTAAAACGCGGTTGCCGAGGATAAATGCGGAGGCGACAAAAGCGGAAATGACCCCGCACAAAACGGACCAGGACAAATCCCCAAGACCGAGCGGGGCGACCGGATAGGGAAAAGACCAGACGGGGCTTAAATCCAATCTCGTCAGCGCGGCATAGGCGCAGTATCCGCATAAAGAACCCCAAATCGCCGGCAAAAGAGCCTCGTAATATTCCATGCCACGACGGTGGAGAATCTCAAGCGCGAACAAACTCGCCCCCAACGGCGCTCCGAATAAAACGGTGAAACCCGCCGCCATGCCGGTAATGGTCAGCGTCCTTTTTTCGGAGACGCTTAGGCTCTTCATGTCCGCAAACCAACTCCCCAAAGAGCCGGTCGTTTGAACCAAGGGCGCCTCCGGCCCCATCGCGCCCCCGACAGCGATTGAAATCAGTGAGGATGGAATCAGGGACAAAAGATTTTTTCGGTCTCGATTTCCGCCCATCTCATGGATATTGTCGACCAGCATCTCGACGTTCCCGGAAGGCCCGACCCAGCGTTCGATGAAAACGATAAGCGCTCCCGCCGCGATAAAAAGCAGGCCATGAACAATCTGATTGGAGGCCCAGGCGTCCGGGCCAATCCACGAAGAAAGCCTTTTGAGAACGGCGAGATACGCCGCTCCGCAGACGGCGCTGCAAAGGCCGACCGCGAAAACCCAAAGGAGAAACCGGTTTGATTTTTCCATATCTTAAGCCTTTTTCATTTTACTAACTCTTTGGAAAGTATCATAATAACCTTTGGTGGAAGATAAAGAGTCTTGGAAAAGAGTTTTGGACGCGGGAAGACTTCTCGCCTCCAATTTAGACATCAGCAGTCTTTTGCGCGCGATCACGAAACTTTCCGCGGAAGTGGCTAATGCCGAGAGCGCGTCTTTACTTCTGCTTGATCCCGAAACTCAAGAACTCTATTTTGACATCGGCTTGGGTCTCAAAGAAGAAGCGAGAAAAATAAGACTTAAAATAGGTCAAGGAATTGCCGGCTCGGTCGCCGCTGATAAAAAACCCCTTCTCATTTCGGATGTCCATTTAGATGCCCGATGGTCTCCTAAAATGGACCAAATTTCCGGATTCTCAACCCGTTCCATTCTAGCGGTTCCAATGATGCGTCAAGAGCGCCTTCTCGGGGTCATTGAAGTCATCAATAAAAAAACCGGGGATTTCACTTTCAATGACGCCGAACTTTTGGAAGCCCTCGCCTCTCAAGCCGCCATCGCCCTTGAAAATGCCCGGCTTTTCGCCTCGCTTGGAGAAGAACGCAAAAAATTGGACATCGTCTTTGTCGAGATGTCCGATGGGGCGCTTCTGACAGATGAGGCAAGCCATATTTTGATCGCCAACCGCGCCGCCAAGAAATTTTTGGGCGGGCAGTCCGCTTTAAACGAACTCTTTAGCCAATGGACTCTCTTTCCATCCTGGCCTGAAATTTTAAGGCGCCTAGAGACTGGGCCGGTCCACTTCACCGCCGAGAGAAAAGAAATCAAATCCCTCATTCTAGGAGGGCTCGCGACGCCCATTAGAAATAAAAACTCTGCCTCCAAAGAAAAACCGGTCTTTCTCTACGTATTTCGAGATGAAACCGAACTGAGGCGGCGAGAAAGCATTAAAAGGACATTTCTTTCCTTTATCTCTCACAAACTTAAAACCCCCCTGTCTTCGATCTTGGGGTTTACCGATCTCTTAACGGAAGAGTTCAAAGACAATGCCCGCCCTTCGGCCATTTTGCTTCTTGATTCTCTCCGGCAACAAGGACGGAAATTGGCAAATATCATCGACAAACTTCTGCGCTACGTCTCGCTTGAAAGCCCGGAAGACACGGTCCATTTTGAACCCACTTTTCTCGGCGAGGTTTTGGATGAAGCCTTGAAAGAAACAGAACTCTTAATCAAAAAGAATAACTTTTCTGTCTCCATTCAAAAAACCGCTTCCCCCTCTGTTTTGGCCAATTCTCCTCAAATCAAAAATGCGATGGTAAACCTTATTGAAAACGCCATAAAATTTTCCGCGACTCAATCAAAATCAATCGCCGTTGAATTAAAAGAAGATTTCTCTCAAGCCCTTTTTTCCGTCGCCGATTCGGGGCCCGGAATCCCCCCTGAAGACCTCGACAAGGTTTTTGACCGCTTTCACCAGATTGAAGCCTATTTTACCGGGCAAGTCGAAGGTCTCGGGCTTGGGCTTCCCTATGTCAAAAGAGTGGCCCAAAACCATGGCGGAAATGTAAAAATTCAAAGTCAGATTGGGAGAGGAACGACGGTCACATTGTCTTTGCCTCTTTTAAAAAAGAAAGGCGCCTCTTGAAGAGGCGCCAAGATTTAGGAGCGAGTGAGCTGTTGTCAATCTTGATGTCGTACCGTTGTGTGCCGTCACTATTTAGATTAACAGAAGCGCGTCACAAAAATATTTCGAGTTTGTAAAAAAAATGTTACAGAAAAAAATGAAAGTTATAGGGCTCATGTCCGGAACTTCAGCCGATGGGATCACGGCGGCGCTGACTTTAATTTCAGAAAAATCACTCCAGATACTGCGTTTCAAGACATTTCCTTTCAAAAAAGAATTGCGGGAAAAAATCCTTGGCGCGTCAAGGCTTAATCTTAAAGGCATCTCGCGTCTCAACGCCGAGCTTGGCCTCGCTTTTGCCCAAGCCGCGCGTAAAATTTCAAAAGGCCATAAGCCTGATCTCATCGGCTCGCACGGTCAAACGATATGGCACGGGCCAAGAGAAAACCCGCCGAATACTTTTCAAATCGGAGAGCCCGCTTTTATCGCCGAAGAAATGCTCTGTCCCGTCGTCGCCGATTTTAGGCCCCAAGATATCGCCTCCGGCGGGCAAGGAGCGCCTTTAATCGCGGCCTTTGATCAATTTCTCTACGGACAGGGCCCTCTTAGAGCCGCGCTTAATATCGGCGGCATCGCCAATCTCAGCTTCGTTGGAAAAAACAAACTCTGGAATTCTTTTGACACCGGCCCCGGCAATTGTCTGATGGATTTGGCGATCAGGATTTTAAGCTGCGGCAAGAAATCCCTGGACCAAGACGGAAGTTTGGCCGCGCGGGGAAAACCAAACCAGGAAAAAATAAAAGAATGGCTTAAAATTCCCTATTTCAATAAATTTCCTCCGAAGTCATTGGATCGAAACGAATTTGGAGAAAAATTTTTAAACGAACATTTTGGGAAACTACATCCGGAAAATCTCCCTGACATTCTGGCGACACTGGCTGATTTGACGGCCCAATCCATCGCGAAAGCCATTGAAGATTTCGCGCCTCAAAAAGTCTCCGAAGTCATTGTCAGCGGCGGCGGCGCCTTAAACCCTTTTCTGATGAAAAGATTGTCCCTGGCTTTAAAGACCACTCCTCTCGTCAGCGCCCAAGAGCGCGGAATGCCGGTCATGGCCAAGGAAGCGGCTTGCTTTGCCTGGATGTCTTATCGCGCTTTTAACCGGCTTCCCAATAATTGTCCCGCGGCCACCGGAGCGCGGGGGCCTAGAATTCTCGGAAAAATCATCTACCCGCCGAAATGAAACCGAAAATACCAAAGGCGATTCTAAAAAAAATGGAAGACTACCCTCTTTTTTACCAGGCGGTTTGGAAAGCCTGCGCGAAAATTCCCGCAGGCGAGGTTCGCAGCTACGGCTGGATCGCGAAAAAGATAAAAAAGCCGGGCGCGGCCAGGGCCGTAGGACAGGCCTTGGCTAAAAACCCCTTCTCGCCAATTATTCCCTGCCACCGCGTCGTCAGCGCCGCCGGGAAATTGACCGGGTTTTCCGCGCCGGGCGGAATCAAGAAAAAAGCGGCCTTGTTAAAGGAAGAAGGATGGGACGGAAAAATTTAAAATTTCTTTGGGCCCTTTTCCCCTTATTTTTTTCGGGTTGTCTTGTCTACCCGCGCCTTTATTGGCAAAAAGAAAGCGGACAAGCCACCCTTAAAAACGGTGAACCGCTGACCATCAAGGGGCAAATCATCAAGGAATGCGACCGAACCGCCATCATCAGCGAAAAAATCGAGGACGAAAAAACCGTCACCACCGATTCCAAGGGCTTTTATGATTTTACCCTCAGGGCCTTTCTCTGGGAGTTTCAGAATTTTCTCACCGGATCGGAGTGCTCCTCTCATGTCCAGCTTTATACCTGCTCAAAAGCCTGCAAACCCGTCGACTCCGTCGATATCAATATTTTGGGCGAGTAAATCTTAGGCGTCAGAGAGAACTTCTTTGAGGGCGCGCAAGACATCCGATTTTTGAGGGACGGTGAAATATTCTAGCTGAGGAGACAAGCTAATTCCCGGGGTCGCTTTTCCGCAGAGAAGGCGCGGACGCGTTTTAAGCTCATAAAACAATTCATCAATCGTCCGGCGAAACAAATGCTCGCCGAAATTAGATATCTCAGTGTCTTCGTTTAAAAACAAAACTCGCCCGGTCTTGCGGATTGAATCGCGGATGGCGTTCCAGTCATAAGGAATTAAGGAGCGCATATCAATAACCTCGACATCGCCTTCTTGCGCGGCCAACATCTCCTTGGCGACCTCAAGAGCGATAGGAGCCATTCTCCCATGAGTAACGACGGTCGCGTCTTTGCCAGGCTTTGAAATTTTGGCTTTTCCGATGGGAACCGCGTATTCCTGAACCTTGGGCCAATTCGGTTTCCACTGACTGCGGTCGCCAATCGGAGCGTCAATAGCGGCTTTAAGCTCTTTCTCATCGGCGGGCTCGCCGGGAATCAATTCCTCGCCTTTAGTTCTCAATAAAGCCTTGGGCTTAAGAAATAAAACCGGGTTATCGTCCTTGATAGAGGAAAGCATAAGACCATATGCGTCCAGAGGAGTCGAGGGGCAAACCACTTTCATGCCATGGATTTTCGAGGCGATGGAATCAAAAGAGTGGGAGTGATAGACCGATCCATGAATTCCCGAACCCGTGGGAGTCATAATGACCATTGGAGTTTTATATCTGCCGGCGGAAGTCCAGTGGGCATTTCCGCAGAGTTTTAACAAATCAATGACATTGAAGATATAATCGACAAATTGAATTTCAGCGACCGGGCGAGAGCCCGCCCACGCAAGTCCCATGGCGGCGCCAACGATGCCGCGCTCGTCCAAGGGGGAATTCCAGGCGTTTTTGAGTCCTTGGGTCGCGGTAAAAACTCCGCCTAAGGGCGCTCCGACATCTTCGCCAAAAATCTCCTTGACTCCGAGATTCTCTTCTCCGTAGTGAAGGGCCAGACGAATGGCCTGCGCCATATTGGCCATCAGCTGCCCCCCTTGGTTGGATAAGATTCGGGCAATCCCTCGGCAAAAACATCTTCCCAAATCGTCTCCGGCTTTGGAAATGGCTCAGACTTAACTTGCTGATGATCGCGATCGATGGATTTAAGGGCTTCATCCCAGGTGCGAGAGATTTCATCCGGAGTCATTAAGCCGCGCTTTTTAAGCTCTTCCTCGAATAGAGAAATGCAATCGGGCTCCAAAACGCGATTAGCGCCGGAAGAAGAGGAGTGTCCGTTTAGGCGACTGGTTTTCGCTTCTAACAAATAGGGTTTGCGCTCCTTTCGGCAATAGGCCATCGCCTCTTTGATGGCCAGATATGATTCAACCGGGTCATTGCCATTAATGGTTTTTGACGCCATATTAAAAACGCGGCCCCAATCGGAAATTTGACGCTCGCCGTGTTGGGTTGATTCCGCTGTTGAAATCGCGTAGCCGTTATTGACCACGATGATGAGAATCGGAAGAGGAAGCGCCGGGCGATTGCTCCACACTAAGCAAGAATGGAAATCTCCCTCGGCGGTCCCACCGTCTCCGCCGTTGACGATAGAAATGGCGTCGGTTTTAGTTCTAGCCTGGGCGATGCCGGTTCCAATTACGGTCGAGTATTGGGTTTCAATTGTTGGAGACATCGGAACGACATTCCACTCGGGCATCGCGGCATGATTGACGAAATTGCGACCTTTGGAATAAGGGTCTGTCGCCACCGACCTCATTTGGCGTATTGAATCAATGGGCTTTGCCCCCATCGCTAAGAGAATTGCGCTAGAGCGGTAGTGGAGATGGAGATAATCAAACTCAAGACCATTTCCTTTTTTAATCTGAAGGCCCAAGGGAACGTTAAAGGCTTCCTCTCCCGGCCCCCCAATCCAAAAAAATCCGTCGCCACTTTTGGACATCTTGATCAGGCGTTCTTCCAGAACCCGAGCGCCGACCATCAAGGAATGGATGTGGCGCAACAATTCTTTTCCGAGGACCTCATAGCTACCTTGAACCGCTAAAGCGTCTTTAGCCATATCCGCTTATAACTTAGCAAAACCTGACATGCTCCGGCAAATTTTTTAAAGCCTAGAGTCTTGACAGTCCGCTTTATTCCTGTTATTAATTGTCTATACGCTTTTAATTTTATTAGATGGAGTATGGGTTTTTATTTCATATTAAGGAGACAGCAATTATAAAAGCAAATCTCAAAGAAAAATTTGCGGAAATCGCCAAGGCCGCATCCGGCCAAATTAAACGCGTCAAGTCCCTGATAGAAGCGAGAAAGAGCCTCCTAGCGATCGATCTGGGAAACTACGCTATTAAAATCGCGCTTTTATCGCCTACCAAGACGGGGTTTAGCTTGCGCTCTTGGGGGTATTTGCCGCTGGAGAGTAAACCCGAGGAATCTTCCGAAGAAAAAAAACTGGCAACCCTAAACGCTTTACGCGCTTTTTTGATTCAAAACGGAATCAAAAATAAATATGCCGCGGCCTCGGTCTCTGGAAACTCGATGATTGTCCGCTATGTCAAGTTTCCGCTCCTGACCAAGTCCGAGCTTTCAGCCACCATCGCCACCGAAGCGGAGCCGTTTATTCCCTTTGACGTCAATGACGTCCAGTTTGGCTTTCACATCCTGGGCGAAGCCGTGGAAGAAGGCCAAAAGAAAATGGAAACCGTTTTAGTCGCGGCAAAAAAAGAAATCATTTCTTCCCGAGTCGAGATTCTTCAGGGAGCCGGGCTCACCCCCAGCATCATTGATGTCGATTCCTTCGCTCTTGAAAACCTGTTTACTCAATTCGATTCCTCCGCCGCGGAACCTGGCGGAACCCTCTATTTAAACATCGGGCATTCCGTAACTAATCTCTCTATTATTGACAAAGGAAATACGCGCGTCGTTCGCGACATTTTTACTGCGGGGCAAACATTCACCAGGGCAATCATGAAGGCCCTTAATTGCGATCTAATCAAAGCGGAATCGCTCAAAAGATCTCACGCGCTTCTCTTCGATTCCGATCAGAAAGACGTAGCCATCGCGGAAGGCCGCAAAGAAGATGTCGCGATTTCCGACGCACTGATGGGCGTTTTGAAAGATTTAACCATCGAGGTTCACCGCTCGGTTGACTTTTTTCTCTCCCAGGGATCAGACCGCGTAATCAGCCGCATTGTCTTAATGGGAGGTTCCGCCGCCCTTAAAAATTTGGACCGTTACTTGAGCTTGGAGTTTAAAACTCCGGTTTCAGTTCTCAATCCGCTAACCGCGATAGAAAATTCCCAGTCTATTCCCGAAGAAATGGCCCCGGCCTTTGCCGTGGCTATCGGGCTTGCCCTGCGCAAGCCTAATGATTGGATATGACTCTAATTGAAATCTTATGATTAGAATCAACCTCGTTCCGGCGGAGATACTGACAAAGGCCAAAGAAAGGGAACTCCTTTTCCGCGCGGCCTTGGCTGCGGCCGCCGCCTGCGTGTTTTTGATATTTATCTCCTGGTTCCACTATTTACAAATGACTAAACAGGAAAAGCGCCTATCTGAAGCCCAAGCGAAACTTAAAAAGCTTGAGCTGATTGTCTCAGAGGTCGACAAGCTTGAATCGGAGGCCAAGGCCATTCGGCAACGTTTAAGCGTCATTTCGACGCTGATTAAAGGAAGAACGTTTTACCCTTACTTTATGTCTGATTTTGTCAGAAGCGTCCCTTTTGATATCCAGGTCAAAAATCTCAGCACCACCGGCGGCGGAAGCCAGATGTCTTCTCTTAAATTAAACATTTCAGCGGAGGCCTCGGCCCAAGACGATATCGCGGAATGGATGCTCCGCCTGAAAAACTCCGGGCGGTTTTCTAATATCAATCTCGGGACAATTACAAGAACGGATTCCGGACAAAAAACCTATAATTTCACATTGACTGCGGTCTATGCCAACAATACCCAATGACGATTAAAATCAAGCTGTCTCAAAATCAACAGAAGATGCTCTTAGCCGCCGTATTGTGCATCGGCTCTTTGGGATACCTCTACGCCGCATTTTTTTGGCTTCCCATTTCCAAGAAAGAAGCCGATCTCCAAAAGCAGTTGGGCGATCTTGATTCAAAAATCGCGACCGCGACGCGGCAATCCACGATGATGCCTCATTTAAAAGTCCAGCTTGATGAACTCAACAAACAGACAAACGAAGTCTCTAAACAAATACCCAACTCAAAAGGCGTGGGGGACATTCTTGTCACTCTCAGCGGATTAGCCCAGCAATATAATATTTCAGTCATCAGTTTTTCTCCCGGCAAACAAATCTCTAAACCTTATTTCTTCGAACTTCAATACCCGCTTGCAATTGAAGGTCAATTTCACGACATTGGGAAATTTTTCGCGGCCCTGGCGTTAAAAAAGAGAATTTTCAACGTTCAGGACGTCTCTTTTGGCCCCGCCAACGCGGAAACCGGCCTTATGCATGTCAACTTCATTTTACTGGCGTATCAATATAAGACATGAAAAATTTTATCGCCCTCGCCTTATCCTTAATTTTTATCGGAAATGCCAAAGGCTCAGCCATTCCAATTTCAGCTCAAAATAAGCAAACTGCCCAGCCTCATGCCGCACCCGCGGGAAAGATTCCAGCGACCGCCCCCAAAACCCAGGGCGCCGCAAAATCAACGCTGACTCCCTCAATGATTTACACCGCCTCCAGCCTCCGAGATCCGTTTAGAAAGGCCTCTTCCGGAAGCTCCTCTTCTCCGCAAAGACCCTTTAAACTGGCCGATTTTAATATTCATAATCTCATGCTCCAAGGTCTCATGGTTGGCAGGAAAACTGGCTTTGCCCTTCTCATCGACGCCAATTACGGCGCCGGATTTATTTTAAAAGGAAACAGAATTTATAATTCCAAGGGAAAAGCGATTCCGGGCGTCACCGGACGCCTGGACCCGCGGCGAAAAACCGTTTACTTAAAAACTCGAGACGGGGACGTTCAAGTCCTTCGCATGAAGGGAGAAAAACGCTAAAATGAATGGAGAAAAAATTATGCCTCTTTCCCGGACTGTCGAGATTAAGCGCGTTTTAATGGTGACGCTGATGATTTTCCAAGTCGTTTCTCCCACGCTCATCATGGCGGCGGAAACCGCGACGATTCAATCGGTTCGGCTCTCTTCCGATGAAGTTAAAATTAAGCTCAATCATCAGGAAATTTATGATAGTTTCCTCCTCAAAAGCCCGCCAAGGCTGGTCGTCGAAATACAAAATTCGCGCTATCCAGCCCCTAAAAAGCGGATCAAAGGCAAAGGCCGTTATCTCAAAAGCGTGCGCATCGCCCAATTTAAAGATCACCCAACGCCCGTCGCCAGGGTAGTTTTTGATCTCAAAGATTTAGAACCCTATCGCGTCACTAATCACGGCTCGGAACTCGTCGTTTTAATTGGAGAAGACAAGGCCCAGGACACCAGCGTCAGTCTATCTTTAACCACCAGTGTCGTATCCGGAACGCCCTCTGTTTCTCCCGCACCCCCCGCAATCTCCCCTCTTCCCAAGCTCGCGGTCCCGGAAACAACTCTGAGCTCCTTAAAGAAGAAACATTTTCATCACAATCCAGAGGTGGGAATCGATATTCTCAGCCATCTGCCACGGGAACCAATCTCTCTTGATTTTGATAACACCGATATCCGAGATGTATTGAGATTATTAGCCGCGAAATCTAAAATTAATATCGTCTACGGCCCGGATGTCAGCGGCAATCTCACGCTTCACCTCTCTCATGTTCCGTTTAACGAAGCTTTTCGAACCGTGCTGGCCATGATGAATTTATCGACGATGCAGGTTGGGAGCGATATTTTGCGCATACTCACTCCCTCAGCTTTGACAAAATCCCAAGCGACCGCCGCGACGGTCACCAAGGTTTTAACGCTCAATTACACAAAAGCCGCCGATATTCTTCCGGAAATCAACGCCGTTAACAAAGCTCAAGGAGTTAAAGGAACGACTCTAGCCGACGCGAAAACCAATTCCTTAATCGTCACCGCGCCTCTCGAAGCCGTTGCCGCGACCGAAAGGCTGGTCAAAGAGCTGGATGTCCGTCCCAAACAAGTGCTGATTGAAACTAAACTCGTCGAAGTCAGCCTCAACAATAATTTAAATCTCGGCGTCCAATGGGATTATCAGGGCGTCAATAACAGCAATATCGGGGGCAGCAATGGGCAGAATTTAATCGGAACAATTACCCCTCCCAATTCCCTAAACTCAACCACCCAAACCCCCTTTCTGACCAACCCTAATTTAACCAACGGCGCCGGCGCTACCGGGGTGATGCCCATGCCGACTTCCGGAGCTATGACCACTGTCACTAACGCCATCGCCAGGGGCACAGGAGTCAATCTTCCCGCCTCGACTATTTTTGGCGAATTGACCTTGGGCCGCATCACTAACAGCATGTTTTTGAGCGCCACGCTTTCTGCCGCCGCAGCGGAAGGGAAACTTAAAGTCTTATCCGACCCTAAAATCGCGACCTTAAACAACCAAGCCGCCAACATCAATGTTACGACCCAAATCCCCTATGTAACGGCCAACGTCATCGCCGGAGGCCTGGGAACCCAAACCCAAACCGTGACCTATGTCACGACAGGCATCCAACTTTCCGTAACTCCTACCATCAACGCCGATGGAAGAATCACTTTAATTATCAACCCCAATGTCAGCCAGCCCTCCGTCACCGTCGCCGGAAACGCCGCGACCGGAGCCCCCGCCATTGATTCCCGCATCGCCCAAACGACCGTTCTTGTCCGCGATGGAGAGACAATCGTCATCGGCGGGCTTATCCACGACTCCGTCACCAATCAAATCGCCAAGGTTCCGATTCTAGGAGATATCCCAATTCTGGGATGGCTCTTTAAGAGTAAAAGCGTCGTCCGCACTCGCGACGAACTCTTGATTTTCGTCACGCCTAAAATTCTGGCCGATTGATCGGTGTTTGTTCTGTGGCTGGCGACCTTACTTTCTCTTAGCCCTATTCTTGGCGGACTCACTAAACCCCAGGAAGCGTCTCTTGTTTTTTTCTTAGCGGTTCTTATCTTAGGAATTGAAACCTCAAGGCGCATCTGGAATAATGATTTCAAAATTCCATCAATTTCACTATTGGGATGGACAGTCTTTCTAAGCCTAGTCTCTCTTCTTTCCGCTTTCCTTTCCCCAATTCCAGCGCAAGCTTTTATCGCGTGGAGATCTCTTGTTTTAGGATTATGGATTATTCCTCTTATGCCGCTCTTTTCTCTAAGTTTACGCGCCAGAATTAACCAAGCCATTTTTTTGAGCGCCTATCTCTTATGCGCCTACGCCGCCGTTCAAGTTTCCCTCTTTAGACATTTGGAAATCTCCTCTTTTTTTCCCAACGCCAATATTTTTGCCGCTTTTATCGTTCTTTTGTTGCCTTTAACTTTGGAACAAAAGCATGTATTCTTGGCCGCGTGTTTAATCCTGATGTTATTGGCGACAAAAAGCGTCGGGGCATGGCTTAGCCTTTCTATCGCCGCCCTCATTTTAGGAAAACAAATGTCACGGGAAATAAAACTGATCGCCTTTTTTATATTAATTCTCTGTCTCGCGTTAGTCGCCCAAAAACCCGCTTTCGATTTTCAAAATCGCTGGGTTTGGTGGCAAGTCGCCTTTCACGCCCTTTCTAAAAGACCCTGGTTAGGAATCGGCCCCGGAGTCTTGACTTATATAATTCCCCTTAAACTCTCTGGGCATTCGCTACGCTCAATTTACGCCCATCAGTTTTATCTCCAAACCGCGGCGGAATGCGGAATAATCTATCTCGTTGTTTTTCTAACAGGAATATTTCTGATTTTCCCTCAATCCCCCATGAAGCGCCTGGCTCTTGTTGCCTCCTTAATCCTCGCATTTTGGGACTATTCTCTTTCCGTTCCCGCCATCTTTTTTATTTTCTGCTACTTATCCGCTTCAGAAGTTTCTCCATCTTTAAAATTGACTCCTCTAGGCAATTTTAGATCCCCGCTGGCCTTATTTATCCTAATCTTAACTCTGGCTTTGACTAGGCTAGCCTGGGCGCGCTGGAAAGAAGAGAGGCTTAAGGCAGAAGGCATCTCCCTTTTCAACCGTCATGCGCCAGTAGAGGAGGTCCATGAAAAATTCTTGGAATCTATCCTTTGGGCGCCGGATGCCGACGTTGAAAGACTCCTTGCCGAAATCGACTTTCGCAGCCATCGCCTTTTAAGCTCAGCGGCGCACTGGAAAAAGGCCACTCAAGAAAATCCTTGCCGGCCCTCAAATTGGAAAGCCCTGGCAAACACCTATAATCTGCTTGGAGAAAAAGCGCGGGCACAAGAGGCCTTACGCAAAAGCGCGCACGCCTGTCTATGAATCGGACGAACTCCTATGGCCGGGCCGCTCTTTTTTTCGCCTTGATTTGTCTGCCCCCGTTCTTGTTTCCTTTTATAAAGGGACTGTCCCCTTTTTGGGGAGATTTGACCTATCTCCAGCACCCGTGGAGACTCTTTGACAGTCAAGAATTAATGGCGGGGCGCTTACCCCTTTGGAATCCCTATCTCTATTTCGGAATGCCTCAAGCCGCCGCGATGCAGGACGGCCTCTACTATCCCGCCTCCGTCCTTTTTTATTTCTTTAAATTCCCCGCCGCGCTTTTTCTGTTTCATATTCTGCATTATTGGCTCGCCTGCTTTTTATGTTACTTATGGACTCGCTCGCTAGGTTTTTCCCATTCTTCAAGCCTCTGTTCGGGACTCATTTGGGGACTCGGCGGAATCGCCATCAGTCGCGAGCCATTCCTCAATCACCTTTCTTCTTTTTCCTTAATCCCAGGATCGTTTTTATTTTTAGATATCCCCATTTTTTTCGCTTTGACTCTCAGCGCCCTTTTTTTTGCCGGATATCCACCTTTCTTGGCCGGAGCCATTTTTTCAAGCGTTTTACTGGCATGGATGACACGGCGAAAACCAGCGCTGTCCTCGTTTTATCTTTTAACCGGATGCGCTCTCTCACTCGGATTTTCTGCCGCGCTTCTTTTGCCCGCAAGCGAACTCTTTCGACATTCAGTCAGGGCTTTAGGAATCATCCAAGCGGAAGCCTTTCAATTTAATTTGCGGCCACTTAATCTCCTTGAATGGCTTAGCCCGGTTTTAAGCGGCCTCAATCATTTTAACCCCGCCATCAATTGGTGGACATGTCTTTACTTAGGTTTCAGCGGATCTTTTTTAATCCTGATGGGGCTAAGTAAAATGCCTCTAAAAAAGAAAATAGTTTGGCTTTTGTGGATATCTTTCCTTCTCATTCTCACCCTGGCTGGCGCCAACGCTTTTTCTTCTTATCTCTGGCTTCACATCCCTTTTCTAAAATTCATTCGCTATCCCGGAAACATTTCTTATCTCATCTTAGTTCCGGCTACCCTCGCCGCCGCTTTAGGAGCCCAACGATTCATTGAAACCTCTGGCCTTTCCGCATCTATTCCGGTCATGTTCCTGGCGATGGAACTTTCCTTCTACGCTTTTAACGCCTTCCCCCTTGAGCCTTTTTCATTTTTTTCCTACAAAGGCCCATTAATTGAATTTCTGCAAAAAAATTTAGGGACAAATCGCTATCTCCTCTCTCCGCTCGCGCTTGAGAAAAGCTCGGGACAAGGAATCTATGATTGGAAAAGTCGCCTCTACGGCCTGACTAATTCCCCATTTGAGCTGGCCGCGGCCGGAAATTTCGGCCAGCCACTGGTTCCGGCGGACAACTACGCCTTGATGGATTTCCTCTACGGCTCCAACGGCCTTCAAAACGCGAAAAAAATCATGCCTTGGGCCGATATCCAGTATCTCTTGATCCCGTCAAAAATCCCGCAAACCCGAAGTCTCAAATATCGCGGTCTCTTGATTTGGCAAATGTATGAAACCAGCTCTTCAAAAAATTTAGGACGCGCCTATTTTCTTTCCCCTCAAGAGGGACGCTCTTTTCCCGCAGGACTTGCGATTCCAAACCCTGATATCGCGTTTGAGCCTCTCAAGGTCGAAAACTTAAAAGACGCGAGCGGATATCGGATATCGGGAAATGGCCGCCCAGGCTGGGTATTTCTCTCCGAAGCCCGCTATCCGGGATGGAAAGGATATTTGAAAGCCGCTCAAGAAACCAAGCCCATTTCCAGCCAGCCGGCCCTTAAGGCGTTTCAAAAAATGGAAGTTCCCCAAGGATGGTCCGCTCTGTTTCTGATTTACGATCCCGATGCCGTTTGGTGGGGAATTTCTATTAGCGTTTTTTCGTTCATCTTTTTGTTTTTCTACGCCGCCGCCAAAATGAGAGAATTAAGGTATTGAGAAAAAACAAACAAACCACGATTTTAATTATTAAAACCGGAGCTTTGGGCGACGTGTTGAGAACCACCGCCCTGCTTCCACCCCTGTCTCGCGCTTATCGCGCTAGGATATCCTGGCTGACCTCACAAAAAGCGAAGCCGCTTCTTACGAGAAATCCCTTCATTGAAAAAATTTTTACCAATCCAGGGCAGATCGCGCAAAAATTTGATTGGACGCTCAGCCTTGAAGAAGACAAAGCCCTCGCCAAAATCGCCCAAAAATCCTTTTCCAAAAAAATCACCGGGGTCATCGTTAAAAACGCGCGATTATCCTACACCGATGACAGCGCCCCCTATTACCAAATGAGTCTTTTAAACCCCAACCAGACTTTGGCCAATAAACTTAAATCCCTAAACCAAAAGACATTTTTCGAGTTATGGCTTTCGGTTTTGGGCCTATCGAGATTTAAAAAAAGCGAGATGATGCGCCCGCAAATTTTTCCAACGAAATCCGAGCGAAAAACCGCCTTAAATTTCGCGAGAAAACATTCTCTCTTAGACGGCGCCATTGGATTTAATCCCGGAGCGGGAGTTCGGTGGCCTTCTAAAGAATTGTCTATTGAAAAATCTCGGGAAGTGATAAAAAGGCTCGCCTCTTTCAAAAAACCGATTCTTCTTCTGGGCGGCATGGAAGAAAGAAAAAGAAACAGGGCGATATCGCGAGGTTTGAGCGGCGTGACACTGCCGCCACCCATGCCGATTAAAACCTTTGCCGCTTTGATCGACTTTTGCGAAATCCTCATCACCACCGACAGCCTCGCCTTTCATATCGCGACCGCGCTTAAAAAAAAGGTTTTGGTTCTCATTGGGCCGACCTCTTCTTCAGAGCTCGATGTATTCGGCAAAGGAGAAAAAATAACCACCCATCCCTGCGATTGTTTTTATCGCCCTCACTGCTTAAGAGAAAAAAGTTGTCTCAACGCGGTTTCAGAGTCCCGAATTTTCTCCTCCGTTAGGCGTCTTCTATGAACTCCCGAGTTCTCGTTTGTATTCCCACTTACTGCGAATCAGAAAACATCGCGCGCTTAATAGAAGAAATTTTTTCTTTGCAAATTCCCGGCCTTGAAATATTAATCGCCGACGACGCGAGCCCGGATAATACCGCCACAATCGCGGAAAATATGCGAGACCGGTATCCTTCGCTTACGGTATTAAAGCGCAAGCCGCCTTATGGACGCGGAGCCGCGGGACGGGAACTTTTTGTCTACGCCCAAAAAAATAATTTTGACGCCGTCATCGAAATGGACGCGGACTTTTCCCACGATCCCAAGGCGATCTTGCAACTGCTCAAGGCCCTTGAAAATTCGGATTTGGTCATCGGCTCTCGTTTTGTTCAAGGCGGCTCGGACGCTGAACGCCCCAAGGGGCGGCAGATTTTAACCCGGTGGGCCAATTTCTATGCCCGCTTTCTTCTTAGAATTAGCGTTCAAGATACCAATTCAGGATATCGCGCCTGGAGCCAAAAGGCCCTTGAGGCCCTAGAACCTCAAACCCTGCGCGCCCAAGGCCCCGCCATCGTCCACGAAGCTCTCTTTAGAGCCGCGCGAAAGAAAATCAAAATACAAGAGATCCCGATTCGCTTTGTCGACAGGAAACTGGGATTTTCAAAACTCAATCTGGGGAAATTGGCCTATGGGTATTTCTGGATTCTGCGTTTAGCCGTTTTAGGAAAATGACAAAAAAAGATTTTACCTTTCTATTTCTCTGGTCTCTTTTAATCTTATTTCTACCAGGGTTTTCCTGGTGGGCTCCGCATATTGGGCTTTTTAATTTCGGAGACCTCTATTTCTACCACTATCCTCTTCGGGAAACGGTCCTCAACTGCCTTCAAAAAGGGCAATTCCCTTTCTGGAATCCCTATATTTTCGGCGGAGTTCCCTTGGCGGCCAATTCTCAAGCCGCTCTTTTTTATCCCATGGCCGTCGTCGGAAAAATTTTTCCGCTTCTTTTTTCCTTCTCTTTTGAGAATCTTTTTCATCTATGGTGGGCGGGACTGGGAATGGCTCTTCTAGGCAGATCCCAAGGGCTCAAGTCTGAATA
This sequence comes from Elusimicrobiota bacterium, assembly GCA_027406905.1. Lineage (GTDB taxonomy): Bacteria > Elusimicrobiota > Elusimicrobia > UBA1565 > UBA9628 > JAKAQV01. The sequence goes on from DAHZHT010000015.1 coordinate 22,659, forward strand.
TGCCTGGATTCTGGGAATTTCCTACGGGCTCTGTCCGTTTTTAACCGGTCGAATCGCCGAAGGCATTCCAACAGTTCTGGCTTCTCTGGCCTGGGCGCCGTGGGCTTGGACCGCTTTTCTTTTCCAGAATAAAATTCTCCTCTCTGGAATTTGGGCTCTTCAATTTTTTTCAGGTCATCCCCAGTTCATGCTCATCAACGCCGGGGCCATGTTTTTATGGGCGTGTTTTTCCCAAGCTCGACGAGAGTTGCTTAAAACCTTTCTTCTCTCCGCCGCCTTCGCGGCCTTTTTAGCTTCCATCCAATGGATCATGACCGCTCAATTTCTATTTCATTCCATTCGTCAGAATTGGACGCTCCTTTATTCTCTTGGATATTCGGTGGACAAAAAGGAATTGTTGTCTTGGGCATGGCCCGGTCTGGGATTTAAAGCGCTCACTGATTCGCCAACCCCCGCTTCGGTCATTTTGGAAAACTCTTCCGCTTTTCCCGGGCTCATCGTCCTTTTTCTGGCTGGGTTTGGAATATTGAAAAAACCGTTGAGTTTTTTTTCTCTTCTTATCGCCGTTGGAGTTTTTCTAGCCGCTGGGAGACATAACCCGGCCTATCCATGGCTTTTGTCGCACACGCCGCTGCGCTTTTTAAGAACGCCTTCCCGTTTTTCTTTCCTGTGCCTTTGGGGATTTTTTTTGGCGGCTTTAAGCGCTTTAAAATCTTTCAAGAAATCCGCTCAAGTTCCGCTCGCTATTTTAGCCGTTTTATCTTTCTTTCAGCTTTTGATACTAAACCGAACCTTGGTCAAGCCCCAAGACGCCGCGCCTTATCTTCGGCCTCATCATTTTTTCTCTCAAACATTATCGGGAAAACCGGGCCGGGTTTTAATCTCTCCCGCAATTGGAAACCCCGACAAGGCGATGATGTATCATGTAATGAACGTCAATGGCTATGAGGCCTTTTATCTCAAGGGATTTCCGGGTTACGCTTTTAAAAGTGAAGGCCGTTCCGCCGCCGACGCCAGCCGAAGTTATCTGCGAAAATGGGACACCCCGGAGATGAAGGATTTGGGAGTCAATTGGGCCTTTCTCAGACCAGGTTCGATTATCTCCGTCTCGCCGCCCAATTCTCTCGCTTATCTCGTCAATCAAGAAAAACGGCGCCTTCCGAAAACTCCGGCGCTTGCCATCCTCAATGAAAACCACTGGCGAATTTCCGGGCGCGGGGTTCAGGAGGCCAAAGCCCTGGTCCTCTCCCAACCTTTTTATCCAGATTGGCAAGCCTATTGGAACGGCAAAAAGACTTCCGTTACCCCCTGGCATGGGTTTCTCTCCTTGGTTATCAAGCCCTCAAAGGCCCGAGACTCTTTTAGCGTTGATTTTATCTGCCGCCCTAATTATTGGTCCATTTTGCTTCTGTTCTCGATGGCCGCCTGGCTCATTTGGTTTTCACGGATATTAAAAATCATATGAATCGCCGGCATCTATTCGTTGTTTTTTCGATTTTCTTTAGCGCGCTGTTTATTTGGTTGGCGTTTCGGCATGTGCCGCTACCCTCTCTTTTAGAAATTCTCGCACGCGCCCATCCGCAATGGGTCTTGGCCATGCTAGCCATCATTTTTCTCGATCTTTTCATCCGCGCATTGAGGTGGAAAACCCTTCTTTTCTTTATCTGTCCACAAGCATCTTGGCCCAAGCTTCTCTGCCTGGAAGCCGCGGGATTAGCCGTCAATAATGTTCTTTTCATGCGTTTAGGAGAACTTGCGCGCGCGCTATTAGCTAGCCAAGAACTAAAAATCCCCTTAAGCGCAAGCCTGTCTAGCGTCGCGATTGAACGCGCTCTCGATTTAGGCTCTTTACTTTTTCTTTTTACCATTGTCGCGCCCTTTTCCCCTCAACTAGTCCCCCCAACGTTGCGCCACTCCGTCATATTTTTTCTTTTTCTCACAATTAGCGGACTGATTTTTCTAATCTTTGCGGAGGAGAAAAAAGACTTTTTAATTTCGCTGTCTCAACGCTATTTTTCCCGTTGGCCCAGGGTTTCCGAGATATTGGAAGGTCTCTTTAACGGAGCCGCGGCGCTTAAAAATCCAAAGACCGCTTTCTTCTGCGTTATCTTAAGCCTTGCCCTGTGGTGCGCCGACGCATTGACCTACTGGGCCGGGGCCAAGGCCTTGGGAATTTCTCTCGGATATCCGGGTTCTATCTTGGTTTTGTCCTGGGCCGCGGCCGCCTCGGCCTTACCTGCCGCTCCAGGAAGTTTTGGCGCTTTTGAGGTTCTGGTTGAAAGCATCATGATAAAGCTTAAAACTCCACTTGATTCTTCGCTGGCTTTCGCGTTGTTGACCCACGCCACAATGTATTTAACGGTGACTTTCTTCGGGCTTTTCTGTCTTTCACAAATAGGATTTTCGCTGGGAGACATCTCCGCTCAAACCCAAGATATAAAGGAAAAAAATTAATGGCCGAGAGCTCTTTTTCGGTTTTGATGATTAGCGCCAACTTCTACCCTCATATTGGCGGAGCCGAAAGACAAGCGCTGACGTTGGGAACCTCGCTTAAAAATCGGGGAATTGAGATTTCAGTTTTCACCCAAGAAAAGAAAGGACTCAAAAGCTTTGAGGAAATAAACGGCATTTCTGTTTACCGCTTGCGCTCTTTTGGCCCCGGGCTTTTAAATTCGTTAAGCTTTATGATTTCTCTTTCTTGGAACTTAATTTTTAGCGCTCGTTCTTATGACATTTTCCACGTCCATTTGGCGAGTTCTCCGGCCCTCGTTGCCGCGTTTTGGGGGAAAATCCTCCGAAAGCCGGTCTTTATCAAGCTCGGCGCCGCCGGAGAATTCGGGGAATTGAAAATGTCCTCTCAAACCCTTTTGGGGAAAATAAAAATTCTGCTATTAAAATCTCTTAGGCCTTCTTTTATCGCCCTAACCCTGGAACAGGAAATAGAAGCCCAAAAATACCTGGGTGAAGTTTCCATTCATAGGATTCCCAATGGGGTCAACCTGCGAAAATTCCGCCCCTCATCTACCGCGAAAAAGGTTTTGCGCACGAAATGGAGATTGCCGCTTGAAGATATCCTTTTTCTTTACACGGGAAGATTCGCCCCGCAAAAGCATCTTCCTTTTTTTGTCGACGCCTGGGCGGAAGCGGTCAAGAAGGCTAAAGTTCCAGCCTCTTTAGCTCTCTTTGGAGAAGGGTTTGAAGCAAAGGCCATCAAAAAAACCGCTGAGCAAGCCGGCATCTCCGATCGCGTTCATTTTTATCCTCCTCAAACTAATTTAGCCGCCGTTTATCCCGCCGCCGATGTTTTCGTTCTCCCCTCGTTGGCGGAAGGCTTGTCTAATTCGCTTTTAGAAGCGATGTCCTCGGGCCTGGCGGTCTTAGCCAGCCGGGTAGGCGGAAACGCCGAAGCCGTCATCGATGGAACGACCGGTTTTCTATTTCGCCCCGACAGCGTGGAAGAGATTCAAGCTCAAACGTTAAAATTTTTAGAACACCCGCGCTTAGCGGAAGAAATGGGAAGAGCCGCCCGCAAAAGAGTCGAAGAATTCTATTCGATAGACAAAACAGCCGCACGTTATGAGACAATATATAGGCTCTCGTTAACTCATTAATATGTGCGGAATCTGCGGAATATCATACCAGGACGGACGAGCGGTCGACGCTGTCCGCCTTAAAGCCGCCAACGATTTAATCTCCCATCGCGGCCCCGATGACGAGGGTTTTCACCTGGAAAGCGGCTTGGGCCTGGCGATGCGACGCTTGTCGGTCATCGATCTTAAAACCGGGCATCAGCCTCTCTCTTACGACGACGAATCTCTTTGGATTGTCTTTAACGGCGAGATCTATAATTTTCAAGAACTAAAGCGAGAGCTTGAGGCCGAGGGCTTTAAATTTAAAACCCACAGCGATACCGAGGTCATCTTGGCCCTCTATCAAAAAATGGGGGACCGCTGCCTCTCTCGCTTGAGAGGAATGTTCGCCTTCGCCCTTTGGGATAAATCTCAAAAACGCCTTCTTCTCGCCCGGGACCGAATCGGGAAAAAGCCCTTGGTCTATCATCAAAACAACTGCTTTCTCGCTTTTGCCTCCGAACTCCGCTGCCTGTTCGCGCTTGAAAATATCTCAAAGGAAATTAACCCCGAGGCCATCGATCTTTTTTTATCCCTGCAATATATCCCCTCTCCCCAAACCATCTACGCCCAGGTAAAAAAACTGCCGCCCGGGCACAAACTCGTCTATCAAAACGGAGAAGCGTCCATAGAACCGTATTGGGAACTCTCTCTTGGGAAGCCGCCGCTTAAAATCGACCGGCGACAAGCCCAAATTCAGATCCGGGAAAAACTCAAGGAATCGGTCAGACTCCGAATGATCGCGGACGTCCCGCTTGGGGCGTTTTTATCCGGCGGCATTGACTCTTCAATTGTCGTCGCCCTGATGAGCGAATTGTCTTCCCGTCCGGTTAAAACCTTTTCCATCGGCTTTGACGAAAGGGAATTCTCGGAACTTCCTTTCGCCCGCCAAATCGCCGAAAAATACGGCTGCGAACACACCGAATTTATCGTCAAGCCCCAAATGGCGGAAATTCTGCCAAAACTGGCCTGGCATTACGGAGAGCCGTACGCCGATCCCTCCGCTCTTCCTTCTTATTACGTCTCCCAGGAAACCCGGAAACATGTCACCGTCGCTCTCAATGGAGACGGCGGAGACGAAAATTTCGCGGGATACATCCGCTACTTCGCGATGAAGCTGGGGAAAATTTTCGATCATCTGCCGCCTCCCGCCCTGTCCGCGCTCAAAGCCGCCGCCGAAAATCTGCCGGAATACGACGCGCCCTACGGGTTTTTCTGGAGGCTCAAGCGGTTTTTCCGCTCCGCCGTTTTTAGCGATATTTCCCACCGCCATCTCAAGATGATCGGTTTTTTTTCCGAGGAAGATAAAATTGGCCTTTACCGTCCGGAGTTTCTAAAGCGCCTTACAACTCAAGACCAAGCCGCGCGCTATTTCGCCGATTATTTTGAACGCGCCAAAAAAGAGGATTTCGTCAATCAAATGCTCTACGTCGATTTTAAAACCTATCTTCCGGAGTGTCTCATGGCCAAGGTTGATATCGCCTCGATGGCCAATTCTCTCGAAGCGCGCTCGCCATTTTTAGATCACGAGTTCGTGGAACTGGTCTTTGGCCTGCCCGGCGACTGGAAACTCAAGGGCCTTAGCGGCCATAAATGGATTTTAAAGGAAGCCTTTAAAGACAAGCTTCCCCCCGCTATCCTGAACCGAAAAAAAATGGGCTTTGGGATTCCGCTGGGAACATGGTTTAGGGGGCCCCTAAAAAATTTCTGGGAGTCCCATGTCCTCAGCTCGCAGGCTCTTGCGCGCGGATATTTCGAGGAAAAAGCCCTTCTCAAGCTGTGGGAAGAACATCAGAGCGGCAGGCGCGATCACGGATACCGCCTGTGGGCTCTTTTAATGCTCGAACTCTGGCACAAAGAATGCCTGTAGCGGGCGTATGATCCCGGCCTAGCCTCGCACTGGTCACGGCGAATGTTTCAACGCGGAATTTAGCCGCTTAGAGGCGCTTATTTCGACTATATGTGAATATATTGCCATATAGGCATTGATTCTAAAAATAATTAATGTTA
>DAHZHT010000015.1:28307-45678 GCA_027406905.1 Elusimicrobiota bacterium
ATAAGAATTGTCACGCCTGCGATGAAAAAATATCTCGGAAAAGTCGAACCTAAAGACAATCAAGCAAGAGACTTTCCCGGCAACGCGCCATGCTGATAACGGCGATCCTGATCTTGCTTTTTGGATGCCTCTTATCAGCTTTTGCCGCCCGGCGACCCCGAATCGCCTCGGGCGTTTTCTTAACGTCTTTAATCTCGGGCTGTCTGATTGGAATTTTATCGCCCTTCATCGGAACGCGCCCTGAAATCGTGGAACTTGGCGGCGGATGGAACATCCCTTCGGCTCGCCTGATTCTGTCCTTGGACGGTTTATCGGCATTTTTTCTTGTCGCAACTCTCATCATTTGCCTTTTGTCGGGAATTTATGGCGAAACCTATACTCGCCAATCAGAGCGCTTAGCCCAAAGCGTTTCAATCAGGCCCTTGTTTCTTTTATTGACGGCTTCCTTAGCCGTCGTCGTTTGCGCTCAAAACGCGGTCCTTTTTCTCTTCGCCTGGGAAGCAATGGCTCTTTCCAGCTTTTTTCTCGTCATCATCGAGGATGAAAAGAAGGAAAACCGTTTTGCGGGGCTACTTTATTTTGTCTGCATGCACATCAGCGCGCTGGCCCTCTTTTTCCTTTTTTCGGTTTTAGGCAAGATCGCCGGAACTCTCGATTTCGGAGCAATTCGGGCCGCGATGGCGTTGGGAGATAAATATCCGATTTTGATTTTCTCTCTGGCGGCGATCGGGTTTGGCCTTAAGGCGGGGACCGCTCCTCTCCACATCTGGCTTCAAGAGGCACATCCCTCCGCCCCCAGCCACGTCTCGGCCGTGATGTCCGGCGTCGTTATCAAAATGGGAATCTACGGTTTCTTGCGCCTCATTTGGATCTTGCGCTTGGTCCCCAGTTTTTGGGCGATTTTCTTTATCGGAACCGGGCTTCTCTCCGGAATCGGCGGAGTCTTGCTCGCTCTTTTGCAGCACGATCTCAAGCGCTTATTGGCCTATCACAGCGTCGAGAATATCGGGATCATCTGCCTGGGAATGGGGCTTGGCTGCCTTGGGATATCCCGGCATAATGCCGCTCTCGCCTTGCTGGGATTTTCCGGCGCGCTTTTTCATGTTTTTAATCACTCGCTGTTTAAATCCCTTCTTTTCCTTGGGAGCGGGGCTTTTTACCAAGCCCTTGGCACGCGCAATATCGAGGCGGGAGGCGGCCTCTTAAAAAAGATGCCTTGGACTTCCGCTACTTCCCTGATCGCGGCCGCGGCGATATCGGGGATGCCGCCGCTCAACGGCTTTATCAGCGAATGGCTGATCTACATGGCCGGGCTCAAGGCTTTGGCCATGGGCGAGACAAGATTGGCCGCCGTTTCCATCGCCGGGCTTGCGCTCATCGGCGGCTTAGCCTTGGCTTGTTTTACAAAGGCATATGGGGCTTTGTGTTTGGGCCTTCCCAGGACAAAAAAAGCTCAAGAGGCCCGTGACCCGGGACCCGGAATGATCATCCCCATGTTTTTCTTGGCCGCGTTTTGCGCGCTCATCGGTCTTTGGCCGTCCAGCCTTCTCTCTTTTGTCAAAACAGCGGCCATGATCGTCTCCGGAGAGCCGTTAGGGCGCGCGAACCTCGCATTGTCCGGCTTTATATCGAATGCCGAAATTTTGGGGCTTATCGGCGCGGCGGTTTTATCTTTAGCCGCGGCCTTCTCTTTTTTGCGCTCGCGTCTTATTTCCGGATTTTCTCAAAAGGGAGCGACATGGGCTTGCGGATTTACCGCGCTGGGCCCCCGGATGCAGTACACAGCCTCTTCTTACGTTCAGGTTCTCATGCGCCCTTTTTCTTCGTTTATGGGAACCCAGGAGTACGCCCATCTCCCGCGAGGGTATTGGCCGACAGAATCCTCGTTTAAAACGAATACGCCGGATCCCTTGCTGGACGGATTTTTGATCCCGGCGGTGGATGCGGGAGGGCGTTCCTTGTCTTGGATTAAGCGCAAGCGGAGAGCCCGCCTCCAATATTCATTATTTTGGGCCTCGCTGTTTTTGCTGGCGCTGTTGGCATGGAAACTTTGATGGATTTAAGTTTAGGAGAAGCCGCGAAAATTCTCGACATTCCCGAACCCGAAATTTCGCGCTTCATCAAAGACCGGCGCCTGCCGGCGTTCATGATCAACGGCCGCTACAGAATTAATCGGGTGGATTTGCTGGAATGGGCCAATCATCATAAAATTCCGGCGAAGACCCTTTACTCTGCGGCGGAAGGAGAGGTTCCTTTTTACCCGCTAGATTCCCTTCTGGAGGGAAATATCCATTACGGAATCGCGGGGGAGGATCAAAAAGCGGTCTTGACCCACATTTGCGAGCTTCTGCCATTCCCCAATTCCCAAGACCGCAATTTGGCGCTTAAGGTTCTCCTGGAACAAGGGGAGAGAACCACCGTTTTAAACGGAATCGCCATCCCGCACGCGCGCAGCCCGCTTATTTTTGGAATCGAGAAGCCCGTCTTGGCGATCTGCTTTCTAAAAGAAATGGTCCCGTTTAAAAAGAATCCAAGCGGGGAATTAATTTTAGCCAAGGTCGTTTTTGTTTTGTTAAGCCCGACCATCCGCGCCCATCTATTGATTCTCTCCAAAATCGCGGAGGCCCTTCATCGTCCTGATTTTCGCGAGAAACTGGATCAAGGCTCAAGCGCCGATGAAATTCTCGCGAGTCTAAGGAATTTTAACCCGCGACCATGATTTATCCCTGGTCTCTTCCCGGCGCCGCTTTTCATCTCGGAGTCGATCCGCTGTCGGCGGCGTTTCTCTTTTTGGTTTTAGTCGTCGGTTTTTGCGCGGGAATCTACGGAGAAGGCTATCTGTCCGCTTCCTCTGGCCATATCGCCAAAGCCCCGGCGAGATTTTTTTTCGCGACCCTCGTTATTTCAATGGCCTTTCTAGTTTGCGCCCGGAACGCGGTCCTTTTCCTAGTCTGCTGGGAAATTATGGCTCTGTCCGCCTTTGGCCTAGTCTCTTTGGAGCATCAAAAAGAAGAGGTTCGCAAGGCCGGAAAACTCTATTTATTGTGCACGCACACGGGTTCTCTTTGCCTTTTAACGGGCTTCGCTTTTCTGTGGAGAAACGCCGGCTCATTTGAGTTTAGCGCGTTTTTGGCGGCAAAACCGCTTTCCATGTTCGAGCGGGCGTCGGTCTTCTGGCTTTTTTTAATCGGCTTTGGAATGAAGGCGGGATTTTGGCCGCTCCATATTTGGCTTCAAGAAGCTCACCCTGCCGCTCCCAGCCACGCTTCCGCCGCGATGTCCGGAATCATGATTGAAATGGGGCTTTACGGCCTGTTGAGATTTTTTTCGATTCTAGGCCCCGTTTCTATCTCGGCCTCGGTTTTCTTGATGATCTTAGGCCTTTTCACGGCGTTTTTTGGAATCCTCTTCGCGTCCATGCAGAGAGATTTTAAAAGACTGTTGGCCTACAGCAGCATTGAAAACATCGGAATCATCCTCGCGGCCTCGGGACTTGGGTGCTACGGGATTTCCCGCGGCAACCCCGCTTTGTCTCTTCTCGGGTTTTCCGCCGCGATTCTCCACACTTTAAACCACGGTTTTTTTAAATCTCTGATGTTTTTGTCGGCGGGATCGGTCTACTTGGCGACAGGAACGAGAGATATCGAATCCTGCGGCGGACTTCAGAAGATCATGCCCGGCGTCTCCGCGTTCACGGCCATCGGAAGCCTGGCGATTTGCGGGCTTCCTCCTTTAAATGGGTTTACCGGAGAGTGGCTTCTCTATTGCGGATTTCTTCAAATGGGTTATCGGCGCGAAATCATTTTTTTCTCTTTAGCCGCTGCGGTATTATCCCTGATCGGGGGCTTGGCTGTCATAACGTTTTCAAAATTTTACGGCCTGGTTTTCCTCGGAAAGGCTCGCTCTGAATCCGCCCAAAAAGCGAAAGATCCCTCCTCTCTCATGCTGATTCCCATGGGAATTTTGGCCTCTCTTTGTCTCGGAATCGGGCTATTCCCGGGTTTGGCCACGAAAGCGGCTTTTTTTGCGGCGGCGGATATTTCTCGCTCGACCCCCTTGATCTTTTCCGCCGGTCTTCAAAAATGGTCGGCCTTGTTGGACGCGGTCGGGCTTATGGGCGCGATGGTATGGCTTTTAAGCGCTCTTCTCTGGTCAATCAAGAAAACCTCGCTAAAAAAACGCCCGGTAGCCAGAGAAATGACCTGGGGCTGCGGTTTTACCGCTCCAACTCCGCGCATGCAATACACGGGCTCGTCTTATTCCATGCCGGCGACAAGAATTATTGACGGCCCTCTGGTAAAAAAAGAGTTTCATTCTCCCAATGGCTATTGGCCGCAATCATCTTCTTTCCATTCAAGAGTTCCCGATCCCGCTCTCGACACCTGGCTTCCGAAACTGACAACTCCGCTTGAGGGCCTCATTGCCTGGCCTAAAAAGATTCAGCGCGGAAAACTCCAGTTCTATCTCCTTTACGCCGCGGCTTTTCTTATCGTAATTTTACTATGGAAACTTTGATTTTCATCCCCGCGGTTTTATTTTTTCTTCTGATCATGCCCCCCCTGATGTTGGGTCTCATCGCCAAAACCAAGGCTTTTGTCTCCGGCCGCCGCGGACCTCCGGTTTTTCAGCCGCTCCATGACATTCTCAAGCTTCTCGGAAAAGGAGCCGTCTATAGCGAAACAAGCGGCTGGATATTCCGCCTGGGGCCTGTCATCTCTCTTTCCGCGGTATTGATGGCGGCGTCTTTAGTCCCTTTATTTGGCGCGCCGTTAATCTCATTTAACGGAGACGCGATTCTATTCATCTATTTGCTAGCCCTGGGGCGTTTTGTCACGATTCTGGCGGCTTTGGATACCGGCTCCAGCTTTGAAGGCATGGGGGCCAGCCGCGAAGCGGCCTTCTCAAGCTACGCCGAGCCGGCCCTCATCCTTATTTTCGCGAGCTTGGCCATTCATTCCGGAAGCCTTTCGCTGAACCGGATGTTCTCATCCGGCCAAAGAGTTTTCCCGGCGGCAAGCGTTCTTTTAGCCGGAAGCGGGCTTTTGATCGTTCTTTTGGCGGAAAATTCCCGAATTCCGATAGACGACCCCAACACCCACCTTGAGCTGACGATGATCCACGAAGTGATGGTCCTGGATCACTCCGGCCCCGATTTCGCCTTCATTTTATACGGCGCCCAGCTCAAACTCATGTTGATGGGCGTTTTATGGATTCGCCTTCTTTCGCCCTCTTGGGCCGCAAACCCGTTTTTCTTGACCCTAAGCTTGTGCGGCTTGGCTATTTTTATCGGAGCCATCGAATCAAGCATGGCGCGCTTGCGACTCATTCGCGTGCCGCAACTTCTGATCGCCGCCGTTTGTCTCGCGGCCTTTGGGCTTATTTTGGCTGTGAGGTAATCTATGCAAGAACTCTCTCAAATCCTTCTTGTCTTAATCGCTCTTTTTAGTTTTTACGCGCTGGGAAATTCTTCGCTGATCGGCTGCATCAAAATCATCGCGCTTCAGGGAATGTGCCTGGGGCTTTTGCCCTTGATCATCGACAGGCAAGGTTTTGGGATACAAATTCTTTTGATCGCCGCGGGAATGTTTATCCTCAAGGGCGTATTGATTCCGCGCGTTCTATCCTACGCCATTCGCGAGGTTAAAATCCGCAGGGAAATGGAGCCGCTGATTGGATACAACGCTTCTCTTCTTATCGGCGTTTTCCTGATCGGCATTTCTTTCATTCTCGCCTCTCGCCTGCCGCTTCCGGAAAACATCAGGACCAGCCTTTTGGTTCCGGTTTCCCTGTCGGTCTTGATGATGGGAATGCTGATGATGATTGTCCGCGTCAAAGCGGTGACCCAGGTGATTGGATACTTAATGTTTGAAAACGGGATATACCTTTTCGGCTTGGCCATTTCTTATCAAGCGCCGTGGCTGATCGAGATGGGCGTGCTTTTGGACGTTTTTGTCGCCGTCTTTATCATGGGGATCGTCATCAACCATATCGCCCGCGCCTTTGACTCGATTAACACGGAAAATTTGACGAATTTAGGAGATTGAGAACCTCGAAAATCATATGATTTATCTTTTTTTAGTCGGAGTTCCCGCCCTGATGGGAATTGCGTCTTTGCTCATCAAAAGCGACGATTGGCGCCCTTGGATTTTACCGTTGGGATTTTCAATTCACCTGTCCTTGGTCATCGCCTGCTGGCAGACGCTCCCGACGCCTTCGCCCTTGGGCTGGTTTGGCTTGGATGAGGCCGGGCTTATCGTTTTAAGCTTGGCCAGCGCGATGCTTTTGGTCTTTTCGATTTACTGCCTTGAATATCTGCGCTTGAGAAAAGAGCGCCCAAACCGTCTTTTTACGGCTTCCCTCGCTTTCATTTTATCCGCTCTGAGCCTTGTCTGCGTCAGCCGACACATGGGGCTTTTATGGGTCGGAATGGAAGCCTTGACCCTGGCCTCGGCTCCGCTGATTTACTTTAACCATAATCAAAGATCTTTAGAGGCCACATGGAAATATTTGATGATGGGTTCTCTGGGAATCGGCCTTGCCCTTTTGGGAACTTTTTTTCTGGCTTTAGCCATGCCCGCCAACGCCGTTAAGGCCGATCCTCTCGTCATTGATTCCTTAATCCTCCACGCGCGGCTTTTGTCTCTCCCCTGGCTTAAGGGCGCGTTTATCTTTCTATTAGTCGGCTACGGAACGAAAATGGGGCTTTCTCCGCTTCACTCCTGGAAACCCGACGCCTATGGCGAGGCCCCCGGAGTCGCCGGCGGTGTTTTGGCGGGAGTCATGACCAGTTGCCCGTTTTTAGGAATACTTCGGATCTTTCAAATCTGCTCCGCCGCCGGGCTTCTGGAATTTTCCCAGGGGCTTTTAATTTTGATCGGCCTTTTGTCCATGGCCACAGCCGCCGTGTTCGTGATCGGACAACGCGACTTTAAAAGGATGCTCGCCTATTCCAGCGTCGAGAATATGGGAATTCTCGTTTTAGGCGTGGGGTTAGGCCCCATGGGGACTTTTTTCGCGCTTTTGCATCTCATCAACAACGGGCTGACCAAGGGGGCTCTCTTTCTCTCGGCGGGAAATATCCACCGCGCCTTTGGCGGAAAAACCATGGATCACGCCCGCGGGGCCCTGCGCCGCGTGCCAATCTCGGCGGCTCTTTTTCTATTGGGATTTATCGCGATTACGGGTTCCCCGCCCTTCGCCTCTTTTGTCAGCGAATTCGGAATTTTGCGTTCCGCGCTGGGTAGCGGCCATTTGGGAGCGGCTTTTGGCTTTGTCATTTTTCTGGCCGCGATTTTTATCGGAATGGCGACGACGGTTTTGTCGGTCGTTTACGGAACGCCTCAAGAAAAATCCAACATTCCCGCCCAGGGAGATTCCCCGTTCATGGTCTTGCCGCCCATCATTTTAATGTCGGCGGTTCTCTTTCTGGGTTTATGGCTGCCGCATTGGCTGACTGACGCGCTCAAGCGCTCGGCCAACACGCTCAATGGAGTTTTATGAGTTCTCTTTCCCGTTTCGCCTCGATTCGCAACGGCGAATCGCTAAAAACTTCCCAAATTCCCGAAATTCCCATTTCGGATTTCAGATCCGATATTCTCAAAATGATTTCATCCGGAAAAAGGCTTTGCGCGCTGATTTTAAATGGAAAAGAAAAAAAGCCCGCCGGACTTTTAAGCGTCTTGGCCGACGACGCGGAGGGGAAATTATATTTAAACTCTTCAGAGCCGGTTTCGTCTTATCCCGCGCTGACTCCCGATCTGCCCCAGGCCCATCTCTTTGAGCGCGAAATTTATGAAAACTCCGGCATCGTCCCGGAGGGGCATCCCTGGCTAAAACCCGTGCGCCGGAAACCCGCCGATGAAGTCGTTTTTTTTAAAGAGGAAGGCGAGGAAATCCATGAAGTCGCCGTCGGCCCCATTCACGCCGGCATTATCGAGCCCGGGCATTTCCGGTTTCAATGCCACGGAGAAACGATTCACCATCTTGAAATACAGCTTGGATACCAACATCGCGGGGTGGAAGAACTTTTGCGAAAGGCCGATAGATTTTCCTTATCGATCGCCGAATCTATTTGCGGAGATTCCGCTATCGCCCACGGCTGGGCGCATTGCCGGGCCCTGGAAGCCCTTCAAAGAATCAGCCCCACTTTGAAAGCGGAGGTCTTAAGGGCGATTCTTCTTGAAACCGAGAGATTAGCCAATCATATCGGAGACCTCGGCGCCGTCAGCGGCGACATCGGATATTTGCCCGCCTCCGCCTATTTCGGGCGTTTGCGCGGAGACTTTCTCAATATTTTGATGCTCATCTCCGGAAATCGCTATGGCAAGGGGTTTCTTGAATTGGGCGGCGCGGCTTTTGACATCCCTCCTCAAATGCGTTCTCAGGTCATCGAAACCCTTCAACGCGCCAAGCGCCATCTTAATGAAATTGGAGAGATGTTTTTTGGCGAGCCCTCGGTCATCTCGCGGCTGGAAGAAACGGGAGTCATCTCTCAAAAAGTTTGCGCCGATTTAGGCTTGGTCGGCGTCGCGGCCCGGGCCAGCGGGAAAAACCTCGACGTTCGCCAAGATCACCCCTACGGGTTTTTTCGTTTTCGCTATATTCCGACCGTCAAATTGACCACCGGAGACGTCTTCGCGCGGGCGATGATCCGGTTTTTAGAGTCCCAAAGGTCTCTTGATTTTCTGAGCGCGGTTTTAGATTCCTTGCCGGAGGGAGATTTGACGGTCCCTCGCGGAAAAATTTTGGAAGAGCGCTTGTCGGTCTCTTTAATCGAGGGCTGGAGAGGAGAAATTTGTCATATCGCCATTAGCGACGCGAAGGGAAAGCTAAGCCGGTATAAGGTCATAGATCCTTCTTTCCACAATTGGATGGCGGTGGCGATGTCGGTCAGACAAGGCGAAATCTCCGATTTTCCCCTGTGCAATAAGAGTTTTAATCTTTCATATGCCGGGCATGATTTATGAGGAACCAACGTGATTGAAATCATTAAAAATCGCTTCAAACAGGGATACAGGACCTCGAATTTTCCAAATGAAAATCCGGAACTTCCGGAACGCTTTCGCGGGCGCCCCGTCGTCAATCCGGATTTATGCGCCTCGGGCTGCGCCGATTGCTTGAGCGCATGTCCGACCCAGGCCCTTCAAGAAAGCCCGGGCCCCGGGAAAAAAACCTTGTCCTTGGATATGGGCCGCTGCCTTTTCTGCGGAGAGTGCGCGAAAAGCTGCCCAGACGGCGCGATCGTCTTTACCCGCGATCATCGCCTGGCGGCCAATAAAAGAGAAGATTTATTGATCCCGTCCAAAGAGGCGAAATTAGCCGCTTCATTAAAAGACGAAATGCGCCGGCTTTTTGGGCGTTCTCTTAAACTCCGCCAGGTCAGCGCCGGAGGCTGCAGCGCTTGCGAGGCGGAACTGACGGCCTTAAACAATGTCGTCTTTGATTTGGGCCGGTTTGGCATTCAATTTGTCGCCTCTCCCCGGCACGCCGATGGTCTGGTCATCACCGGGCCTGTCACCAAGCATATGAAAGACGCCCTTCAATTGGCCTATCAGGCGATTGCGACGCCAAAAATCGTCATCGCCGTCGGCGCCTGCGCGTTAAGCGGCGGGCCGTTTATGGATTCCACAGAACATCTTGGGGGAGCGTCCGCTATTGTGCCAGTGGATCTTTTCATTCCGGGATGCCCGCCTCATCCACTGACTATTCTGGACGGGCTTTTAAGGCTTCTCGGGCGGCTGGAAGATAAAATGGAGGCGGCGAAATGACCCTCTTTAAAGTCAAAGTCCGCGCCGAAGCTCGCCGCAATTTCGTAATTTCCACGGCCCAGCATTCTTTCACCATTGATGTTAAGGCAAAACCCGAAAACGGCCGCGCCAACGCCGCGGTCATCAGTCTTCTCGCCCAACATCTCGGCGTCGAACAAAAACGTCTCAGAATCGTCCGGGGCGCGGCGTCTCCCAACAAGCTCGTCGCCTTGATGGGGTAATCCTTCAAGCAAAGCCAAAGGTCTTGACAAAATATATCTATCAGTTATACTTACTAGTGTGATTCTCCTAGGCTTAGATAAGGCCGAATCTTATGCGCGGCGATATCCGCAGACGAGAACGTCATTAAACCGATGGAGGGTGATAATAGAAAAAACCCATTTTAGGTCAACTCTAGAGATTAAAAAGGCTTTTTCAAAATCATATGATTATGTGCCACCGCGATGCCATGTTTTTGACATAACTCAAGGGCATCGGCTAATTGCCTTGATAGATTTTAAAACACAAATTCTTGACGTTGACAGAATTATGGACCATGCTAGATATGATCGCTGGAGATGTTTATGACGCTTGAGACATTGGAAAGAAAATTTTCAAAAATCAGGCCTCTTCCCAAAGGCAATCGGGTTTATGAATTTTTAATCGAGAAGTACCCGCCGAGGGAAATTAAAAATCTCTCTGAACACCGCAACTACTCTCTTTTGCTCAGGGCTCTAATGAGAGAACTGTCTCCGGAACCCGACTTAATTACAGCTTCCGGAATACGCCAGTATCTGGGAGTTCTAGCCCCGTTCATTGAGAAATACGAGAAAGAGCGCTGGAGAGGCCACCGAACATCGGGACGAGAGATACTGAAGTTCCTCATGGAAAAAAACAAATTATCCCAATCGGACTTGGCGGAAGAGATAGGATCGCAACCTTACGTTTCTGATATCTTAAACGGCAAAAAAGAGCTAACCTCAAAACAAATCCAGAAGTTAGCGGAGAGATTCTGCGTCTCTCCAGAGGTTTTCTTCCCTTAACGAGCCTTAAGCCGCGACCTTGGATTGAAGACGGCTTTTGAGCTCCTCAAACTGCTTCCAAAGTTCCTTGGGAAGGGTTTTGCCGAATTTGTCGAAAAAGGCTTTAACCCCGTCAAGCTCCGCGACCCAATCCTCCGGTTTAACCTCGAGAAGCTTCTCAACGGTTGAACCGGAAATATTGAGTCCGGACAAGTCCAAGGCGTCTTTCGCCGGCACAAAACCGATAGGCGTCTTTTCGGCTTTCCCTTCGCCGCGGCAACGAGCCAAAATCCATTCCAGAACGCGCAAATTCTCGCCGTAGCCGGGCCAGAGAAATTTCCGGTTTTCATCCCGCCTAAACCAATTGACGTGAAAAATTTTAGGCGGCTTGGGAATTTCTCTTCCCATCTCAAGCCAATGGCCGAAATAATCGCCCATGTTGTATCCACAAAAAGGAATCATCGCCATCGGATCCCGGCGAACCTCGCCGACTTTTCCATCGGCGGCGGCGGTTCTCTCGGAAGCCACCGTCGCTCCGACATAAACACCATGAGCCCAATCGAAGGATTCAAAAACCAAGGGCGCCAAGCGCTCTCTCCGCCCGCCGAAAATAACCGCCGAGATAGGCACGCCTTGGGGGTCTTCCCAATTGGGGGCAATCGAGGGACATTGATTCGCCGGAGAGGTAAAGCGACTATTGGGATGAGCGCCCAAAACGGGCTTTCCGGAAGAGTCTTTCATTCCCGGCTTCCAGGGCGTTCCATCCCAAGCGACGCCGGAGGCCGGAGGCTGTCCTTCCCCATCCTCCCACCAAACACTCAGATCGTCTCCCAAAAGGACATTGGTAAAAATCGTGTTTTTACTCATCGTCTTCATCGCGTTGGGGTTGGTCTTGGAATTAGTTCCCGGCGCAACGCCGAAAAAGCCCGCTTCCGGATTTAACGCCCACAGACGCCCGTCGCGGCCCTTTCTCAACCAGGCAATATCGTCGCCCAGGGTCCAGATTTTGTAATTCTTGCCCTTAAGCCCTTCCGGCGGAATCAACATCGCGAGATTGGTCTTTCCGCAAGCGGAAGGAAAAGCCGCCACGACATACTCGGTCTTTCCGTCCTTTTCGACGCCCAGAATCAGCATATGTTCGGCCAGCCACTTCTCCTGTCTAGCCTGCCAAGAGGCGATGCGCAAGGCCAGGCATTTTTTTCCTAAAAGAGCGTTTCCGCCATAGGCCGATCCGGTCGAGACGATAGTATTATCTTCCGGGAAGTGAAGAATGAAGCGGTGATGGACGTCAAGATCGGCGCGGGTGTGCAGGCATTTGGTGTAGGCCCCGTCTGTTCCCAGTTGCTCGAGAACCCGGTCCCCGACCCTGGTCATAATCAGCATGTTTAAGACGACATAGAGAGAATCGGTGATTTCGACCCCGATTTTTGAAAATGGAGAGCCGATTGGCCCCATCGAAAAGGGAATCACATACATCGTCCGGCCATGCATAGAGCCTTTCAATATTTCTTTTGATTTCGCGTAACCCTCATCCGGCGACATCCAATTATTGGTCGGCCCCGCATCCTCTTTGTTTTTGCTGCAGATATAGGTCAAATGCTCGGTGCGCGCGACGTCATTGATATTGGAGCGGCTGTAATAACAACCGGGATATTTTTCTTGGTCTAAAGGAATGACAAAACCGCGGGCAATAGCCCTTTTGGTCAAGCGATCTTTTTCGGCGGGAGTTCCGTCCACCCAATAAACATGGTCCGGCTGTCCCAATTTTGCCGTCTCATTGACCCAACTTTCAAGCTCTTTGTGTTTAATTGTTTTCATCTGACCCCCCTATCAATTGACTGTCTGGCGACGCATTGACCCACAAACATGAATATATTCCCAATTTAGCATATAATTTCAAATCCATCAAGAAATGCCCAGATGCGTCAAAATTTCCTGGCCTTCTTTAAGCCTCTTGGCCAGAATCTCGGCGATGGGGCGCAAAATTTTGAAAATATCATGGTCCCGGACCGAATAAAAAACCGTCACTTTTTCCTGACGCGAGCTCAATATCCCCGATTGGCGCAAGATCGCCAAATGCTTGGAAAGCCCGGACTGCTCCACGCTCAAATTTTTGACCATCTCTCCCACCGAGGATTCCTTGTCTTTAAGGTATTCGATAATCTGAAGACGCACGGGGTGCGCGAGAGACTTGAGAAAATCTGCCTTGATTTTAAAAACCATCTCTTCATTTTTAGACATATCTCGGGTATATGATATTAAATCCGGTCCTCATCCGTAATCATCCGATAACCCACCCCCAGTTCGGTTTTCAAATATTGAGGCCTGAGAGGGGTTTTCTCTATTTTTTTCCGCAATTGATGCATATAAATGCGCACTGAGTCTATTCCGGCGCCGCTGTCTTGGCCCCAAGCTTCCTCAAGAATGCGCTCCCTTGTCACCACCCTCCCCGCCTGGCGAACCAAGACGGCAAGAATCTTATATTGAATGGGAGATAGATGGATTTCCTTTTTCCCGATCCAAACATGATGTTTGGAAAGATCCACCTTAAGATCTCCGGTCTTAAAAACGGGAAAATCGCTTCCATCGGTTTTAAATCTCCTAAGAGAGACCCTTATCCGCGCCAACAGCTCGGCCGCGCCGAAAGGCTTGCTCAAATAATCATCCGCGCCGGCGTCGAGCCCCGCGACCTTATCCCCTTCTTGCCCCCGCGCGGAAATGATGATGACGGGAACGCGCGACCACTCCCGAATGCGCTTAAGAATCTCAATTCCGTTTCCGTCCGGAAGCCCTAAATCCAAAAGAACCAAAGACGGCTTGCGAGAAACCAAATATTCCAATCCCGTTTTTCCGGTGACAGCCTCAAGCGTCTTAAACCCCTGGTCGGACAGAGACGCCGACACAAAACGCCGAATAGAAGAGTCGTCTTCGATGAGTAAAACCAGTTCAGACATGGGCTTCGACCAAAGGAATCAAGATTTTAAAAACCGAGCCTCCGCCTTCGCGATTTTCGACCCAAATCTTTCCCCCATGGGCTTTGACGATGGCGCGGCAGATAGTCAGCCCCAACCCCGTTCCGACTTTTTGCTTTGCCTGGGATCCGCGGTAAAACTTGTCAAAAATCTGCTCCGCCTCCTGGGGATCGAGCCCCGGCCCGCGATCGGCGATTTGAATCAAGCATTGTTCGCCTTCAATGGAAGCGCTGATATCTAACGGAGAATCCGCGGGAGAGTATTTAGCCGCATTATCCAACAAATTGATAAAAACCTGCTCAAAAAGAACGTCGTCAACTGGAATCAACGGGAAATCTTTCGGAATATTGATATTAAAAGCTTTCCCCGCCAAGACCGATTCAAGCTTATGGATAGCCGACTCCAGAATTTCATCCAAAGAGACTTTTCTGCGGTTAAGAGGAATCGCCCCGGCATCAAGCCGGGTCGCATGCAAGAGGTTTCCGACCAAGCGGCTCAGGCTTAAGCCGGAATCATAGATGTTTTTAATGAGATCCTTGGCTTCCCTGATATCTTTCCAGGAATCTCTTTCCAACAGAGTCGAAGCCGAGCCAATAATCGCCGCCAAAGGAGTCCTCAGATCGTGAGAAACCGAGCTCAGAAGAGAATTTCTCATTTTCTCCGATTCAATCTCGATTTGGGATTGCCGGGCGCTATCTTGAAGGCGATAAACTTCCAAAGCCAAGGCGATTTGATTGCTAAAGGCTTCCACCAGAAAAAGCTGTTCCGGAATCAAAAGCCTGTTTTTATCTTTTGGCTTGAGCCTCAAGGCTCCAACCGAGGAATTGGCCCCTTTCAGAGGCAAATAGATCGCGTCCAGAAACGGAAGGGTTTGAGTCCCAAACCCGGCTGATTGGCCGATATCATAGACCCATTGGGCGATGGTCAATTCCTTGGCGTCGGCTTTTTCTTCCTTGGGGGCCGCTTCTCTTAAGGCCAGATTTCCCTTCGAATCCGGAAGAAAGACGGCAACGGATCCGTCAAAAACCTCCGTCAGGTAAGGAACCGCGACGGAAAGGATATTTTCGATTCCAATGGCCACCGCCAAGCGGCGGCTTAAAC
Source organism: Elusimicrobiota bacterium (assembly GCA_027406905.1). Taxonomy (GTDB): domain Bacteria; phylum Elusimicrobiota; class Elusimicrobia; order UBA1565; family UBA9628; genus JAKAQV01. The sequence goes on from DAHZHT010000015.1 coordinate 43,149, forward strand.
CGTGAAGAGCCGCCGTGCGCCTTTCGTTAATCTGGGCGATATCGGCCTGACGGCGAATCGCGCTGGACAAATGGCTGATTAAAAGAGAGACCGCGAGAACAATCAAAAAGGTCAAGACATACTGGCCATCTGAAGCGGCGAAGTTAAACCGCGGAGAGACAAAAAAGAAGTCAAAGGCCAAAACGCTTAAAACCGACATCCAAATCGAGACCCAACGCTCTCCCCGAGAGGCGACAACGACCGTTCCCAACAAATAGATCATGATGATGTTAATCAGGGACAAATGCGCGTAGACCAAAAAAGAAACCAGGGTGCACAAGATAAAAATGCCAAAGGCAATTCCATAATTGACCAGGGATAATTTTTCGCGCGCTTCCTCGGGCGTCTTTTTAACGGTTTTCTCCGGGCTTCCCATCACCACGCAAACTTCGATCTCTCCGCTTTTGCGAATCACCTCATCGAGAAGATCAGGGCCTTTCCAAAAATCCTTGAAACTTTTTTTCGCGTTTTTTCCGATGATAATCTTGGTGACGTTTTTAGAACGGGCGAAACTGACGATTTCTTCGGCGACATCCATTCCGGTCAGAGTAATCGTCTCGGAACCCAATTTTTCGGCCAGCCTTAAATTCTCGATCGCCGCGTCTCTAAACGCGGGAGAAGAAATTCTCCGAACTGAATCGACAAAAACCGCCGTCCATTCCGCGCGCAAAGCCGCAGCCATTCTCTTGGCCGCCCGAACCAGTTTTGCCGACCCCGGTCCCGGCCCCACGCAGACAAGGATTCTCTCGGTCGTAGGCCAGGTTTTTCCATCCGGCTCTTGTCCCCTTCGCGCTTGAACCTGGGCGTTGACTCTCTCAGCCGTCATCCGCAGCGCCAATTCTCTAAGCGCCGTCAGATTTCCGATCTTAAAGAAATTCTTTTCCGCGATTCGGGCTTGATCGCTGAAATAAACCTTGCCGTCTTTGAGACGCTCGATGAGTTCTTCCGGCGGCAAATCGACGAGTTCGACCGACGCGGCTTTTTCGATAATCGAATCGGGAATAGTCTCCCGAATCGTAATTCCGGTAATCTGGGAAACGACGTCGTTAAGGCTTTCCAGATGTCCGATATTGACTGTCGTGTAAACGTCAATTCCGCAAGCCAAGAGTTCCTGAACGTCCTGCCAGCGCTTGACATGGCGAGAGCCTGGCGCATTGGAATGAGCGAGCTCATCGACCAAAATCAACGCCGGAGCGCGCTTGATTGCCGCGTCGAGATCGAATTCGGGGAGTTCGACATTGTGATAGAGGATTTTTTTTCGCGGCAAGACCTCAAGGCCGGCCAGCCGCTCTTGAGTCTCCTCGCGCCCATGGGTTTCAACGACGCCCACCACCACATCAAGGCCTTCTTCTTGCTTAAGGCGGGCGGCCTCCAACATCGAGAATGTTTTCCCCACTCCGGGAGCGGCGCCTAAAAAAACCTTTAGCTTTCCTAAAAGCTCGGCGTTTTCTTCTTGTTGAACCTGGGATAAAATTTCTTCGGGATTTGGGCGGTCGGGCATCTTTTTATCATTGTAGCGATTCGGCCCCTCTGAGGCAAGAGGCTGAGGCAATAACTATCTTGAAACCGGTGGATTTTTGGAAATTCGGCCCAAAGTGGGAGATAGGGACTGTCCCTAATTATCCGGTCGAAATAGGGCTGAAAAGTAAAAATCTGAGACGCGCGACCCCTTATCTCGTCAGCCGACGTATAATGGCAATACCGGGCGCCCCGCTGCCGCCAGTAAGATAGACGCCGCTGCCGGGAACATTCATACCTGCACCACCGGAGCCATAGCCTACAGCGTTGCCATTGCCCGTCGAACTCACATTCCCCACGCCTCCGAATCCAAGACCGAAAGGGGCGTTGCCACCGGATTGACCTATGTTTGGAGAGTCAGGATCAATAACGCTCACTCCAGCTTGGCCCGGTATATTGAGAGCGCCTGAATTGGACGGCGCCCCGCCGCTTCCGCCTAGGCAATTTGAGCTACACTGTCCTATTCCTCCATTGCCTCCCGGCGCTGAGAGGTAACTGCCGATGCTGGTTGTTCCGCCGGTGCTTCCATTTCCGCCGCTGGAGGTTCCTCCAGCGCCTGCGGCTCCGATAGTCACAGTAATGCTGGTATTAGGCGCGATCCCGCTCACTAAACCGCGAGCTCCCCCTCCAGCGCCGCCGCCAGAAGATTCAGCCACATTCGAATTCGCCACGCCCCCACCGCCGCCACCCCCTCCCAAGACCAAGAATTCATAAACTGTCGCCGCGGAAGTGTTGGAAGGTGAAGTCCAGGTTTGAGATGTCGTGATGTCCCACTCTTGGATCGGCGCTGCCGCCGAGGTTTGGAAGGTTCCGTCTTGAAAAACAATTCCAGAAGATCCACTCGTTGTTGAAATCCGGATATTTCCGTTAAAAACATTCAGCGCGCTTATCGGCGCCGTCGTCCCGATGCCGACGTTGCCCTGAATAAATGTGTTGGTCGTGATATTGACCCCGCCGAAAGGAGTAGACGCCG
>DAHZHT010000016.1:0-24197 GCA_027406905.1 Elusimicrobiota bacterium
GCCACCTTTTCGTCAATCTCTGGCGCCACACCCTCAAGGCGATTGGGATTAAAACCGAGCCGGGAGCCGTGACCATTCAATATCCGGATGACCCCGCAGTCTTAGGAAGACGCGCCAGAACCCGCCACCGCCTTCTTAAACGGGAGGATGGAACCCCCCGTTGCACCGCATGCTTATTATGCGAGACGATTTGCCCGGCAAAATGCATTCGCATCGTGGCCGAAGACAGTCCGGACGTGATCATTGAAAAACGCGCGAAGTCTTTCAGCATTGATCTTGGGCTTTGCGTTTTCTGCGGCTATTGCGCCGAAGCCTGTCCAGTGGACGCCATCCATATGGATTCATCCGACGTCGCCATCACGGCCTACAACCGAAAGGACATGATTTGGAATATGGCGGAGCTTTTAGAAGGAAAGAAAAGCCCGTCCGTTCAATGAGCTTGTCTCCCTTTCCATTTATTTCCGCCATCCTAGACATTACCTTCGTCGCTTGTCTAATCTATGGGCTTTTAATTTGGTTTAAGCGCACGCAAACCGCCTTCGTCGCATTGGGACTTTTCTTATTTGTCTTTGTCTATATCTCAGCCCGCCTTCTAAACATGGTGATGACAGTCTGGATATTCCGCGGGTTTTTCACGGTCTTTATCATCGCGATCATCGTGATATTCCAAGAAGAAATCAGGCAGGTTTTTGAACGCATCGCCGTTTGGAGTTTTCGCTCGCCCGCCGCCTTTCCTCAATCTCCCCAATATCTTGAGAGAATCGCGCGCGCGGTATCAGATTGCGCCAAGGATAAAATCGGGGCGCTCATCATTTTAGAAGGACGCGACCCTCTTGGTCGTCATGTTCACGGCGGATGGGATTTGGACGGCGAGATATCGGAAGCTCTCTTGGAAAGCATTTTTGACGCCCACTCCCTAGGACACGACGGGGCCGTCATTATAGAAAACGGACGCGTCAGCCGCTTTGGATGCCGGCTTCCTCTGTCCAAGAGATCCCTTGACGGAAATCTTGGAACTCGCCATTTGGCCGCCATTGGACTTTCGGAACTCACCGACGCCCTGGCAATCATCGTCAGCGAAGAAAAAGGTACGATTTCGTTGGCCTTGTCCGGAGAAATTATCCCAGTCACCGATCTCGGAAATCTACAGCAACGCCTCGAACTTTTCGCCTCCGAGAAATCCCTCTTAAAGACCAAGCTCTCGGAAAATCAGGAGTTTTGGAAACACAATCTCAAAGAAAAGCTCATCGCCGCGGCGGTCTCTGCCTTTCTATGGCTTTCTTTCGTGTTTGTCAGCCGCTAAACAATAGGACCGATGCCTAAAAAATCTCTCTATCATGCCCGCAAGCTGATTGATTTTCTCAAAAACAACTCTTCGCGCCTTAAACCCTTGACGATTTTAACCCATGATCATCCCGATCCGGACGCTCTGGCCTCGGCTTGGTCCTTGGCCCATCTTGCGCAGCACATCGCCAATATCCGCTCTAAAATCGTCTATGGAGGAATTATCGGCCGCGCTGAAAACCGAATCATGGCCGGACGGCTCGAAATTCCGGCGTCTCCGCTTAAAGCCGGTGAAATCAAGGCCAGCTCTCATCTAGCCTTAATCGATACCCAACCTCCTTTTAAAAACAACCGCTGCCCGCCCAACAGAAAACCCGCTTTAATCATCGACCATCACCCAAAGCACCCGGACACTCAAGCCGATTGCGCTTTAATTGACGAGTCTTCCGGAGCGACGACGACCATTCTCGCTGAAGCTCTTCTTTTGGCCCAAGTTCGCGTTCCCAAGCGCCTAGCCACCGCGATCGTATACGGAATTGGCTCTGAGACTCAAAATTTGGGTCGAGAGGCTGGCCTCCGCGACATTGAAGCCTATCAGAAATTTTGGCCCAAGGCGAACATGCAGATTTTATGGAAAATCGCCTATCCCAAGCATTCTTCCGATTTCTTTACTTCTCTACTTTCCGCCCTTCAAAACGCTTTCAGTTGCCGCAACGTAATTGGAACCCATTTAGGAGAAATGCAAACTCCGGACCGCCCGGCTCAAATCGCCGATTTTCTTTTGACCCATGAGAGAATGGAATGGTCTATCGTCACGGGAAGATATCAAGGCAAACTTTTAATCTCCATTAGAAGCTCAAGCCCCGCAGCCGGAGCGGGGAAACTCCTGAGAAGACTCTTGGGAGGCGGCAACAGAGGAGGCGGCCACGCGATGATCGCCGGCGGCTCCGTGGATATTGGAAACGCCGCTTCCGAAATGACCTGGCGATTGGCTGAAAACAAACTTGTCTCTGATTTTCTGGAAAGCCAAGGCCTTAAAGACGCCCCCATCAAAATGGCTCCCTTTCATCTCGCAAAATCCCTGAGAAAAAATCAGAGTTAAGCTCCATTGCGAGATCAAAATACGATCAGAATCAATGCGCCAAATACGCCAATTCTTGGTAGTAATCCTGGAGGGCTTTGACCTTTGGAGAAGATTCGCGGGAACTGGCGATAGCGCCAACCAAGGCCTGGCAGCTTCTGATATTGGTCACGCAAGGAATGTTAAATTCAAGAGCGGTTCTGCGAATCGCGTATCCGTCCGATCGGGAGCGCTGGCTGGAAGGAGTATTGATGGCTAAGGTCACGTTTCTTTGCTTTAAGAGATCCACCACATCCGGCTTTCCATCCCCAATTTTGGCGATGCGGGCGCTTTCAATGCCGTGACGCAAAAGAAAAGAATGAGTGCCGGGAGTCGCAATCAAGGAAAATCCCATCCCCTTAAGCGCCTGGGCGATAGCTAGTATTTGAAACTTGTCTTCGTCTCTGACGCTGATAAAAACCGCGCCGCCTTTGGGAATTAAAATCCCGCTGGCTTCCTGGGATTTGACAAAAGAGCGGGGAAAATCTGAGTCAAGCCCCATCACTTCTCCGGTCGATTTCATTTCCGGTCCCAGACGCGGGTCAATGCCGGGAAACTTAATAAACGGAAGAACCACTTCTTTAGTAGCGGCAAAGGGAAGTTCCGGCGGAGAATTTTTAAGAAGAGGCGCGGGCAACAACTGTTTAAGCCGCATCCCCAAAAGGGTTTTCGTCGCGATTTGAGCGAGCGGAATTCCCGTAGCCTTGCTTAAAAAGGGAATGGTCCGAGAAGCCCGAGGGTTGGCTTCGATGACATAAACCACTCCGTCTTTGACGGCAAACTGAATATTGATAAGGCCCCGAACTTGCAAGGCGCGGGTAATTTTTCGGGTATAGGCGGAAATGGTCGAGAAAAGCGCCGGGCTTAAAGAACGCGGCGGCAGCGTACAGGCGGAATCTCCCGAGTGAATGCCCGCTTCTTCGATATGCTCCATAATTCCGGCAATGTAGACGTCAAAGCCATCTGAGACCGCGTCCACGTCCACTTCGGTCGCCTCCGCTAAAAAGCGGTCGATAAAAAGTTCCGCCCCCGCCGCCAAGGGATTTTCAACCAGATAGCGGCGGAGAGTCTTCTCGTCATCTAAAATCGCCATCGCCAGTCCGCCTAAGACAAAACTCGGGCGCACCATCACCGGGAACCCGATTTTGAGCGCGGCTTTTAACGCCTCTTTTGAATTTCTAGCCGTTCCATGCGCCGGCGCGGGAATTTTAAGGCGTTTTAATATTTGAGCGAAAAGCTTGCGATCTTCGGAACGGTTAATAGAGGCGACCGAAGTCCCTAAAATTTTCGCTCCCGCATCCTTAAGGCTTTGCGCTAAATTAAGCGGGGTTTGACCGCCAAATTGAACAATCACCCCTTGCGGGCGCTCAAAGTCGATGACCTCAAGCACATTTTCAAGGGCCAGGGGCTCGAAATACAGGCGATCGGCATGATCGTAATCCGTTGAGACGGTTTCAGGATTTGAATTGACCATCAAGGCCTCAAAACCCGCCTGCCTTAAGGCGTTTAAGGCCTGGACGCAGCAATAGTCAAACTCAATTCCCTGCCCGATTCGGTTCGGGCCAGAACCGATGACCAGAACCTTTTTTTTCTTCGCCGACGGCTTTAAATCTCCATGAGGCAAATAGGTGGAATAGGCATATGGAGTCGTCGAGGGAAACTCTCCGGCGCAAGAATCGACAATTTTATAAGAAGGTTTTACTCCCCATTTTTTTCTTAAATTCCGGACTGTTTTTTCCGTCGTTTTTTTAATCCGGGCGATATCGGCATCGGAAAAGCCAAGGCGCTTAGCCTCCAGCAAAATCTCGGGAGTTAATTTTTCCGCCTTTAAGGTTTCTTCAAAATCCGTCAATTCCTTGATTTGATGGATAAACCAGGGATCAATGGAAGTCCACGAGGTGATATCCTCAAGCGCAAGCCCGCTTTTCAAGGCAATTCTAAGCCAAAAGATTCGAGAAGAAGACGGTAGGGAGAGAATTTTCATCCACTCCTGCGGATTTTCCGGTTTGTTAAGCGCCGGCAGGCTGCGAGAGGAAAGCTCAAGGCCCCGCAAAGCTTTTTGAAACGATTCTTTAAAGGTGCGGCCAATCGCCATCGTTTCTCCCACCGATTTCATCGCGGTATCAAGGGGAAAATCTCCGAATTTCTCCGAAGCAAAGCGCGGAATTTTAGTCACCACATAGTCAATAGAAGGCTCAAAAGAAGCCGGAGTCGCCTTGGTAATAGCGTTGGGAATTTCATCTAAGGTATAACCGACGGCTAAAAGGGCCGCGATTTTAGCGATGGGAAAACCGGTGGCCTTGGAGGCCAGAGCGGAACTGCGGGACACGCGCGGGTTAATCTCTATCGCCACCATGCGTCCGGTCTGGGGATGAACGGCAAATTGAATATTACAGCCTCCGGTGTCGACTCCAATGGCCGAAACAATCTTTCTCGCGCAATCTCTCATTTCTTGATATTGCCGGTCGCTTAAAGTCTGCATTGGCGCGACCGTGATAGAATCTCCGGTATGTATTCCCATGGGATCCAAATTTTCAATCGAACAGACAACCACAAAATTATCTTTTCGGTCCCGCATGACCTCAAGCTCGAATTCCTTCCATCCTAAAACCGATTCCTCAAGAAGCACTTTCCGAATGGGGCTGGCCTCAAGAGCGGAATGAACTTTTTGGCGCAAATCTTCCAAATTGTAAGCGATGCCGCCGCCGGTTCCCCCCAAGGTAAAAGAGGGGCGGACAATAAGCGGAAAACCGAGATCCCGGGCGATCGCGCGAATCTCGGAAGACTCGCTGACTGAAACGCTTTTGGGAACGGAAATTCCGATGGATTCCATCGTCTTTTTAAAGAGTTCGCGATCTTCAGCCTTGCGAATGGTCTCAAGATTAGCGCCCAAGAGCTCGACTGAAAATTGACTTAGAATTCCGCGCGAGCTCAAGGCCACCGCGAGATTAAGAGCGGTCTGTCCGCCCAAGGTGGGCAAAAGGCCCTCGGGCCTTTCTCGCTCGATAATACGGGCCAAATATTCCGGAGTGAGCGGCTCAATATAGGTCCGGTCCGAAAGTTCGGCGTCGGTCATAATAGTCGCGGGATTGGAATTAGCCAAAATGACCCGATAGCCCTCGCGCCTTAAAACCTCTATTCCCTGGGTTCCGGAGTAATCAAATTCGCACGCCTGCCCAATGACGATAGGGCCAGAGCCGATCACGAGTATCGTCTTTAAATCCTTTCGCTTAGGCATAATCAAATCCGGCTGACTTTTCTCTCAACCATTTCCCTGAAACTCCGGAAATACTTCAAAGCGTCATGAGGCCCGGCAGAAGCTTCGGGGTGATACTGAAGCGAAAATATCGGCGCCTCTTTATGAGAAAACCCCTCGCACGACTGGTCATTAAGGCTTAAATGCGTGACCGACACTGCCTGAGGCAAAGACGCCGCGTCGACGGCAAAGCCGTGGTTTTGAGAGGTGATTTCAACCTGCCGGGAAGAGACATCGATTACCGGGTGGTTCGAGCCGTGATGGCCAAATTTTAATTTATAAGTCTTTCCGCCCAAGGCTAAGGCCAATATCTGGTGGCCCAAACAAATTCCCAAAAGCGGTTTCCCGGAATCAATCAGGGCTTTGGCCGCCTCGATAATTTCCTTAAGCGGTTCTGGGTCCCCGGGGCCGTTGGATAAAACAATTCCGTCCGGGTTTAAAGCCAAGGCCTCTTGAGCGGAAGTTTGAGCGGGGACGACTGTCACGCGAAAGCCTTCCTGCGCCAAGGCTCTTAAAATTCCGCGCTTGACCCCGAAATCATAAACAAGGGCATGGAGTTTTCCGGAAGAATTCCAGGGATACTTTTCTCGACAGGAAACCTCAGGCGCCAGCGCGGCTCCCAGCATTGTTGAGACCGCCTTCGCTTTTTTCTTTAAGCGTTCAATACCGGCCGTATTCGTCGAAATCAATCCTCTTAACGAGCCCTTATTTCTTAGATGAAGAATCAAGGCTCGCGTGTCGACGCCCTCGATAGCGACAACGCCATGGCGTTTAAAAAAAGACTCTAAGGTCTCCGACATCTCCCAATTAGACGGGTTTCGACACAACTCTCCAACGACAAAACCCGACAAAAACGGGCGCTCTGATTCGTTATCCTTAATGATAATTCCGTAATTTCCAATCAGGGGGTAACTCATAACCACGATCTGATTTTTATAAGAGGGATCGGTCAAAATTTCCTGATAGCCGGTCATCGCGGTATTAAAAACAAATTCGCCTTCCGCTTCCCCCAAAGCCCCGCAAGAAAATCCGGGCCAAACGCTTTTATCTTCAAGAACGATGACGGCAGGGGTTTTTCTATTCATCGCAAGGCCTAAGAAAGTATCGCATTTTTTAGGGCAAGGAAAACACGAGTTCCCGCGCTCAAAATCAGGTAGAATTTACCAATGGAAAGAAACGCCGCGCGCAATTTGATCGGCCTTGGCGATCTAAACGGTTTTTTCGGCCTTGCCTTCGACAATCTGACCGTCCTTTCCTTTTTAGCCGGAATCCTGATTTTTGGATTCCATTTCCCGGAAAACATCGTCTATGGAAGAATGTTTCCGGGAACGGCTTTAGGCGTTCTTTTTGGCGATCTAGTCTACACCTGGATGGCTTTTCGCCTGGCTAAAAAAACAGGGAAAGAATCCGTCACCGCCATGCCCTTGGGATTGGACACGCCTTCGACCATTGGAATTGCCTTGACGGTCTTAGGGCCATCTTTTATCGCGCTAAAAAATCAAGGACTTTCTCCGCAGGAAGCGGCCATTCAAGCCTGGGAAATTGGAATGGCGACCATGATCTCAATTGGAGTTTTAAAGCTCATTCTCTCTTTTTTCGGCGATTGGGTCAGAAAAGCGGTGCCACAGGCCGGACTTTTGGGGTCCTTAGCCGGAATAGGCCTTGCCTTGATTGGATTTGTTCCCTTGGCCGAGGTATTTGGAATGCCCCTGGTCGGGGTTTTGTCATTGGGACTGATTCTTTATTCATTGGTCGCCCACAGAAAACTCCCGTGGAATTTCCCCGGAGTTTTGACCGCCATCGGGCTTGGAACTTTCCTTTATTATCTCTTGGCGCCGCATGGACTCGTAGGCGGGCATTATTCTCCGCCTGAAATTAACTTTCATTTTGGGTTTCCGCTTCCAACCTTGGGATTTGTCCACGGCTTTATTCCTTCTCTCAAATATCTGCCTATCGCCCTTCCGTTTGGAATTTTAACCGTCGTCGGAGGAATCAATGTCACCGAAAGCGCAAAAGTCGCGGGCGACAATTTTAACACGCGGGATATCCTTTTAACCGAGGCCGTCGCGACATTGATTGCCGGGATTTTTGGCGGGGTCGCGCAGTCAACGCCTTATATCGGCCAACCCGCCTATAAACATATGGGGAGTAAATCCGGCTATACTCTCTTAACCGGACTATTCATCGGGCTCGGCGGAATCTTTGGATATTTAGGCGCTATCGTCCAATTAATTCCTCGGGCCGTCATCGCCCCGATTCTCATTTTCGTCGCCTTGGACATCATCTGCCAGGCATTTCTCTCCTGCCCCGCCAGGCATGCCCCGGCCGTCGCCTTCTCTTATTTTCCCACCGTCGCCAGGCTCTTACAAATTAAAATTTCAAACCCGGATTGGATTAGCCCGGAGAAATTCCAAGCCCTTCTTAACGCCGTCGGAAAAGGTCTTCCCGAAGTTCTTGTCATTACGGCCCTTGGAAACGGGTTTATCCTGACCGCGATGCTTTGGGGCGCGTTTATGGCGGAATTAATTGACGGGAAACTCAAGCGTTCTTCATTTTATCTCGCGCTAGTGTCTGTCTTTTCATTTTTTGGAATCGTTCATTCCGCCTCTCCTGACGGCTCGATGTATGGGCCCTGGACCTTGGCCTATCCTGCCAATCAAATTCCCTATCAGTTTTCTTCAGCCTACGCGCTGTTGGCGATAATCTTTTTCGCGCTTTCTTTTTCCAAACATTCTAAAGCCGAGGTCTTTAGCCATGCCTAGGCTGATGAGTTTCTTTGGCATTATCGCGATGCTCTTGTTTGCGCGCTTAATTGGCGGTCGCGGCAAAAAAATCAATTGGGCCGTAGTCGGCTGGGGAATTTTCCTTCAATTTATTTTCGCTCTCCTCATTTTAAAGACCGCAAGCGGACATTGGGTTTTTGCCAAGGTCAACGATCTGGTGACCAGCCTTTTGGCCTTTCAAGAAGAAGGCGGGAAATTTGTCTTTGGCGCGCTGTCGATTCCGCCGGGGCAATCCGCTTCTATCGGATTTTTCTTCGCATTTCAAGTTTTGCCCAGCGTTATTTTTCTTTCTTCGCTGATGTCTGTTTTTTACTATCTGGGAATTATGCAATGGGTTATTTCACTGATGGCCCATCTGATGAAACGCGCTTTAAAAACCTCTGGCGCGGAAACCCTCAACGCCGCCGCCAACGTCTTCATGGGACAAACAGAGGCCCCGCTTTTAGTCAAGCCTTATTTAGAAAACATGACCGAATCCGAGTTATTTTGCGTGATGGTGGCTGGAATGGCGACGATATCAGGCGGAGTCATGATCGCTTACGTCGGGCTTTTAAAGGCTTATATCCCCGATATCGCCGGACATCTTTTAGCGGCAAGCGTCTTATCCGCCATCGGATCCTTGGTCATCTCTAAATTGATCATTCCCGAAAACCAAACTCCCGAGACCAGCGGTTTTATTCCGAAAATAAACTCAAACAATGACTCGAATGTTCTGGAAGCTGCCGCAAGCGGAGCCGAGACCGGGCTAAAACTCGCGCTCAACGTCGCGGCCATGCTGATTGCCTTCATGGCGATGTTGGCGATGATCAATGCCGGGCTCCACATCGTTTTCGGTTATTTCGGGCGCCCTGATATCGGACTTGAATTCATCTTGGGCCGCGCTTTGTCTCCGATTGCGTGGATATTGGGAGTCCCCTGGAAAGACTGTAAAACCGTGGGATTTCTAATGGGAGAAAAAACGATTCTCAATGAATTTGTCGCATACACTGATATGTCCAAAATTTTGTCTGTTCACCAAGCCTTGGATATGCGATCTCAAATCATCGCCGTTTACGCTCTGTGCGGTTTTTCAAATCTTCTCTCTATTGGAATTCAAATCGGAGGAATCGGAGTCTTAGCGCCCAAGCGCAGAAAAGATCTGGCGCGCCTTGGGGTTTATGCTTGGATCGCGGGTTCTTTAACCTGTTTTTTAAGCGCGGCCATCGCGGGACTTCTCATTTAAAATGATCCACTCTCTTATCAATCTCATTCGCGAAATTTATGATGTCAAGGCATTAATTAGTTGGGGCGGAATTTCTTTGATTTCTCTCATCCTGTTTGCCGAAACCGGCCTTTTTTTCGGTTTCTTTTTGCCTGGAGACTCTCTTTTAGTCACGGCAGGAATTTTCGCAAAAACGGGAGAACTTTCGATTTCATGGCTTTTGCTCGCGGCCTCCATCGCCGCGATCTTAGGAGATCAGATTGGCTACGGAATTGGATTTAAAGCCGGGCACAGCCTCTTTCAAAAAGAAGATTCTGTTTTTTTTAAGAAAAAGCACTTGCGCCGGGCGCATGAATTCTATGAACAATATGGCGCAAAAACCATCGTCTTGGCCCGTTTTATTCCCATTGTCCGGACTTTCGCTCCCGCTGTCGCCGGAGTCGCGGAAATGCCCTACGCTCGTTTCGTCGCTTACAATATCATCGGCGGCCTTCTTTGGATTCTAGCCATGGCCGGCGGAGGCTATTCCTTGGCGGGACTAATCCCTGACATCGGCCGACGCATCCACTTGGTGATTCTGGTAGTCATTTTTGTTTCTTTGCTTCCGGGATTGTTTGAATTTTGGAGGGCCAAAAAAACGGCCCCGTAAAACGACTCTTAAGGCCGAGACCGCGATTGGACCAAAATTCTCAATACTCCCTCACCTCCCGCATCTTGATGTTTCCAACTCTGTTGAACCTGGGAAGAGGAGATGACGAGCCTCTTGGCGATTTCTTCAGAACACAAGAAAACTGCTTTTTTTAGTTCTTGGGAGTTTAAGCGCTTGCTTGCAAGAGACGCCGTGGGGGTAAAGCCGGGATAGTATCTTTGCAGTAACTGAGCGGCTTCTTCGATAAGTTCTCGCCCGAAGGGAGAAAATTGAAGAACGGCGGAAGATGTGGAAAAAAGAACTCTTGCGTCTAGATCAATAGAAAAGCCGGAAGAATCTTTAAGACTGAGTCCCGCGATTTTAAAAGGACGGCCGTAGGCGGTATGAATCCTGCCTTGGGAATCGGTATTTTTAAGAACTCCCATGTAGGTCTCCCCAACCTCGATCCATTTTCCATCCTTGCCTTTTCCGTCAAAGGGTATCCGCTTGGGCACGACTCCGGAGCCGGAAAAATGCTGGATTGATTTCCCCTCTCCGTCGACCACGTCCATTTCCCAAACCGCCTTCTTGCGCTCGTTTCGATCATCTTGAAAGGCGTGAATGCCTGACAAGATATTTTGCGGGTGAAAGACATGCGCAAAATCTCCCGCCCACGGCCGGACAATCCAAATCTGGGACGGAACAATCACTCTTGAGCTAAGCGAAATTTCGGGCTTAAAGACGTTTGATTTTAATATTTGAGAAGGAAGGCGATTCATCAAAGAGCGGTCCGTCTTTTTGAGGATATCCTCGATTGGCTGATCTTCCTTGACCTCAAAACTCAAGGGCGGTTTAGACAGCGGCAAAGGTTTGTTATGCTCGGCTTCGATAAGAACCTCCGGCAAAACTCCTTGTCCGCTCGCCTGGTCTCCGCCGTTTTGAGAATCCGCCGCGGCAAAAAGAACGCCTCCGAAAAAGAAACAAGCTAAGATAGTCGCTCTCATTTGTCTTTAATCCAACGTCCCATTTTTTCCATGAAAATCGCCAACTCAAACGGCTTTGACAAAAAATCATTGGCGCCGACTTTAAAAGCGTCTTGAATGGTTTCTTCTTCTTTTAAAGCGCTGGTCACGATAATTGAAACATTTTTAAACTCTTCTTGCGAGCGCATCCACTGACAGAACTCAATACCGTTTCCATCCGGCATCATGATGTCGAGAAGAATTAAGCGCGGAATATTTTCTTCAAGATAGCGCCGGGCGGCCACGGTATCCGAAGCGGAGAAAGTTTTAAGCTTCATTTGTTTGCACATCACTTCGGCCAACTCCCGCATGCCATCGTCATCATCTACGATTAAGACCGCTTCATCTATTTTTTTCATGGTTTCCTTTTGAAACAGACTCTGGAACCAACCATTTCCTCGCTTAGAGCTCGGTCATGCTTTCCTTTTGAAACAAACTCCGGAAGCGGCCTCCCTTAGAGCTCGGTCATGTCTTATCCCCTCGGTGACGAACAAAATGAACATTGACAATACTCAGACGGCTTTTGGCTTGGGAAATGAGTTTTTGAATATCGCTTTTCGCCTCATTGGAAAGGCCGCTACTCTCGATTTTATCGCGGCACTGGGTCAATAGCTCGACAGTTTCCTGAACGTATTGATGATCTCGGTAAATGAGGCGTTTTAAGGTCCGCACCGCCGAATTGACGTCTTCCAGATAATGGCGGAGAAAATCGCCTTCTCTGGGAACAATCTCGCATTCAAGATTTCCCTCCACAATTGAAGACAACGCTTTGCGCGCCCTTGAGAGCGGCCCAATCATCCGATGAGTAAACCATGCGCTCAGCCAGAAATTAACGGCGACCATCGGCAAGAAAGTAATGAGAAGAAAAGCGAAGAATTCTAAAATCTGGCGGGCATTTTGCCAATCAGAAGCAAGATGGATAATCCGGCTAAGTCCCCACCCCACGAAAACCCCCTCGACCGTCGCGATAAAAATAAGGCCCAGGGTCAATGGCAATTGAATTTCCGTATCAATGAAATAGCGCTTCCGGCGGTTTAAAGTTAGTCCCGAGCTCTCTTCAGCCATTTTTTATCTCATTTTAACTTGAAATGAAAGGTAATATATCCCCATTCTACTTGATCGCCTTTTTCAAGCGGGGCAAAAATCATTTTCTTAAGGGTTTTTTTGCACAGCTCATCAAGCCTATGATATCCCGAGGTCCTTTCGATAATCATTCGGTCCAAAACACTGCCCTCGGCTGAAACGTAAAAACGAACGATAACATCGGCCTCCACTCCTTGGCTTTTCGCCCAATCGGGGTAACGAGGCGCCGCCGCTTTTAGAATCTTTCGATCCGCCAAGGGGCCGCTAATCTCCATGCCTTTATGACGCACGCTTTTAAGTTTGCCGGATTTTTTTGCGGCGGGCGCAAGAGAAGCTTGCGGCAAAACCCCTCCTGACGGGTGAACGGCTCCCTCCTTCAAAGAAATTCCTTTGTCATAGCCAATGGGCAAATCTCCTCCGGAAGGCAAGGCGGGTTTAATTCCCGCATGATAACTGGAATTTAACTCAATCGCCCCGGGCTGAGAATCTTTAAGCGCCGCGGGGCCTGAGGCCGCCAAATTTTCTTGGGGCAAATCCCGTATTTGATCCGAACTCTTAAAATGCGCCGCCTGATTAAAATGAATTTGTCCTGAGACCTTGACCTTCCCAACCGCCTCTAGCGCAATCGGCTTTGAATTGGGCATGTCTTTGGGCATCTCTTGCGGCGCCGCTTGCGGGGAAGAAATATCCGACAAATGGGAATCCGCAGGGTTTAAGTGAGCGGGCTCAAAGCGAAAATCCCGATGAACAGAATTGGCGCTGGTTTTAAGCGTGATATGGGGAGAAGGCAAGGTCTCTTTTGGCGAGTTTAAAGTGGGGCTTGTTTGCATTTCCTCTAACTTGGCTTGGGGCGGACTCGGCGCGTGAAACGAAGGAAGGGCCATATGAAGAAAATCCTTGAAGCTTTTGGGCGCACGTTCAAGTCTTCCGGGATTGGGAGAAGCGGCAGGAGCGGCTTGGGGAATTTCATCGATAAAGTCGACCCGGGTTAGCTTCACCATCTCTTCGGCAGGCGCGGTCGCTTTGAGCAAAAGATAGAGCCCAAAAAGAGAGGCATGAATAGCGGCGGCTAAACCCGCCGAGGTCTCAAGCCTGGTCGCATCCTTACTCACGGAGATACTCTCTTTTTCTCGACCGTCGCCACCGCATAGTCCTTGGCTCCGGCCGCTTTCGCGATTTTAAGCGCCTCTAAGGTATAGGAATAGGGAGAATCGGCATCCGCGCGAATGATCACGTATTTATCTTTATTTTTCGCCAAAAGCGCGGGCAAAACCGAAGGGAGAGTCGCAGGAGTCGTCGGATCGGCGTTAAGCGCCCATTGTCCGTCCTTAGTAATCGTAATCGTGATGTTTTCTCTTTCCTTTCCCTCATCGGTCACGGCTTTAGGAAGCTGAACCGGCAAAATCGGCTGCGTTAAAAGCGGAGCGGCGACCATAAAGATAATGACCAGAACAAGACTGACATCCACCAAGGGCGTGATGTTTATCGAGGTAATCGGATCTCCCGACTTTCCTTGTCCTATCGCCATCAACTCCCTCCTTCTTTGGGATTGATCAACGCCACTTTTTTAGCGCCGTTCTGTTTGGAATCATCTAAAATCTCAACCACCTTGCCTAAGGGAGCCTTGGGAGAAGCCTTAAGCCCGACCAGACGGTCCTGACTGCGCGAAATCGCCTTTCTGAGCGCCTGCGGCAGATTCGCCCAAGCGACCGGACTTCCATTGACCGTCACCATCCCCCGCGCGTCTAAAATCACGTCGACATTTTTGGTCAAAGCCGCCCGGGCCTTGGGCGCTCCGACCCGGGTTGAGGCGACTTCAATAGAAGCCTGCATCGCCAACGGCGCGACCACCATGAAAATAATGACTAAAACCAGGCAGACGTCGACCAAAGGAGTGACGTTGATGTCGGTAATAATCGAGTTGTTTGAAGAACCGGTCTGCATCAGCTAAGCCCCAAATAAACTAGAATCCGAATCGAGGAAGCTTCCATGTCGGAAGAGAGATCCTTGACCTTTTTGACAAAATAGTTATAGAGCATCGCCGATGGAATGGCGACCGCAAGCCCGCTTGCCGTCGCCACCAGCGCTTCCGCGATTCCCGCCGCCACGACCGAAGGCCCTCCCGATCCGGAGAGAGCCAAATCATGAAAAGCCTTAATGATTCCCACCACGGTTCCAAAGAGGCCGATAAATGGCGCGGTGTTTCCCATCGTCCCTAAAATGCCGAGATAACGCTCGAGTTTTCCCCTTTCGTCAATCTGCGCGGCGCTTAAAAGGGCGGCGGCCTCGCTTTTAGGGCGACTGCGGTTTAAAAGGGCGCTCCGAACTATCGCCGCAACCGGCCCCGGAGAATTCGACGCGAGATTAAGAGCTTCCGCGTGCTTGTGGGCTTCTAAAAATTCCTTGATTCCCGCCATGAATTTTTCGACGTCGATTCTGACCGAACGGTAATACCACCATCTCTCAATGGCAAAAGTCATGGTCACCAAGGAGCAAAAAAGCAATATGACCAGAGTGAAACTCGTTTTTAAAATTTCCAAAAAATTAATATGAATCATTGATTCTTCTCCTTAGCCTGAGATTGATGGGTATTGCTGGTCAAAACGATTTCCACGCGGCGATTCTTTTGCTGGCCTTCGGGGTCGTCATTGGAGGCGATAGGGTTTTTATCCCCAAAGCCTTGGGCTTTCATCCGAGAGGAGGGAATATGGGCCTTAAAGGCCAGAAATTTCATCACGGCTTCGGCCCGCGCTTTTGAAAGCTGCTGATTGTTTTTAAACAAGGCGTCATGAATTGGAACATTGTCGGTGTATCCATTAATCAAAACGGCGCGATGGGGATAACGCTTAATGAGATAGGCGGCTCTTAAAAGGGTATTGTCGGCCGCCTCTTTTAAGGTGGCCTTGCCGCTATCAAAAAGGACCTCGCTGGCCAAGGAAATAACGATGTCTTTGTCCGCGTCCTTCGTGACCGTCAGAGGAACGCTTAAGTCTTCCAACTGCTCGGTTTGGGCGACCACAGTGGCGACCGGTTTTGAGGTGTCAATCGTGATTTTAGCGGGGGGACTCATCCCCTCGTTTCCGACTTCATCAATTACTTTTAAAAATGAGTCATAGGTCCCATCGGGAAGAACGCGCCCATATGCGTTTTTCCCGTCCCAGGGAATATTTTGCGGCGGACGGCCAAGGCCCGAGAAAACACGCGCGACTTCCCCCTTTTTTAAATCAATGGTCAGTTTCCATTTAGAGATGTCGGCCTTGGCCTTGTATCCCAACAATAGAGTCGTCTCGTTTTTCTGAGAGCCCGTCCCGGGAGAAAAAAGCGCGGGGTTCGCGCTCAAAGTGACCTGGGGAGAAGAGCCGTCCAAACGTAAAATCTGCTCGGAGGTGGTCGCTTTGTTGCCGACATCATCTTCCGCGAAAAGAGTATAGGTGTACGGCCCGTCCGGCAAAATTTTTCTTGCGCTAGAGCGCCCATACCAGGAAATTGACCTCGGGAAAGAAGAAGTTCCGGAAAAAACGCGAACATTATTTTTCATCGGGTCCTGAATGATCACTTTCCATCTCATGACTGGGCTAACATCCTGATACCCTAGGACAAACATGGTCGAAGAGCTAAAATGGGGCGCCGTCGGTTTCGGAGAAAATAAAGCCGGGTCAGCCGTAATTTTAATATCGGGCGGCGTTGTGTTGATCAAAATAGACTTAAGGCGGGTCTTGCTGGCGTTTCCGGCGGCGTCGACCACTTCCAGTTGATAAGAATACCTTCCATCCGGAAGCGTTTTTTGATCGTCGCCTTCCCCGCCCCATTGAATGGTTCCGAGAACGTCCCCCTGCCCTTCAAAGATACGGCGCGCGACCTTATCTTGATCAAAAATCCGGAGAGACCATTTTTTAAGCGGATTAAAGGATTTGACGCTCAAATGGAAATCGGTCGTGTCTTTAAATCCATCGGCATTGGGCGAGATAGCGTCCAGAGAAGAAGAAACGCGGGGAATGGGTTTGGTCGCGCCAATGACGATATTTTGGGGACTGGTCTTGGCGGAATTTCCCGCGATATCTTTCGCCTCTAAGACATAGGAATAGGTTCCGTCCGGAAGCGGTTCGCGGTCTTTGCCTTTTCCATTCCATGAAACGCTCGCCGGAATATTGAGCGGAGATCCAGTAAACTCGCGGACAAGTTTCCCGCTCGAATCCTTAATCAAAAGAGCCCAGCTCGCGAAAGGACTGGCATCCTGAGCGCTCAAACTAAAAACGACATGGCTAAGAGCGGGGTCGCCATTCGGAGAAAAAAGGGAATGATCCGTTGAGACAGACAGAGCCGGGGGAGTCGTGTTCACCACGAATTTTTGCCGCGGAGTTTCTCCTTCATTTCCAGCGATATCAGAAGCCCAAAGAGAATAAGAATAGGTTCCGTCGGTGACAATCTGCCCGGAGTCGTTATTGCCGTGCCACAAAATTTGGTTTGGAACCTTTGAACCCATTTTTCCGCTCCAAGTTCGAACCGGTTCCCCGACATCGGTATAAATTTTAAGGGCCCATTTAAAAGGATAGCGGCTTTGAGCGCGCAATTTAAAAATCCCTTGGGAGTTTTCGCGATTTTTTCCCGGGCTCAGCAGATCCGGCTCCAGGCGCGCTTCCAGAAGAGGCGGCTTAGTATCTACGTAAAGAGGTTCTGGAGCGGAAGCGGCGGTGTTTCCGGCATTATCGGTCTCATATAAGATCACTTGATAAGCCCCGTCAGGAGCGGTCTTATCTTTAGAAATATCTCCATTCCAGTCAAGACGCGCGGGCGGAGCCCCGTTGCCTTTGAAAGAAAATATCGGCCGCCCGGCCTGGTTGATAATTTTGAGCTCCCAGCGCTCAACCGAAGAAGGATCCCCGCCGGTAATATCAAAACTCGCAATCGGCTTTTCTTTATGCGGAGAAAAAACGTCCGGAGTCACCCCCACGGTTGAAACCACGCCTTGCCTTTTGACCGTCACCGTTTGGGGCGGCGTAACCGCCCGATTTGAGGCCAGATTTTCAACCGTAAGCTGAAACGAGTAGCTCCCATTCGGCACGTCTTCATTAAAATCCCCCCTCCCGTCCCAACGCACGGCCGCGGGAGGACGCCCTTTTCCCATCCAAGACTTGACCGGGACTCCGTCTGAACCTTTAATCTCAAGCAGCCATTCGTAAATTCCATACTGATCGGAAGCTTTCAAAGTAAAAACGGTCTCCGGCTTAAGCCCGTTTGGAGAAAAGATTCTGGGATGAACCTTGGCCGAAATAGCGGGCGGGACGCGATCGACAATCACCGGAGAAGGGCGAATCGCGGCTTGATTTCCCGCCGGGGTCTGAAGGCTCAAGGAATAATAATAAGTGCCATCCTCCACCACGCGATTTTGGGTGTCTTTTCCATCCCAGACAATCTTTTGAGGCGGGCGTCCATCTCCGGAAAACGCTTTGACAAGTGCCCCAGGAACGCCGTTATTCCCCTTTTCTCGAACCTCAAAACGCCAGCTAGAAACCTCGGCGGTTTCCGGCAGATTAACGACAAAAGAAAGGGTTTTTCGAGGTCCATTTCCAGCGGGCGAAAAAATCAGGCTGGGAGGTTCTAATGGAGATGGATTAGCGTGGAGGCTCGCCGGATATAAAAACGCGATCAAAAGGAAAAAGACGGGGAATAATTTTTCCCCGGAAATAAAATTCTGTCCCTTCATTATTGCGCCCCTCCTTCCGCCGGCGCGGAAGAATTCTGGACCTGATTCTGTCCAGGATTAGCCGAAACGGTCTTAGAAACTTTTTCGCGATCCGCTTCCGCCCGGGCTCTGGCGGGATCGCGCCAATTGGGATCGGCAGAACTCATAGACAACTCGTCATAAATTTTTGCCGCAAGGCTCCACTCTTTTTTATCTTCATAGAAGCGGCCCAAATCGGCCAAGGCATTTAAACGGTAGGGATTACTCTTAAGCGGGCTCGCCTCAATGGCTTGATATTCTTTTAAAGAATTGGAATTGTCTCCCATCGCCGCGTAATCCTTGGCCATTTCAAGACTGGTCTCCAGAAAAACAGGGTCATCATTTTTAAGAGAGCTTCTTTCGGACCCAAGCTGCTTAATTGCCTTCCCATAATCTCTTTCTTGCTCGTACACGGAAGCGAGTTCCGATGAAGCGCTTGAT
Organism: Elusimicrobiota bacterium; assembly: GCA_027406905.1. Classification (GTDB taxonomy): domain Bacteria; phylum Elusimicrobiota; class Elusimicrobia; order UBA1565; family UBA9628; genus JAKAQV01. The sequence continues at coordinate 18,541 of DAHZHT010000016.1, forward strand.
TTTTGAGCCTGTTGCGGATAAAGAGCGATATAATTTTTCAAGGCCAAGGCCGCCGATTCCCAATCTCCCAATTTTCGATAAGCCAAGGAAGCGTTGTAGAGGGCCAAGGCGGCATAATGGGACTTCGGATATTGCGTCGCCAATTGATGGAAAGCCGCGGCCGCTTTCTCAAAATCCTTCAAATTAAAAGCCGCGGTCCCCATGCGAAACAAAGCCGCCCTCAGACGCGTGTCGTCAGGATAGTTTTCCGTAAAGCGCTGATAAGCCCTTTCCGCATCCTCATAGCGCTTTAGCGCGTAATAAGATTGGGCCAAATCATACTGGGCATCGCGAATATCCTTATCCCGAGAAAGATTTGGAATCGCTTCCTCTAAATTTTGAACCGCGCTGGTATAATCTCCTGTATCGAAAAAATAAAGTCCCAAACCCAGCTCCGCTTTCGCCCCAAACGCGCTTGAGGCCTGGGAAGTAGCCAAGGACTCAAGAGCCTTTAAAGCCGCGTCTTTGGATTCGGGCTGATAAAGCATCTGCGTTAAATAATCCAGAACCTGTTGACCCTCCTTGTCTCCCGGAGAATTATTCAAAACATCCTCAAATGCGGAGATAGCTTGGGGGATATTTTTTGCGTTGTAATAACTTTGGGCGATGCGAAGCCGGGCATAGGAAGAAGCGGCGTCATCCGGATAGGCTTGAAGTATATGCTGATAGGCCGCCACGGCTTTGTCGTATTGAGCGGCTCTAAAATAAGTGTCGGCCGTAGCCCAAGCAGCGGATTTCGCGGCTTCAGAAGAAGAATAATTCGTTTCCACTCTTTCCCAGGTTTTAACGGCGTCTCCGTAATAATTGAGTCGGTAATAGCACCAACCCTCTTCCAAAGCGGCATCAGCCGCGCGCGGATCATTGGCGTAATCTTTTTCAAACCGCTCGAAGGCGTCCAAGGCGTCGGCATATTTTTTTTGATTAAAAAGAGTGACCGCCTCGGCATACTGATTGTTTAAAAACAAATCCGCGCCTGGATTTTCATTGACGACAACGGTCTTAGACGGGGCAATCGGCGGCGCATTCTTCAAAGCCTCCAACTCAACCCGCTTCTGATAGGACTGAGAAAAATGTCCTTGCTTAAAGAGACACCAACTGACTCCATCCTTGGCGACAATAGATTCCGGAGTCGCGGGATAGGAATGAATTATTTCCTTATAGATTGGCAGAGCCTTATCATAAAGCCCTTGTCGGTAATATCCCTCCGCTATATAAAGGAGAGCGGCCGCGCGCCAAGGATCCTGGGTCGGGGCATTTTCCTTAAGGACATATTGATAACCAGAGATCAAGCGTCCATATTCTCCGGCCTCTAAATATGAGCGGCTGAGCATGGCTAAAGCTGGATTTGAAATTAAACTCCGATAGGCATAGAGATTTGAGGCCGCCAAATCTAGAGATTGCTGGTAGGCCTGGGCCGCTTGGCGATATTTTCCTTCTCTTCCTAAAGTGTTTCCATTGAGATAAGCCGCCGCCGGAATCAATGGATGCGATGAATATCGGATAATGAAGGAATTGAGCGTGACATGCGCCTCCGGGTATTCCTGCCGCTTATATTGGGTCCAAGCCAGCTTAAATTGAGCGGTTCCGGCCAAGCGATTGGAATAAGCGGAGGACAGATCGGAATAATCAAAACCGGCTTTGGTATAGTTTCCTTCCTTTAGAAAAGATTCTCCCATCATGTAAAGGCTCGGCTCCGCGAATTCTCCAGGCGGGCTCATCTGCTCTACGGATTCAAAATCTCCCCGCGCCGCCATATAATCTTTAAGGTTATAACTGCACAAGCCCATCTTATAGGTCGCCGCTCCTCTCAAAGAACTGTGCGGATAATCCATCAGAAACTGGTTAAAAACCTGGGATGCCGAGGTGTAGTCTCTGGCCTCGAAAAAAGCTTCCCCAACGAGATAGCGGCTCATTTCAACTTCGGGATCTTCTGGATAATCCGCGATCAAGGTCTTGAGATTCTCGACCGCGATCAAAGGTTTCTCCAGATTCATGTTGGCTCGAGCGGAATATAAAAGCGCCAATGGAGACTTGAGCCCGCTCAAAGACGACAGAGCGCCGGACGGATTTCCCGTTTCAAAGAGAGTAATGCCGCGCGCGAGTTTTAGCCGCGAATCATTGGCATAAGACGGTTGTCCTTTTAAAGCCTCATCCAACAAGTTCTCCGCCTTTGAGAACTGTTTTTGAGACATCAAGGCCTCAGCCTCAAGCAACCGGGCTTCTCCTCTCAACGCGCCTAGAGGATAATCGGAAACTAAACTTTCCATATCCGAAACAGCCTCCTCATACTGGCCAAGGTTAAACGCCATTTCTCCGATTCGAAACCGGGCGCTTTCCGCCAGATAGTCCCCGCTGGGAGCGTCGCGCGCGACTTTCTTATAAGCCTTTTTCGCCTGTTTGAGAATTTTCGCCGCTCGCTTCGGAGACAACGATAATTGGGAAATGCCTTCCCGGTCGAGGCTTTCAGCCAGCATCATTTCAGCCTCAAGGCGATCCGGCTGATCGCGGCCAAGTTTTAAGAATTCTTGGTATTGTTCGATGGCATGGGCGTAATCTTGGGCTTGAAAAAAATTTCCTGCGGAGAGATAAAGCTGTTGGGCTTGGGTGTTGGGAATCATCTCCGGCGGAACCCGCACGGACTGGGCAAAAGAAAGCTGATACCCCCACAAAAACAAAGACCAAAATAAGCCCAAAGCCCCTCCTCATAAGCGCAAAAAAAGAATCTCTCAATTTTCGCGCTTCCTTCAAATAGTCTAGCCCCGCCCCCTCACATTGTCAAGGGTTGCGAAAAAAACTGAAATTTCCATCAGCATAAGGTTATCAGGGTGAATGACCGGGTGCATGACCACGATCTCGGATCGTAAATATTCGGTGAATCCGCAATTACAGTTCCTTCTCCCCTTTGGGGAGAACATTGGATGATCAAATCCTTGCCCCAGCTCGCGTCGGCGATGATTTTCTGAAGACTAGGGCAAGAAATGACAATCCTGAATTAAATTCTTGACCTTCCGCCCCAGAATTTGCGTCAATATGTTCATGAAACCAGCCAGCCAGCCAGCCAGCCAGCCAGCCAGCCAGCCAGCCAGCCAGCCAGCCAGCCAGCCAGCCGTATTTTAGGGCGATTTAAAAAAAGAGCCGTTTGTCAAGAGGCGGAACGGAAAGCAACGGACGCAACGGATGCAACTGATGTAACGGAAAGCAACGGAAGTAAAAGAAAGAAACAGCTTTTTCCCGTTACTCTCCGCAAATTCCGTGACATCTGTTTCTTTCCTTTTCTTTCTTCTACTTTCCGTTTCTCTCTGTTGCCTTCCGTAACTTCCGTCGCTTTCTGTTTCTCTCTTTTGCTTTTCATTCTCGCCGCGAGCGGTTGCGCCCGCGTCTTGTCCCAGTCTCACTTGGCGATTAAGCCCGTAAAGCCGGGCTTTCAGATTATCAGCCAAACCATGAATTTTGGTTCCGGCGTCAGTATCGTCGGCGGGATGAGGAGCGAGGGCTTTATTGGAGGTATTGTCGGCGGAAGTTTTGTCAGCTTCGCCAATGGATACACGATGGAGCCCGGTGTATGGTGAGGAGGAAAGCGAAGGAAGGCAGTTTGTTTCTTTTACTTTCGGTTTTCGCCGTTCCCGTTTTTTGCCAGGTTCCCGGGGTGACCCATTACCAAGGGTCCCTGAGAGACAAGAGCGGGAATCCCATCAACGCGTCCTTGCCGATGGTAATCTCGATTTACGACACTCCGACCCCGGGGACTGGGACGCAGTTGTGGACCGAGAATCAGACGGTTGGCATCAGTAACGGAGTTTTTTCTATTGCCGTGGGCGCGGTCAACCCAATACCGGCGAGCGTGTTTTCCAGTTCTTCAACGTATTTGGAGGTTGATATTAACGGCGAAACGCCCAGCGCTCGTCCGCAGCTGTTGAGCAACCCCTACTCTTTTCACTCAAGCGTGGCTGATACCGCCGACTACGCCTTAACGGTCTCGTCTTCGATTGCGGTTTCTACGATCAACGCCACGGCGTCTACTCCTTTCGGCGGGGTCAATATAACGACCAGCGCCTTTATTCAAGGAAACGTCGGCATCGGGACGGGCGTTGCGACTTCGACTTTGACTGTCAATGGGCCGATCCTCGATCAGGGAGATTTTGTCGTCCATGGAATCACGCAGCCAACCGGAACCTGCAGCATAGGGTCAGCCGGATCATGTAATGCCACAGCCAGCTGTCCTGCGGGGACAACCATAATCGCGACGCAATGCATTCAGAACTCCGGAGCTGGTGGGAATCTCCAAAATCAGTATAACGGGGGTTGCGCTTATAATTGCACCTCGGCCTGTTCCGCCACGGCTATGGCGACTTGCGCCCGCCTTCAGTGAGGAATTCCTGAAATTCCGAAGATAGGACGCTGAATTCCCACCCGCCGGAATCGAGAGGATTGGGAAGTCCTTCGCCTATTCGTCGAGAGAGATGTTTTGCGGCGAGATTAAATCCCAGTCTTGATTCAGCGAAACTCTTCGGGGGCCGGCCGATAAGGATACGAGCTGGCCTTTTTGCCAACCGGGGCCGGCGATGCGGCCAAGCGGGGGCAGACGCGAAAAGTCAGGGCGGCCCATTTTGATTTCGATGGGATAGCATCGACTCCCGATTTCGACCAATAAATCGATTTCCTGACCGTCGCGCGTCCGCCAAAAATAGAGTTCCGCTTCCCGCAGGCGATGCCGCAGTCTCCGCCACATCTCGGAGACGATATGCGTTTCCAGCGCCGCTCCGCCCATGGGGCCCAGGCGCAGGCTCTCGGGGTCGCGCCACCCCGCCAGATGGGCGGCAAGGCCCATGTCCAGGAAATAGAGTTTTGGGCTCTTGATAAGGCGCTTGGTCTTATTCGCGTGATAAGGATGCACGAGCTTGATGAGAAAACTGTCCTCCAACAGGCCCAACCACTCCTTTGCCGTCACGGCGGAGATGGAAGCGTCTCGCGCGAGATCCTCGAAATTGACGATCTGCGCCGTGCGCAGAGCGCACATCTTTACGAAGATTTCAAACTCTCGGCGCTTTTCGATTCGCGGCAGTTCCAGGATATCCCGCTCAATATAGGTTTTGACATAGCTGGAAAGATAAAGCTCCCGCGCGTGGGAAACGCGAACTCCTCGAAGTTTGGGAAAACCGGTCTCCGCGATGCGCCGGAAATAGCCGGCGGCGCTTTGCGTGGAGCCGCCTTTTTCCTCATCGGAAAGGCCGAACAGATTAATCAAGGCGACTCTTCCCGCGAGGCTTTCGCGAACCCCTTCCATAACGGAAAAATTCTGAGAACCCGTCAGCCAGACCGACCCCGGACGCGGCTGGCGATCCGCCAGCCGCTTGATGGGGCTGAGCAATTTGGGCGCGTACTGGATTTCATCGATGATCAAGGGCGGCTTAAAATCGCGCATGAAAAGCTCGGGATCTTGATTGGCCCTGCTCCTGACGTCAAGATCATCCAAATCGATAATCTCCCGCTTGGGACCGCAGCGCTTTAAAAGCGAACTCTTGCCGACTTGCCTGGGGCCCAGGACAAGCCAGACGGGGAAAAGGCGCAGCGGCCCCGAGGGAGTCGTCAGATATTTCTCAAGAACGCGGGAGACCCAG
>DAHZHT010000016.1:24207-39540 GCA_027406905.1 Elusimicrobiota bacterium
CAAAGCATACTTTAGATTTGCCGCTTATGGCAACAGGCGCTAAGGCCCCCGAAATTTTTCTCCCCTTGGGAGAAAAATTGAGATGACCGAGCTCTACAAAAAGAATATTGACAAATTCCCCTAAAATTTTTCTTTAATTTATATAGAAGCTATGATTGAAGCGATTCATTTAAAGAAAAAATTCGGGGAAAGAGTTGCTGTTGACGATTTAAGTTTTAAAGTCGAACAAGGCCGCATTGTCGGCTTTCTCGGCCCCAATGGCGCGGGAAAGACGACGACTATGCGATTATTAACCTCCTTTTTCCCGGCGGATGGCGGAAACGCAAAAATCCTCGATATCGACGTTTCGGAAAACCCCATGGAAGCGCGCCGGCATTTAGGTTATTTGCCTGAAAACAATCCTCTCTATGAAGACTTGGAAGTCGCGGAGAGTTTGGAATTAGCCGCCCATTTAAGAGGAATCTCCGGCGAGAAAAAACGCGAGCGCATCGCCTATGCCGTCAAAGCCTGCGGGCTCAGAGCGGCTTTGGGACGAAAAATCGGCGAACTCTCTAAAGGCTTTCGTCAGCGCGTGGGGCTAGCGCAAGCGATTCTTCATGATCCGGAAGTTCTCATCCTCGATGAACCGACCTCGGGGCTCGACCCCAATCAGGTTCATGAAGTGCGCGATCTCATCCGCGAGCTTGGGAGGGAAAAGACCGTTCTTTTTTCAACCCATATTCTCTCCGAGGCGAAAGTCCTCTGCGATCGGCTCGTGATCATCAACAACGGGCGTTTGGTGGCGGAGGGAAGCTCTGAAGAGATCAGCTCCGGCGGGAAAAAATCTCAAACTCGCTTTTTCGTTTCCCTCAAGGGACCGGCGGACGAAATTCTATCCTCTCTAAGGAAACTACCCGGCGTTTCATCGGCGGAAGAGGCCATTCATGATCCCAAGGAACCGGGGTTTTATTTTGACGCCTCGGCCAAGACCGACGTCCGAGAAGATCTCTTCAACCTGGCCGCTGAAAAGCGTTGGCCCATTTTAGAACTAAGAAAAGACAGGCAAGACCTGGAAGAAATTTTCAGAAACTTAACTCAAAACTAATCAAGATGAAAACGAAAGAAGAACCGCTGTTTCAACTACACGCCGTTAAAGCCCTGGCGCATAAGGGCCTTCGCGTCGCTTTGGAATCGCCGTCCACCTACGTCGCTTTGTTTGTCTTTTATCTTCTGACCGGATACTTGTTCATGGCTCCCCTTTTTCTCGTCGGACAGGCGACCATAAAAACGCTTATTGACTTTGAGCCCATCATTCTCTCTTTCTTTGTCCCGGCCTTGACGATGGGCCTTCTCTCGGAAGAGTTCAAATCCGGAACTTTTGAAACGTTGGCCACCTTCCCCTTGGAAGATTGGGACATCGTTTTGGGGAAATACCTTGGCTTCGCTTCTCTTTATACGCTTGTCATCGCCGCGCTTTTATTTTTTGCCGTCTGTCTCGCATTTTTAGTCGCCCCTCCGGCCCATCTGGATTGGGGCGAATCTATCGGGACGCTTTGCGCTCTAACTTTTGAAGGCCTCTTAATTGGAGCGGTGGGGCTTTACACATCCTCTTTTAGCAAAAATCAAATCGTCTCTTTCATCACCGCTTTCTTAATCGGATTTAGTTTCGTCGTCATCGGGAAATTCGCGATTTTTCTTCCCTCCGGGCTTTCGAGCATTCTCGATTTCATCGGGTTGGATTCCCACATGCAGACGATGGGAAAAGGCGTCTTGGACACCCGGGATATTCTCTATTTCGCGTCGTTTATCTTTATCTTTCTCTATCTGACCGCGCAAAAGCTCAGTCATAGGAGAATTAGCTAATGGCTCAAGAACCCAAGACCAAGATTCGACAACTTTTGTTTTCCGGTTTAGGGACAGCGCTTCTGATTGGGACATTGGCCGCCGTCAACGGAATTTCTTATTACGTTTATTCCCGAATGGATTTTTCGGCCGGGCACATCTTCTCCATATCCAAGGGAACCAAACATATCCTTTCAAAATTAACCGACAATCTCATCGTCAAGGTCTATTTTACGCCGAATCTTCCCCCGCCCTACGGGCTCAATGAAAATTATCTCCGCGATCTCTTAGGCGAATACAAATCCGCCGCTCACGGGCATATCACGGTTGAATTTTTGGATCCCAATCAATCTCAAAAAAGAAAAGATGACGCTCAGGCTCTGGGCATTTCCCCAGTTCAGGTCAACGTAATGGCCAAAGATAAATTCGAGGTCAAAACCGCCTATATGGGAATCGCTCTCCTGTACCAAGGTCGCAGCCAGGTCATTGCCTTTCTTCAAGATACCTCCGACTTGGAATATCAAATCACTAGCCGCATCAAAAAGCTCGCCGATCCGGTCCTTCCAAGCGTGGGCTTTGTTATTGGGCACGGCGAAAAAAACCCGGGAGACCCTTCGGAATCAAATCTGTTCGCTCCGTTGCGAGAAGACCTTAATTTAAAGACCGTTGACCTTAGCTCCGCCATCCCGTCCGATGTCTCGGCTCTGTGGATTTTAGGTCCTACTCAAAAATTTAAAACCCAAGACCTTGAAGCCCTGAGAAATTGGCTATTTCAAGGAAAGTCCCTGGGAATTCTCTTTAACCGGCGTTCGGTTAATTTCCAAGCATTCTACAGCTCGCCGATGAGTCTGGGCCTAGGACCGCTTCTAAAAGATTGGGGCCTCGATATTCCCAATGGCTTCGTCGTCGACGCTCAATCTGAAAATGTCGAATTTCAACAAAATATCGGCCAATTTGTCGCGATGAGAATCCAGCAATATCCTTATATACCGGTCGCGACCCATTTTAATTCTTCAAATCCAGCGGTCGAGCATCTTCAAGGCGTCACCTTGCCCTTTGTTCACCCGATTTTCGCCTCAACCGCCGCGGCTAATGGCCTCAAATACGAGTCTTTAGCTGACTCAAGCCCCAATAGCTGGCTTAAAAATTCCTACAACATCGGCATCGCTCAAAGTTCCGCCAATCTGGCGAAAGACCGGCGGGGACCGTTCTCGCTGGCAGGACTGGTTTCTGGAGAATTTCCCGCACCCGAGGGAACCCCGTCTTTAGCTCCGCATAAACCCGCGCGGGCCATTGTCGTCGCGACCGCTTACGTATTAGATTCTCATTTCGCCAATCGCCAGACAAGCGCCGTCTTTTTAGAAAATCTTCTTGAGTGGTCTTGCGAAGACAGCGATCTTCTCTCCATTCGCGGAAAAGGCATGACCTATCGTCCTCTTCGGCCCTTATCCGACAAAATGCGCTTATTTGTCAAATATGGAATGATTCTTTTCCTGCCCTTTACGCTTTTAGCTTACGGCGGGTTCAGCTATCGCAAACAAATAAAAAGAAGGCGCAAAATGATTTCACTCTACGGCGCGCAAAGCGCTCCAGCGGAAGAAACGCCGCGCCAAGAACCGACTCCGATCTCATCTTAAAACCATGAAAAAAATTTTAATTCTTTCCGTTCTTTTTGTCGCGACTTTCGGGGCCTTAGTCTGGATTGCCATTGACAACGCCCGCATCACACGCGCCCCAATCCTTGAAGGGGTCAAAGCCAATCAAATCGAGAAGCTGGATATTTCTTATCAAGGAAAATCAGTTGAGCTTGTTAAAGACAAAGGCGATTGGAAGGTTCAAAAGCCGGTCGAGGATTTGGCGGACCAGGACGCCGTGTCTCAAATTATACAAGCTCTCCCGCAAATTATTCTTGAAGACGTCGCGACTAGAAACCCATCCTCATATGCCGATTATGGAATTTCAACATCGGCCGCGCATCTAGTCGCTTATGCGGCTATTAGTCCCAAGCCCATTTTAGACGGCTATTTTGGACGACAGGCCTTTGGCTGGAATTCCGCTTATTTCCGGTATTCCAACCGCCCGGAAATCTATATCACTTCCGGTCTCAACGCATCAAGATTGACCCAGGATCCGGACAATTTTAGGGAACGAGCTTTTTTCCCGAGATACTACGGCATTCCAAAATCAATCGAGGTCGCGCCCAGGCGCGGCAAAAGCTACTCTCTCTATCCCTCAAGCCCGACCTGGCCGAGCGTCTTTGGCCTGCGCGCGACAGAATTTGTCAATCAAGAATTGCCAAAGAAAAACCCCTTTAAAAATCCTCTTTTCGCTTTCAAGGCGCAAGAGGGAAAGCAAAATATCGAATGGATTATCGGAAACCCGCAACCCGTTAAATCCGGCAAGCCTCTCTATTACTACGCAAAATCTTTGGACCGAAACATCGTGGTTCTCGTTTCAGCCTACGAAATCAATAATCTTCTTCCGCAAAAGCCCAAGCCTAAAATCCGCATGAAGACGCAATTTCACCCGGCTAAGACCAAGCCCGCGATGATTTCAGGCCCGCTACGAAAGATTATTCCAAAAACTCAAGCTTCAACCGTTAAGAAGCCCTGACAAGACCGGCCAAACCTCTCCCACTTCCGCCCATCGGCCCGTGGTTTCTATCACCCGGTGAGAGGGCAAGTGAGAATAGCCAAATCTCCAGGGCTCGCTACGACTAAAGAGCTCAACGGTCGGAATATCAAGAGAAACCGAAAGATGCATAGGCCCGGTATCGGCGGTTAAAACCGCTCTCGCATTCGATAATGCGGCGGCAAATTTTCTCAAAGGCATCTCCGGCAATAAAACCGTCCCTGCGGGCAAGGACACATTCTCAATCAAACGCCTTTCGGCAGGACCTATGAGAAGAGCGGTTTTTCTTCCCTGAGCGCGCAACAGAGAGGCTATTTCCAAAAACCAGGCCAGCGGCAATCGCTTTTGATCCCGGGCGCCGATAAAAAGAGCCACGGATTCATGATCCAGCCCCTGATTCCGCCAAAAATTTTCCCCTTCTTCTTTTTCCCCCGGCCCCCAATGCCACTCAAGCCTTAAATCCGAATCGGACCTTAAAGGCCTTTCCCCCGCGGCCAGGCGAACAAGACGCGCCAAATTAACGGTCTCATGAAATTTTTCCTGCGGGCAGGAAACGGGCATATTAATAAACTTGTCAGATTCCCCGCGCTGATATCCCAGTCTCCAGCGTGCGCCGGACCAAGCGGTCCACAGCGCTCCCGAGAGGGAAAAAGCATGATAGGAGGAAAAATCAAAAGCGAGGTCATAGCCAAAAAAGCGCAAAAATGGCCACTCTTTTGGGCTTAGAACTCGGGAGACGGAAGGGTTAAATTTGAGAGCTGCGGCATAGGCTTTGGGCATCAAAACATCCGTTTGAGCCGATGGAAAAGCCTCTTTAATTAAGCGCAGAGCCGGAGTTAAAAGGAGGATATTTCCCAAGCGCGCGTCAGAACGAACGGCCAAAATGCGGGAAACAGATTTTACATCGACCGGAGTCTTGACCGGCGGCAAACTCGGCAAAAGAGCAAGAAATTGAGACCTTAAATACGCCTTGCTATTTTCTTCCGCCTGTTTAGCGAGCCCTTTTAAGTATCCCACTGTGGAATTTTAGCACTTTCCAAAATCCCGCCGCGTTCTACCTCTAAAATCAGCCCGGAAGCGGCTCTAGGGCTTTAAAACCGCCTCCGGGAATTTGACGGCTCAGCTTTAAGAAGCTTTTTGGAGCTTTTTTTGCGCGCGCATTTTCTGAAATCTTTGCGAACGCGCGACAATGAGTCTCGCCCTCTGAATCGGGGTCAGGACGTTGTTTTCTCCCGCAATAAACTCTTCATTAATCTTTCTCATCCGCTCCTTGAGTTGATCAAAGGCCGCAAGCGTGGCCGCAATTTTACTCTCAGGGGCTTTGCTTTTAAGTTCTTGAGACAACTCAGCCATAATCTGTCTGCGCCGTGAAAAAAGCGGAGACAGTTTTTCCCGCCTGGTCCCCAAAACCTCCAAGAGTTTTGGAACTTGATTGGGGCTTAGGCCCAAGCCTTCCATCCAATGTCCTTTTTGAGACGCGCTTTTAGCGCTGGCCCCCCAAGCTCCCAAGGACAACAGGCAGACCAGAAAGGCCGCCCCAATTTGAGACCCCTTCATCACCTTTTTTACGTTCATCTTTGTATCCTCCCTTAATTTAAGTTTCCGGAAAATTCTCCGGTCTTTATTTATACGGCTAACCCCTCAAAAAAGTTCCCCTTGACAGAAAAGCGGAAAGACCCTAAACTATATTCGACCCTGACTTAAATTAAGAAATGAACTCAAAAATCAAAGCCCTTAGAAAGCTCTCTCCCGCGATTTTTTCGCTATTCCTGGTTCTATCTTCGGCTTCCCAACTTCGCGCCACCCCCAACGACGATTTAATCGAAGCCTCAATGCTGGGCCGCCTGAGCGCGCTTAAGCGCGCTCTCTCAAGAGGCGCCAACGTCAATTTAAGAGACGATATCGGAAGAACTCCTTTAATGTGGACCGCGATGACCGGGCATCCGCGCATCGCCCGTTATCTCATAAAGGTAGGAGCGCGAGTGGATACCCATGATGACGGAAAATGGACCGCTCTAATGCAGGCCGCCGACTATGGGCACGACAATGTCGTCAAGGTCCTTCTTCACGCCGGGGCCAACGTCAACGCGGAAAACAACGCCGGCTGGACCGCCTTGATGATCGCCTCCGAAGGCGGATATCCGGAAATGGCCGAGGATTTAATTGAGCACAAGGCCAATGTCAACGCGAAAAACAAATCCGGAAAAACGGCGCTGATGATCGCCGCGCAAAACGACAATATCGGAGTCATTAAGCCCTTAATGGACGCGGGCGCCGATATCAACTCAAGGGACAACAACGGCTGGACGGCCTTGATGTATGCCTGCCGCAGCGGATACTCAGACGCGGTGCGCGTTCTCCTTAAAGACGGCGCCGATCCCAACCTTGAAAACTCCCAAAGCGAAACGGCCGCCGATATCGCCAATGTCGCAGGGCACGAAGACATCGTTTCCTTGATCAACTCCCAATCGGAACAACCCCAGAGCGCTCCGCCCGCGCGAAAAATCTATTTTTCAGATGTCGACAATCCACTATACCGCTTGCCGGAACATCCCCATGACATCGCTCTGGTCATCGGGATTAACCGATATATCCATGACTTGCCTCACGCAAAATTCGCCAATCGAGACGCCGAAGCGGTCAAGGCGCATTTAATCGCCCTCGGGTTTCCCGAATGGCAGATCAAAACTCTCATCAACGATCAGGCCACTAAAAGCGACATTCTGGGCTACATTGAGAGCTGGCTGCCCAAGAACGCGAAATCAGACGGGCGGGTCTTTGTCTATTTTTCAGGGCACGGAGCGCCAGATGTGATATCTGGACAAGCTTATCTCGTTCCGGTCGATGGAGATCCTAATTTCTTGTCTCAAACCGCCATTCGTATTTCGAATCTATACAAAGATTTAAACTCGCTTAACGCAAAAAAAGTGATTGTCGTTTTAGACAGCTGCTTTTCAGGTAGCGGAGAGAGATCCGTCATCGCCGACAATGTCAAACCTTTAGTCTCAAAAGTAGAATCCTTGACTCCCCCCGCCGGAAAACTTTTGGTCTTTGCGGCGGCGAAAGGCAATGAAACAGCCGGAGTCTTAGACAGCCAAGGCCACGGGCTTTTCACTTATTATTATCTTAGAGGAATTGATCGCGCGGATCAAAAACATAGAAACTTGACGCCAAGGTCCTTGTTTGATTATCTGAAAATCCGGGTCCGGGAAAAGGCCGCCTCTCAGGGCCGGGATCAGGTTCCCGTACTAGCCGGAAACACCTCCGGCACTCTATTTATCTTCCGCTGAATTCTGTCCCTATCTCCTAGCGCATCAGATAGGAAGTGAGATGAAAGCCGGTCCAGGACAGCGAATAGGCGACGACAAAAAAGCTTGAGAATTGAATAAGCGGCCATTTCCAACCGCCGGTTTCCCGCTGAACGACAATTAAAGTCGACAAACACTGAAGCGCAATCGCAAAGAAGATAAGGAGGCTGACCGCCGTCGCCAAGCTGTAAGCCGGCATTCCCTGGGCGTTTCGCGCGTTTCTAAGGCTGTCAATGAGACCTCGAGACGGTTCGGTCTCTCCACTGACGGAGAAAAGAGTCCCCAAGGTGCCGACAAAGACCTCCCGGGCGCTCAAAGAAGCGATAACCGCGACGCTGATGCGCCAATCATAGCCAATAGGCTTAAATACCGGCTCAATTAATTTCCCTATCCGGCTTAAAACGCTCGACTTTAAATCAAGAGCCTGTTGCTGAAACTCGAGATCGGCTAATTTTGCCTTTGAATCTTGGGATAAAACCCCAGCCCGCATTTTCGCGATTTCAGCCTTGATCGGAAGGCTCTGGGGATTTTTAGGAAAGGAGGCCAAGGCCCAAATCACCAGGCTAATGGTAAAAATCACTCTTCCGGCCTTGACTAAGAAATGAGAAGAGCGCACCCAGACATAAATCCCCAATTCCCGTAAATGCGGAAAGCGGTACGGAGGCAAAACGGTCAACGGAACGGTAAAGTGGTCTTCGGCTTGACCCAGCTTTAAAACCAAGGCGAAAAGAAGGGCCGCGACAACCCCAAAGGCATACATTCCCGCCATCACCAGGGCCTGGGCGCTAAAACCAAACAACCGCAGCGAAGCCGGCACAAAGGCGGCGATGATGAGGGTATAGACCGGAATCCGGGCCGAACAGGTCATCAGCGGACAAAGGAAAATAGCGGCTAAGCGTTTTTTCTCGTCAGCGATTGTCCGCGCCGCCATCACGCCGGGAATCGCGCAGGCAAATGAAGATAAAAAGGGAACAAAGACCTTGCCGTCCAAGCCGAAGGGCCGAAAGGCGCGGTCAAGCATCGCCCCCGCGCGGGGCAGGTATCCGCTCTGCTCTAAAAAGCCGATCAAAGCAAACAAGATCGCAATCTGAGGAATAAATGTCGCCACCGCTGAAATTCCGGACAAGATTCCGTCACAGACAAGACTGGAGATAAAGCTATTGGGAATCCAGGCGCGCAGCCACTCCGTTCCAAAACCAAATAAGGAAGACAAAGCGTCTGACAGTGGGCGCCCCAGGGAAAAGAGGGATTCAAATACCAAAAACAATGTGGCCGCCAAAATCAAGGGGCCTATCACCGGGTGGAAAAGCCGCCGATCGATCTGGATTGAACGCTCAACGGTTGAGAGAACCTCGCCTTCAGGCAGCGACACGGCTTGAGACAAAGCCGTTTCCACGCGCGCGCGCGCATTGGCTTCTTCTTCATCAATTGAGGAAAATCGATTTTGAACCTCCAAGCTCAAATTTGATTTCTCCAGCAAAGAGGCGATAAAAGAGCGAATTTCCGCGATGCCGTCTCCATAGCGCGCCGCCGCCGGAAAGACGGGAAGCCCCAATTCCTCGGAAAGTTTCGCGGCATCAATCTCGATTCCATTATGGCGAGCCTCATCCATCATGTTGAGGACCACTCCGACGGAATATCCGCGCATTTTCAAGGCCACAGCCAAGGAAAGGTCCTTGGCTAAATTAGAGGCTTCCGCCACGCAGAGAATAAAAAAATGGCCCTTAATATCCGCGTCAAGAGAAGATTCTTCTAAAAATTGAAAGGCGATCTTCTCATCTTGGGAAATGGGGCGCAGGGAGTAGGTTCCGGGCAGATCGACAATCTCGATAGACTCATCTCCATCGCTTAAATTGCCGACCGCGCGCTCGACAGTGCAGCCCGCGAAATTGGCGACCCTCTGGCTAAGGCCGGTCAGAGAATTAAAAAGGGTGGTCTTGCCGGTGTTTGGACGCCCGGCGATAGCGACGACGGTTTTCACGGAATTTGGGATATTTCTTTAACGCGAATATACTTAAAAAGTCTCTTTTCGACGGCGAGGAGTTGGGAGCCAACCAGACATTCAACGGGATCTTTGAACGGCGTGGCTACGATCTTGGTCACCGATACCCCCGACCGCATTCCCATTCCCAAAAGGCAGGCTAAATCTTTTTCATCCATCCCTTGCATGTCTTCAATTCGAACCGCTCGGTTGAGCGCGACTTCCTCTAAGGTCATAAACTTTCCTCTCTTTAACCAGGGCCCGATTGGCCCCTGTCATTCTTATTATAACCTTATTGAGACTAAATTTCAATAACAAAATACTGAAATTTCTTGTTGGCTCATTCTCCTGCCAGCCTGATAGCCTTACTCCCTCATAAATGAGTAGAATAGACAAATACGCCGGCGTGGCGGAACTGGCAGACGCAAGCGACTCAAAATCGCTCGGTGCCTCGCACCGTGTGGGTTCGACTCCCTCCGCCGGCAAATCTTTGAACAATTTCGATGAACCAAAACTCCCTTCTTCGTCAAGAATTTCTGTCTTTTTTTTCCGCTCGCAATCATCGCGTTGTCCCTTCTTCTTCTCTGATTCCCCGCGGCGACCCGACGCTGATGTTTACCTCGGCCGGGATGGTCCCTTTTAAGCCTTATTTTTTAGGGCAAATTCGAGACTTCTCCCGCGCGGCCAGCTGCCAGAAGTGTTTCCGGACAACCGATATCGGAAATGTCGGCCTGACCGTCAGGCATTTGACATTTTTCGAGATGCTTGGAAATTTTTCATTTGGCGATTATTTTAAAGAAGACGCGATTAAGTGGGCCTGGGAATTTCTAACTCAGAAAGCGGGCTTTGACCCGCATCGCCTTTATCCCACGGTTTTTAAAGACGATGCCGAGGCTGAAAAAATATGGAAATCGCTTAATGTCCCCAATTCTCCGGTACGGCTTGGAGAAGACACCAACTTTTGGACCATGGGGCCTACCGGTCCTTGCGGCCCTTGTTCTGAAATTTACCTTGACCGCGGCCCGGAATTTTCCTGTAGAAAACCCGGATGTTCAGTCGGATGCGACTGCGACAGATATTTAGAAGTCTGGAATCTGGTGTTTACTCAGTTTGACCGTCAGGAAGACGGAAAACTCGTGCCGCTGCCCCGCAAGAACATCGACACTGGAATGGGGCTTGAGCGTTTAGTTTTTTCTTCAAGCGGCAAACCTTCGCCTTTCGACACCGATTTATTTTTACCCATCATCGAAAAAGCCTCCTCGCTATTCAACCGCGATTTTCGTCAGTCAAGCCAAACCGAAACATCCTTTCGCGTCATCGCCGACCATTTGCGCGGCTCGGTTTTTTTGCTGAGCGAAGGAATCATTCCGTCTAACATCGAGCGCGGATACGTTTTAAGACGCCTGATTCGTCGGGCCTCGCGCTACGGAAAAATTCTAGGCTCTCAAGAACCTTTTCTCTACAAGCTCATCCCGGCATGTCTGGAAATTTTCAAGGAAGTCTATCCTGAAATAGAAAAATCCCGCGCTTTGATAGAAACGACTCTCAAATCGGAAGAAGAAAAATTCCTGGAGACCTTATCTGTTGGAGAGGCGGAATTGGCGCATCTCTTATCCAAACAGAGCGGGAAAACCCTCAATGGACAAGAGGCGTTTCGGCTCTATGAAACCTTTGGTTTCCCATTAGAACTGACCAAGGAAATCTGCGCCGAAAAAGGGTTCTACATCGATGAGGCGGGATTTGACAGCGCTTTTAAAAAATCGGTTGAAATCGCCCGCTCTTCCTGGAAAGGTTCGGGAGAAAACCGCATAGAGATTCCACATTTTGACCATCCCACCCGATTTTTAGGCTATGAAAAACTTGAATGCGAGGCAAAAATCGCCAATGTCGATTTTAGAGGAAATCGCGGCTTTGTCATACTCGACCAAACTCCCTTTTATCCCGAAGGCGGCGGGCAAGTGGGAGACCAAGGAGAAATTCTAAGCGAAGAAGGACATCTTCTGGCGAAAGTCATAGACACCCAAAAGCAAGGGCCCACCATCATCCATGTTTTAGAATCAAATGATATCAGTTCCTTTCAGAAGGGCCGCGTGGTGATTGCCCGGGTTGACAGAAAACAAAGAGAATTGACCGCTCCTCATCACACCGCGACCCATCTTCTCAATGCCGCTCTTCGAATGGTTTTAGGCTCCCACGTTCGGCAGGCCGGGTCCTATGTGGGTCCTGACAAACTGCGCTTTGATTTTACTCATCCGTCGGCTCTCTCCAGAGAACAAATAGAGAAAATTGAACTCCTCGTCAACGAAGAAATTAAGAAATCGGATCTAGTCATTCCAAAAGAAGATTCTATCGATAAAGTGCAGGAATTGGGCGCGGTGACCCTTATGGGCGAAAATTACGGGGACAAACCCCGCTTTTTGCTGATCGGCCCGAAAGGATGGGAAAATCCCCATGAGCGTTTTAGCCTTGAACTCTGCGGCGGAACGCACGTTTCCAACACCGCTCAAATCAAAACCTTTAAAATCATCAAAGAATCTTCCGCCGCCTCGGGAGTGCGCCGCATCGAGGCAGTCGCGGGCGAGGCCGCCACGATTTGGGAGAAAGAAAAAAGAGAATCGGAAAAATCGATTCTTGAAGATTTAAAATCTCGCCAAAAAAAGATTCTTGAAGAAATCCTGGCCTTGGGCGGACAAGAGCCCTCAAATTTCGACTTCAATCAAGACATTCAATCATTGCGCGCCCAAGAAAAGGAACTTCAGGCGATTTTAAACAGTTTAAAAACAAAAAAATTGGCTCTGGATTCCAATGCCGGAGTCAAACTTATGGCCGTCAAAGGAACTTCCGTTCACATTCAAAAGCTAGACGAAGCGCAGCCAAAGATGCTCCGTGAAATCGCCGACATGGCCAAGGCCCAGGCAAAGGCCGGCATTATCTTTGTCGCCTGCCCTTCCAATGGAAAGATTTCTTTTGTCTTGTCTTTAAGCGCGGAGATGCTTGCCCGCGGCTTTGACGCCTCCAAAATCGCCAAGAGCCTCGCCTCTCATTTGTCTGGATCTGCCGGCGGGAGGCCCGATTTCGCCCAAGGCGGAGTCGCCGAGAAAGACTGGGAGAAAGTGACAAGCGCCTTCATTTCTCTCCTGTGAGATTTCGTCTCTGTCAGTATCTTCTCCTTAATTTTTTTCTTCTCTTAGTCGCTGGATGCGTCTATCATCAGCCCTATTCCCTGCCGAGCCCGAGGCTTGGAGCCTCTTATGACGCTCCAGAGTCATTAATTAGCGGAGAGTCTTCCTCGTGGGATTTTTTGTGGTTTAAACCTATCGGAAACGCCACCGCCTCAGCGGCTCTTAAGGACGCGGAAGAAAAACAAAATGTAAACGCGGAATCTATCGCCCAAGCCCAAATTGAAAAAACCGTCTATTGTTTTCCTATCTGCAGCTGGCCCGTCATCGAATTTACCCAAACTAAATTTAGAGGGGCGCTTCTGGCTAATTCCCTTATTCAGCCTTATCATCCCATTCCCAAGATAAAAAATCCGAAAAGATTGCGCCCGGGGGAGTTGCCCAGCTCCAGGGTTCTCAAAAAAAGTCTTGAGGGCCTTTTTCACCAAGATCCCCACGAGGCTTTTAATTTCTACTCCAATCTAGACACGGACTCACAGGGAGAAATCCGCGACTTAATCGTCACCGAAGATGGGACACTCGATGAAAACCGGGGTTTCTTTATCATTCCAGCGAGTGAAAACCCGAAGCGAAAGAAATTTCTCATCTGGTTTATTTCTCGTTTTACTCCTTATATTCCAAGGGAAAAATAATCTTAGGTCTCAAAGTTTTTGAGCCCGCCTCAAGACGCGCCCAAGCGCTTTAATCGAGAATAAAACCGCGCGATTTCAGGCGCACAGATAATATCCCGCTTTTGAAGAGGGCGCGAAAGATAAATATGAGACAAGTCCCGGCAGCGGCTTAAGGCGACGTAGGCTTGCCCTGCGGCAAAGGCGCCGTAACCCAAATCAATTTCGACCGAAGCAAGAGTTTTTCCCTGGGCTTTGTGAATGGTCGTCGCCCAAGCCAAGGTCAAGGGAATCTGAGAAAATTGCCCGGCGCTTTCTTTATGGATAATTTTTTGTTCCGGGTCCCAGTGGTAGCGCACGGATTCCCAGGTGGTCGCCTCCACTTCAACCATGCGCGAATTCTCATCTTGAATTTCAACCACCACGCTGTTTTCTTTTAAATCCCGAACGACCCCAAGACTCCCATTGACCCATTCGCCGCCGTTTTTAGTTAGCATTACTTGGGCCCCGATTTTAAGATTGAGAAACTCCGGAGACGGTAAGCGTTCCCTGAGAGAATCAAAAGCGCCTTTAAAAGTCCCGGCATAGACCTTGCTTTCCCCCCGCAAAGACGCCAGCGCCTGTTCATTGCGAATATCCGCCGCACGATTGGTGGTAGTTAAAAGGATGCTCGGCAATTGCGCCGTCTCCTTCTTTCTAAAACAGCGCTGGTTAATTTGGGAAACCACCTCTTCGAGATTTTCTCCCGCGCGAATTTGATTTAAAAGCCCGGCAAAAAAGCGGTCTTTTTGCCTAAAGGCCTCTTCTAAATCGAAAAATTTCATCGGGGCTTGCCCAATGACATGGGAGCTAAAAAAATAGGGATTGGGATAAACTTCGCTAAAAAATGAGCTTAGATCGGAACCCGAGACTACCGGCGGAAGCTGAAAAAGATCTCCGACCAAGAGAATTTGAACGCCGCCAAAAGGTTCGCCAAAGCGCGGCCCATTTTTTTCGAGAAAGTTTCCAATCGCATCCATGACATCGGCCCGGACCATCGAGATTTCGTCAATAATCAAAAGATCGAGATTCTCATAAAGAGCGCGTTTTGACGCGCGGCGAATGTCGGAAGCCTGAAGAAGACGGGAAGGCAGTTTAAAAAAGGAATGAATCGTCGCGCCGCCAACATTGAGGGCGGCAATTCCAGTAGGGGCGACAATGGCCGAGCGCCATTTTTTCTGCTCGATAATCCAGCGAATCAGGGTTGATTTTCCGCTCCCGGCTTTTCCGCTGACAAAAACAACCGGGGCTTTATCTTTGAGCGCCTCAAAAATACGCAGATAGCTGTCGGTGACGATAAGACCTTCCATTTTAGTGTCGGCGGGCATACTCTTATCTTCTACAAAACCTCAAGGCCCAATACCTAATCTGAAAAAAGCCAAAAGAATTCTGCGGCGATAAGATAGGTCCGAGAGATCCTTTATTTTTCCTGGAGCCGATATCCCGCCCGCAAAGTTGCCTATAACGACACTTTATCTGGAATTTTAATTTCGCGCCTTTCCCAATGATTTTCGCGCGCGCGAACCTTTTCCATTGGCGCGGTACATAATAACATGAACTTTTTCCAGCGTCACAAGGCCGTCTTGAACCATCGCATCCAAATGCGGGAGAATTTCTTTTATCCTTGCTTCAGCGTCCACGATTTCAATGATGATAGGTAAATCCTCGGAAAGGTCCAGAAACCGGAGCCCCAGAGAGAGGACCGGAAGCCCCGACTCAAACCCGGCCCGCTCCAGATGGACAACCTTGGCGGTCATGGCCGGAAG
>DAHZHT010000017.1 GCA_027406905.1 Elusimicrobiota bacterium
GGCCCTAACATCTTGTGCGCGGAAAAAGCCAGGAAATCACAGTCCCAGTTTTGAACATCCGTTTTAAAATGCGGAGTCCACTGAGAAGCGTCCACCAAGGTTTTGGCGCCAAATTTTTTCGCAAGACCGATAATTTCCAAAACCGGCGGAAGCGTTCCCAAGACATTAGAGGCCGCGGTAAAAGAGACAAGCTTGGTTTTTTCCGAAAATAATTGCCCGGCGGCGAACAAATCCAGATCTCCCGCGCGGTTAATGGGAATAAAGCGCAGTTTAAGCGATTTTTCCGCGGCGAGAATCTGCCAAGGCACTAAATTTGAATGGTGCTCCAACTCGGTGAGAACAATTTCATCTCCGGCTTTTAAAAATTTGCGGCCCCAGGAATGGGCCACCAAATTGATGGCCTCGGTGGCATTCCGGGTAAAAATGATCGTTTCCGGCTTCGGAGCGTTGATAAAATCCGCTGTTTTTTGGCGAGCGTTTTCGACAAGAGTCGTCGCTTCATCCGACAGGGTATGGGCTCCCCGATGGATATTTCCGTTATGATTTTCGTAAAAAGAGCTCAGAGCGGCAATGAGGGCCTTGGGTTTTTGCGTCGTTGCCGCGTTGTCAAAATAGACCAGGGGCTTGCCGTGAACCTGGCGGGAGAGAATGGGAAAATCTCGCCGAATTTCCAGAAGATCAAGACTCATGGGACAAATCTCCTAACCCTGACCTTTGAGACAAGAGGCCCAAAATGGCGGTCCGAACGCTTTCCACTGGGATAGCGCTGATGATCTCGCTTTGAAAGGCGTAGATCAAGGCTTCTCTGGCCTCTTTATCTCCCAGACCGCGGCTCTTTAAATAAAAAAGCGCGCTCAAATCCATCTGTCCAATAGCCGAGCCATGTTTACAGCGAACATCATCGGCCTCGATTTTGAATTCCGGACTGGTATGAACCTGGGCTTCTTCGGAGAGAATCAGATTTTTATTGTGGAGGCTCGCGTCGGTTTTTTGCGCCTCGGGCTTGACCACGATCAAGCCCTCAAAGGCCGCTTTTCCCTGTCCATCCAGAATGCCCTTATAAAGCTCGACGCTGCGGGTATTTGGCTTAAAATGGGTAATAGTTGTCTTTATATTCTTGCTTTGAGAAGCGCTTGGGCGGTAAAGACCGTTAATTTGACATTCGGCGTTTTCCCCTTGAAGCTCAACCGATATTTCTTGTCGAGAAGAAGATTCTCCCAAGAAAACCGAAGAAACTGAAAACCGGCTGCTAGAAGCCTGGTGAACGGCGATTGATTCCAAGTGAAAAGAGCCTGCGCCTTCTCTTTCCAAAACAATTAAATCCAACTGCGCGCCTTCATCTAGAAAAATTTCAGTGACGGTGTTATTCAAACAAACTCCGGCCTGCCCGGCATATTCCTGGATAATCACCGCCTTGGATCTCGGCCCCAAAGCGATCAAATTCAAGGGATGAGTCATCGCGGCATGGTTGAGCGGATGATTGAGGGAAAAGAGATGGATAGGATTTAACGAAGAGAACCCCTGGGGCAAAACGATCGCCGCTCCGTCTTGAAATAAAGAGCCGTTGAGAGCCTCAAAAGCTCCCAAGCTTCCGACAGGGCGATGCCCCCAGAAATTTTCAAAGCGCTCCGGATTGTTTTTTAACAGGGCGGCAAGACTAGCCGCGATAAACCCTTCCGAACGCGGGCTCTTGAGATCGGGAAGATAATAGCCATTAAAAAAAGTGAGCGAAAATCCGTTTTCTTTGGCAAGAAGAGAAGAGGATCTCAAATCCGCGACCCGCGCATTCATAGGGAACTCGAATAACTTCCAAGGAGTCTCTTGAATTTTGGAAGCGGGAAAAAATTTCCAACCCGGGGTTTGTTCATTGGGAAAGCCGGTTTGCGTAAAACGCTCGAAAGAACGCTTTCTTAAGCGCTCAACCCACGGAACATCTCCGGCCGGAAGATAAGGCAAGGCCTGCTCAAACTCAAGCTCAAGCGGAAATTTTTCCAAGACCGCTTCCTTCATCCTTTTAACCCCGCGAATTCTTCCTTAGCCCAAGCATAACCTTCTTTTTCAAGCTGATAGGCCAATTCCTTGCCCCCGGAACGAATAATGCGCCCATCGGACAAGACATGGACAAAATCAGGGACGACGTAATCTAAAAGCCGCTGGTAATGGGTGATCACCAGAAACGAACGCTGAGGACCGCGCATGACGTTGATGCCATGAGAGACAATTTTAAGGGCGTCGATGTCGAGCCCGGAATCGGTCTCATCTAAAATGGCAAGTTTAGGCTCTAAAGCCGCCATCTGGAGAATTTCATTTCTTTTCTTTTCTCCCCCTGAAAAGCCCGCGTTGACTTGACGACTTAAAAGCGCCTCGTCCATTTCGACGGTTTTAGCTTTTTCTTTGACGAAAGAGAGGAACTGACCCGCGCTCATCTCGGTTTTCCCCTGGTGCTTGAGCTTCGCGTTAACGGCCGCCTTGAGAAAATATTTATTTGTCACTCCGTGAATTTCCACCGGATACTGAAACGCGAGAAAAACGCCTTCTCGGCTTCTGACCTCGGTGGGCATTGAGAGTAAATCCTTGCCTTCGTAAAGGACCTGCCCATCGGTCACTTCATAGCCCTCTCGCCCGGCCAAAATATAAGACAAGGTGCTCTTCCCTGAGCCGTTAGGGCCCATAATGGCGTGAACCTCTCCGGCCTTGACGGTTAAATTGATTCCCTTTAAAATCTGCTTATCTCCGATTTTCGCGCACAAATTTTTAATTTCAAGCATAATTTCCTCTTTATTATTGTCCTGTCACGCGATCACTCGTGGCATCGTCTCTGTCCGAGCAATCATCCGACCGCCCCTTCAAGACTGATGCTTAACAGCTTATGGGCCTCCACCGCAAATTCAATCGGGAGTTCCTGGAAAACTTCCTTGCAAAAGCCGTTGACGATCAGCCCCACCGCGTCTTCCGCAGAGAGCCCCCGGCTTCTAAGATAAAAGAGTTGGTCTTCCCCAATTTTTGAAGTCGTGGCCTCGTGTTCAATCTGAGAAGAGGTGTTTCCCACCTCCAGAGTCGGGAAAGTGTGCGCCCCGCAGAGGTTGCCCATCAAAAGCGAATCGCACTGGGAATAATTGCGGCTTGATTCCGCGCCCTTGGCGATTTTGACAAGCCCGCGATAAGTGTTTTGCCCATGGCCGGCGGAAATCCCTTTTGAAATAATCGTACTCTTAGTGTTTTTCCCGATATGAATCATCTTGGTTCCAGTGTCGGCTTGCTGATAATGATTAGCCAGCGCCACTGAATAAAATTCGCCGATGGAATTATCCCCTAACAACAAACAGCTAGGATACTTCCAGGTAATCGCTGATCCGGTCTCAACCTGGGTCCAGGAAATTTTGGAATTCTTTCCTTGGCATTTTCCGCGTTTGGTCACGAAATTATAAATACCGCCCTTTCCATTCTTATCTCCGGGATACCAATTTTGAATCGTGGAATATTTAATCTGCGCGTTATCCAAAGCCACGAGTTCGACAATGGCGGCATGGAGCTGGTTTTCATCCCGCATCGGGGCCGTGCAGCCCTCAAGATAGGACACGGACGCGCCTTCTTCGGCGATGATTAAGGTCCGCTCAAATTGCCCGGTCTCCTTGGCGTTGATTCGGAAATAAGTCGAAAGCTCCATCGGACAACGAACTCCCTTGGGAACGTAGCAGAAAGAGCCGTCTGAAAACACCGCGGAATTAAGAGCGGCAAAGAAATTGTCCGTGTAAGGAACGACTGAACCCAAATATTTTTCGACTAAATCCGGATGTTCAATAGCCGCTTCCGAAAAAGGACAAAAAATTACTCCAGCATCCGAGAGCGTCTTTTTAAAAGTCGTCGCGACAGAGACCGAGTCAAAAACCGCATCCACCGCCACATTAGAAAGCATCTTTTGCTCTTCTAGCGGGATTCCCAATTTCTCAAAAGTCTTTCGGACCTCGGGATCGACTTCATCCATGCTGGAGAGTTTTTTCTTTGACTTTGGCGCGGAATAATAGACGATGTCCTGATAATTAATTGGCGGATAATGGACATTGGCCCACTGCGGCTCCCTCATCTTCAACCAATGCCGATAGGCTTTCAAACGAAATTCTAATAGAAAAGCCGGCTCTTTTTTCTTCTGAGAGATCAAGGTAATGATCTCTTCATTGAGCCCCTTGGGAATTTGATCGGCCTCAACCTCAGAGACAAAACCATATTGATACTCGCGCTCGGTAATCTGATTGAGGACATCTGGTTTCCCGTTAGCCATACTCTTAGTGTAACATATCTGACTAAAATACTCAAGTTATTTTTGGAGGGCTCTAAACGCGCACAACGGGGAGAAAATTAAGCTATATTTATATTATGACAAAAAAACAATCCCTTAAAAAAGTCGCCTCCCTTTTTATTTTGTCTTTGGCCGGGTTAAGCCTGATTCCGCGCTTATCATTAGCGCAAGATGAATCCGCAGCCCCAGAATCAAGCGCTCCAATAAGCGCCCAAAGCGTTTCTCCCGCTCCGTTAAAACCGACAAAGAAAGAGCGCAAAAAAAAGCGCTCCCACAAGAACAAAAAGAGCCCTTCAACTTCAGGCGCCGTTGCCCAAAATTCCAGCAAAACCTTTGACAAAGAAGCGGAGTGGAGATTTCTCAGCTCCGAACCTCTTCCGCGCAACAAAAAAGAGGCCGCCGGACTCGCCAAAGCCATGAGCTTTTTCATCGCCGCCAACCCAACTTTTCCAAAAGCGCCCAAAGCCTGGATGCTTTTAGCCTCCTTTCATCAAGCGGCGAAACAAAACAAAAAAGCCTTGATGGATTATCTGTCTCTCATCTATGAATACCCCAATTCTTCCGAAGCCTTGGAAGCTCAATCTAATTTCCTGACCTTGGCCCAGAAAACATTGGGCCGGCATTTAAAACCGGGATGGCAGAATCTCGCGAGCCCGCCCCAGGCAATGAACAAGGAAGAGCGCCTGGCCTCCATGCTTGAAAGTATTCCTCTATATACGGGAGGATCTCTTAGGAAAGTAGCTGAGCGGGAATTTCGGCGTTTTGAGGTGCGCTTTCCCCGCTATCCCCACTCTGACGATATTTTAATGCGCCTGGCGCAACTCCTTGAATCTGATTCCCAAAGACACAAAGCCATTATCTTTTTCCGGGAAGTCTTTTCCGCCTATCCTGAAAGCCTCCATGCCCCCAAGGCTGAATTTGAGGCGGCGTCGCTCTATCGAAAGGTCGGAGAATATAAAAGCGCAATTGGGACATATCAAAAGCTCATCGAAGACTATCCTCAAAGCGATCGGGTAGAGCCCGCTTTAGAAGCGCTTAGCTCTCTTTTCTCTAAGCTCGATCAATGGACCCTGGCGATTCAAACCGATCAACAGATCATTAAACTTTATCCCAACACCCCCGTTTCCAAAAAAGCTTTTAAGAACGCGATTAAGGCCTCATCAGAAATGTCTGATTTCTCCGGCGAGGTTTCTTTCCTAGTCGCTTTTGCCGACACCTTCTCACAAAGCCGACAGGCGCCAATCTTCCTTTATAAGGCCGCCGGGATCTGCTATGAAAAAACGCGGGATCCCGCCCGCGCTGAACAGCTTTATCAAAGGTATCTCGCCTATCCGGAGCATTGGTATGACCCGGCTTCCTGGTGGAGGCACCACCGCGCAAGGCACAGACTCAGCGTCTTGTCTCCCCTTGAAAACCAAGGAAGCGCTCCCGCAAGTCCTAATTCATGAGATTCCTCTTTTTTAGAGTAGCGCTACCTATTTTATTAACGCTATGGTTTCCTATTCGCTCAAGCGCCGATGTTCAAATTAGCGAGGAATATCAAAACAGCGGTTTTATGGGAATCGGGGCCAGCCACGGAGAGATCACCCAAAAAATCAAGGGAAATGATTCTTCTATTGATTCCTCGCAGGATTTTTCCGGCGGCATGATGGGGCTTATCGGCGGCGCGCAAAGCGGGCCCAAGCGAAAAATAGACATCATTCGCCTTCAGGATAAAAAGAGATGGATCCTTGATCCCGCGAAAAAGACCTACGCCGAAGTCCCGCTTAAGGCCCAAACGCCCAAAAAACCGAACATGTCGCGCATTCCGGTCCGGCTCAAAGGGACTTCATTTAAGATGACCCCCTCCAAGATGCGCAAAATCATCCACGGTTTTAAGACCCGCCTTTATAACGCCGAATTTATCATGAAACTAGAGAACACCGAAAATAAACGGGTTTCCACTTTCAAGGTGAAGCTCAAGATTTGGGTTACGCCTTGGACTCTCACGTTGAGAAAAGCCCATCGGGAAATTGAAGCTTTTAATTCCAAGTATCTCAAGGCCACCGGAGAAGGTTCCGTTGGTCTGGGCGCTCAACCGCTGGGCCTTGAAATGCTTAGATCCATGACCCACTCAAGCGGAAAAGCCTTGACCAGGGGGATCACGGAATTTAGAAAAAAGATGTCAGAGATACCGGGATTCCCAATTGAGATGGAAAGCGACTGGTACGTTTCTCTTCCAAAACAAAAGTCACAAAGCCCTGCGGCCTTAGAGGGACTCAAATCCGCCAATTTGCCGGAGGCGACAAAAAATCTCCTTAACGGGCTTCTACAGGCCGCAAACCCAAACGGCGCTTCGCCTCTCATCTCCATGACAAGCGACGTTTCTTCAATTAAAATCGCGCCGCTGGGGGAAAAAAGCTTTCAGATTCCCCAAGGATATCGGCGCAAATAAAGACGGGGTAAAATTTACCTAAGGCCTAAAATTGAGGACCAGCGTTTTTAGTTGGGAATACTCTTCCATCGCATAGCGCACGCCTTCTCGTCCGATTCCGGAATTTCTATTTCCTCCGTAGGGCATCGCATCCGAGCGAAAAGCCGGAATGTCATTAATAATCACCCCGCCATATGGAAGTTCATCCCAAGCGCGATGGGCGAACTTCAAATTATTGGTGAAGATTCCGGCCTGAAGCCCATAAGCGCCCTCCGACATTTTTTTAAGGGCTTCCTCCGAATTTGAGACCCGTTCAAGAGTAGCGACGGGGCCAAAAACTTCCTCGCAACTGAGTCTGCAGTTTTGGGGCGCGTCCTCAATTAATGTCGGCATAAAAATTCCGTCCCGGCGTTTGCCGCCACACAACACGCGCGCGCCCTGATTGATCGCCTCTGAAACCCAATCTTCCACTCGTTGTTCCGATTTTTGATCGATCAAAGGTCCGATATCGGTATTTTCATCCCTCGGGTCTCCCACTTTGAGAGCTGATATTTCTCTAAGAAGCAAATCTTTAAAGGGCTCATAACAAGCCGCCGCGACTAAAATTCTCTGCACCGAAATACACACCTGACCGCTATAGTAAAAAGCTCCCCACGCCGCTCTTTGAGCCGCGAAAGCTAAATCGGCATTTTCATCAATAAAAAGAGGCGCGGCGCCACCCAGTTCCAAAACCACGTGCTTTTTCCCTGACAAGGCTTTTAATCTCCATCCCACTTTCGCGCTGCCGGTAAAAGAGAGAATTGAAAAAAAATCGCTTTGAACCAGGCGCTCGGCCGCCTCATTTGAACACGATAAAGCCGCGGCGGAACCTTCCGGCCAACCCGATTCAAAGATAATCTCCATCAATTTTTGGGCGGTTTTCGGAGACTGCGGCGCGGGTTTAAGAACAAAGGGAATTCCCAGAGCCATCGCCGGCGCCACTTTGTGCGCGACAAGATTAAGCGGGAAATTAAAAGGCGATATCAAAAGCCCCGGCCCCCGCGGGAAAAGGCGCGTTAAAGCCAAGCGGCCTATATTCGGTTTATCTAAATCTAAGGGCAAGACCTCTCCGCCAAAACGCTTGGCTTCTTCAGCCGCCCAATTGAAAGTAAAAGCCGCGCGCGAAACCTCCCGGCGCGCTTCTTTTAAGGGTTTTTTAACTTCCTCACAAATCAGACGCGCGAAATCCTCGGAGTTCTCCTTTATTTTTTCCGAAACTTTCTGCAATATCTCGGCTCGAAGATAAGACGGCAAAGCCCTAGTCTCATCGAAGGTTTCTGTAATCTTTTTTGCCGCTTCCAGCGTTCTATCAATATCTTGAGTTTTGTCCATAAAATATTCCACCCTTTTCTGCATTATAGCGCATCATTGACAGCTGCTAGGCGTAATTTATAGCTTAGAGCCATGGAAAAGAAAGTTCTTATTATTGACGATGAGCCGGAAATGCTTAAAATGATTTCTTATGCCCTTGAAAAAGCCGGTTTTAAGACCGCGACCTGCGACAGCGGAAAGCAAGCCCTATCCGCCATATCCGCGCATAAGCCCGATCTTCTGATTTTAGACGTCATGCTTCCGGGAATCGACGGATATTCTCTGGGCCAACAGATCGCGGAAAATCCCGAGACCCGAACGATTCCGGTCATCGTGCTAACCGCTCTTGAGCCTTCAAAGCCCCTCTTTCAGAAATTTACTCAAGTCGTCGCTTTCATGACCAAACCCTGCGATGTCGACGCCTTAGTTTCTCAAGTTCAGAAATCAGTCGGACACGCGACCGCATAGACATGGCTGAGGAATATGACGCGCTAGTCGTAGGAGCTGGACCGGCCGGACTTTCAGCCGCAATCACGATGGCCCGCGCGGGCCTTAAAGTCGTCGTTCTGGAACGGGGAGAATATCCCGGAGCCAAGAACGTTCAAGGGGCCGTTCTTTATTCCAAGATGCTCCATGAAATCGTCCCCGATTTTTGGAAAGAAGAAAACGCTCCGGTCGAGCGTCCGGTCGTTGAGCAAAAACTCTGCATCACGACCGAAGATTCCTGGGTCACGACCGGTTATCGTTCGCTTAAATTTCTCGATGGAATTCCCAATTGCTATACCATCATTCGCGTGAAATTCGACCGCTGGTACGCTCAAAAAGCGGAAGAGGCTGGGGCCGAGGTTTTCTGCGGGGTTACCGTCAAAGAAGTGATTAAAGAAAACGGCAAAGTCGTCGGAATTAAAACATCGGAGGGAGATGAGCTTCGCGCTTCGGTCGTAATAGCGGCAGACGGGGTCAATTCGATGATCGCGCAAAAAGCGGGTTTTATCGACGAACTTAAGCCCGCTGAAGTGGCCCTGGGCGCCAAAGAAGTGATCGCTCTTGATCCAAAGATAATCGAAGACCGTTTCCAGCTAAATCCCGGAGAAGGCTCGACGATGGAAATGTTTGGCTCGACGACCTTGGGCATGATGGGCTACGTTTTTCTCTACACCAATAAAGAAAGCGTCTCACTCGGAGTCGGCTGCAAATTTTCGGATTACCAAAAGAAAAACATCCGCCCCTCCGATCATCTTGAATACGTTAAAACGCATCCTCTGATCAAAAAGCTGATATCCGGAGGCAAAACTCTTGAGTATTCCGCCCATCTGATTCCCGAGGGCGGGCTAAAATCCATGCCGCCCTTGGCCGCCGATGGCTTCTTGGTCGCGGGGGATGCCGCGCAGATGACCAACCCCGCTTACCGCGAAGGCTCCAATCTCGCGATGACCTCTGGGAAATTGGCGGGAGAAACCGTAATCGAGGCCAAAAAGAAAAATGATTTTTCTAAAAGCTCTCTTTCTTCTTATGTTCAAAAATTAAAGGAAAGCTACGTTCTTAAAGACATGGAAGAAGTCAAGGATTTAGAAGACGCCGTTGAAAAAAGCCCCGGTTTTCTTGAGTTTTACCCAAAACTCGCCTGCGACTTGGCTCATTTGCGTTTTTCCGCCGATGGGCAGCCCAAAAAAGGCCATATTAAAGAAGCTCTCCGATTAATCGGGAAGCGCGGATTTTTTCGCATCGCCAAGGATCTTTGGCCACTCAGAAAGGTTGGAATCTAATGGAAGGAAATAAACTTGCCGCCGCCGCCGTCAAGGAAACAACCGAGGCGAAACTCGGAACCCTGGAATGGAAAAAGTCTCCAAACGCCCACATTCATCTAAAAGACTCTTCCGCGAACTCCCCCTGCGTCACTCAGTGCAAGGACAAAACCTGCGTCACCGTATGCCCGGCCAAGGTTTATGAATGGCATGAAGAAAAGAAATCCGTTGTCGTCAATTATGAAAACTGCATCGAGTGCGGCGGTTGCCGAATGCTCTGCCCTTTCGACAATATCGTCTGCGATTGGCCGGAAGGCGGTATGGGCGTCAAGTATAAATACGGTTGATTGTTAGTTAAGCCCTAAACGCCCAAGTTCCGACTGATACAAATACCCGAAATGCCAAGGGCCGACGATCTCGGAAAAGCGCTTTGGCATTTTATCTTCCAGGTTTTTGCCGATTTCTCGCCACGAGGCTCCTTTTGAAAGCCAATTCAGCGCGGAAAATAGAACTTCATTGTCGACCCGGTAATAACCCGTTCCCTCGTTTGCCAATACGACGCATCGAGGGCAGGCCTTTTTAATCTCCGTGATTTGGTCGACTGAACGGCAGGAACCCAGGAAGACCAATTTAGGTTTTTTGCCCGCATAGTTTTTCAATAGATCGGGAGTCGTCGCGGTAAACCAAGGTTCGCCCCGCATCGCCATCCATTGGGATCCGGAAACACGGCTTTTGAGGTGAACTGACTTCTCCCACTGCTTCCATTCCTCGCTGGTTCGGTGAACCCAACGGAACCCCTCTTGGCCCCGAGGCGGGCCGATGAGTTCCATGCGAATAAAGCCGCGTTTTAAAACAATCCTAGGCCCAGTCTCAATAACCCTATATCCGCGAGCGAGGGCTTCCTTCAAGAAATCTCTAAATTGACGATATTGATCAAAGGCGATGAACCCATTCATTTGCCGGCGATTTTTCCCTAAAATTAGATCGGGATTAATCGCGGGGGAACGCGCAAAATTACCGGGCAAAGAGACAGAAGAGTTAATTAAATTTTTTT
Organism: Elusimicrobiota bacterium; assembly: GCA_027406905.1. Taxonomy (GTDB): domain Bacteria; phylum Elusimicrobiota; class Elusimicrobia; order UBA1565; family UBA9628; genus JAKAQV01. The sequence continues at coordinate 10,860 of DAHZHT010000017.1, forward strand.
CTTCTTGAGTCAGGCGATTGCCGTAATAGTCGCCAATCGCCGACAAAAGGGCGTCCAAACGTGTTGAGTCAATGCCTGTTGAGCTCTTTTTCTGGCGAACCAAGCCCTGGATAAAAGCGAGTCGGTCTTTTTGAGGCCAGAAAGACAACGCTCCATCGCAAAAAGCTCCCATTCTCACGGCGTCCCAGCCGCCGTGGGCGTCATCGGAACCAGGCGGAAACACATAGGAGGCAAGATTCATGGCCAATGAGGGGTTTTTCTGAAGAAGCGGGCTCAACAAATCCATCTCGGAAAGTCTCAGAAAAAAATTCCTGGTCTCGGCCTTATCGGGGTCCTCGGCATTGAGCCAATCAAGAAAGCCCTCTTCTTTGCCCTTGATTTTCTTTTGAATATTAGCGAGGACCGCCGTCCCCACATCATGGGCATGAATGGGGCTGATAGCCAAAATCGAATAAAGAGCGTCCGAGTTGGTCAAAGAATCAAAAAGATGTTTCTGATCCTCTAGACTGGACTCAAATAAGAGGTGGGATTGCTCGACCATATACCCCAGAACGCTTTGGGCTTGATATTTGAGGGAATGCGCTTGAGACAAGGAATTCTCATCGGATAAAACCTTCGCGAAAACGGCCACTTCCGTCATCATCCGGGCAGCCTGCGGGTCCAAGGAAAAAGAGACGCTGGATTTAAGCCCCATACGCTCTAGGAATAAGGACAGACCCAGGTTCTGATCTTGCTCTTGGGCTTTATTTAACCGAATAAAATCCGCGCGCAAAATATTGAGAGCCACTCCTAAAGATTCTCCCCTCTCCGTTTTTGAATCAATCGCTTTAGAGACCATGCCTAAAGCCGCGTTTAAAGAGCGCGAGTCGCGGCTGCGGTTTAAAGCCGTCAGTATTTTACCTCTGACATAATCGTCTTTTTCCTTTTGGAACAAATCCCAAAGATCATCTACCGCTTCGGGGCCGCCCAAGGCTCCCAACCAATGAACGGCGGATGCGCGCACCCAACGAGAGGAGTCGGTTTTGGCGATTTCATTAAGTTTAGGTAAAGACGCAAATCCAGAAAGCCCTAAAATGCGAACGCCATTGATTCGTTCAAATTCATTGGGGCTTTTTAGTTCCGTTTGGAGGAAGGGAAAAATCGCGGGCGCGGGCTTTGTCTGGCCGGGCGTTAAAGGCCCTCCCACCGAAGGCGGCAAAGAGCCTCCGTCAAAGAGCCAGCTCCAAGAAGCATCTCCCGAGGATAAAGAAGAGCGAATTCGGCCGATAACGCGCTTATCCAGGCCAACAGAGAGCAATTGCCGTAAAATTTCGGGATGAGATTTCAAATACTGTTGGGCCGATTTTTGGGATGCTTGGGAAAGTTTTAAGCGGCTGACAAGAGACGCCGCTGAAGAAGAATTAAAATCTTTTAGGTTTTCAATGATGTTCCTCAATTCCTCACTCCCAGCGTATTGGAGAGGATTAATCACGGAATAACTTTTTAAATCCAGGTGAATAAAAGCCCCGCCCTTAATTCCAATTCCATAAGGTTTGAGAAGTTCAAAATGAGACCCTGTCAAGGCCGCGATTTCTTGCCCCAACTGCCCATCCATAAAATGAGGCCTCTCAAAAGCGATTTTATGAGCCAAGGTTAGGCTGCTCGCGGAATTGGAACGCAAAATAGAAGCGGCAAAGAGAGGAGACAAAAGAAAAGCGGCAAGAAAGCGAAACTCAATAGGCATGATGACAAAGCCTATTGTATCAATTTATCGACGGAAAAAATTTTATCAAAACATCATCAATGCGGACAGAACCGTCAGCAAACAAGAGGACGCTTTAGAATCTGAATTTAAAGGGATTTTAACGGTAAACACGCTTCCACCTCCCGGGCGATTCTCTCCTGAAATGATGCCCCCAAGAGCATTAACCGCTATTTTGCAAAAGGCAAGACCGATTCCCGCGCCGCCAATCCCGCGGGAAACCCCCTGAGAGTCCGCCGTGTATTTTTTGAAAAGATTATTCTTTACTGTTTCACTGAGCCCTGGACCGCGATCTAAAACCGAAAAAACAGCCATGGAGTCAGACTGTTTTCCGCAAATTTCCACAACACCGCCTTTAGGCGAGAATTTGACGGCATTCGAAAGCAAATTAACCAATACCCTCAAAAACAGATTTGGGTCTGTCTCCAATTTATCCAAGCCAGACTCAAAATCGTGGGTAATCTTGACCTGGCGCCTTAGACAAACCCCTTCGAACAGCGTCTCTATTTTCTTGATGATATCAGATAGAGAAACTCGTTGAATCTGAACCTTCAAAAGCCCCTCTTCTTCATAGCGGGAAATATCAAGCATATTGTTCAACATCAAGAGCATGTAATTGGCGGATTCTCCGGCATGGGCCAGCAACTGAGAAGCCCGCTCATCAGTGACAAGCCCGCGAGAATTAATGATATCCAAACTTCCCTTAATCGAAGCCAGCGGCACCTTTAAATCATGAATCGTCATATCCAGCATATCTTGCTGAACACGGGAAACAATTTCCTCGTTGATTTGCTTTTCAACGTCCTTAGGCCGGCTGGTTTTGAGGGAATTCTCAAGCGGAAGATGGACGTTGACGCGGGCCAACAATTCTTCGATAATGAAAGGTTTCTGGATATAATCCTGAGCTCCGGCTTTAAAGGCTTCAAGCTTGCTTTCAAGGTCTCCCCGAGCCGTCAAGACGATAAAGGGAACAGGGTTGCCCTTGGAGCGAAGATATTTAAGCACATCTAGGCCGATCCCATCAGGCAACCCCATGTCGCTAATCACCAAGCCGGGTTGAGACGATCCCAAAACTTCTAGAGCCTTATGAACGGAATCGGCCGCGAGAACCGAAAGATGGGCGTAAGTAAGCGCTCTTTCAAGCAACCTTAACGTTTCCGGATCGTCTTCGATAATAACGACAAGCCGGGCAGACTCCTCCGCCATCTTTTCCCCTCCCATTAAATTGGAAATTCTACGCGAGAACGGCCTCTTTCTGTTTAGAGGCGGATTCTTTAATAATCATCATCGCGATCTCATTTCTCTGAATCTGATTGGTGCCCTCATAGATTTGAGTGATTTTCGCGTCCCGCATATATTTCTCGATAGGGAAATCCCGCATATAGCCAATTCCGCCGCACATCTGAACGCAATCGGTCGCGACTCTCATCGCGGTATCGGAACAAAGAACCTTGCACATTCCGGATTCTTTAGTCCATCTCTTCACGTTGAGCTTGTTCATCTCATCGTAGACGATGGTCTGATTTTGAACCGCGGCATCTATCGCCGGCTGCATGGCACGGTCCATGGCCTTGGCGGTCGCGTAAAGAAGCGCGCGCCCGGATTCAAGGGCCGTCGCGCAATCGGCCAGCATATGTTGAATGGCCTGAAAGCTAGCGATCGCTTGACCGAACTGTTTTCTCGCTCTCACATATGACAAGGTCTCATCCAACGCTCCTTGTCCGATGCCCAAGGCCTGCGCCGCGACTCCCGGACGCGACATATCGAATGTGTTCTGCGCGACAAAAAGGCCATAGCCTTCTTTGTAGAGAACATTTGATTTCGGGATTTTACAATTGTTAAAGACAAGCTCGTAAGTCGAAGAGGCGCGAATTCCCATTTTTTGCTCTTTTTTGCCGAATGAAAAGCCCGGAGTTCCTTTCTCAACTACAAACGCCGTAATTCCGCGCGCCCCCCTGGCCGGATTAGTGGTCGCAAAAGTGGTATAGATCTCAGCGGCATTTCCACTCGAGCAGAAGTTTTTGATTCCATTGACGACATAATGGTCGCCTTCTAATTTGGCCATGCATTTGGTCGCAGTCGCGTCCGAACCGGCGCCCGGCTCGGTCAACGCGAAAGCCCCTAAGCGTTTTCCCGACGCTAAATCGGGAATCCATCTCTTTCTCTGTTCGGCGTTGCCAAAGAGAAGAATCGGTATCGCGCAAAGACCCGACGCCGCCATAGAAAGAGCGATTCCGCCGCAAGCGCGGGACAGTTGCTCGACCACTAACACGAAATCCATCGTGCCGCCGCCAAGACCGCCGTATTCCTGAGGGAGATAAACGCCAAATAAATCCGCTTTTCTCATCTCTTCGATAATCGGCCACGGAAATTCTTCGGTTTGATCGTAATGTTCGCGAACCGGCCTAATTTTTTGTTGCCCCAACTGATAAGCCAAAGACGCCACTTCCTGCTGCTGCTCATTTAATTCATAATCCATAATTTCTCCTTAGCGAATCTTTTTTTGACTCTCTTCTTTAATTGATTTTAAAGCTTCTCGCGCGGCATTCTGCTCCGCCGCTTTCTTGTTTTTTCCCCGCCCGTAGCCGCGAATCATTCCTCCAACATCAACGGTGACCTCGAAAGTCTTATCATGATCCGGCCCCACCATTTTTATAACCTGATAAACGGGCGTGACTCTCGATTTCTTTTGGGCATATTCCTGGAGTTCGCTTTTATAGTCGGATTCCCCTTCAAGCGGTTCTTTCCCCATTTCCAGAAGGCGGCGGATGAATTTTTCGGCGGCGGGATATCCGCCGTCTAAATAAATCGCCCCAATCAAAGCTTCCAGAGCGTTTCCCAACAAGTTAGGACGCGAGCGCCCGCCGGACTGCTCCTCGCCGACCCCCAAATAGAGATACGCGCCAAGGTTAATCCGCGCCGCCCACCGCGCCAAACTCAGACGAGACACGATCCGAGATTTGCGTTTTGAAAGATGCCCTTCATCCTCATCGGGATATTCCCTATAAAGATGATGCGCGACCACTGTCGAAAGAACGCTGTCTCCCAAAAACTCCAAACGCTCATTACAGGCGCTCTCGCCTGATTCAGCGGCGTAAGAGCGGTGGGAAAGGGCTTCTTTTAGCAGAGTCGCGGAAGAAAAGCGATAGCCGATAACCCTCTCTAAAGGAGGGTTATCGGCTGTATTCCCTAGAAAAACGCTCTCATCGGGAACAAGCGTCATTAGCTCTCCGCCCAACGACATGGGGGCGCAATCGCTATTTCTTCGCGTGCGCTGTCACGTAATCGATCGCTTGGCCGACAGTTTGGATTTTCTCAGCCTGATCGTCGGGAATTTCAGTGTCAAATTCTTCTTCGAGCGCCATGACCAACTCGACGGTATCCAAAGAATCTGCGCCTAGATCGTTGACGAAATGGGCCTGGGGAGTCACTTCTCCCGGATCAACGCCCAATTGCTCAACAATAATTTTTTTCACGCGATCATTAATGCTGCCGCTTGCTGTTTCAGTCATGTTTCCCCCTAGTTTTTTACATGTACCCGCCACCGTTCACATTCAGAACGTGGCCAGTAATATACGACGAATCCTCTGACGCTAAAAACAAAACGGCCTTGGCGATTTCTATGGGCTCTCCGATCCGACCAAGAAGAACGCCGGATAAAAATTTCTGCCTTTCCGCCTCTGGAACCGCGTCGGTCATGCGGGTCTTGACAAACCCCGGCGCGACGGCATTACAAAGGATATTGCGGGAAGCGAACTCTTTGGCGCAAGACTTGGTAAAGGCGATCAAGCCTCCTTTAGAAGCCGCATAGTTGGCCTGCCCCGCATTGCCTTCCTCTCCAACAACCGAGGCCATATTGATAATCCGCCCATAGTGGGCCTTAAGCATTGGCCGCACCACCGCTTTCGTGAAATTAAATGGGCCTTTCAAATTGATATTGAGAACCAAATCCCAATCGGCATCGGACATTCTCATCAGCAAATTATCCCGAGTGACGCCGGCATTGTTAATGAGGATATCGATTTTCCCAAATTTCGCGATCGTCTGTTTGACCACTTCCTCGCAGGAATCGAATTTAGTGACATCGCAAGCCAGACCTAATGATTCAAAACCTTTTGAGGAAAAATCTTGGGCGGCTGCGGAAACTTTCTGTCCATCGACATCGACTAAAACGACCTTGGCTCCTTCTTTTAAAAAGAGATCCGCAATCGCAAGGCCAATTCCCTGGGCCGAACCAGTGACAATCGCCACGCGATCTTTCAGTCTTTGATGAGACACAGCCGAGGATTTATTTTCCGCCATTGTTGTTTCCATAACGACCCCCTCATTGATGTTGCAAAATTTAAACCCGCAATTGCAACATTCATTTCGTTTTCAAAAAAACGCCCGCCAAAATAGATATACTATATTGCGATGAAAAAATACACTATCTTAGTCGGTCACGGCGCCGTTCCCAAGGATGCGCCCAAATCCTTGGTGGAAGAATTTAAACGCTTAGAGAAAACATCTCCAGGATCTCCCGAACTAAAAGAGGTTGACCGCAAATTGCGAGCTTGGCCAAGAACTCCTCAAACCGACCCTTACAAAGAAGGCCTTGAGAAAATCGCGAAATCTCTCCAAAAACAAATGCCCGACCACTCAGTGCTTGAGGCCTATAACGAGTTTTGTTCTCCAAGCCTTGAAGAATCTTTAGAGTTTGCCGCCCGCCAAGGGGCTGACAGCATTACGGTGATCCCGACCATGTTTACGCGGGGAGGCGTCCACAGTGAAACGGAGATTCCCGATATCATCAAGAAGTTCTCAAAAGAGCGCCCGAAAATTTCTACTAATTACGTCTGGCCCTTTGACCTGGAAACTATCGCCAAGATGTTGGCCGAAGAGATTAACCGCGTTGAGAAATCAGCGGTCTCTCTTTAATTAATTTTAGTTTTTTGCCGCAAGTTCCCATGGAGAAACCAACCCTCCTTTACGACGGAGACTGTTATTTCTGCCGAAGCTGGGTTGCGCGCTGGAAAAAGACCTCGCAAAGCCTTGTTGAATTCCGCGCTTATCAGGAAGCCGGACATTTATTTCCCGAAATTCCGCCCAAGGATTTTGAATCCGCCATCCAGTTGATCTATTCTCACCAACGTTTTTCGGGAGCGGAAGCGGTTTTTAGAACCCTCGCCATCGGAGGAAAAAAATGGCCTCTTTTTCTCTATCAAAAAATCCCCTTTTTTAAGCCTGCCAGTGAAGGAATTTACCGCCTCATCGCCTCTCACCGCGGTTCTTTTTCAAGAATCACCAGGTTTTTGTGGGGCAATCACCTGGAAAACCCGCAATACGCTTTTTCTTCCTGGGTTTTTACGCGCCTTTTGGGCGCCGTTTATTTTTTCGCTTTTGGAGCGTTGATATTTCAATGGAAGGGATTATGGTCTAGCCAAGGAATACTGCCCTCGGGGATTTATATTAACGCGCTCAAGTCTCACCTGGGGCTTAAGGCCTATTTTTTTTCTCCCACCCTTTGCTGGATATTTCGGCAAGACGCATTTTTAGGTTTCTTGACATGGGGCGGAACCCTTTTTTCCTTATTCATAGTCTTTGGGATATGGGAGGGCCCTTCCATTTTAATGTGTTGGCTTTTTTATTTGTCACTAGTCGGAGTCGGGCAGGATTTTCTTAGTTTCCAATGGGATATCTTGCTTTTAGAAACAAGCCTTATCGCCTGCTGGATGTTTCCATGGAGATTCTGGAAAGGCCTTGAAATTGAAGAACCTCGGCGTATCCCGCGAATTCTCCTAACGTTTTTATTGTTTAAACTTTCTTTTGAGTCCGGCTTGGTCAAGATTTTAAGCGGAGACCCCACCTGGCGCGATTTTACCGCGCTTTTTTATCATTATCAAACCCAGCCGCTCCCAACCTGGGTTGGCTGGTGGGCGTCGCAATCTCCCCATTGGTTTCTAAAAACTTCCGTGGCTGCCGTTTTAGCCATCGAACTGGGCGCGCCTTTTCTTCTTTTTCTTCCCCGCCGCGCCAAGATGCTGGGAGGAGCGCTTATGATTTTTCTTCAAGGCTTAATTGCCCTGACCGGAAATTATGGCTTTTTCAACTTGCTTGCGATTACTCTTTGCGTTCTTTGTTTCGACGATTTTTTCTTTCAGGATGTTCTTAGGAAATGGTCTTCAAAATTCCGGCTTAAGGCCGCCCAACCGGCGCTAAACCCCTGGAGACAAGTCTTCGCATTTTCTTTTGCCGCTCTCTGGGGAACACTCTCTTTGACCCAATTGACGGAAATGATAAAACCTCAAGCGCCGCCCAAATTCCTTGAAAACCTGGATGCCGCTTTAAGCCCGCTTCATATTTCCAGTTCCTACGGCCCCTTCGCGGTGATGACGACCCATCGCTACGAAATCGTCATACAGGGAAGCGAAGATGGAATCTCTTGGGAAGACTACGATTTTAAATGGAAGCCGCAGGATTTGGGCCGCGCGCCTTCTTTTGTCGAACCTTATCAGCCACGACTTGACTGGCAAATGTGGTTTGCGGCCCTTGAGCCGTATCAAAGGCGCTCTTGGTTTACCGCGTTTCTCGTGCGACTTTTGGAAGACTCTCCCAGCGTATTATCTCTTTTAAAAAGCGACCCTTTTATCGCGGGCCCGCCTAAATACGTGCGCGCGCTCTTTTATGAATATCATTTCACGACGCCCGCCGAACGCCGATTGAGCGGACATTGGTGGAGAAGAGAATTTAAAGGGGCCTATTGCCCTATCTTGGCATTACAAGGAGATCAAAATGGCTCTTAGAATTCTCATTACCGGAGCCTCCTCCGGCATTGGACGAGCAATGGCCGTTGAACTGGCGAAAGAAAAAAATAAAATCGCCATCACCGGCAGGCGAGAAGACAAATTGCGGGAAACGGCCGAACAAATCGAAAAAGAAGGCGGAGAAGCGCTAGTCTTGGCGGGAGACACGACCAATCCTCAAACCGTCGCCCGGCATTACATCGAAATTAAAAACCAATGGGGCGGATTGGATTGGGCGATTCTCAATGCCGGCATCAGCCTAAGAAACCCGGGAACGAAATTTTCCGCCGATATCTACAGAAAAACTTTTGAAACAAACGTGTTTGGCGCAACTTATTGGCTTGAAGCGATTATCCCCGACATGGTCAAAGCCAAAAACGGCGTTATCGCGGGTATTTCAAGTCTCGCGGGCTTTGTCGGACTTCCTCAATCGGGGGCTTATTCCTCGAGCAAATCGGCTCTTTTAATTCTTCTTGAATCTCTGCGCGTTGATTTAGCCGCGTCGAATATTTCCGTCATCACGATATGCCCCGGGTTCATTAAAAGCGAGATGACCGACAAAAACGACCCTAGAGACATGGTCTTTGTTTTGGACGCTCAAACCGGAGCCAGAAAAATCATCCAGGCGATCAAAAAGAAAAAACGACTGTTTTATTTTCCTTGGCCGCTGGCCCTTCCAATGAGGTGGATTTTGCCCAACCTGCCCCGCAGCTTTTATGATTTCATCGCCCGACATGCCATCAAAAGGCGTCTTAAAGATTAGAAAAAATGTTAGAATAGCCCAAGTTGGGGTCGTGGTGTAGTTGGCTAACACGCCGCCCTGTCAAGGCGGAGACCGCGGGTTCAAGTCCCGTCGACCCCGCCAGTTCTTTCCCCCAAGATTCAAAAAGGTAGAATATAGCGATGAGCTCCATTCAAAGCGCGGGTATGGAAAAAGAAGATCGGAAACTCGATCTGAGGGAAAAAGGCGCGGTCAAAAATGGAGAAGCGCAATTTTTAGACCAAAGGCTGTTTATTCAGATCCAGGTTTTTACCGGATGCGAGGATCTAAAGGCCCTCGAGCATCCGCTTGAGAATCTCAAATTTCCCGCCGTGCTCTATGAAAACCTTCATGACCCCAAAGGCATAGCCCTTTTGACCATGAGCCAAAACCCCGAGCATTTTTTTACCCGCACGCGGCCTCTTTTTTCCTCAAGACCTTGGGCGCAGCTTTCGCTCAAGCCCGATTATTCTTTTTTTGGGCGCACTTATTCCCTGGGCTATGAGCCCAATCTGGAAGACTGGCTTCTCAAACGTCCGCAGCGCGTCATTTTAGATGAGCAATTTCCCTGGGCCGTGTGGTATCCGCTCCGGAGAACAGGCGCTTTCTCCAGGTTAAGCCATCAAGAACAAATGCAGATTCTCAAGGAACATGGTCAAATCGGCCGCCTCTTTGGAGATTCCGGCTTGGCTCAGGACATACGCCTGTCTTGCACGGGCCTCGATCAAAATGACAACGATTTCGTCATCGGCCTCATCGGAAAAGAGCTTTTTCCCCTCTCGGCTTTAGTGGAAAAAATGAGGCCAACGCAGCAAACCTCGACCTACATTCAAAACATGGGGCCCTTTTTTATAGGACGGGCAGTCTGGAAAAGCCCGAAAATGGAGGATTAAACCAATGACTCAGCCAACCGCAGAAAAACGCGTGTTCAAAATCAAGATGTCCAAGCGTTGCTTTCGCTTTAAACCCGAGGCGTTGATGAATCACGCCCCGCAAGCTCCGGGAGTTTATGAGTTCGTAGTTTTTGACGAACAGGGAAACGGAACCGTTCTCTACGTCGGTTTGGCTCTTCCCCCCTTGACTATCCATGAAGCTCTCAGGCGACATTTGGAAAACGAAATGTCTCCCAAGGCCGAGGTTCTTTTCCAGAAAACTCCCGACGTCTACTTTGATTACGTCGCTGGTGGAGACATCGAATCTACCGATGACCTTAAAGACATCGCCTTTTCTTTCTGCGAAAAGCACAAACCCGTCCTCAATGAAAAGCCGTGGGAGGCTTCCGGACGATACGGCTCCGTTGAGACAGAAGAAATCGAGCAGGGCTCTGGCGGCGGATGCCGCTGATAAAGGAGAAAACCATGACCTCTTATAAAAAGATTCAAGTTCCTCAAGAAGGGCAAAAAATTGAACTAAAAAATGGAAAACTCTCCGTCCCCGATTTTCCCATTATTCCCTTTTTCGCCGGAGACGGAACCGGCCCCGATATCTGGCGAGCGACCCGGCATGTTTTAGACCAAGCCATCAAAACCGCTTACTCCGGCAAGAAAAAAATTGTCTGGATGGAAATCTACGCCGGTCTCTCGGCCCTGAAAAATTACGATAAAGACACTGTTTTGCCGCAGGAAACCTTGGACGCCATCAATGAATTTCGCGTCGCGATTAAAGGACCCCTGACCACGCCCGTGGGCGGGCACAAATTCGTATGTCTGGTTTGTTCTGCCGAGCAAAATGAAGACAACGGGCGCCGTCCGGAAAAATGCGTTAAATGCGGCTCTGAATGGCTCACGCCGCGCTTTCGTTCGGTCAACGTTCAACTCCGGCAAAAGCTGGATCTTTACGCCTGCGTCAGGCCCGTTCGCTGGTTTAAAGGGGTTCCCTGTCCGGTGAAAGAACCGGAAAAATTCAATATCGTCATCTTCCGGGAAAACACCGAGGACGTTTACGCGGGCATCGAATTTGAAAACGGAACTCCGGAACAAAAAAAGGTCTATGATTTTTTAACCAAGGAAATGGGAAAAAAATTCAACCCGGACAGCGGCATTGGAATCAAGCCCATTTCCAAGACCGGGAGCCAACGGCTGATCCGCATGGCGATTCAATATGCCATCGATCACCAAAAGCCATCAGTCACCATTGTTCACAAAGGCAATATCCAGAAATTCACCGAGGGAGCCTTCCGCGATTGGGGATATGAGGTTGCCAAGACCGAATTCCGAGATAAGATCGTCACCGAAGCGGAATTATGGGACAAGCATAATGGAAAACTTCCCGCGGGTAAAATCTTGATCAAAGACCGTATCGCCGACCAAACGTTCCAACAACTTCTCTTAAGGCCCGATGAATACAGCGTTTTGGCCACTCCAAACCTTAACGGCGACTATATCTCTGACGCGGCCGCGGCCCAGGTCGGGGGTTTGGGCATCGCCCCTGGAGCCAATATTGGAGATAAAGCGGCTCTCTTTGAAGCGACCCACGGCACCGCGCCCAAATACACCGACAAGGACATGGTCAACCCCGGCTCTTTGATTTTGTCGGGAGTTATGATGCTTGAGCATCTCGGCTGGCAAGAAGCGGCGAATTTAATTGTCTCCGCTCTTGAACAGACGATTCAAGATAAAACCGTCACCTACGATCTCGAGCGCCAGATGACGGGAGCCAAAAAACTCAAGACCTCCGAATTCGGAGAAGCCATCGCGCGCCATATGGGAAAAGCGGCTTCCGTTGCGGCGTGAACCAAAAAAATCAAAGTCTCAGCGTCATTATTCCGGTCTATAACGAAGAGGAAAGTCTTCCCTCCTTCGCGGAAGAGCTGATTGCGGCGGTCTCCAAAATTCCGATGCCTTGGGAGATCATCTTTGTAGATGACGGCTCTTCCGACCAATCCCAAGCGGTGATTAGGAAAATCGCCGCGACAGACTCGCGAGTTAAGGGCGTATTTTTGGGAAGAAATGCGGGACAAACCTCGGCTTTATCCGCCGGTATTCAAAAATCTTCGGGAACCTTAATCGCCTCCCTTGACGCCGACGGACAAAACGACCCCAAGGACCTCGAACGGCTGATTTCCAAGCTCAACGAAGGCTATGATGTCGTCAGCGGCTGGAGAAAAAACAGAAAAGACCCTTGGCTTAACCGCAGGCTTCCCTCTCAAATAGCCAACGCGCTTATCTCACGGGTTACCGGAGTCTACCTGCACGATTATGGATGCAGCCTTAAACTTTACAAGACCGAATATTTAAAACCAATTCGGCTTTATGGAGAGATGCACCGTTTTGTCCCGGCCTTCGCCGGATTTTTGGGAGCCAAAATTACGGAGTTGGAAGTCAATCATCGTCCCCGAATAAAGGGGAAGTCTAAGTACGGAATTTCCAGGACTCTTAAGGTCATTTTGGATTTACTGACCGTTAAGTTCATGGATTCTTACATGGGAAAACCCATCTATCTTTTCGGCGGCGGCGGAATCATCATGATGCTACTGGGAGCGCTCGCGGCGGCAATCACCCTCTACAAAAAGTTCGCTCTGGGGATATTCGTCAAAGATCAGCCTCTCTTTCAGGTAGCGATTTTTTTCTCTTTGATTGGTTTTCAGCTTCTGCTTTTGGGGCTCTTGGCCGAGATTTTGGTCCGCACCTATTTTGACATCAAGGATAAAAATTCTTATTTTATCCGCGAAACGGTCGGTTTTTAAGTAAAATATCCTTTCAGGAGATTATTTCAATGCCTAATCCAAAAAGAAAACACACACGTTCCAGAAGAGACAGTCGCCGCTCTCAAAACTGGAAGCTTGAGCGTCCCTCTTTAAGCCCGTGTCCAAACCCGGATTGCAAAAAGATGCGTCCGGCTCACACGGTCTGCCCTCACTGCGGGTTCTACAAAGGGCGCATCGCCGTCATGCCCAAAGTAGAAAAAGCGAAACCTCAAAGCGAAGGCGAAGCGGGATCTTAAATAAAAAGAATGAAGGGCGAGGTATAAATCTCGCCCTTTTTCTTTAGCTATGTCTTTTCTTTTTTCTCCCCTTAAAATTCGAGAGATTACCTTCAAAAACCGCATTTTTGTCTCTCCGATGTGCCAATACTCAAGCGAAAATGGGAAAGCGACCGATTGGCATTTGGTTCACTTGGGCAGCCGCGCCGTCGGCGGAGCCGCGTTAGTTATCGTTGAAGCTACCGCCGTTTCACCAGAAGGACGAATCTCTCCCGCTGATATGGGACTGTGGTCTAAAGAACAAGCTGTCGCGCTCAAGAAAATCACCTCCTTCATTAAAAGTCAGAACTCAATTCCCGGCATCCAGATCGCCCATGCGGGAAGAAAAGCCTCAACTCCAAAGCCCTGGGATCAAAAATACAAGGTTTTTATTCCCGCCTCCGCTGGTGGATGGACGCCCTTAGCGCCTTCGGCTATCGCCTTTGGCGAGGGATATCCCACGCCTCATGCGCTGAGCTTAAAAGAAATCCAGAAAATAATACAGGAGTGGAAAAAAAGCGCATCCCTGGCCCTTCAAGCCGGATTTCAAACCCTTGAACTTCACTTCGCGCATGGATATCTCATCCATTCTTTTTTGTCGCCCCTTTCCAACCATAGAACCGATGACTTCGGCGGGACTTTAAACAATCGAATGGAACTTGCCATCCAAATCGCGAAAAAAGTCAGACAGGTCTGGCCACAGGAATATCCTCTTTTTGCCCGCATCTCCGCTACCGACTGGACGGAGGGCGGATGGGACCTTCCAAGCTCGGTGGAGCTAGCGAAAAAATTAAAATCTGTCGGGGTCGATTTAATTGATTGCTCCAGCGGCGGAGTGATTCCTCACGCGAAAATTCCCGTCGCGCCCGGATATCAAGTCCCGTTTGCAAAAGAAATACGCCAAAAGGCCTCTATTCTCACCGGAGCCGTCGGCATGATAACGGAACCTCAGCAAGCCGAAGACATTCTCTCATCCCAAAAAGCCGACGCGATTTTAATGGCTCGAGAATTTTTACGCACGCCTTATTGGCCCTTTAAGGCCGCCAAGGCTTTAAACGAAAAGTTGGAAACCCCGCCCCAATATCTAAGAGCGTTTTAAATTTTTTCGATTAATTCCTCGATGTGGCCTGGGACTTTAACCTTGCGAAAAACTTCCTGGATGCGTCCGTCCGGGCCGATTAAAAATGTCGAGCGCTCAACGCCCATATATTTGCGGCCGTACATCGATTTTTCTTTCCAGACCCCGTAAGCCTCGCAAATTTTTTTATCCTCATCGGCTAAAAGCGGAAAGGGAAGATTATATTTGGATTTAAACCCTTGGTGAGACTTCGCCGAATCAGGGCTGACCCCCAAAACTACCGCGCCTTTTTTAAAAAACTTCCCAAAGGAGTCGCGAAAATCACAAGCCTCTTGGGTGCAGCCCGAGGTGTTATCCTTGGGGTAAAAGTAGAGAATGACGGTTTTCCCTCTATAATCTTTAAGCGCATGTTTTTTTCCGGCCTCATCTTGCGCCTCAAAATCAGGGGCAAGGTCGCCGATGTTGATTTCCCGATTAGCCGTTTTCATTTATGATTTCCTCCGCCTTTTAAGATACCGCGCCCGGTCGTCCAAAACGGCGAGCTAATTCCGTCCGGTTTAAGGCCAGCATCGTGGGCCTTCCGTGCGGGCAATTTCGAGCTTGCCTGGCCTTGGACAAATCTAAAAGAAGAGCCGCAGCCTCCTGTTCTCCCAAAAAGTCATGGGCTTTGACCGCCGCCTTGCACGCCATCGTGGCCAGGCTCTTACGGCGAACTTCGGCCAAGCTCATCTCCGCGTCCGAAAAATCTTCAGCGATCTTATAAAGAGCCGCCTCAATATCTTTTTCTTTTTTAAGCATCACGGGCGTCGCCAATACCTGGAGCATTCCCTTTCCGAAGAGTTCAATCTCAAAGCCTAAATCAAAAAGATGGGATTGCTGATCCAGAATTCTCGACACCGATGAAGCTGGAAGGGGCACGGTGACCGGCAAGATCAACCGCTCAGACACAATTCTCCCTTTAAGCAAAAGATCTCCATACCTCTCAAAGAGGACGCATTCGGAAGCCGCATGCTGATCTAAAATAAAAATTCCGCCGGCGGCTTCAAAGATAAGATAGCTCTGTTCAATTTGCCCCAAATAGCGGTACGGCGGGGTAAACCAATCCGGCCCCCGCGCCTGGGAATCTTTTGCGAGAAGGGGCTCAAGCGGCAAAGAAACGGCAAAAGCCCGCGGAGTTTGAGAAGTCAAAGAATAAGAAGGAACTGGTTCTAAAACCTGACTTTCCGCATTCACATGTCCTTCATTTTTGGGAAAATAAGAATCCTTAATTAAAACCCTCGGCGTCAAAGATTGAGCCAAGGCTTGAGACACCGTGCGAACAATTAAATTAAATATCTCCTTTTCATTTCTAAAGCGAATTTCCCTTTTAGCCGGATGGACATTGATGTCAAAATCCGCGGGCTCCATCTCTAAATAAGCGACGCAGACCGGGTGCCGCCCCTGAAGCGTCTGCGGCCCAAAAGCCCGATAGAGAGCTTGCTGCAAAAGCCGAGAATCAATGGGGCGACGATTGACAAACCAATGCTGATATTTCCGGTTGTTGACCAGGCCCGCTTCCGTCGAGACAAAAATTCTAAAACCCACTCCTTTCTCTCGCGCTTGGGCGAGTGTCAAGCGTTGGCCCAGGCTTTCTCCCAAGACCGCCGCGATTCTGTCTTTTTCCTCATTTGCCGCTTCAAAAGCCAGGCGCTTCTTGCCTTCCGATTGAAAGAAAAAAGCGGAGGCGGGGTTTGCCAAAGCCGATTCTTCTATGACCGAAATAATTTTCCCCCGCTCAAACTCATCTGATTTCAAAAACTTAAACCGCGCGGGAGTGTTGAAAAACAGGTTTTGAACCGTGATCGTCGTCCCGCCAACACCCGGAGACGGAGACTCTTCCTTGATTTTTCCGGCCTGAGCTTTTACTTTCCATCCCTGGTTGTGACCCTTCAAACAACTAGAGACGACAATTTCAGAAACAGCGCAAACCGCCGCTAAAGCCTCTCCGCGAAAGCCAAAGGTTGAGAGGCGTTCTAGGTCTGAAATCGAACTAATTTTACTCGTCGCATGAGGCTCAAGACACAGGCGGCAATCTTCAGGGTCCATGCCTAATCCGTTGTCTGAGACGCGCAAAAGGTTTTTTCCCGCGCCCTCAATTTCAATATCAATCCTGGAAGCCCCGGCATCCAAGGAGTTTTCAAGCAGTTCCTTAAGAACCGAAGCCGGACGCTCAACGACCTCGCCTGCCGCTATCTTTGAGAAAACGGCTTCTTCCATCCTCAGAATCTTAGGCATCAGACACCCTTTTCTTAAGATCCATTAAAGCCGCCAAGGCTTCCAGCGGAGTCATTCGCTCGGGGTTTAAAAGCTTAAGGGTCTCAACAATGGGCAAGGAACCGGAAAAATCCAGTTCCATTTGGGGAGAATGCTTTGAGGTTTTTCCCGAAGCGCCCTCGTGCGACTCGTTTTCGAGCTGATTTAAAATTTCTTGGGAACGGGTCAAAACCTGGGCTGGAAGCCCGGCCAAAGCCGCGACATGAATTCCATATGATTTATCCGCCGGTCCCTCTGACACTTTATGCAGGAAAATAACTTCGGTTCGGCCCTCGGGGCTGACCCATTCCTTGGCCGACACATTGGCGTTAAAGACGCCCTTAAGGGTCTCAGCTAATTGTGTCAGCTCGAAATAATGCGTCGCGAAAAGAACCTTGGGTCCGCGAACGCCTTCAGCGTTTTTTGACTGGTAGCGAGAATTGAGATATTCAAGAATCGCCCAAGCAATTGAAATGCCGTCAAAAGTCGAGGTCCCGCGGCCCACTTCATCGAGAATAATCAGGCTCCGCGGAGTCGCGTTCTTGAGAATATCGGAGGTCTCTTTCATTTCCACCATAAAAGTAGACGATCCTTCCGCCAAGGCGTCAGAAGCCCCGACGCGAGTTAATATCCTATCGATAATCCCCACCCGCGCGGATTTGGCGGGCACAAAAGAGCCAATCTGAGCCATTAAAGCGATTAAGGCGTTTTGCCTCAAATACGTCGATTTTCCGGACATATTGGGCCCGGTGAGAATCATAATCTGAAAATCGCGCCCATCCATAGCAATCGAGTTTGAAACAAAGGACCCCGACGGCAAAACGGAAGCGACAATGGGATGGCGTCCTTCGACAATTTCTAAATCAAACCCGAGGTCAACCTCGGGCTTGACCCAATCGCCCAGCCCCGCATTTTGGGCCAAGGCTAAAAAGACGTCGAGTTCCGCCAGAATCTTCGATAAAATGGACAGAGAATCGCAATAAGCCAGAATCTGATTTCTAACTTCTTCAAATATTTTTTTCTCAAGCCGGATTATTTTTTCTTCCGCACCCAGAATTTTATTCTCCAACTCCTTGAGTTCGCTAATTACATAGCGTTCGGCATTGGCTAATGTCTGCTTGCGCGTATAACGGGCGGGAACTTTGGGAATCTGCGATTTAGTAACTTCAAGATAATAGCCAAAAACGCCGTTAAACCCGACCTTGAGATTTTGAATTCCGGTCAATTGCCTCTCTTGAACTTCTAAATTCTCAAGATGCTGGCGGCTGCCCGATTTTAAGGAACGCAATTGGTCAAGCTCGGCATTAAAACCTTCTTTGATCACCCCGCCTTCGGAAATTCGAATTGGCGGCGCATCCACCAAGGCTTTAGACAAAAGAGCGGACGCTGGAGTCAAGGCTTTCATTAAATCTTGAAGCAAACGGTAAATATTCGATAAATTCTCAGCCCTAACGAACCCGGAATTTTCCACATCAACGCTTGAAGACAAAATGGAAACAAGCTCCGGAAGCCCCTTAAGAGAATCTCGAATTCCACCCAAATCCCGAGGGAGAAGCTGAAAACTTTGAAGCCGGCTTAGGATTCTCGGGATATCGGCAAATTGCCCGAGAGCTCCGGAAAGAGAATTGCGCAATTCTAACCGGGTAACCAACTCTTCAATACAACCCTGTCTGCGCCTAATTTCCTGAATGTCTAAAAGCGGGCGCAAAATCCAATCTTTAAGCAAGCGACTTCCCATGGAGGTTTTACATAGATCCCAAAACCCCCACAAACTGTGCTTGGACTGACCGGAAAAAGACTCGATTAACTCTAAAGTTTTGATCGCCGTCGCGTCCAAAAGCAGTTCTGATTTCTCCGCCCGTAAAGAAGGAACGGGAAAATTCTTGAGAAGTTTTGAACGCATGGCATAGGAAAGGCAATTGAGCGCCGCGCGCCGCGCCAGAGGATGATTTTGCCACTCCGGACGCATAGCCCAATCGGGAGAGGGGCTTTCAGATAAAGAAAACGCCGTCAAGCAAGCGCCGGAAAAGCGTAAATTCTCTAATTTAAGCGAATGAATCGTCTCTTGAGAAGCGATAATTTCAGAGGGTTTAATTTGCGCGATCCAAGCCTCTAAAGAGCGGGTTGTTTCATTTAAAGATTCGCAAGCCCAAAATTCTCCCGTTGAAATATCCAGCCAAGAAATCCCCCAGCCCACGATATCGGACGAAATGGCTAAGAGAAAATTAACTTCCTTGGGAGAAAGAAGATCCTCTTCAATCACGGTTCCCGGGGTGACAACCCGGACCACTTCGCGGCGAACGAGTTTTTTTACTGCGGAAGCCTCTTCCATTTGTTCCGCCACCGCGACCTTGTGCCCGGCCTTAAGCAATTTCGCGATATGGTGGGAACTGCTGTGGAAAGGAACGCCGCACATCGGCATTTCTTGTCTGGAGGTCAGAACAAGACCCAGGATAGGCGCGGCCAGTTTCGCGTCGTCTCCAAACATCTCGTAAAAGTCCCCCAGACGAAAAAAGACAATCGCGTCTAAAAAAGACTTTTTAATTTCCTGATACTGGCGCATCAGGGGAGTATCGAGAGGTGATTCGAGCTCGGAAGCCATCGCCATGTCAACATTTTACCAGATTCTTCGACGATTATAAGTCGAAAGCGAGAGCCACGTTCGCGTAATGTTGGCGCTCGAAATAAAATTGTCCAAACGGAGAATGCCCCGCAAAATATCCCAATTGAAGGCGAATGACTCTCCCGCTTTTGCGCGCCCGCATCCCTATTCCGGCCACAGTGTTGCTGTTGATATTCCACTGATTGTATTGATGCGACTCCGCGTCTTCCGCCAAATAAACGAACAGAGGTCTTTTTATTTTCGGAGCGTGGAAGTCCGGACCCGTCAGTTCAAAGCCCGCCTGAACGGCGCCGCGGCCCAAGGAGGTCGGGGCCACATCTAATAAATAAGACCCGCCGCCATAGATTCTAAGGATGTGGCCAAAATCGCGCGAGAAAACAGACCTAAATCCGTTGACGCTGTAATTAAATCCAAGATTGCCCGTCTGCCGGATATAACCGTCTCCTAAATGCGAACTTTCGTGAAAAAGCATAATCTCGGCGGAATAAGGCCCGCGCCTAATTTCAAGAGGAAGATTGGCGATATAATCAATCGTCTCCAGATAATTGATGCCAAGCCCGACCTGAAAACGCGAATAAGCCATTCCCTCTAAATCCCATTGATACTGATCGCCCCAGCGATCGCTCCAACGGTCCATTCCCCAGCGATGCCCCAAGGCCACATCTCCCATATTCTCTCCCTGCAGTTGATAATAAGACATCAAAAGCTGGACTTGCCTGGGGTCGGCTATCAGTTTATGGAAAAGATGGCCATCGGGGTAAAGTCCTGAGTCGTTTTGGGGTTGACAGACAACAGTCGTGCTGGACGAAGAGACAGTTTGTGCCCAAGAAGAAATCGGGGAAAAATAAAAAAGGGAAAAGAATAGCGCGGCAAATAATAAATTCTTAAAGGAGTGAGTTGATGTCTTTGACCACATCCTCATAGGAAACAGCCCCAATATACTCATGCCGAACAATTCCATTTTTATCAATGAGGAATGCGGTTGGAAGGCCGGAGATATCATATCCCGCCGGAACATGATCTCCCGCAATGACGACAGGGTAAGGAATTTGAGCCTGGTTCACAAAAGGCTGAACCACGGATTTCCCAAGAGCATCAACGGAAACGCCAAGCACCACCAGTCCCTTTGAATTTTTTTCTTGATAGAGGCGAATCAAATCGGGTATTTCTTCCCGGCAAGCATCGCACCAGGTCGCCCAGAAATCCAAGAAAACCACCTTCCCTTTGAACTGAGAGAGAGAAATACCCTTTCCCGAAAGATCCGGGAGCGTAAAATTAGGAGCGGGAAAACTCGCGTCTTGATTGCCGGCCCCGCCGCCTTGGATAAAAAACCAAAAAACAAATCCCGCTAAAATCAGAGCGGCAAGCGCTCCCAACCATTTTTTATACATCGAAACTCTCCTAGAAGCGGCCGCCACTTTCTTTGCATCGTCCTCATCGCGCCAAACAGTCGCCATAAATCAAGCTGAAGACCTATTCTAAATTATTACAGCCCAAGCTGGCAATTAAAAAATTAAACGCCGGAAATTGGAGAGGGTTTTCCCTAAATACTACCCTTTAACCAGGAGAAGAAAACCGGCAAACGGTTAAAAAAGATTAAAAGCCCCATCAAAACTAAAAAGAGCCCCGAGAGGCGTTCAATCCAAGGTAAAGCGCTCTTATATCGCTTAAAAAGTTTCAGAAACGAGCCGATCCCAAAAGCCGAGGCGATAAAGGGGATTCCTAATCCCAAGGAATAAACCGCCAACAGCCTCATCCCTTCCGTCAAAGTTTTCTGGGTCGCGGCCAAGGCTAAAATCGCGCCTAAGATCGGCCCGATGCAGGGGGTCCAGCCAAAAGCGAAGGCAAGCCCCATAATAAAGGCCCCCAGCAAACTTGGACCCACATGGGCCTGAGCGCGCTTTTCATAGTAAAAAAATCGAATTGGAACAATTCCGCTCATATGCAGACCAAAAAGGATAATCACTCCTCCGGCAATCCGATCGAGCAAAAGGCGATGCATGAAAAATTCTCTGCCAAGAGCCGAAGCGGACGCCCCCAAGGCGATAAAAACGACGGAAAAGCCCAAGACAAAGAAAATAGAGCCTAGCCCCGCCCCCTTAAAAATACTGGCGTCTCCCTGCTTAGATAATTCATCCAGCGACAGGCCGGAAATAAAAGAAAGATACCCTGGGATGAGCGGTAAAACGCAAGGGGACAAGAAGGAAGCTAGTCCCGCCAAAAAAGCGGTCCCCAGACCGAGATGAGCACCCATTTCTATATTTTAGCATCTTATGAGGTGGACGTTCCCCCCATTTTTAGGCCATGGTATTTTTTGACCAGAATCTCAAGCAGCCGCAACGTTAAGGCCTCACCAAGCTGCATCTATCACGCCTATTCATGGATGATTTGGTTTTACAGAAGCTGAAATCCTTGAATCTGCCAGCTCCGATTTCGCCCCATTTTGAGACGCTTCCGCTACGATATGCGGAATTACTGCCGTTGTGCAAAAAATTTTGACTTTATACAGGAGAAAATGTAAAAATCCTGGAGTGAAGAAACTTATTTTTCTTGTGTGCTTGCTTTTCCCTCATTTGGCATCGGCTGATTCCTACTATTACAATGCGGCGCGCAAAGCTCTTAGCCCCATTGTTCTCAATCAATCTAAGGAAATTGAGTCTTGGATTTTTAAACCCACCAATACCACTCTCCTATCTAACCCGCGCATTAATGAGATTCTCGCTAAAAATCAATCCGCTCTCCTTTGGTTGCGCAAAGCAGCTCAAGAAAACAATCCAGGAAACCTGTTTGGGAAAAAACTTCCTTCGTGGACGCCTCAATCTCTATTACCGAACTACGGGGATTACCTCAATCTATTTCGCCTAGATATCCTGGACGCTAAAATGAATCTAGGGCGCGGCCATTTTGATGTGGCGGAAAAAGATTTAATTGCCGCCGAAGAAATGATGGTTCAGTTTTCAGATGAGAAATATCCACCCTCCATCCTTCCCCTCTTGGTCGCGCAAAATGGTTTTGTCTTGTCCTACAATTTGTTGCTCAATAGCTTTCAAGTAGACCCACATCCGCGCTATCTAAACCGAAGTTTGGCCCTTCTCAATCAATTAAAGAATTCTCAAGATTGCCGGAAGATTTTTTCTAGGGTGACCTTCCAAGTTAAGACTTCAGCTCACCAACTTAACGCCCAGGCTGTGGGGAAAAATCCGTTTTTGAATGAGTCCGGATCTTTTAAAGCTTTCTATTCTAGGGCGGATGCCGATCTGGATGTTTTGAAAAATCTTAGTACCCAATCTTGTATGAACAATAATCCTGGGGCAGTCTCTGTCTTTTTAAGTCAGAGGCCGGATATAAGCATGGAAGAGGCTACATTGAAAGCTTTAAGTCAATCGAAAATAAACCGTCAAAAAGCCTTGCAGGATTATGTCATTTTGGAAGCAATTAAGAAAACCGACGCAGTCTCTGGTCGTGTTTTTCCTGGACTAATTACCAAATACCATGTTTTTCTTTCCGGGGTCAATGTTTTACGAGTGGGATTGGCGCTTGAGCTTTACCGAAGAAAACATGGGCGTTTGCCGAGAAAGTTAAGTCAATTGGTTCCGGTTTATCTTCCTGTTGTCCCCGCAGATTCATTCAATGGATTCAAACCCTTGATCTACCTCGTAAAAGGAAAGCATTTCACCGTCTATAGTTTTGGGCCTTGGCGGAAGAATGTTTGGGGGGCAGTCGCTTTCGATTGGAAATCTTTTTTAAATTCCGGTTCTCCTAACGAGCCTGGCAATATCGTCTTTCACGGCTAGCAGCTTTCATGACGATGACGAGCCGCTCAGTATCCTCAACGCCACTTGGGACAATAGTTTAGTGCGTTAGGCAAGTAATCGGGCCGAATAGTCATTTACCTTTAGGCCGGATAAATACTACGCTTTCTCAAGGCTGGAATTTTATTTTATGGGACGCAGGCAAGAACTAGAAAAGAAACAATCGCTTCTCGCGCGATTTGGAACATCCATCGCCGCCGAAAACAGACTGGAGAGCCTGCTTAGCCGCATCGCTCAGCAAGTTTGCCAAGTTCTCAATGCCGACCGATGTTCAGTTTTCCTCATTGATCAAAACAAGGGAGAACTTTGGACGACTGTCGCTCTTGGAATGGAAGAAAAAATATTTAGAATGCCTATTGGGCAAGGCGTGGCGGGCCAGGTCGCAAAGACGGGAAATGCCATCAGTCTAAAAGACGCCTACAGAGATCCTCGGTTTAGGGAAGATTTAGACCGCATCATCAATTATAAAACGCGCGCGGTTCTTGCCGTTCCCCTTAAAAACCGGGAAGGAAAAGTCAGCGGAGTCCTTGAGGTCGTCAATAAAATTCGCGGAACATTTACCGAAGAAGACGAAGGCCTCTTATCCATTCTCTCGACCATGGCCGCTTCCTTTATCGAAAACGCCACCCTTTATGAGGAATTGCGAAAATCCCATCTGGAAACCATCTACCGGATGGCTTTAGTGGCTGAGTTTCGCGATCAAAAAGACACGGCCAAACATCTGCGAAGAATGAGCAGATTCTCCGAAATACTCGCGCTCGCGATGGGGTTTTCTCATCAAGAAGCGGAAGACCTCCGCTATGCCGCCCCTTTGCACGACATCGGTAAAGTCGCCATCCCTGATTCCATCTTAAGAAAGCCGGGGCAATTGACGCCCGAAGAATACGAGGAGATGAAAAAGCACACCGTCTATGGAAGCAAAATGCTCGCCAACGCCGAGAGTAAACTCTTGCGCATCGCCTCAAAAATCGCCGTCGCCCATCACGAACGCTATGACGGATCCGGATATCCATATGGACTTAAGGGAGAAGAAATTCCCTTGGAAGCCCGAATCGTCTCGGTCGCGGATGTATTTGACGCATTGGTTTCTGAAAGAGTCTATAAAGGGGCCTGGACTCTTGAAGACGCAAAACAATACATCAAGGCCCATGAACGAAAACTCTTTGACCCCGCAGTGGTATCAGCTTTCTTTAAATCCTTTCATGCCTTGATTATCGCCATGGAAGAAGAAAATAACCGCATGGGCCTTGAAGGAGAAATGGGCGCCGTGCTGGTCTCGCCTCCTCCGCATCAAGACCGGCGAAATAGGTCTAAAGGCCTAGACCACAAATAGGTCTTTTGCCTCAGGTCTTATCTTTTATTTTTATCTATTCTATATGAATCCTTATGCCTTTATTAAAACGCGCGATCGCAACGGTCTTAACCGCGGCCATTTTCATTAATCTCGCCCCCGTCTCCGCAATCCAAGCCGCCCAAATTTCCGACCCTGGGGAAAACATATCTGGAATTCAAAGTATCAAAGGAATAGTCAACCCCGATTTTAACTTGGAAGGAAATACTAATTTCCAAACGCCCGATTTAGCCCCTCTCGCGCCTGGAAATTTAAGTTCAGAGAACCTGGAACCTCTACACTCCAGGGAAACGACTCTGCCCGCCTCTCCTAAAGGAACAGAGACTTCTATTACGCTCTCTAAAATTTCTCAGCCAAGCGTCGTTTCCCCCCAAACACAAGCTCCAAAATCGCCTCAGGGATCTGCTTTTATTCCAATGGGAGCCAAGACTATCGCCAGGTTTTCGCCCCAGTCCAAGACTTTCCCGGAGAAAGCATCTTCTATTTCGGATTCGGAATCTTTTTTTGATGGTTCACGGTCCCGCTCCAATGGGGCGCCTCAGATGGAAACCGAGCCGCTACTCCCCGCTTTTTCTCACATTCTCTCGCCCTTTGAACGCGCGAGTTCAATTCTTAATTCCCATGACAATTCTTCTTTGCCTCAACCTCCTCAACAGGAAAACGCTAAAACCAAGGTCAAGCTTCCAAAATCATTATGGTCTTTGTTTTGGGCTTCCAGCATCCTGACTTCTTTTGGCGCTTATTTCTATATTTTAAGCCAGCCGTTTTTGGTCATGCAAGCTCTCAAAAAGAGTAAGACCATGATGGGAGTTCTTCGCAATATCCAGCTAGGCACGATGGCGCTGATTAATTTTCTGCCGGTGGGCCTAATGGTAGACAAGACTAATTTCAGAATTTTATTTGTGTCCACGATGGTCGGGAGAACGGCTATGATGGGGACTATCCCGCTTTTATTTTTCCTGGGACATTTAAGTTTTCTCGCGCTAGCGGCGGTAACCGTCGCCAACGCTGTTTTCCAAGGGATTCAGGCGATCGTATACGGCGCGGCTTCAAACGCTTTTGTCGGGACCGACGGCAAACTAAACAAAGAAGCTTCCGCTGTCATCACCAAGTATTCATCTCTAGCCGGAATCATTTTTCCTATCGCAGCCGGAGCTATCGTCGGCTCCTTGGTCGGCTATTTCGGGTTTGCCGGTTATGCCATCGCCTATGGATTCTATAGCCTCTTTTTACTCGCGGCGATTCCAGTCTATTGGTTTGGAATCAAAGACCCCCGACAAAACCTTGAGATTAACACCTTCGGACAATTTTTCAGAGCCGCTGGCCGCTTGATCGGCAATTTATTCAGAAAAACCTCGACAGCGGCGTTTCAAACGCTCAAGGACCTGTCGAAAAGCTTTCAATTCAAGAACTCCAGTGAAACTCGTCCTCGATCTCTATGGCTTAACTCCCTATTAGAATTTCTATCTCGACATGAGGGAACCCAAGGCCTTGCCTATATCCTCAAGAACAAGGTCCTCAAGGTATGGCTCTTCTCATCTTCCCTTGATTCTTCCCTTAGCGACGCGCTACCTTTGGTCGTTTTTCCGATTTTTATCGGAAAACTCCTCGTTCCCCCGGCCCATTTGCCGGCGATTCTCACCGCGATATTTGGAACAGCGGGCGGCGTCCTCGGTCTCACTTTCGCCGTTGAATCCTTGGGGCTTTTTCTCGGCGCCTGGCTAATGCAAGGATCCAGGGGAGATGCCCTCATCAATAAAATGGGAATCAAGTGGTTTTACCGCATCGCCGGCTCTAGCTCTCCGCTTTTTTGGCTAATGTGGCTTTTCCCCGCGATTCTTTTTCCGGGGGCTTTTTGGATTAATCTGCCTATTGTGCTGGCGGTTCAACTCCTCACTTCGTTTTTCCACGCTCCTCTGGGAGTCGCAATGGCGCCGGTCGTGCGCAAAGAGATACCAGATGACTATTTAGGCCGGGTCGCCAGCGCGCTTTTTATCGCGCAACTTCTCTCATCGGCCCTGGGCGGAATCATCATGGGAGTATTGCTTGATTTTGTTTCAATCAACTCGGCTATGCTCATCGCCGCCGCCAGCGTGACTTTAATGGGGATCATAGACTGGATTATTCCGCATTGGCTTTCCGGACAAACAAACGCCCCCTCAAAGCCCGGCGGGCAAAACGATAAAATCGCGATGATAAGCCTGCCCAATTTGAGATTCGCCTAGAATTGGCGCGATTAACCCTCTTTTCTAGATTTCAAAAGATCCGAGAAAAAATCGATGGGAATGGGAAAAACGATCGTCGAACTTTTCTCGGTAGCGATCTCAGATAAAGACTGTAAATAGCGAAGTTGAATGCTGACGGGGTTATCCGAAAGAACCAAGGCGGCTTCTTTTAATTTTTGGGAGGCTTGAAACTCTCCATCGGCGCGAATAATTTTCGCACGGCGCTCTCTTTCGGCCTCAGCCTGCATGGCAATCATCCGCACCATATCTTCCGGAAGATCGATATTTTTAACCTCGACTTTAATGACCTTGACCCCCCAGGGTTCGGTATCCGAGTCTAAAATTTGCTGAAGATCGGAATTAACTTTTTCCCGATTGGCCAAGAGTTCATCCATCTCCATTCGCCCCAAAACGCTTCTTAACGTCGTCTGCGACAACTGGCTGGTCGCGTAAAAAAAATCTTGGACGGCTAAGATCGCCTTTTGCGGGTCGACCACGCGAAAATAAACGACCGCGTTGACCTTAATGGAGACATTGTCTTTCGTGATGACGTCTTGAGGCGGCACGTCATGAACCACCACGCGCAAAGTGATTTTTTGCGCGCTCATCAGCCCAGGAACGACAAAAACAATCCCCGGCCCCGCAACAGACTGAAACTTCCCTAAAAAGAAAAGAATCAGCCTATCGTATTCCGTCACCACGCGCACGCTCGCAAAAGCAAGAACAAACACCGCAACTAAAAAAATAAGCATAAACCCTCCTTGATTTTTATTGGCTCAGGCGCAGAACTACTCGAACATATAATCCTGATAAGGAATACGACGAGCGTCCAACTCCTTTTTCCATAGAGACAAAGTCTTCGGCATTTCT
>DAHZHT010000018.1:0-21608 GCA_027406905.1 Elusimicrobiota bacterium
CTTCCCTATATTTTCTTCTCGCCATTTTGGGCCTCCTTGGTCTATCTTAGCACCTCAGATAACCAATTCCTCCTGGCCTAGTTTCTGGGGGGAACGTCAGGGGAACATCAAATAACCGGAATTTGAAGTTGCAGGCGGTCGTAGGAAACCCGGGGAATGACGCGCTCTCTTCTTGTTTTAGTTCGGCTGAGAACCACAAGTCCAATTCTCGCCAAGAGAGCGACGTCTTCTTGAACATTTTTAATATCCCGCCCTGAAAGCCTTGACAACTCGTAAATAGAGTCCGGCGCCTTCTCCCGGATAAGGTGAACAAGTTCAATGCGCTTGGGGGTCAAAACTTTCCGCATCGCCTCAAGGCTTGTGAAATAAACGCCTTCTTTCTTGACAGGATGCTTTCCCGCCTGAATATCCTTCATGGTCGCGATAAATTCCCGCGCTCCTTCTTGCGGCGTTTTAATCCCGACGAGTATATTTTTAATCTTCATGGTTTCTTCCCTCTTAGCCCTTCGACTTCTCCGAGAAAACGCTCCACGAATCTTTTGGCGCCGCCCATCCCTTTATTTCGATAAGCTCTCCACTGGGGTATATGTGTTTGGAATGGAAAATCAGCTTTGCCCGCCCCATATATGGTTTATTATACCCCCTATAGAGCAAAAAATCAAGGCGTAGCGGCTGAAATCAACCCAATAAGTTCTTGGTTTTAGGATGTTCGCTTTAACTCCCATTCTTAAAATTGCCGCTCTTTAAAGCGTTCGTCCCGGCCTTCCCCGCGCCGCAATTCACGGCGGAGAGCGAAAAAAGCGAGAACGGCGATCAAGGTAAAAAGGAAGGCCAAGAGGCGGTTTTGCTGCCTTAAATGCGCCTGAGGATCTCCCAAGACTGAAATCTCCGGCTTTTGAGGAAGATAAAAAATAAGCGCCTCATCTCCCTTGGAGATATCCTTAAATCGGGGAGTTCCAAACCCGGCGCGGCCTTCTCCGCTATAAATGCGGCCGTTGGCGGCAAAAGAGTAATTCACTTTCCGGCTGCCGTTGAGGCCCTTGGCGGTCACCCATCCGGTGGCCGCGCGCCCTTTCTTGGCGAGTTCGCGGTAATCCGGCCAGCGCGCGGCGTTGTTAAGCCAGAAAGAAAAAACCGCGCTCCCAAAAACAAAGGCGACAACGGCCCACAGCGGCACGCGCTTAAAAATCACCTTCAAAGGATAGCGGGTCTTTTGGTTTTTTGCCAGGGGTAGTTTTTCGCTATAATGAAAACGCCTCCATGCACAACTTGCGACGCTTAAAACCTTATCTCAAGCCCCACTCACGGCGCATCGCCCAGGCCTGCGTCGTCATGGTCTTTGTCGCCATCTTTAACGGCGCGATGGTCTGGCTTTTAAAGCCCGTCGTCGATTATGTCTTCATTAAAAAAAATCCCCGAATCCTCGAAGGGGTTGTCTTTATCATCCCCATTATTTTTCTCACGAAAATGATTTTCACCTATACCCAGGCTTATCTGATGAGCTATCTTGGCCAAATCATCACCCAGGAAATTCGCGAGGATTTGTTTCGCCATCTGCATGAGCTGTCGCTTGAATTTTTTTGGAGAAGCCGCAGCGGCGACATTCTCTCTCGCCTGACCAACGATTTAACCCGCCTTCAAGATGGAATTCAGTTCGTTCCCCTCTATCTGGTTCGCGATTCCCTGACGGTTTTAATTCTTTTGGTCGTCATGTTTTTTATCCATTGGCAGTTCGCCCTGACGGCCTTGTTTACGATTCCGTTCGCGGCGTCGGTTTTGTCCGTTCTCGGAAAAAAGTTGAGATCGTCCAGCCGCAAAAGCCAGGAAATCATGGGCGAACTCTACTCGCGCTTTCAGGAAAGCCTTCAGGGGATGCTGGTGGTCAAGGCTTTTAATTATGAATCCGGGGCCATCGCGCGCTTTCAAATTGAAAATGACGCTTTGTTTAACCAGATGATGCGTTATTTTCGCGCGACCGCCTTATCCGGGCCGTTGATGGAATTTCTGGGAAGCCTGATCATGGCCGCCGTCATCTGGCAGGGAGGCAAGGAAATTCTGGCTTTTAAAATGACCCCGGGGTCATTCTTTGTCTTTTTGGGAAGTTTTTTCGCGGCCTACGCGCCGATTAAAAATATCTCGCAGCTCAACTCCAAGCTTCAAATGGCCTTGGCCTCCGCCGACCGCATTTTTCAAGTCCTGGATGAAAAACCCTCGGTAGTCGACAAACCCGCGGCGCCTAAATTCGAGTCTTTGAAATCCTTGATTGAATTTGAGAACGTCTCTTTTCGCTATGGGGGGCAGGAACGCTGGGCGTTGAGAAATGTCAGCTTTAAGATTCAAGCCGGACAAACCGTTGGGGTGGTCGGCCCCAGTGGCTCGGGAAAAACGACCTTGGTCTACTTGATGCTCCGCCTTTTCGATCCCAACGAAGGAAGAATTCTCATCGATGGAAAAGACATTCGCGATTATTGTTCCGCGTCCTTGCGCGCCAAGATGGGGCTGGTCACGCAAGAAACCGTTTTGTTTAACGATACCGTTTCCGCCAATGTCAGCCTGGGAAACCCTCACGCGAGCGAAGAGGAAATTATTGAGGCCTTGAAAATCGCCGACGCATATGATTTTGTCAGCCGCCTTGAAAACGGGCTTTTGACCCATCTTGGCGACCGCGGGCTCAAGTTGTCCGGCGGAGAAAGGCAGCGCTTGGCTATCGCGCGCTCGGTCTTAAAAAAGCCGTCCTTATTAATCTTGGATGAGGCCACATCCAATTTGGACGCCGCCAGCGAAAAAAGCGTTCAAGCGGCCTTAGAGCGCGTTTCTAAGTCCAACACCACCCTTTCCATCGCCCATCGCTTATCCAGCATTAAAAATGCCGGCAAAATTTTGGTCTTTAACCGCGGAGAATTGGCGGAGTCCGGTTCTCATGAAGAATTAATCGCCTTAAATGGGCTTTATGCGACTCTCGATCGCTTCCAAAAAATTTCTGTCGAGCCCTGATATCCGGGCTCTGGTCCTGGATATGGACGGAGTCATGGTCAATAGCGAACAGCTGTGGCGGGAAGTGGAGGCTCCGGTTTTTCAGTCCATGCTCAGCGGCTGGACGCCGGACCTTTTTCATGAAATTGTGGGAATGGGAGTTGAAGACGTCTATCACCATTTCTCAAAAAATTACGGGCTCAAACAGACAAAAAAAGAATTTCTTTTTTCTTGCGAAAAAGTCGCCCTGGATATTTATGAGCGCCGGGCGTCTTTGGCCGAGGGGCTCGTCGAATTTTTAAAAGAGATGAAAGAAAACCGTATCCCGGTGGGGTTGGCCTCCTCTTCTCCCAAACGCTGGATATTGCGAGTTCTCAAGCGTTTCGATTTGAGCGATTATTTTGCGTCGGTTTTAAGCGCCGAAGAAGTGGGAAATAAAACCAAGCCCGCCCCGGACCTTTACCTTCAGAGCGCGAGGAATTTAAATATTTCTCCGCAGGAGGGCCTGGCCATCGAAGATTCGACGGTCGGCATCGCTTCGGCCAAAAACGCCGGGTTTTTTTGCTGGGGTTTTAGAAACGGCTCGAATCTTTCCCAAGACTTCTCAAGAGCCGACGGCGAATTTTCCGCTTTCGGGGAAATGAGAAGTCTTAAACTCCATTAAGAGAATTGAGCTTTAAATCTTTTTTTAATGTTTTTTTGGCGAAGGCGGCCAATTCGCCTTTGATCTCAGAGGGCAATTTTTCGTCTTCAAGAATCTCGATGATGCGCTCAATTCGGGGCCCGAGAGCGCGCTCATAAAGGCCGGCTTTTTTAATGAGGGCGAGAACTTGTTTTTTATCGGAGAATTCCCAGCTCTCTTCTTCCGAAAGATTGACCTCGAATTTTTTTCCGAAAGCCCGGACAAAACCTTTTTTGGAAAACACCGCCAAAATTTTTTCTTTAAGCTGCCGCGCCTCTTCCTGATTTGAGCGAATTAAATCGCACAGCTGCCCATATTGATCGACCAGCGCGGGAAGATCCTCATCGGTGGGTTGTTCATTTTGCGTAATTTCCGGCGCGGCCCTGGAGGCAAGGCTTCCGTTTTTGCGCCCGCGGTCCTGATAGACCGGACATAAAATCTTATAGTCGCACCATCGGCATTTTTGCTCCGAAGGCAGCGGCTCAAAAAGCTCTTGGGTGATGGAGTCGGCGACGCGGGTGACTTTTTTTCGCAAGTCGGAAACGATATCCTCGGAATGGCGCTCAATGACCTGTTCTTTCAGAGTCGGCAGATGATAAAAAGAAAGTCTCGCGACCGGGGCGCCTAAAAGTTCCTCGCAGGCGACTTGATACAAGGTCAGCTGCCCATCGGTCAAGACGCGCTCTTTTTCGAGGGCTTTTCCGGTTTTGTAATCCGTGACCCAAAGCTTGCCGTCGGGAGTTTTGTCAATCCGGTCGATTCTGCCGGTGATGGGAACGCCGTTAATCTTGAAATCGAATTTATATTCGACGAAAAAGGGAATTTTAAAATCCGATATATGTTTTTGATAGAAGCGTTTGAGAATATCCTCGCCATCCGCGAAATATTCTTCTTCCTGGACTTTATCTTTGTATCCCGCTGAAATCCAATTCTGCCGGTAATAATTGAGAACCTCTTCCAAACTTGGGGCGGGTAAGGTTTTTACGCCGTAAAAAAATTCTAAAGCCAAGTGAACGCTGGAGCCAAAAGAAAAAAAGTGTCTGGGTTTTTCCGGAATGCGCTCGATATAGCGGAATTTATATTTCTGCGGGCATTCCTCGTAGAGACTCATCGAGGAATGAGACAGCGGCCTTGGAAGCTCCACGCCTCTATTGTAGGAATTTTTCTGGGTCTAAATACCCAGAGGCGTCATGGGCCTTTAGACCCTAGACGGGGTCTTTACAGAGCCCTATAATAGCGTATCTCTGGTGAAAGTGGAAAAGGAGCCGAACATGAAATTGTCTTTAGCGAAAAAAATTTTCTCGCCTTTGTTGTGCGCCGCGCTGTTGATTCCGCAACTTTCTTTTGCAGTCAATTTCGCTTCCGACAAAAGCGCGCCGTTGGCGGGAGAAACGCCCGTCATCCAAAACTTTTCTTTTTCGCCGGATAATTTAAACGCGGAAAACATCCTTCCCTCTTCTTTCGGATTAGAGAAACTCCCTGACGTTCTTGAGCCAGGCATGTCTTCCGTAAAAGCGGGGTTAAAGGCGCGGATTTCAGAACCCTTCTCTCAGGCCGCAGAGGCTTTGCCCGCGGCGCGGAAATCTCGCGCGTCTTTCCAACTTCAAAATCAACAGAAGCAAAAATTCTCGTTTGCCTCTACTATCAAATCTCTTTTCAAAAAATTCCGCGCGGAGGACCTTGTCTCCGCCAAAAACCCGTCAGTGGGAGCTCTTTTTGACGGCGAAAATTCGTCGGCATCGGCTTTAAACCCGGTTTCCCAAGACGAATCCGAAAGAGCGGCTCTGGCCCTCCTTTTAAAAACCTCAGTCGATGCCGGGACTGATTTAGAATCTTGGGGGCTTCCTAATTCAATCGCGGTTCAGGGCAGGTATTTAAGATACGCCAAACTTTACCGCATGGGCGGACAGGCCACGGATTTGGGAGTCGCTCTTCACGAGATTTTAAAGCCCCTGGTCGCTGCCGACCCTAATTTTTTGAGCCGGATTACCCAGGCCCAACTCAACGAGGCGGTGTCCTTGGCGGAATTTTCCACTCATTACAGTCTCAATCCGGCCGCCCCGGGTCTTTATGCCAGGCATCGCCTTCTTAGAAAAAACGTCTCTGCCGGGCACGATTATCCGGAATGGAGAAGCGCCTTGGTTTTGCGCGCGCAGAAAATCTTAACTACTCCCGCCGCTAAAGGAGACCGCCCGGCTCATTTGATCCCGGTGCCCGAAGAAAAGCGCCCGACGAAAATTCTCAATACTATTTTAATGGAGACCCTGAGCGCCTATAAAGACAAACAGGCGGAACTTAAGGCCGCCGCTCCGGAAGACCAAGAAAAATTAGCCGAAGAAGCCGCCCGGATTCAGAGTTTGCTTTTTTCTCTTTTCTCGGCGACGGGGCGCCCCATTTCTATTGGGGGCCAAGCGCAGATGATTAGCGTCACCCATGATCAGTTACCTATTATTTTAAAAGAGCTTAACCGCCGCCGAGTTGAAGCCGCGGTCTCAGAGGCCCTGGTGCGCTCGTTTCCCTTGGGAGAAAGCCTATGGAGGATGGGGATTCCCGCTCTGTGGAAAAAAGGTTTGACCGGACAAGGAATTAAAGTCGCCGTTATTGATAATGGCGTCGATCCAGAGCATCCTGATCTTGCCAACGCTGTTTCCAAGGTCGCTAGTTTTACGCGCGACCGCGGCGATCATGCGAAAGGAAATCATGCCACTCCGATGGCCGATATCATTCACGCGATCGCGCCCGAAGCTGAAATTCTCTCTTATCAAGCCTTGTCCAACACCAGTTTGCCGGGCGTGGCCTTGGACGGAGAGGAGACCAGCAAAGCGGTTTTAAATTCGCTTGAAGCGGCGGCAAAAGATGGGGCTCAGATTATTAATCTAAGTCTTGGCGCCGCAGGAGGATATTCCTCGGATGAAATTTCCAGGAAAGTCGATGAACTTTCCAAGCAGGGCGTCATTGTCGTTGTTTCCGCCGGCAATTCCGGTTTGGACTTGCCTGCGGGCTTTCAAGTGGGAACCCCGGGAACCTCAGAAAGCGCCATTTCGGTCGGGGCGATGGATTATCATCACGCGCCGGCGGATTTTTCTTCCCATGGATTGGTTTTTAACCCCCAGAAGCAAACGGTTGAGGAAAAGCCGGATATCTTCGCTTTCGGGGTCAACATCAAGGCGGCAACGCAACTTCCGGAAGAGTTTTATGCCATAGAACCCGCGCCCTATGAGTATGTTTCCGGCACCTCTCCGGCGGCTCCCCATGTCAGCGGAGCGGCGGCCTTGATGATTGAGGCAGCTCAAAAAGCGGGAATTGCGGCCTCCGGGGCTTCAATTCCGTTTGCGGCTAAAGCGGCCATCATTCAAAGCGCCAAGCGTTTTGGGAACATCAAGGCTTTGGAAAATGTTTCCGCGACCATTAAGTCTTTTATCAAGCTGTTGAGTTGATTGAGACTCTCAGCGCCTATTTGAGGCCGAAAAAGGAAGAAAGAACGGTCAGCGCCATCACGATAAAAACCGTGGCGGTTACGATGACGAATTTGTAATCTTGATCCACCCAAAAGGCGTAAATTGAGACCAAGACCCGGGTTACCGGCGTTAAAATCAAGAGAATCGTAGCCAACATCATATAGGAGGCGGGGTTTCCCAGAAGCAACCCTTGAAAAAGCACTCCGAGATGATACTGCTCTAAAATCCACATCGAGTTAAGAGGTATTACGGCCGGATGGAGAAGGGCCAAGACGACTCCGATGATAAAAAGGGCGGTGCTTAAAAACATTCCCGCCATCAAGACCCGATAGACGCCGCTGTAGACGTTGGCTTCCTTGACTTCTTCCGGAGTGGGGTTTTCTTTTGTCATTAGTCGAGTATCGGCAAATGGAGTCCGAATTTAAGGGCCAAGGCCTTGGTCAACATTCCGTAACTAAGATAAATCATCAAGACCGCGAAAAGCCATTTAAGGATTGCGCTGTGAAGGCGGTTCATGACCATGGTTCCCACGGTCGCTCCCAGGGTGGTTCCAATGGCGATGGGAGCGACGACATAAAAATGAATGAGGCCCGCCATGAAAAAAAGAATGGAACTCACCGCCGCGGTAACTCCGATCATGAGTTTGCTCGTTCCGACCGCGGCTTTCATCGGAACGTTCATATAGCGGTTCATGGCCGACACTTTTAAGACGCCTCCGCCGACGCCTAGAAGCCCCGAGGCAAGCCCGGCTAAATAGGAAATCGCGGCCCCGATGGGGGCCTGGGTGATGGTATAGGTGACGGTTTTTTGCGCCGCTTCGTCATAATAGTCGCCGCGTAAGTTGAGATAAGCCGATAAGCGGTCCTGCTTGACGTCGGTGTAATTTCCCGAAGCGATTCGGTGATCATCTACATTCCGGGTGATAAAAGCGGTGTAGGCCATGTAGGCCAGCATCACGGCAAAGATAATCAGCATGACCCATTCTTTTAAATAGAGAGCCAAAAGGCTTCCCGAGAGAGCCCCGATAGTGGTCGCGATTTCCAAAAACATCGCTAAATGAAGATTGGTGATTCTCTGATCCACATATGAAGAGCCGCCGGCGTTGGAAGTGGCGATGACGCTGACGATGGAAGCCGCAATCGCGATTTTGACGGGCAAATGAAACATCAAAACCATGATGGGGACGATAAAGACCCCGCCGCCGACTCCCAAAAGGGCGCCAAAAAAGCCGGCAAAACAGGCCGCTCCCAGAAGGGCAGAAACAAAACGCCAAGAATAAAGCATGGGCAGATACTTGAAAGATTTATCACCCTTAGGTTAGCAAATTAAAAGTTAATATACTTGATTGATGGACGGAAAATGGAGAATGAATTTCTTGGGATTGTCGGCGCTTATTTTCTTAATCGGCGCTTCTCCTCGGCCGAAAAATAAGCCGGCAAAGCCGCATTTGCCCGATCTCTATTTCAGTAAAATTCCGACCGGACGATTGCCCACGAAAAAATTTTCCTGCAAGGAAGATACGGTTTACGCCTTTTTGCGTTTGCCCAAAAAAATATACGGTCGCCACGGCTTTTGGTTTTACTGGTTTCGCCCGGACGGGAAACTTCAGGATTCGACCAAACTCTATGTGCCCCCGAAATCGCCGGGGCAAAGGCATTTTCCGGCCTATTTGACTTTCAATGTTCCCGATTCCGATGTCGTGGATATTTTTTTCGCTTCCGGAGACGATCCAGGAGAGGAGTTTTCAGGGCGTTGGAAGGCCAAAGCCGTCTTAGACGGCAAAACCGTTCTTAGGGGTTCTTTTCAGGTCGTCTGTCCGTAGCTGAAATTTCAGTTGCGCTACCTGGGCCTTGCGGGAATATAAAAAGCCTGTTAAACTAGTGCTTGACGAATAATCTTATGAGAAAAAGCGCTTTGTCTTGGGCGCTGGCGGCGGCGCTTGTTTTTGCGGGGGCTTGCCATAAAAACACCTCCTCCTCCTCTTCCAGCGGTTCCTTGGTCGGGGCCTTAAACGATTTAGCGCTGTTTGCCTTAAACAGCGTTCATGGCAATAGCGGTTTTCCCACCATCGGCCCCGGTTGTTCCCCGGGCCCGACTATAACGGGAAATTTTGTTACGGGGGGGTCGCCTTCTTGCCCTTCTACCTCATATCTTCCCTATCAAACCTATACTTCAAGCACAATTAATTTAACTTTTAATAATTGCTCTTACCAAGGTTATGTCTTTAATGGAAGTCTCTCTTTTGGTGTAGGCTCTACGGCGCTTTCCGAATGCACTCTTCAGACTGATTCTGCAGATGTTTATCTTGCCGGTTCCTATACCCTTGTCCTGAGCAGTTCCAATTTTACAATCTCAGGAAATGGGCTCAACGCGGTCTGCAACTCCAACGCAGGGACCGATGGCCCAATTAGTCTGACCGCCACTGGCGTTTCATATGAAACGGTTCCTTCTCCCAGCACGCTAGTGGGAACTCTTAACGGCCAAGGCTGTCAGACAAAAATATCCAATCTTAAATTTTTCTGGCAATAAGCTGAAAATTATGAGACCCGTTGTCCCTGGTGTCGGGTCTCAAGGGCTTCGAGTTCCTTCATTAAGGCGCGGCCGGCCGGGGTCCAGCGAGCGTGCATTCTTAAAGTCTCCATTCCCTCGCGATTTTTTTCGTCAATTTCCTTAAGCCGGCGTTCAAAATCCGGGGTTTGAGAAACCGGGTGATGAGCCGCGCGCATTTTGCGGTAAAACTCGGAGACCGGCAAAAATGCGTGGACCGCGAGCAGAACTCCCCACAGAGGACGCGGGTCCGGGCGCACCGGAGACTTATATAAAGGAAAAAAAGCGTTTTCAAGAAAGATATCGAAATAGGAGGCCAGATTCATCTTATTGTGCTGAAACTCATGAATCAGGGCTTCAGTCATGGTCAAAAGATGGGGGTGAAGGGTCAGGTAAATAGTTCCAACCGCTTCGCGGTAGGACGCGGAAAGATGCCGGGTGTCGGAATAGCCGACCGGGACAATCTGTTTAAGCAGTATCTCCATTTCTTCAAAAAGATCGGGCCACAATTCTAATATCCAATCAAGACACTGCGTTAGGGCCGCTCTCCAGTCTTCTTCCGAGTGTCCGCCCAGGTCCAGGGCGTTTCCGGTTTTATCCGGGTGCGCCTCGATTTCGGCGATGGGATTGATATCTTTGAGCGCCAGTTTAATGGGACGAGGCGGTTTTAGCGTGACATAGCACAATTGCGAAGAAATTCCCGCCGCCGCCGGGCGCCGACCCAAAAGAGTTTCCGAGTTAAGATTGACCTGCCCTTCCGTTCCGGAACTTTTCAAAGCAGAGACGCTTCCCGCCCCGAAATGCCAGCCCAGGCGTCCTTCTTCCAGTTTCATCGAAAACCCGAGAGAGTGAGAGATTATTTCGGTTTGAGAATCGGTCAAAAATTTCGCTCCGCCCGGGGGCAAAAGTTTGTTGGCGGCCAGAGAGAGCAAAAGAGATCCCGGCAAGGCTTGGAGGGCTTCTTTAATGCGCTTTTCAAAACCGGGGAAATCATTTTTCCTTTGATGACACCAAACAATGGGAGAAATTTCCGGAGAAGATAAAATTTCAAGAACAGACTTTGGGGAAGTCTTTAAAGCCCCAGCCAATAATTCATAAAGCGGCGGAGTTAAATTCCAAGATTGATTTTGCGCCGCGACTACAAGAGTTTCGCGCAATAGCTGTTTTAAATACGCCTCTTTTAAGCTTTTGAGGGTTTGGTGTCCGGATTTGGGAAGAAGTAAATCTTCCGATAAAAAATCGCTCATCAAACGGCCACGGCTTCGGAGGGTTTCACCCGCATTTCAGGCCTTGGCTTGGGAAAACCGCGTTTTCGGATATATTGAATCGGGGCCCCGGCGCAGGAGGCGTTAAAGCGGCATTCTTGGCAGGATTTTCCCTTGGCGAAATAACGCCTTTGAATATGAAACTCGACATATTCTTTCATCTTGAACTCGGGAGAGGGGGAATGATTGAGCTCCTGCGCGCCCGCTTTCTCAAAAATTTCGACCGCCTCGGCATTTTCTTTGAGGCATTCCGGAAGAGGGTAAGCTTTTAATTTTTTCTCTTCGTTGATTTTGACGATATCGGCGCAGAGGTTTTGCAGGAAGCAGTGTTGGCAGCGCCCCCAACAATCGGGCTTAATTCCGTAATGGAGAAATTTATCGAATAGAACCCCGCGCCCCGAGGCTTCGTCGTGAAGCTTGGACGGGGGCTGGATTAAATCCTCATAGCCTTCCAAATATTGCGGCAAAAGGCGGTTGGTCCACAAGACCACGTCGCCTCTTTTGAGGACCTCTAATGCCCGGTGGAGATAGGGCAATTCGGCTTTGACATCATAGAACAGTTCTTCTTTGTTTTCCCAAGCGCTTCCAAAAGGGATCACCTGTAAAAGATCGAATTCCCGCACGCCTTCGTTAATGAAGAAATCTAAAATTTCTCTTAAATGCCGGATATTTTGCTTGTTGATGACCACATCCACGCTGACAATCAGACCCGGAATTTTGAGCGCGCGCCTTAAAGCCACGAGCCCCTGGACAAAAGAGCCGGGAGATCCGGTCAAGCGGTCATGAATCTCCGGAGTGTGGCCATGAAGAGAAAAAGTGATCTCCTTAAGCCCCGCTTGGACCGCGCCCTTCATGAAATCGGGGTAGCACATTCGCCGCCCATTGGTGACGGTTTGAACATGCTCGTATCCCATCTCCCTCGATTTGGCGACAATCTTGATGAAATCGGGATGAATGGTCGGCTCTCCGCCGCTAAGGACCAGTCGCTTAATTCCTAGAGAGCGGCCTTTTTCGAGATCGGAGACAACCGCATTCCACGGGATCGCGGTTCCATTCCAAGCGGGAGTGTCAAGGCAAAAGCTGCAGTGATCGTTGCAGACCCGGGTGAGTCTGACCCAGTGCCGTTTTTCCGGAGGTTTTTCTGAGAAGGGGTGAGGCGTTCTTTCCGGGACTGTTGAAGAGGCTTCTTCGGCGAGAACTTTCTGGATAATGGGCTCTTTGGGAATAAAAACCGGGGAGAGTTCCGCCGGATCATACCAATCTCCCAGATCGAAAGCCCCGGCGCAGATGTCATCTAGGGAACAAGATTGGCAGGCCTCGCTTTTAAGATGCTTAAAATCGGTTTGGCGCACGGTTCCTTTCTCATCCAAGAAATGGACTATGCGCTCTTCTCCTTTGATGATTTTTCGGGTTTCGGTCGAACAATGCGCGAATTCCGTCATGAAACACAAGGGCACGCGCTCAACCCTGAAGGTTTTTTCCTGCTGATCGAGATAGCGCATCGCTTTTGAAAGAGAGAGCTCAAAATCCCGAAACCTGGGCGCGGTGTCGCGATTGGTTTCGGCTCTCCCCATCGAAGGATCGAGATTATTCCAGACAAAATGGGAGATCACCGGAAATTTTTCGACGAAAAAGCGCGCCGTCTCATCTAGGTGATCGGCGTTATAGGAATTAATGACGGTGTTGATGTTGACCGCGATGGGAAAATCCTGAGCCAAAACCGAGAGGTTTTCCAAGGCCAGGAGAGCTTTTTCGAAAGAATTTTTCACTCCGGTCAAGAAATTCTCGACCTGGGGGCGGCTGGAATGAATCGAAACATGATAATGGTGCAGGCCCGCTTCGGCAAAAGAGCGAGCGATGGGCATCTCCGCGATTTTGGAGCCATTGGTAATCATCCGAACATGCAGGCCTTTTTGAATGGCATAGCGGGTGATTTCCGGAACATGGGGGGATAAACTGGGCTCGCCTCCGGTGAGGATAATTCCAAAATAGCCGCGTTTTACAAAATCGTCAATTTGCTTTTTGGCGGTTTCAACGTCGAGCATATATTCGGTTTCCGGATTCGAGCAAAAACGACAATACTGATTGCAATGCCGGACGACCTGAATGTAGCCGATGTTGGCCATCTTAGGGCTTTCCTCCGGGGATGTCGGCCCCGGTAAAAACTTCCGGGAATAACTCTTTGAGTTCCGTTCCCGTTTTGAGCGGTCCGCGGCGTTCGCGAAGCCCCGGTTTGGGCCGCGAGTTAGGGACAGTCCCTAACTCTTTGGAGTTAGGGACTGTCCCTAACTCTACGCGCTGATGTGGGCCTATCCCCGCAAACAGCGGGTTTGAGGTTTCAGAAAGGGCTTGTCCCAATTCGGTCTTAAGCCCCAAGGATTTAGAAAGGTCGAGGGCTTTTGTAAGATGGGGACGCGCCATTTTCGCCAGAGGAATCACTCGCGCCCAGGATTTAGCGGCGCGCCCATAGGGCAGGGCCAGGCTTAAATGAAAAGCTTCCGCTCCTAAATGTTGGGCCAGGCGCGAGATTTCGCTTAAGTGCCTGAAATTAGAGCGCGTAATCACCGTTGAAATGCCGATGCGAAAACCGGTTTCCCTTGCGCGCTTAATTCCTAAAATGGTCTGCGCCCAACTTCCGGGGGTCTGGGTGTGATAATCATGCATGGGGCCTGTCGAGCCTTGGAGAGAAATATCCAAGGCATCGGCGCCCGCATTTTTGAGGTTTTGAGCGAAGGAAAGGTAGGCCAAGCGTCGGCCGTTGGTCTGAATGAGGATGTAAGCGGCCCCGGACTCTTTCGCGGCAGAAATAGCCGCGAGTAAGCCTTCGTGTAGGGTGGGCTCTCCGCCGACAAAGGCGATCTTGGAATCTTTTTGGCAAGCGGCTTTCGCTTTTGCGACTAAATCTTTTTCGTCTTTTGAAAATTCTTCGGTAGACAAGCCGTCTTGAGCGCAGAAAACGCAGCGGTTGTTGCAGCGAAATTCCGTCGGGATTAATTCCATTAACTTGATTCTACAATAAATATTCCGCCGTTAAATTTGCCAAAATAGAAAGGTGAAAATCTACACCAAAACCGGAGACTTGGGAGAGACGGGACTCATCGGCGGCAAACGCGTGCCGAAATACCATCCTCGGATTAAAGCCTGCGGGGATTTGGATGAATTAAATTCCGCCTTAGGGTGGACTCTTGGGGCGATTAAATCTGAAGCCAAGCTTGCGGCTCTCATTTCTCCCCTTGAGCGCATTCAGAATCGCCTTTTTGAACTGGGAGCCGTGGTCGCTTCCGAAAAAGAAAAGGAAGAGATCCATCTTGAGGGAGCGGTTTTTGAGCTTGAAAAAGATATTGATGAGATGACCGAGTCTTTAGAGACTCTCAAAAATTTTATCCTTCCCGGCGGCTCTGAGATTGCCTCGCGGCTTTTTTTATCGCGCGCTATTTGTCGCCGCGCGGAGAGAAGCCTTTGTGAAATTGAAGAACAAAATCCTTCGATAAGGAGCGCCGTCGTTTGTTTAAATCGCCTCTCCGATTATCTTTTCACCGCCGCGCGTTGGGCCAACAAGGTTTTAAAAGAGCCTGAAACGATTTGGAAAGGTGTAAAATAAAACATGGCCTTTCCTCAAACCCGCCCGCGCCGCCTTCGCCAAACTCCTCAATTGCGGAAATTAATTCGAGAAACGGAGCTAAATCCCGCTGATTTGGTCATGCCTTTTTTTGTCCGCCCGGGTCGCGGACTTCGATTGGAAATCCCGTCTCTTCCGGGGCAATTTCAATATTCCATTGACGTTTTACTGGAGTCCGCGGGCACGGCGGTTCAGGCCGGAGTCGGCGCCGTGATTCTTTTTGGGATCCCGGATAAAAAAGATTCCTTGGGCTCGGGAGCTTACGCCAAAAACGGCATTGTCCAAGAGGCGGCTCGCCGAATTAAAAAAAAATATCCCGATCTCTGTTTGATTGCGGATTTGTGCCTGTGTGAATACACAAGCCATGGCCATTGCGGAGTTCTGAAAGGCGACCGGATTCTCAACGACGAAACTCTTAAACTCTACGCTAAAACCGCCGTGTCTCAAGCGGAGGCCGGTTTTGACGTCATTGCCCCATCCGGGATGATGGATGGTCAAGTCTCATCCATTCGTTTGGCTTTAGACAAAGCCGGCTTTGAAATGACGCCGATTTTAGCCTATGCCGCCAAAACCGCCAGCGCTTTTTACGGGCCCTTTCGGGAGGCCGTCCAGTCCACTCCCCAATTCGGGGATCGCTTAACTCATCAAATGGATCCGTCCAATTTC
This sequence comes from Elusimicrobiota bacterium, assembly GCA_027406905.1. Lineage (GTDB taxonomy): Bacteria > Elusimicrobiota > Elusimicrobia > UBA1565 > UBA9628 > JAKAQV01. The sequence continues at coordinate 15,211 of DAHZHT010000018.1, forward strand.
CGGGAAGCCATGCGTGAAATATCTCTGGATGTTTTGGAGGGGGCCGATATTTTAATGATCAAGCCCGCTTTGCCGTGCCTGGATCTGATCAAAGGAGCGCGAGACCATTTCGATTGCCCCATTGCGGCCTACAGCGTTTCCGGAGAATACGCGATGATTAAGGCCGCCTCCAAAAATGGCTGGCTGGATGAAAAAAAGGCGGCCCTCGAACTTTTGACCTCCATTAAACGCGCCGGCGCCGATTTTATCATCAGCTATCACGCCCTTTCCGCCGCCCAATGGCTCAAAGAAAAATAGAAAAATCCCGGCGTCTGTTTAAGCGCGCCCAAAAAGTTTTAGTTGGGGGAGTTAATTCTCCGGTCCGAGCGTTCAAATCCGTCGGTGGCGTTCCGCGTTTTCTCTCCAGAGCCCAAGGCAGCAAAATCTGGGACGTGGACGGAAACGAGTACATAGACTATTGTCTTTCCTGGGGGCCCTTGATTTTGGGACACGCCCGAAAAGAAGTTCTTAACGCGGCGGCCCTGGCGTTAAAACAAGGTTCCACTTTTGGAATTCCAACCGAAACTGAAATTGAACTTGCCGAGGTTTTGAAAAAAGCGATTCCAAGTCTTGAGCGGTTAAGGCTGACCAGCTCTGGCACCGAAGCCGTCATGAGCGCCTTGCGCCTCGCGCGCGCCGCGACGGGACGGGATTTCATCGTGAAATTTACCGGGGCTTATCACGGCCATGCCGACAGTCTTTTAGTTCAAGCCGGAAGCGGCCTGACTTCTTTGGGGCGCCCCGATTCTCTCGGCGTGCCGAAGTCTTTTGCCCAGACGACCTTAAGTCTTCCTTATAATAATATTCCGGCCGTCAAAGAGGCTTTTAAAAAATGGGGAGGAAAAATTGCCGCGGTGATTGTGGAGCCGGTGTCGGGAAACATGGGGACGGTCGTTCCGGAAAAAGGTTTTTTAGAATCTTTGCGGGATTTGACTCAAAAACATGGAGCGCTTTTAATTTTTGACGAGGTTATCACCGGCTTTCGCTTTGGTTTTTGCGGTGCGCAAAAACTTTTTGGGATTTCTCCGGATCTGACCTGTCTTGGAAAAATCGCCGGCGGCGGATTTCCCTTGGCCGCTTTTGGCGGAAAAAAAGGGGTCATGAATCTTTTGGCTCCTTTGGGTCCGGTTTATCAGGGGGGAACCTTGTCGGGAAATCCCGTGGCCGCCCGTGCGGCTCTTGAGCTTTTGTCTCTCCTCAAAAAAGAAAACCCCTATCCCGATTTAAACCGCAAAACCGATGAGCTTGTCGCGGGAATCTGTCAAGAAGCGCGAAAGGCCGGGGTTTCGGTCCAGGTCAATTCCTTTGGTCCGATGTTTACCGTCTTTTTTTCTCAACAGCCCGTGCGGGATTATTCTTCCGCTAAAAAATCAGACGCCAAAAAATACGCGGCTTTTTTTCACGCCCTTTTAGATGAGGGAGTTTACTTTCCGCCGTCTCAATTTGAAGCCTGTTTTTTGTCGTCGGCCCATTCGGATTCCGATATCAGAAAAACCCTCGCCGCCGTCGGCCGGGCGTTTTCGCGGTTTTGATGTCTTAACTCCCAACCCTGAAACAAAATCTGAAATCTTTCGTAGTATGTACGAGGGCTTTTTAACGCGATGAGACGATGACGAAGGCTGTAGATGATCTTTTATGGATTCGGCGCTGTCTAAGCGGAGATCGGGAAGCCTTTCGCAAGCTGGAATTTTACGATCCCGCTTATCCCTCCCTACTTGCGCATTGGGACACCCTAAGGTTTGCGGATGAGGTCGTAGATGGATTACTGGTCGGCATCCATTCTTAGGAGCTGCCGCTTAATTTCGCCCGATTCTGGAAGCCAAAGACCCGTCCGAGGTCGCGCGGAGAATACTCGCCGCTTTCAAACATGGAAAATAGCCGCAGTGGTTTAGTTAACCCGTGGCCTTTTTTGTATATAATCTAATCTCGTTTCCATATCTCCGCTCTGGAATGTGGATGGATAATCGCCGCAAGGGGGTTACAATGAAAAGTGCGCCTCGTGTTCTTTGTCTTTTTTTGTCCGTGGGAGTCTTTGCCGTTCCAGCTTGCGCCGATGGGTTTATCGATGTTTTCGGCGGCAACGCGATTCTTTCCCAGGAAAACGTGAATGAAAGCGCTTTCTCGGATAAATCCAACACCCAGCAAGCGACTCAATACCTTGACAATGTCAAGATGTTCAACAGCCCAACGGGAGGATTCCGCATTGGCGGCATGCATAAGTGGGATCATTTCTCCTTGGGCGGAGCCTTCGTCTTAGAGGATTATTCGGCCAAAGCCGGAGTTTCCTATCCCGCTGGTTGGGCGGAGCAAAAATACCCTCAAGGAGGAGATGTCTTGCAGCCCGGCGGAGATTTGATTTTGGGGATCCCCTTGAGATTTTTTCGGCTCTATGGAGGAGCCGGCTTGACGGCTCCGATGATGTTTTATGACTATACGTCCTATAATGCCCAATCCAATACGATTAATCCCAATACAACCGGAGTTTCCATGGCCCTTGGATACAACCTTTTCATGGGCGCGCGCTGGTTGATATCGGATCACTTCAATATGTTTATCGAGGACAGATTCTCGTCTCTTTTTACCCCCATGGTCATCAAAAACAGCTTTTACGACGCGGCCAACGGCTTTTATAACGCCTCTTTTACGCTCGATAATCTGGACGCCAATAGAATCGTGGTGGGTCTTGGCTACGCATGGTAAAACCCGCGGTTATCGCCGCTGCCTTTGCGTTTTTAGCGCCCGTTTTAATCGGCGGTTGCGCCGAGGAAGGCATGGTCGAGACGATTCAGTCGGTGGTTGGCGAAAAAGAGGCGTTTGAACAGGCTCAAGCGGATGGAAGCGCGCGGGAATGGAGCGCCTTTATCGAAAAATATCCTCAATCCGATAGAATAGACGAGGCGCGTCGGCAATGGCGCGCCGCCCTTTGGAGGGAGACGTCTCGGAGCCAATCGCCGTCGGTTTATCTCGACTTCATTGCCAACTATCCCCAGAACTCTCATGTTCATGAGGCGAAAGAAGACGCTCGCCGCCTTCTCTTGGCCGGGAAGGGAAGCTCCTCTGATCTGTCGCGCTATCTAAACGCTTTCCCGGATGACGGCCAGGCGCCCAATCTTCGGCGCATTCTGGAGAAAAATCGCTTTGTCTCCGCGAAAGAATCTTCCGACCCGGAAGCGGCGTCCTTGTTTGTCGCCGAATATCCCGGAACGAGAGAAGCCGCCATCATCAAAAAAAAATCCGAGGCTGATAAATATCAGATGGCCCGTTCTTTGGGGACTCGCTTGGCTTATCACTGGTTTTTAAATCAGTTCCCCGATTCTTCCAAAGCCGCCGCCGCGAAATCCCATCTGTCCTCCGATCCTCCGCAATATTATCCAGTCATTCAAGGAGTGGATATTGGGGGCGTTATCAATCAGATGCGCTTAAAATCGCCGGATTTCAGGCGATACGAGTGCTGGGAGATTCTATCTAGGAAAATTCGCCATGAGCGGGATTTATTCGGTTCTCGCGCGGAAAACTTGAGAGATAAAATAAGGAATCTATTTCAATCGGACGATTCTTCGCTTTCCAACTCCGATGGCGAATCCGGGGATTCGGGCGATATGGACGGCATCTCAGCGGGCGAAAACTCTTCCGCTTCCCCTTGTTCCACCGCGGGGCTTTCGGTCCCATCTTCCCGGAAGCAAATCGTGATTAATGCGATCGGGGCTCTCAATAAACTCGGGAAAGAACGCGCGAGGATATCTTCCTTGGTCGGCAATCCCCAAGCGTTGGCTAATGAGGCCCAGAGTTTGTCCCAGACGGCGTCCTCTTTTGCCGATGACGCGGAGGGAAAAGAGGAAGAGGAAGACACTCTTTACGGACAGGGGAGCGAGAATCCCGATGATCCGAAGGAAACCGCGTCCGAGGTCGCGCGAGACGCCGCGCGGCGAGCGAGATATTCCCTTAAAATCCTTCAATCGGCGGCGGAAGATTCGGATGCGGGGGCGGCTGTTGACAAGATGGACTCCCAGGCGAAACTGCTGATGCTGATCATCGCGGAGTCGGAAAAATGAGGATAAAAAAAAGAGTCTGGAACGCCGTCTTTATCGGGACCCTGTTTTTGACAGTCGCTTCTTCCTACTCGCGATCTTCTTCTTCGCCCTCGGACAATGACGGGGGGTTTAAACCGGTCAATGTCGCGAAGTTAAAAGCCAGGGCCAAGAAATTCCGCCGAATGGCGCGCAATTTAAGAGCCCGCTTTAATTTGAGGGCGCAGAAACTTAGTTCCTTGGACCAGCAGGTTCAGCAGGTGATCGCTCAACAAAAAAATATCGCGATTCAGCAGGCGGCGCAGGCTCAAGAGCAGCAGGCGCAGGCCCAGTCGAACGCGGAGGTTCTCAATGGCGCGGCCTCGTTTTTAGGACAATTTGTTCCCGGCGGCAATAGCTTCGTGGGAAAAGCCGTTCAGGGCGGGCTTAACGCCGCAGGACAGGCGCAGGTGGCGGCGGCCAAGCAAAACGCGGTCAACGGCTCCATCCAAGTTTCCGCCGATCAGGAGCAGTCTCAGGCGCAGGCGACCGCTTTAACGGTGGAAGAAGAGCATGAAAAAGAAAAATTGGCGCGGCTTTCGCGTAGGGCCGATCAATTTGACAGGATGGCGGACGCGGAAGATCTTTTGGCGAACGCCGAGGAATTGCGGCTGAGCGCCGAGAAAGCGGCGGATTTGCCGCAGATTAAATCTGAATTAAAGAAAGGGCGGGATGTCTTGGCTGGAATGGATGTATGGTGAGGACGACTGAAGCCGGGGAAATGACACCACCACATCTTTTAACGCCTGCGCTATTTTTCCCCAAAAGAGTTGGAGGGACGAAAGCGGGAATCCAATCGAACTATAACGCAAGGAAGAGTGACCGAGGCATAAGCCAGAGATGCGGCTGAGTAGGTGCGAAGAAGTGTCGCTTTAACGGATTTTTTCGGCGCATCAGTCAACCCCTTTCTACCTTTAGTCGGGCGTTTTCGCGGTTTAAATCCGCCCGTTAAAATACGAAGACAGGTATGCGTCTTTAATCGCAGTCGCCGCCTCCGCCGCAGCACTGGGCGCGCCCGCAGGAGGGGGGCGAAAAGTTCTCGGCGGAAGATTTCTTTCTTGAAGAGACGCGGGGAATGCGGCCTGAGAGTTTGATGACCTGTCCTAAGTCCGCATCATAGGCGTAGGTGCCGGCGCTTGCGCCAGAGTTTTTAGATTTTTGAGCTGGTTTTGTTTTCGTTTTCATATAAGTGAATAAGAGAGTTCTTTGTTTGTTTAAATCTAAGGAGTCTCGATAATGACCATGCCGTTTCCGCCGTAACCTCCGCCTGCTTCAGGACTCACAGGGCCGCTTCCGCCACCACCTCCTCCTGGCACCGCCCCTTGGGAACCAGTTGTGCTTCCGCCTGCTCCGCCGTTGCCTCCATTGCCGCCTCCCGCTCCGCCATTGCCGCCTGCGGTCGTGCTTCCGGCGCTTCCTGTCCCTCCACTATCTGTTGACCCAGAGCCGCCTGGAGACGTGCCACTGGGAGTGATGCCGCCAGGATAACATATAGTGCTACTGCCGGCGCTGCCACCAGCTGCGCTCACGAGAAGTTTATTGCTTTTTGTCACGTCAACTACCTGGCTTGAATATCCTGGCAATGGAAGCGTATTGCTGCCGTTTGTAAGGCCTCCTGATCCTACTGTGACGCTGAATTGGTCTCCCGCAGAAAAAGAGCCGCTGCTCACGGTGACCTTTGAAAAGCCGCCGCCGCCACCACCCCCACCACCATATCCTATTGTTTTTGTTAAACACCCCAGGCCGCCGCCTCCTCCACCGCCCCAGGCGAGAATAGTGATGCTCTTAAAGCCAGAAGGGACGGTATAAGAGTAATTTCCGGCGTTGAATGAGGCAAGGCATGTTTCGCCTGCGCCGCAGGAACTGCTTCCGGAGGAGGTACTCGCGGGGTGGTGGTAGCAGGCTGCTAACGCCAAAATCGCTAAACTTGCTAAGACCGCATGGGCGGATAGCGTCATTATTTTCTTGTTTTTCACTTTAGGCTCCTGGTGCATAAAGAAAGAATATAATAGGATAGTTTTAGTTCCCTTTTATTTTATCAAACAAAAATGGAAAAAGTATTTGGTGTAGGTCGTTAGGCTGATTCTGAAGAGTTAGTATTAAAGCGATCTCGATATTCGCAGCGATAATCCCGGGTGACTCCCAGAAAACATGGGCCGACATCGCATCCCGGTCTTTGGTATTTGCCGCAACAAACTTGAAGAACGGGGCTTTCTTTTCCTATTTTGAGTATTTGCGTGTAGGTCGAGAGAAACGCATGGCATTCCTGAAAACTTTCAAACTCCGTCAATG
>DAHZHT010000018.1:21618-30620 GCA_027406905.1 Elusimicrobiota bacterium
CCACCAGCGGCGGCCTGCCCGAACCTTGTCTGCCCATGCGCCTCCGGCCCGCCCCAGGGCGGCCGCCCTCGTTTTGCGGGCATCCTAGCCGGGCGCGCGGGGCTTGTCGAGGAGCAATGAACCACATCTAAGAACACATTTTTCGATTCAGGCTCAAAGGACTCATAAATTCGCCAGGAATCCATAAAAAGAGTATAACCCCAAAACCGCGTTCGCGCCAGGGGGGATGGGAATATACTGTCAAGAGCCTCTTAAAGCTTTTTTGCTGGGCGGAAACCGCTTATTGTTTTTTATCCGCGAAAAAAATCAAATGCTATAATGAAACAGTAAGGAACAATTTTTGATGAGCTTTCTTTCCCGCTTTTACTCTTCTTCCCTGGGCCGGAAATTTTTTGTCGCGGGGGCGGGCTTATCCCTGTGCGGGTTTTTGGTCCTGCACCTGTCGGGAAACCTTCTCATTTTCAAGGGCCCCGGGGTTTTTAATCATTTCGCCAAAACCCTGGACTCTAATCCCTTTATTTTGCCGCTCGAACTGGTCTTGGCCGGGTTTTTTCTCTTGCACATCGTGATCGGCCTTATCGTTCGCTATCACAATTATCAAGCGCGGCCAATAGGATACGCCAAATATTCGGTCAAGGGCGGACGGACCTGGGGCTCAAGGACGATGACCTTGACCGCCCTGATTGTCCTGGCGTTTTTGATCATTCATCTCAAGGATTTCCGCTTCGGCGATCGAAGCCAAGGAGTGTATGATCTGGTCGTTTCTTGCCTTAAAAATCCCTATTACGCGATTTTCTACATCATCGCGATGATCTCTTTGTCTCTTCACCTAAGCCACGGCTTTCAAAGCGCGTTCCAGACCTTCGGCCTCAATCACCCCAAATACACTCCGGCGGTTAAAAAATTGGGATACCTTTTCGCCGCCGTGATTGGGCTTGGTTTCGCTTCAATTCCTTTGTGGATTATGCTGGGGAAAATCAAATGAGTCTCGATTCAAAAATTCCCGCCGGGCCGATCCAGGAAAAATGGGATCGCCATCGTTTTGATCTTAAGCTCGTCAATCCCGCCAACAAGCGCAAATTCGAGATTTTAATCGTGGGAACGGGCTTGGCGGGCGCCTCTGCCGCCGCGTCCTTGGCGGAGTTGGGATATCAGGTCAAGGTTTTCTGCCTTCAGGATTCTCCCCGGCGCGCCCATTCCATCGCCGCTCAAGGGGGAATTAACGCCGCTAAAAATTATCCCAACGACGGAGACTCGATTTGGCGCCTCTTTTATGACACCGTCAAAGGCGGGGACTTTCGCGCGCGAGAAGCCAATGTCTATCGTTTGGCCCAGATTTCATCTCATATCATCGATCATTGCGCCGCGTTGGGCGTTCCTTTCGCACGAGAATACGGCGGGACCTTGGCCAACCGCTCTTTTGGCGGAGCGCAGGTTTCCCGCACTTTTTACGCGCGGGGGCAAACCGGACAGCAACTTTTGCTGGGGGCTTATTCCGCCTTGATGCGTCAGGTCGGGAAGGGCTCGGTTCAAATGTTTCCGCGGCGGGAAATGATGGATTTAATTGTCTCTCAAGGCGCGGCCCGCGGGATCGTCTGCCGCAATCTGGTCACCGGGAAAATGGAGTCTTATTCCGGGGACGCGGTTCTTTTATGCACCGGAGGCTATGGAAACGTTTTTTATCTTTCGACCAACGCCGCTTCCTGCAATGTGGGCGCGACCTGGCGGGCGCATAAAAAAGGCGCTTATTTCGCCAATCCCTGCTTTACCCAGATTCATCCGACCTGCGTTCCCGTTTCCGGGTCTCATCAGTCGAAATTGACCTTGATGAGCGAATCCTTGCGCAATGATGGAAGGGTCTGGGTTCCTAAAAATCCGCAAGACAAGCGCTCTCCGGAACAGATTCCAGAAGAAGATCGAGATTATTATTTAGAACGCCGATATCCCAGCTTCGGCAATCTTGTCCCTAGAGACGTGGCTTCCCGCGCGGCGAAATCCATGATTGATGAGGGTCGCGGGGTCGGCCCGACCGGGCTTTCGGTTTATCTTGATTTTTCCGACGCCATCAAACGTTCGGGAGAAGCGGCGATTCGCGAGAAATACGGAAATCTCTTTGACATGTATCATCATATCACCGATGAAAATCCCTACCGCGTTCCGATGAGAATTTACCCGGCGGTTCATTACACGATGGGCGGGCTGTGGGTGGATTATAATTTGATGACGACCATCCCCGGGCTTTTCTGTTTGGGAGAGGCGAATTTTTCAGACCACGGGGCCAATCGCCTGGGAGCTTCCGCTTTGATGCAGGGCCTGGCCGACGGCTATTTTGTCATTCCCTATACCTTGGGCGGATATCTGGCCCAAGCCAAACTCCCCAAACTCTCCAGTTCCGCTCCGGAATTTAAAGAAGCCGAGAATGTGGCGACGGAAAAAATCAAGAAGATGCTCTCGATTAAAGGAAAGAAAACCGCGTCCGATTATCACAAGAGCCTTGGGAAACTGATGTGGGATTATTGCGGAATGGCCAGAAACGCCAAGGGCCTTAAAAATTTATTGTCTCAAATTCCGGAAATGCGGGAAGAATTTTGGAAAAATTTGGCGTTGACGGGTTCCGGCGAAGAGCTCAATCAAGCCCTGGAAAAGGCCGGGCGGGTCGCCGATTATTTGGAATTTTCGGAACTCTTGGCCAAGGACGCTCTCCACAGGGAAGAATCCTGCGGCGGCCATTTTAGGGAAGAATATCAGACTCCGGATGGAGAAGCCAAAAGAGATGACGAGAAATTTTCCTACGCCGCGGCTTGGGAGTTTAAGGGGGTCGGTCGTGAGCCGACCTTGCATAAAGAGCCTTTGAGCTTTGAGTCCGTTCATCTCGCGCAGAGGAATTATCAATGAAATTTTTTCTTGAAGTTTGGCGGCAAAAAAACGCCCAATCTCAAGGTGGTCTCGTTCGTTATGAAGTCGTCGGCATTTCTCCCGAGATGTCGATTCTTGAAACCCTCGATGTTTTAAACGAACAGTTGCTTGAAAAAGGGGAAGAGCCGATAGCCTTTGATTCCGATTGCCGGGAAGGAATTTGCGGAATGTGCAGCCTCGTCATCAATGGATATCCGCACGGACCGGAAAAAGCCTCCACTTCTTGCGAGCTTCGAATGCGCCATTTTCAAGACGGACAAACAATTATCATCGAGCCCTTTCGCGCCAAGGCTTTTCCCATTGTCCGCGATCTAGTGGTTGATCGCTCGGCCTTTGACCGCGTGATGGCGGCGGGCGGATTTGTCTCTGTCAACACCGGAAACGCGCCGGATGCCAACTGCGTGTTGGTCCCCAAAGACGTCGCCGACAAAGCCATGGACGCGGCGGCGTGCATAGGCTGCGGGGCTTGCGTCGCGGCGTGTCCCAATGCCGCGGCGATGCTCTTTGTCGCGGCTAAAATTTCTCACCTGGCCTTGATGCCGCAAGGGGCTCCGGAGAGAGACGCGCGCGTTCTCAATATGCGGGCGCAGATGGACAAAGAAGGCTTCGGCCATTGCGCCAACGAATACGCCTGCGAGGCGGCCTGCCCCAAGGAAATCAAGGTCTCCAATATCGCGAGACTCAATCGCGAGTTTTTGCGCGCCGTTGTTTGTTCCGACAAATAGCCTTTTCTTCGTGAATTTAAACGAGCGCTTTGAGGTTTCCGAATCAAAGCAAAAAGCCCTCCTTGAAAAAATCAAGCGCCTGAACATTGATGTTCAAAAGATAGAGGAAAATTTTGTCCGGGGCGGCGGGAAGGGCGGACAAAAAATCAACAAAACCGCCAACTGCGTTCAACTGTTTTATTCCCCGCTTCAAATATCGGTTCGGGTTCAGCGCGAGCGAAAAAGATCTCTTAACCGGTTTTTGGCGTTGCGGGAATTAGTGGACCAAATCGAGATGAAAATCTCTCCGGAAACTTCCGAGAGATTGAAAGCCTATGAAAAAATCCGCAAGCAAAAAGATCGGCGTCAAAGGCGCGGACAAGAGGGCGAACTTCGGGGTACTCAGGCTTGAACTGAGAACCTCCTGGTCCCAAACCAGGCGCTCTACCAATTGAGCTATACCCCGTCGCTTTCAATTATACAATGATTGCCGCTGGGGCTTAGCTTGTGAGGAATTGATCGGGATTTTTGATGAAAGCCTCGGCGTCTTTTTGGCCAAGATCGATGGCTTCTGGGACCAAGGGAGACAAGAATTCGAGCATCCCAAATTCAAGCGTGCGGGAAGGATAAAGGCGGAAAATTCGCGACGCGGGCGATAGTTCTTGAAGGGAACGGACCCCCTCATCAATAAAACCGCGAACTTCGATTCGGTTTTGATGATCCATTTTTCTGAGAAACCCCTTGGGGTCGCGCGCGGCTTCATCGGGGCGAATCATTTCCAGGACAATTACGTCTTTGCAGCCGCTTAAAGACTTAAAGCTCATCGGTTTCGGAGAAGAAACTCCGGCGTCAATAAACAAGCCTTCTTGCCCTTGATGGGAAAGCCTGACCGGCGGAAAAATAACTGGAATCGAAGAACTCGCCACCAGCCAAGGCAAAAGAGGCCCGTCCCAGCGGCCATTGGGTTCAAAAATTCTCTCCACTCTTTTTTGGCGGTCTTTTGATAAACTTAAAACCGTTAATTTAGAGCGTAAAATTTTTTTTGACTTTTCCTCGTCTAAGGCGTAATCGGCGTTGTCAAAAATCGGCTGATTAGAAAAAATAGATAACGGCGATAAGTGCGGGGAAAATTGCAGTATTTTTTTGCGGCCGGCATTTTTCCAGCGCTCTATCGCGACATCAATCAGGCCTAATGCGAAAGCCGCTCCGTTGAGGGCTCCGGCGCTAAAGCAGACGATGGAGTCAAAAGAAAGAGCGAATTTTTTTTCTAGCGCGGATAAGGCTCCGGCTTGCCAGCTTCCCAAGGCTCCGCCGCCGGATAGGGCCAAACCCAGAGGCTTTTGAAAGCCGCAGTCTTGAGCGTTTGTTTCAGACATCGAATATAAATGATAGCGGTCTTGGGATGAAAAATCAAATATGGACAAACTTGCTAAAATACATCCAATTATGAAAATTGTGAGTTCTCTCATTTTGGGCGCTGGGTTGATTTGTCTGACTTCGCCTTTGTGGTCTGATGATGGCGGGGATAATCGCTGGGGACCGGCCACCAGCGGCCCGTTTTACACCGGCACCGCCGAAGCCGAGCCTTTGGGTTCCGATTTTGTCGAGCCATGGGTTTATGATCAACAAAAGCCCAACGAGCATATGACGTCTTTATTTATGCCGCAAAGGCTGGATTTGGGCGTTGGCCAAGGTTGGGATTTTTCCGTTTCGATTCCCCTGGTGGAAAATCAGCTTCCCGGCGTTAATGCTTCCGGAGTTGGAGATACGACGATGTGGTTTAAGCGGGAAATCGTCGAAGACGCCGACACCTACCATTTTTGGGCTCGGCCCGCCGTTTCTATGGAAGCCCTTTTTGTCTTGCCTACTGGCCAATATCAAAATCTCAACGCGAACCTCAACGGGGCTGATCAAACGGGTTCGGGAACTTTTGACGAGTCCATTCAATTGCTTCTGCGCAAGCGTTTTAAGCCGTTTTCGCTTTATGCCCAGGTGGGAGACTATATTGAAAATCCGACATCGGTTGAAACCGGGTTCGGGTTTAATAACGGGATTCAATCCGCCCTTCACCCGATGAGTGTCGTCAATGGAAACCTCTTGAATTATGACCTCGCTCTGGAAGAGATTTTTAACGATCAGTGGGGTTTGGGATATATCCTCGAACTGTCGGGCGAGTCTCAGTCCGGGCAAAATTTGTTTTATGGCGGCGCCAACGCCCCGTCTTGGTCTTATCTATGGGGGGATGCCGGGCTTGAGATGACCTGGCCCAACAATGATTCTTATGCGGTGACCTGGGGGGCCGGAATGACCTGGCCCATAGAACAGGCCAATTATCCAAAAACCTATTCGCCGATGGCCACGGTCACGGTTAACTTCCTAGGAAAGAAAGGATATCGCGGACAGGAAGATTGAGAAACGCCTAGGTCTCGACAAAACCCTCTCTTCCTGCTATATTTCTTCTGTGACTGGAATGGGAAGAAACGGAGAGCTTAAAATAGAACGAACAGTGAAAGATAAGATAAAGAGTGACGGGAAACAAACGTTTTTCTCTGTTTTTTGCCGCCGCTTTCCGTTCTTTCTTTTACTTTCCGTCGTCATTTCCTGCGGGCCTCCCAAATACGTTTCTTATACCGGCATTCACAAAGATTTTAAATGCTTGGTTCCGTGGGGATGGAATGTCATCACGGATCAAGAGGGGCATCATTACGAGAACACCGATTTTCTCGGTCCCTTTGATGGCCGTTTCTATTTGGGAATTCCAAGCCTGAGCGTTCGCTGGTACTCCGATTACGCGCCGCATTTGTTGAGAGACGGCTCCATTGAAATTTACGCGGACGGGGAGGATTATATCCATCAGATGTTAAACGATGTCTACGGCTCTCAGAGAATTATGCTCGATTCCGAGCAGGATATCCTGCTCAGCGGGAATCGCAAGGCAAAATATTTTAGAGTCTTGTCTCCCGTTCCGGTTCCGAAAAATACGCCCTGGGGCGCGTCAAAAGACGCTCAAACCGGACAATTAGTGAATCTCAGGGAGCACTCCTATGTCGTCGTTCCGATGGAATCGGGATTTTACGTCTTGATTTATCCCGCCACTCATGCGGGATATCACGCCTATCGCCCCGCCTTTGACGTTTTGGTCAACACCTTCGTTCCATTGACCGATGGCCCGGGAGGGCCTCGCGTTCCGGCTTCCCATTAAATCATGGGCTTATTTCTTTCGCTTTTCACCTGGATATGGATGGCCGGCGCCTACGCCGCCCCTAACGCTAATGCGCCCGCGACCCCTCCGACGCCGGATGAACTTCAGCGCTCATTTGAATTAATCCGGCAGTCAAAAGATTTGATGTCCCAGGATCACAATCAACAGGCCATTGAGATTTTAAGCCGGGCCATCCGCCTCAATCCGGCTTCCGCCGAAGCTTGGAATGATCGCGCGATTGCGGAAATTAGAGTACAGCGTTACGCGGACGCCATCTATGATTCCAGCTTTGCCTTGGGCTTGGCGCCGGGAAACCCGGTGGCTTTAGACACCCGCGCTTGGGCTTTTAATAAATTAGGAAAATACCGGGAAGCCCTTTCAGACTCCGGCTTTACGCTTTCCAAAGATCCTTCCGACGCCTTTGGCTATGAAAACCGCGCTTTCGCTCTGGCGGGCTTGGGAGATTCCAATGGTTCGATGAGCGCCTTGTCTCAGGCGGCTTCGTTAGATTCGCGATTTAAAAACATCTATGCCGATGCCTTAAAGTCCGGGCCCGTGGGGCTTTTGCCTTTGTTTGCCGATCCGGGCGCCCAAGGCTCCGGGAACAGGTTGTCGGGGTGGTGGAAGAAAAAAACATTTTTTAGCCTTTTCGCTTTGTCGATGGTGGGGGGCATTCTCGTCGCTTTGGGGGTTTTGCATATCATTTTTTACCGCTCAGAGGTGTTAAAGAAATCGCCTTCAAAATTAATTCGCGCGGGAGATTTCTGGTCTCGCTATGAGAAAATCGGCCGCGTAGGCGAAGGCGGAATGGGAGTGGTCTACGAGGCGCGGGATAGATTTTTAGAAAGAAAAGTCGCGGTTAAAAAATTGCGGGATCAGATCAAGGGCGATCCGGAGGAAAGAAAGCGCTTTATTTCCGAGGCGCGTCTGGTGGCGCGGCTTCGCCATGAAAACATCGTCGAAATTTATTCCATCGTCGAAGAGGGAATGGATCTTTATTTGGTCTTTGAGTTCGTCAAGGGAAAAACGGTCCAACAAATTTTAAAAGAAACGGGTCGGCTTGATTTTCCCGCCGCCGGCCGAATTTTTCACTCAGTGTGCCGCGCCGTCGATTATGCTCACCGCCAGGGAGTCGTTCACCGGGATATTAAACCCTCCAACATCATGGTGGGAGAGGGAAACACCGTTAAGGTGATGGATTTCGGCGTGGCCGGACAGGCCAAAAGCACCTTGGTCAAAACCCAGTCAAGCGTATTGGCCGGAACTCCGGTTTATATGGCCCCTGAAGCGGACGGCAATCAAATTCGGCGAGAGTCCGACATATTTTCTTTGGGGGTCTGTTTTTTCGAGATGTTAAGCGGAAAATTGCCGTTTGAAGGAGAGGGAAACGCTTTTTTAGTTCACAAGGTCCAGGGAAAGATTCTTAAAATATCTTCATTGGGAATCCCCGGGCTTCCGGCGACGGCTTTAGATGAAATCTTTGGTAAAGCCCTTAATCCCGATCCCGAAAAGCGCTATCATGGGGTGGGCGAGTTGTGGGCGCAGATTGTCGCGTTGGCGCCGAAAGTTTAACAGACATTGACTTCTTAGAAGTCTCATGTTACACTAACTCCATGGCCCAAGTCGCGACATTAAAAATATTTGAGGCGTTGCGTAAAGAATTTGAAGAGCCGAAATCGGTTGCCATTGCCGAGGCGATAGAAACCGCCCTGCAATCATCCGAGGAAACGCTCGTCACTAAAGCGGACTTGAAGTCTGAAATGGCGCAAACTGAATCCCGAATCACCAAATGGATGTTCATTTTTTGGGCCGGCCATACCATCACCGTCGTCGGCATCGTCATCGCAGTCATTAAATACCTGAAATAGCTTCTCTCAACTCCCGCCGAACTCCGCGCCCAAAGCGCCAAGCTCATCAACCTTAAAGCCTTTCTTTCGCCCAGATTTGACCCCCCGCCTCCGAATTTGCGTCAATATGTCCATGAAACCAGCCAGCCTGACGGACGTAACGGAAAGCAACGGAAGTAAAGGAAAAAGGCTGTTTCCGTTTCTCTCCGTAACTTCCGTCGCTTTCTGTTTCTCTCTTTTGCTTTTCATTCTCGCCGTTCCCGTTTTTTGCCAGGTTCCCGGGGTGATCAATTATCAAGGCTCCTTGAGAGACAAGAGCGGAAACCCCATCAA
>DAHZHT010000019.1 GCA_027406905.1 Elusimicrobiota bacterium
ATTTTTCCAAGTTCGGACGAATTTGAAAAGCGTCCGGGAGAAAACAGTATCTGTTCAACGGTATACCAGTAAGTTCTCAGTAATTGAGAATCATAAGCCTGGTCGGCCAGATAAGACAAGAACTCGCTCCAAGCTGCGTTTTTTGGCAAATAGCTTTTCTTAAGTTCAGGGAAAAGAGCTAGAAGGCTGTGCCTGAAATTCTCACCATCAATAAAAATGCAGGCCTTCATACGCTTACCACTGCAAAAAAAATGCGGGAGACCGAAGCCCCCCGCAATAGTTTATTCCTGCTAAGGATATTGTAACACAGGGCTTAGTGATTGTCAATGAGTTCGCGGGTTTTAATTTTTTAAGGAGTTCTTTCATCTTAGGCATAGAGGAGAGCTTTGAGTATTTCCTTGGGGACAAGGCCCATGAAATAAAGCGCAAAGGCGAAGGCGATTTGAAAGAGTAAAGAAAATAGAACCGCCAGGAAAGCTCGAGAGAGGCGCAGTCCTCTTAATTCCCGCAAACCCATCATTCCGGCCCAGAGCATCCACAGTCCGCCGACGATTTGGCTTCCGTTAAAAAGGGAACTTGAATTAAGCCACACCGACAAAACCATCGGAAGAAAAAGAATAATCCCAATGGCGTTAAGCCCCAGCATGAACCCCGCGATGGGAAAGACCTCGCTTTTTCCGATTTTAAGCAAGGGAAAAACAAAGAGGGCAAAACAAAGGGTTTCTCCAATATCGAATAACGGCTCTGATATCCCATTTTTTTGGGCATAGAAGACAATCAAAATAAACGGCATCGCGGTCCAGAAAATTCCGGTCGCGATTTTAAAGAAGAGGTTTCCTTTCTCCAGCCAGACCATGATTCCAAGAAGACAAAGAATCCAGACAATTTCCAGCGGAGGCTGCCAAAGCATTACTTTAAGCCAGAAGTTAAAATTGGGGGATTGGCTTGGAAACGGAGCGTAGTGATCGGGAAAATTCCAGGGTTTGAGCCAGTAAAACAAAAGGGAGAGTAAAAGAAAGAGCAGATAAATGGCTAGATTGGACGGAATTTCCCCGCTTCCTTTATTTTGGGCGGCTCCTCGGGACGGGAAAAAAAGATAATCGCGGCACAAGCGGATAACTTTAATCATATTAAATCGTTTTGATAGTGTTTCATTCCCCAAAAACAAAAAATGGAGGCCGGGCCCAGAAAGAGACTAGAGCTAATCAAGGCGATTTTAAGGCCCGCCAAGTCCGAAAGATATCCTATCAAAGTTGGAGAGATTGCGTCTCCCAGGGCATGGATGAGAAGCATATTGGCGCCAAAGGCGAGCGAGCGCTGAGTTGTGGGAGTGACCGCGACAATGATGGCGTTAAGCGGCCCCATATTTAGAAAAAGAAAAATCTCCGCGATAAAAAGAGATAAAAGCGCGCTCTTTAAGCTTGGGGCCAACAGAGCAAAAATAGCGAGCGGCATTCCAATTAAAAGCCCGAGCCCAGAAATCAAGAAATAAGATTTGGGATTGGCTTTAATCAATCTCTCCGATATAAATCCTCCTAAATAAGAACCAATAACTCCCGACAACACCGTCAGCGCTCCAAAAATAATTCCCGCTTCTCCAACGCTTAAGCGCCATTGCCGATGAAAAAAACTGGGCATCCAAACCGCGAAGCCGCCCAAGGAAAAGGTCATGGCCGCTCCCGCGAAAGTCGTTAGAGCGTAGCTGGGGATGGAAAAAAGCGCCCGGGTTTCGCGGACCAGCGTCGATTTTTTTAATGTTTGATTTGAAAGAGTTTCTTTTCCTCTTGGATCCTCAAGCCGGGAAGCGAAGGCGGCGAGAATCAAGCTAGGAATGGATAAGAAGATAAAAGCCTCTCTCCAGCCCCATTTTTGTCCCAAGACGCCGCCGCCAATATATCCCAGCGCGCTTCCCACCGGAATCGCCAGCGAAAAAAGCGCCATGACCATTCCGGATTTTTCCGGAGGATACATTTCGCAGACAAAAGAAGGAGAAACGGCTCCGTAGCAAGATTCCCCTATTCCAACCGCGGCCCTTGTGGAAAATAACAAAGTAAAATTTTTGCAAAGAGCCGTCATCGCGGTTGAAAGGCTCCAGAGGGTCGCTCCAAGACTAATCCACAACACCCGGCCATAACGATCGGCCAGGTATCCAATGGGAAGCGCGGCAAACATATAGACAAGCATGAAAGCGGAGGCAAGCCAACCGGCCTGGGCGTCCGACAACAAGAGATCTTTTTGGATTAAAGGCAAGACCGCGTAGATAGCTTGGCGATCGATATAATTAAAAAGATTGATCAGAAAAAGAATCAAAAAAACGGAGTGGGCTTTTTTCATTTTCCAACGCAGAATTTTGAAAAAATGGAGTTGAGAACCTCTTCGCTGGCGTTGTCGCCGGTGACTTCTCCTAAAAAGCGCAGGCACTGCCGAAGGTGGAAAGCGGCTCTTTCTTCCCATTTTTTGACATTATCACGGATGGAATTTTCCGCCAGAAGGATTTCTTTAGCCGCTTCTGTTAAGGCTTGATGATGGCGGAAATTGGTAATAAGAACTTCATGCCCAAGGGTTTCTTGGATAAGGCGTGTTGATAATATTTTTTTGAGTTCCTCGATGCCTTCTCCCAACAAGGCCGAAACGGAAATTCCCTCCCAATCCTTGCCAATGCGGCGCGGCAGATCCGATTTATTTAAAGCGAAAATGGCGGGCTTATTTCCTTTTTTTGCGGCGTTGGCGATGGAGAGAAGCGCCTTTTCCTCTTCAAGCGAAATTTCACGGGAACGGTCGATGACGACGAGGGCTAAATCGCTATTGTTGAGAGCTTCTTGCGTTCGGCGGATTCCTTCTCGCTCGACAGCGTCTGAGGCTTGTTCACGGATGCCGGCGGTATCAATTAAAAGCGGGGTCATTTCTCCCAAAGGCAGGGATTCTTCGATGGTATCTCTCGTCGTTCCTGGAATTTCAGAAACGATGGCTCGTTCTCGCCCTAAAAGAGCGTTGAGAAGGCTTGATTTGCCGGAATTGGGAAGTCCCGCGATGCAAATTCTTGGGCCGCTTAAAATCTTTTTCCCCCTTTCATATGTTGCGGCGAAATTAGAAATGGCTTCATGAGTTTGATGAAGAGAAAAAATAAATTCATTTTCCGGCGGCGGCGGCAACTCTTCTTCTGGGTGATCGAGACAGGCCTCGATATGAGCGAGCATCTCAAGGAGAGGAGCTTTGATTTGGTTAAGCGCTTTTGAGATTCCGCCGGAGAGTTGAAGCAAAGCCGCGCGGTGAGAGGCTTGATTTTCCGCCCGTATCAGATCGCAAACGGCTTCCGCCTGGGAGAGATCCATTTTGCCGTTAAGAAAGGCTCTCCGGGTAAATTCTCCAGGGGCGGCTAGGGCAGCGCCGCTTTCCAGCGCCGCTTTGAGCAAAGAAGAGAGAATAAAGGGCGAACCATGAGAGGTGATTTCAATGAGATCTTCTCCGGTGGGGCTTGCGGTTTTAGGAAAATGAAGCGCAATGACCTCATCAATAAACTCTCCTCTTAAAAAAGCTCGTGTTAAAATGGCGGTCCTTGGCTTGAGATTTTGAGGGTCAATTTGCAGAAATTTTGCGGCGGTTTCTAAAGCGCTTGGACCGCTTAAGCGTACGATTCCCAGTGCGCTTTTCCCTGGTGGAGTGGCAATGGCGGCGATGGTTTCTTGGTTCAATGGTTTTTGCGCGGGTAAAGGACGATTTTTCTCCACACTCCCTCTCCTTCGGAGACGCTTTCAACCTCCGGGTGAGTGGCCAAGGTTTTGTGAATGATTCGCCGCATCGCCGCGTTCATCGGCGGCAATCGATAGGGAGAGCCCGAGCGCTTGATTTCCAAAATTCCATATTCAACCTTAGAAAAAACCTCTTTTTCTTTCTTGTCCCAGTAACCAAGGGCGTCTACTTGGATTGCGCATTCTTTTCCGGATTTCTGGCCTAAAATAATGTTAAAGATGAGCTGAAGAGACTCAATCGTTTTTCCTTCTAAGCCGATCAGATATTGCGCGGATTCTCCATTAAGCGAGAGTTTTCCTCTATCCTGTTTTTCATCCCATAAAGCAGAAACCAAGACGTCTTGAAACCCCATTGCGTTTAAAAGTTCTTTCATTAAACTTTCCGCAGTCGGCAAGATTTCTTTTCCCGCTTTTAGACGAGTGGTGGTATCCATGTGTTTTTCAGTACTTATAATATTTTTTAAGTCCCAGTTGGATGACGGCGTTGACCAAACTGTTGGTCAGCCAGTAGAGAACCAGTCCCGCCGGGAAATTCAAGAACATGATTGTAAAAATAACAGGCATCCAGGTCATGATTTGGGCTTGCGCGGGATCTCCAGGCGGAGGATTGAGCTTGTTTTGGGCGAACATCAAAGCTCCCATGACCAGCGGGAGAATATAGTAGGGATCCTTGGCCGAGAGATCCTTGATCCAGAAAATCCATCCCGAGGCGTGAAGCTCCCAGGCATTTCGCAAAGTCGTGTATAGGGCGATAAAAACAGGAGCTTGGATTAGCATCGGCAAACACCCGCCCAGAGGGTTGGCTCCGTTTTTTTTGTAGAGGTCCATCATCTCGGCGTTCATTTTTGCGGGTTCCGAAGCGTATTTTTTTTGAATCTTGGTTATCTCGGGCTGGAGTTTGCGCATCGCGACTTGGGCTTTAAGGCTTTTGAGAGTCAGCGGGAAAACCAGTATCTGAAGTCCGATTGTCAGCAGGATAATAGCCCAACCCCAATTGCCGGTCACTAAATAAATTTTTTCCAGGATTTCGAGGATGAGGTGCCCGATTTGGGCGAAGAAGCCGAAACTAATCGAACGCTCAAGTCCCAAATGGTAGCGCGAGAGCCTGGTATATCCCTTGGGTCCAATGTAGAAAGGAATAGTCCAAACATGGCTGGCTTTGGGGTTTAAGATGAGATTCGGGGCCGTTAAAAGAATTTCAGGCGGCATCAAACTCGAGATGGAAAATTCCCCGTTTTTAGGAAGTAGCGAGGTTAAAAAGTATCGGTTGTCGATGCCCACCCACTGAAAAGGTCCTTGATGATTTCCCGGCTTGAACGCGTCTAATTTTCCGTTTAGCCCATGTCCGCCGTATCTCAGGCCAAGGGCGCGCCAGACTTTGTGGTTTTCTTTCTGTTCGGTCGCGACCGTGCCAAGCCCCGGCCCAACCGATAGGCTCCAGGCTCCGGTCTGAATCATCTGATTGGAAGAGTTGGTTAATGTGATCTGAACTTCCGGAACTTTTTTGTCTGAAGCGGCGGGAATCAATTCTTTTTTGATGATGAGGCCATCCTCGCGGCGAGCTTCAAAGGTTGGGTTTGGCGCTTTTGCGTCTTGAGCAAATTTTAAATTTGGGAAGGCCGCTAAAAACCCGGGATTTGGATTTTCAACGAGTTCGACAAGACCTAGAGGTTCTTGGTATTTCCAGCTGATGACTCCGGCTCCAGCGGGATTCACTGTTAGTTTCGCTTTCCCAAAATCTAAGTTTATGGGCGGGTAATTTTTAACGGGAAGAGAAGGCGTTTGCGGCAGAGGAGATGCGGACGGCGTTGGGCCTGAGGTCTGTTCCTGTCTTTGAGCGGTTGAGACCTTTGGAATAGGCGCGTATTTTTTCTGGATAAATACAAACCAAAGCCCATAAACTAAAACAGACAAGGCGACGGCGAGTAGAAGATTTTTTTCCGTGTTCATTGATTCCATGATTTCCTAGGGTTTTACGGGGTCATAGCCTCCCGGGTGGAAGGGGTGGCATTTTAACAGTCTCCGAATAGAGAAATAGATTCCCCGCAGGCTTCCGTGGGTTTGGATGGATTCTTTGGCGTAATCGGAACAGCTGGGATAAAACCTGCATGAGGGGCGCAAAAAAGGGCGAAAAAATTTTTGATAGAGGGAAATTAAAGAGAGAAAAGTACGTTTCATGTCAGAATTTCCGCTTTTGCGCAGAGTTTAAGAAAATCTTTTTCCGCGTCGGTAAAGTTTTTCCAGGCGCAGTTTGGCTGAATTGAAACGATGATGTCAATTCCGCCTCTGAGCCGATTCTGGTTAAGCCGAAAAGATTCACGGGCTAGGCGCTTAAGCCTGTTTCTTTTAACGGCGGTCCCGGTTTTTTTGGCGACCGAAACTCCAAAACGGGGTTTTTCTGGTTTCATTGGAAACGCCTGGAGCTCATTGATCGGGCGCGTTGAGAAACGCAAAACCACGCCGGGAATGGCGATTTTTTTCCCATAAGAAAACACTCGGCCGAACTCTTTGCGGGATTTAAGCCGCGCCTTAGAGTTGAGGCGAAAGCGAATCGAAGTTTCAGGCTTGAACGAGGACGTGACGGCCCTTCTGTCTTCGGCGGCTTAAAACTCCGCGTCCGCCGGGAGTCTTCATCCGAGCTCGGAACCCGATGGCGCGCTTTCTTTTCTTGTTATGAGGTCTAAATGTAGGTAGCATAATGGCTTTATTATACAAAAAATTCTCAAATTCCCTTTCAAAATTTTTGAAGCGGGAACATTTTTGAGGACTTGGACGTAAGTAATAGAGGGGCTTGCCTTCAGGTCATTCGGCCAAGCAAAGAAAAAAACCTGGCGAAAAGCTCAATGGGATGCTAAAATAAGGAGGAAGATATGTTCGAGAAAAATGCGGCCATGGAAATTCTAATGAGGTTTTTGGACCGAAAGGTCAAAGAGGCGGAGGAAGAGGTCACCCAAAATGGGGTTCTCTCGGAAGATAAGGCTATTCCTCTGATGCTTAAAATGCAGTTTAATCATATCGCTCATCTTGAGGAAAGCGTCAATGAGCGTTTCGGGCAAATCAACCAGCGCTTCGAGCAGGTTGATTCGCGCTTCAAGCGAGTCGATGAACGCTTCGAGCAAATCGATGAGCGTTTCGATCAAATTAATGAGCGTTTCGAGCGAGTCGATCAGAGATTTGATCTCATTCAAAGAGATATGGGCTCTCGCTTTCGGCATATGGAGCGAATGTTTTTAGGAGGCTTTACTTTCCTAAGCTTTCTAATTACGATACTGCGTTTTGTGAAATAATCCCGGTTTCAGCTTGATTTAAACGGCAGTCGTATCCAATCGCTTGAAAATGTTAATATGCGGGTATGGCGACCAAGAATTCACAAAAAAAAGAATCGGGAATAGATGTTTTATTGCGGGAAAAAGGCTCTTACCATCCTCCAAAAGAATTTAGCCGCGCATCTCGTGTCAAGAGTTTCTTGGAGCTTAAGAAAATGCGGCAAGACTCTCTTTTAAACCCGGAAAAATTTTGGAGTGTTGCCGCTCAAGATTTGTTTTGGTTTAAGCCTTGGAGAAAAACCCTGGCATGGAAGCCGCCGTTCGTGAAATGGTTTGTCGGCGGAAAAACCAATGCCTGCTATAACGCCCTTGATCGCCATCTAACGGGTTTTCGCCGGCATAAAGCCGCGTTGATTTGGGAAGGCGAAAATGGCGAGAAGCGGGTGTTGACTTATCTCCAACTTCACCGCGAGGTTTGCCGCGCGGCCAACGCCTTAAAAAATCTGGGTATTAAACCCGGCGACCGCGTGGCGATTTACATGCCGATGATTCCGGAAGCCGTCATCGCTATCTTAGCCTGCGCAAGAATCGGCGCTCCGCATAATGTCGTTTTTGCCGGATTTTCGGCTTCGGCGTTGTCTGAACGAATTCAAGACGCTCAGGCCAAACTCGTCGTCACCGCCGATGGGTTTTTCCGAAAAGGTTTGATTGTTAAGCCTAAAGACGTCGTCGATGAGGCCCTTAAAAGCGCGCCCAGCGTTCAAAAAGTCTTAGTCTTTAATCGCGGGATCGTGGAAAATTCTTCATGGATCGAGGGGCGGGATGTTGATTGGTTTGAGGCTTTGTCCGAGGCATCGGAAAATTGCCCTGCCGAGAAAATTGAGAGCGAACATCCCTTGTTTATTCTTTATACCTCGGGCTCGACTGGAAAGCCCAAGGGGATTTTGCACACAACCGGCGGATACCTGGTTCAGGCCGCCTGGACCAGCAAATATGTTTTTGATTTAAAAGACGATGATCTCTTTTGGTGCACGGCCGACATTGGCTGGGTTACGGGGCACTCCTATGTGGTTTATGGTCCGCTTTTAAACGGGGCGACAATTTTTATGTATGAGGGCGCTCCGATGCATCCGGCTCCGGACCGATTTTGGGACATGATTGAGCGGCACAAAATATCCGTTCTTTATACCGCGCCAACCGCAATTCGGGCCTTTATGCGCCTTGGCGAATCTTGGCCGCAAAAACATGATCTGTCTTCTTTACGGCTTTTGGGAAGCGTGGGCGAGCCAATTAATCCGGAAGCCTGGCAGTGGTATCATAAAAATATTGGGCGAGGGAAATGCCCGATTGTGGATACCTGGTGGCAGACGGAAACAGGCTCAATTATGATTTCCCCCCTTCCGGGCGCGACCAGGACTAAGCCTGGCTCGGCTTCTTTGCCGCTTCCTGGAATCGACGCCGAAGTCGTGGATAAATCAGGAAATCCGGTTTCACTTGGCAGCGGGGGCTATCTCGTCATCCGAAAGCCATGGCCGGGGATGTTGCGGACAATTTATGGAAACCCCGCGCGTTATAAAGAACAGTATTTTAGCCAGGTTCGCGCGCCTGGGAAAAAAGGCGTTCCTTATTACTTCACCGGAGATGGCGCTAGAAAAGACAAGGATGGTTATTTCTGGATTCTGGGCCGCATAGACGATGTCTTAAACGTTTCCGGCCATCGGCTTTCCACGATGGAGATAGAATCCGCCTTGGTTTCCCACCCTGCGGTCGCGGAAGCCGCTGTCGTGGGGCGTCCGGATGATTTGACCGGGCAAGCCGTCAGCGCGTTTGTCACTCTAAAAGAAGGACAAACCCCCGATGATTCTCTTAAGCGCGAGATTTCAGAATATGTTGGGCGGACGATTAGCCCTATCGCCAAGCCCGCCGATATTCGCTTTACTCCTCTTCTGCCTAAAACCCGTTCCGGAAAAATTATGAGGCGGCTTCTCCGCGAAATCGCGACTGGAGGCGCGGTCAAGGGCGATATTACGACTCTTGAAGATTTAGGCGCTCTTGAGAAGCTTCAGAGCCAAGAAGAAGACTGATATTCGATCAATTATCGGAGATTGCCGATCCAAGCGCCAAAGGCTTCAAGGACTTCAAGCGAAATCGTGTGACCGCCCTCGAATTTAAAAAATTCGCCCTTAAGCCCCGCATGGTTTAAGAGATCGAATAATTTTAGGGCGCCGGGAAACCCCAAAATCGGATCGGCGATTCCGTGGCTTTGAAAGAACGGCAGCCCTTTTTTTAAAGGCGCTTTTTCAATCAACGATTTTTGATGGATTAGATTGCCCGAAAAAATGGCAAGACCCTTGGTCGTTTTTTTCAGAGAGAGAGAAATTTCAGTCGCGAGCATTGAACCTTGGCTAAACCCGCCGATAATCATGTTTTCCATGGGGATATTAAGGGCTTTAATGAAATCTTCCGCCATTTTTTGCGCTTCTTTAAAATCAGGCGGCTCGGAATTTGAAAAATCGGCGGCGATTCCATTCTGTTGCGCCTTTTCAATAGCCTGTTCATCGATATGAAACCAAGCCAGGCCCCCCAAATGAGTCCGGTTGGGCGCGTCCGGAAAAACCCAGTGAGCTGGGAAGTCAAGCGGGGTTTCAGCGGATACGGGCGCCAGATCCGATCCCGAGGCTCCGTAGCCGTGAAACAAAACGATGGTCGGGCCGTTTTTAGCTTCGCCGACTTCAATGACTTTCAGCGGTCCTATTTTTCGGTTGGTAATTGAAGTAATAGCCATGAGATTTCACCACACCCGGCAGGCGTTTTGGCGAACCATGGGGGCGTTGGCGGGACAAGAAAAGGCTTGTCCAAATTCCGGCATATTAGACACCGCGCCGTTGGCTCGGTATTCTGGAAGAGAGTGCGGATCGGTTAAAGCTTGCAGCTTTTTAGACTGTTCTGTCTGGTTGGCGCACCAGGTTTGGGCCCAGGCGATAAAGAATCTTTGTTCCGGCGTAAACCCGCCGATTTTCTGCGGTTGGGAGATGCTATTTCTCTCCAGCGCCGAATAGGCCAGGTGAATGCCGCCGTTGTCGGCTGTGTTTTCCCCCAAGGTGAGCTTTCCATTAATCTTAATGTCTTTTTGGGGATTCTTTGGATCTTTTGAAACGACGTATTGCGAATATTGATTGACCAGACACTGAGCCCTGCTTTTAAAATTAGACGCGTCTTGGGGAGTCCACCAATTGCGCAGATTTCCCTTGGCGTCATACATCCGTCCCTGATCGTCAAAACCATGGGTCAGTTCATGGCCTTCGACTGCGCCGATAGCCCCGAGATTAGACGCTAAATCCGCTTTGGGATCGTAAAAAGGCGGCTGGAGAATTCCCGCCGGAAAATTCATGTCGTTTTCCGCCGGATCATAATACGCGTTGACCGTCGGCGGGGTCATTTGCCATTCGTTGCGATCAGTTTTCTTTCCAATTTTCCCAATCTCGCGCTTAAATTCAAAGCCCGCTGCGCGCTCGTAATTCCCAATATTATCTCCCTTTACAATGGCGAGTTTGGAATAATCACGCCAGCGCTTGGGGTATCCGACTTTGTTTTTCATCGCCTTGAGCTTTTTTAAGGCTTGTTCCTTGGTCTTGATATCCATCCAGGAAATGGAACGAATATCTTGCTTCATTGATTTTTCGATTTCAATGAGAAGTTTTCGCGCCTCTTTTTTCGCTTCCGGCGGAAAATTCTTGTCAACATAGATTTTCCCCAAGGCTTCTCCCATTCCATTGTTGGCGAAATTAACGCAGCGCTCCCACCTGGACATCAGTTTTTTGCTTCCGCGCAGCCTTTTGCCGAAAAAGGCGAAGTCTTCATTGACGAAGGCGGAAGATAAGGCGGAGGCCTCGGAGTGGACCAGTTGCCATTTCAGATAAGCCTTCCAATTTTGAAGCCGGGTTTGCTCAATGACCGCGCTGAGATTTTTAATGAAACCATAATCTGCGGCGTTAAGAACTTTAAATTGAGGCGCGCCTACGGCCTTAAAATAGGCGGTCCAGTTAAAATCCGGGGAAATTTTCTTAAGTTCAGCAAACGTGATTTTATGATTGACCTTAAGTGGGTCTCGTTGAGAAACTCGGTCAAGCGATATTTGAGCTAGAGCGGTTTCAACGGCTAAAGCCTCTCCGGCGTCTCGTTGAGCTTGTGCGCTTGATTCTCCGGCGAGTTCTAACATTTTTTGGACGTGCTTAAGATACGCCGCGCGGTCCTTGGAAAAACTTTTTTTAAGATAGTAATCCCTGTCCGGAAGCGCGAAGCCGCCTTGATCTAGCGCCGCGATCATTTTATCGGCATTTTGATAGTCCTGTTCCGAGCCAAAATTGAAAAGCGCTGGGACCCCCAACATTTGCAGATGGGCGATTTCTCGGGCCAGGTCTTTTTGTGAGCTCAAAGCGTCAATCTTTTTAATCTCGGGAAATAACGGTTTTCCCCCCTCTTTGTCGACACTTTTTTTATCCATGCAGGAATCATAAAGGTTTGAGAGCTTTTCTTCATTAGAAGAAATTTTGGCCTTTTCTTCTCGGATTTGATTTAAAAGCTTTCTTAATAAGACCTTGTTTTTGCGGGCCAAGGCGTCGAACGTTCCCCAGCGCGGATATTCGGCGGGAATTGGATTTTTCTTAATCCATGTTCCGCAGGCAAAATGATAAAAATCCTGGCAGGGATTGACGGAACGGTCGAGATAACTCAGCTGAACGCCGGGTTGAGGTTGAACAGGACTGAGGCTGCTTTGGTTCGGGGCGGCATATTTCCCAGTGACGGCTTGATTTTCATTTCTTAATCCAGAGTTTCCATCTTTTCCCCCGTCATATGTTTTTGTGTATTGGCCTTCAAGTAATGGGTTAAGTCGTGCCTCTGCTTTCTTTTGAATTTTTGCAAAATCTTTTTTGGAAATAAGCCTCAAATGTCCCTCATGGAGCGCCCAGACCCGATTGCCGGAAATAATTTCAATTCTTGGTCCCCACTTGGAGATTAGTTTGTGAATGATTTTGGAACGAACCTTGCGGGAAATCTTTTGAGACCATCCTGGGGCTGAAAAGGTGATGACTCTCCTGGGTTTTTTTTCCGTCTTTTTCTGCTGGCGTTTTTCATAAATGTTGAGAAGCTGGTGAATGAGGTGTTCCGCTTTTTCAATCTGTTCGCTGATCTCCTTGTTCGCTTCTCCCGGGAGAAAGAAATTAATGGTAACGGTATTGGAAGCGGGAGGAGTTTGAGCTTGAGAGAATATGGGATTCAAACTTGAGGTCGTAATGAGTAAAACGGCCAAAAATACAATTTTGTTTTTCATCCAAATATTTTATCAAAATGCGCCGCTTGAATTTTGTTTGTATAATGAGTCTCGATGGCAACGCTGGTTTCTTTAATCGCTTCCGGGCGCTATTTGGATTTAAAACGCTTGTTGGAAAAATACTCGACATCTTCTCTTCTTGTGGAATGGAAGAAACTCAAACCTTTAGAACGCCTGGTTGTTTTTAAACTTCTAACTGTCCCCAAGGCTCTTGAGTTCTATTCCCAAGTGGATGAATCGGATAAATATTTTCTTTTTTGCGGTTTGGGGACGCAGTCCATTGCGCCTATTCTTGAGAATCTTTCGGATCGGGAGCGCGGCCTTTTTGTGGAGATTCCTAAAAATTTTGCCGACGATATGCTGGCCGCGCTTAAAGAGAGAGCCTAATGCCTTTTATCTTGAATCCTGGAATTGTCTTGTCTCGCAGGGATTTCGGGGAATCGGGGCGATTGTCCGTGGTCTACACGAAGGATTTGGGGAAAATTTGGGTTAAGTTTTCAGGAGTCAATGGGGCGGGCAGGAAAATGAAGGCTTTTTCAGAACCATTCGCGCATTGCGAATATCGTTTCCATGCGACTCACGGGGCGGGATATGTCAAGGCGACAGGCGGAAGTTTGCTTTCGAGTTTCCCTGGAATTAGAAAAAATCTGGACTCTCTTTCGGAAGCTTTTCTTTGTTGCGAGCTTCTCAGCGCCTTAACCGTGTTCGGTCTTCCCGGTCCTGAAAAATACGAATTGTTAAAGGACGCGCTTTCATTTCTGGACGCGCAAGAGCCCTCTCAATTGATGATAGCGGCTTTTGGTCTTCGCCTTTTGGAATTGGCGGGCTTTGGCGTGCGCGAAAAATCCCCATTTCAAAATGAAATTTCTCCTTCGATGTGGGAGGCGCTCTATCGCTATTCTTTCGCGGAATTGTCAAGGCTTCCTTTTGATGTAAGCCTCAACGCTCAGATTCGGCGTTTAGTCGAGGAAAAAATAGAGGAAGAATCTCATCGCGTTTTAAAAACTCCAATATTTATAAAATCTATGCTGGCCTCGAAGACTTTAGAGGAGTGCGTCCCATTATGATGAATTTTCAAGATATTATTTTGGCCTTAAAAGAGTTCTGGTCTCAAAAGGGATGTCTTTTAATTGAGCCGTACGACGTCGAAAAGGGGGCGGCCACTTTTAACCCGGCCACTTTCTTCGGCGCGATTAGTTCTTCTCCGGTTCAAATCGCCTACCCTGAGCCTTGCCGCCGCCCGGCCGACGGGCGTTATGGAGACAATCCCAATCGTTTGGGGAAATATTATCAGTTCCAAGTTCTCCTCAAGCCTGTTCCGCGCGATGTGACCGATTTATATCTAGGTTCTTTAAAGAGTTTGGGTCTAGACATTAAAAAGCATGATTTGCGCTGGATTGAGGATGATTGGGAGTCTCCAACCTTGGGCGCTTCTGGATTGGGATGGGAAGTTTGGCTTGATGGAATGGAAATTACTCAATTTACCTATTTCCAACAGATGGGCCAAGCGCCTTTGTTTCCCGTTTCTGTCGAAATTACCTACGGCCTTGAGCGAATCGCGATGTATTTGCAGAAAAAAGATTCGGTTTTCGATCTCCAGTTTAACGACGAGCGGTCTTACGGGGAAATCTTCAAAGAGGCCGAGCGGCAGTTCTCGACATACAATTTTGAGGAGGCCGATGTTGAGATGTTGACCCGCCATTTCGAAGATTATGAAAGGGAAGGCGAGCGCTTGGTTTCAAAGGGGCTTTCTCTTCCGGCTTACGATTGCGTTCTTAAACTTTCGCATTGTTTTAACGTTTTAGAAGCGCGCGGCTCGGTGTCGGTAACGGAGAGGGCTCAATATATCGCCCGCGTGCGCGGATTGGCCAAAAAAGTGATTACATGCCATTGGGAACTTGAAAATGCTAAGAAAAAAGAATTCGCTCCGAAATGACTTGGAGCCGCAGGACTATCTTTTAGAAATAGGACTTGAACCTCTTCCGGCGCGGTTTTTGTCTCCCGCTCTTGAGAGTTTGGCCGCCAATATGGCGGAAGCTTTAAAGGCCAGTCGCCTTTCGTTTAAATCGCTGAAAACTTTTGGGACTCCGCGAAGGCTTGCGGCGTTTATTGAATCTGTCGCGCCAAAATCCGAAGCCTCAAGCGAAAAATTTTTCGGCCCCCCCGCTTCCCGACTTAAAAATCCCGATGGAAGCTATTCTTTGGCCGCCGAAGGTTTCGCCCGGAAATATAATGTCACTCCGGATCAGCTTATCATAGAAACCACCGCCAAGGGAGAACAGTTGTCTATTGTCGTCAATCGCCCGGGTCGCTTATCTCGTGAAATTTTAGCCGAGGCCGCGGTTAAAGTTATTTCTTCGCTAGAGTTTCCAAAATCCATGGAATGGGAAGAGTCTCGCTTTAAATTTGCCCGACCCATTCGCTCCTTTGTTTCTCTTTGGGGGACATTCCCTGTTTCTTTTTCCTTGGTCGGGATTAAAACTTCCCGGGTGTTGCGCGGTCTGAACGGGGAATCCGCAAAAATAGAAAACGCATCTGATTATGAAAAAATTTTGAGGAATATGGCGGTTGTGGTTTCTATTGAGGAACGCCGGAACATTTTAATCAAGAAATTGGATTGGGCCGCTGGAGAAGGCGGCGGCGATTGGGATAAAGACCAAGATTTGATTTCTGAAATCGTCGCGATGACCGAACACCCGGTGCCGGTCTTGGGGCATTTTGAACAGAAATTCCTTAAACTTCCGCAACCCTTGATTAGCCTGGTTTTGAAAAAACAACTTAAATTCTTTCCGCTTATTCGTTCCGGGCGGCTCATCAACGCCTTTTTAGGAGTCAGGGACGGAATTTCCGAGGGCCAGAATTTAGTCAGAGAAGGTTTTGAGAGGGTTTTAGTGGCGCGCCTAAATGACGCCGTTTTCTTTTTCGAGAAAGACCGCAAGCGGCGTCTTGAATCTTATTTGGAGGAACTTAAGCGCGTAGTTTACCAGAAAGATTTAGGCACGATGGCGGAAAAAGCCTCCCGAGTTGAAAAGCTGGCGAAAGACTTAATTGAGCTTTTAGGCGATTTTGAGGTTAGCGAAGATTCTTGCGCTGAGATATCCAGGGTTTGTTATGCCGATTTAACGACCAACCTCGTCAAGGAATTTCCGGAGTTGCAGGGAACCTTAGGCGGCGTTTACGCGAGACTAGAGGGAAGAGACGAGAGAATCGCCCTGGGGCTTGAAGAGTTTTACTTCCCAATAGGCCCTAAATCTCCGATTCCAACGACGGTCGAAGGCGCCATAGCCTCTTTAGCGGGAAAATTAGATTCCATTGCCGGCTGCTTTGCCGTCGGCCTTATCCCTACCGGAAGCGCTGATCCCTATGCCTTAAGGCGACAAGCCTTTGGTATTATCCGTATTGCTCTTGAACGGCAACTGCCGATTGATTTGGAAAAAGCGGTCTCTCTGGCTTTAAAAAATCAACCCGTGACTCTTTCTGAAGATCGCTTTGTCCAAGTTCGAGATGAAATTTTAGATTTTCTCTGGGGCCGCGCCCAGTCGTTCTTTGAAGAAAAAGGATTTTCCGTTGATGAAATTCGCGCGGTGAAAGCGGGCGCTTTTGGGAGACTCAGCCGAACTTATCTTCGCTTAAGCGCCGTTAGGTCGGTTAGAAAAGAGGCGGACTTTGAACCTCTGGCGATTTCATTTAAACGCGCTTCCAATATTTTAAAACAAGCCCATTATGAAAATGGCGATGGGGTTTTGAAGGTGGAGAGTCTCTTGGAACCCTCGGAAATCGCGCTTTTAAAAATTTTGACGGAAATGGAAGATACCGTTAAGGAAAAAATCGAGTTCGATGATTTTGAGGGAAGTCTAAAGACCCTCGTTCAAATCAAGCCGCATCTAGATCTTTTTTTTGAAAAAGTGATGGTCATGGCGGATAATCCAGATTTAAAGCGCGCGCGTCTTAAGCTTTTGGAAAAACTCGTCAGCCTTTTTAGTCAAATCGCCGACCTTTCCGAACTTCAAGGCGCGTCTCCTAAATAAGTTCCGCGAGCGATAGGGATTCTTCTTCCGACACCGAAGGCCTTGGGGGATATTTTAATGGACGGCGGGGCTTGGCGGCGCTTGTGTTCCGAAATCTCGATGCGGCGCAAGGTTTCTTTGACCAAGTTTTTGGAGAAGCCTTTCTTGGCGATTTCATCAAGGCCGAGCCTTTGTTCGATATGGAGTTTGAGAATTTGATCGAGAACGGGGTAAGGCGGCAGATCGTCTTCGTCTTTTTGCCCGGGCTTTAATTCCGCGGAAGGAGCTTTTTGAATTGAATTTGAGGGAATAATTCCTTTTTCCCGGTTAATCCATCCGGCGAGTTGATAGACCGTTTCTTTAGGAACGTCCGCTAAGGGCGCAAGACCGCCGCTCATGTCGCCGTAAAGCGTGCAATATCCGACCGAGAGTTCGGATTTGTTTCCGGTGGTCAGAACCATTCCCCCCTCTTTGTTGGCCAGGGCCATTAAAATATTTCCGCGAATGCGGGCTTGAATATTTTGCTCGGACAGGTCTTCCGGATTTCCGTTGAGAAAATTTTTAAGAGATTCATCGTAGGCTTTATGAAGGCTCGCGATGGGGATGGTAAGAAATCGGATTCTAAGGTTTTGGGCTAGAGCTTTTGCGTCAACAATTGATCCTTCCGAGGAATAGCGAGACGGCATTGAGACTCCGGTCACTCGATCTTTTCCCAAAGCTTTTACGGCCAAGGCGGCGACGACGGCGGAATCAATTCCGCCGCTTAAACCCACGAAAACCTTGGAAATTTTGCATTTGGCGAGATAATCCCGAATTCCGGTTGTCAGCGCGCCTTCAATTTCCTCGATTTCGCTCATGTCACATGGAGAAACGGGAGACGGCATTTTTTCTAAATCGACGACGAGGATATCCTCGCTGAAAGCCTTGGCCTGATCAATCAGACGCCCTTTGTGGTCAAAGACGCAGCTGCGTCCGTCAAAAACAATTTCATCGTTTCCGCCCGTCATGTTGCAGTAAAAAAACGGCAATTGATTTTTTTTCGCGTGAGCCGACATGATTTTTCGGCGCCGGATGTTTTTTCCGCGAATAAAGGGCGAAGCCGATATGTTAATGAGAATATCCACCCCTTGGCGCGCTTGAAGACCGATAGGGTCTGTTTGATAAAGTTTTCTGTTTCCGTTTTTTTCGTCAAACCACGCGTCTTCGCAGATGCTGAGCCCAATAGTTTTCCCTTTAAACTTAAATGGCGGATTAGACCGCGCCGGCTCGAAATATCTCGCTTCGTCGAAAACGTCGTAGGTGGGAAGAAGAGTCTTATGCCGCAAGGCCTTGATCTTTCCACGGTAGAGAAAGGCCGCCGAATTGTAAACGGGCTTGCCGAAACGTTTCGTATTTGAGGAAGAAAAGCCGACGATAATGCCCAATTCTCCGCTTTCCGCCGCTAATTTTTTGATCGCGCGGCTGTTTTCGCGGATAAAGGCGGGATCTTCCCACAAATCAAGGGCCGGGTATCCGGATAAAGCCTGCTCGGGGAAAACGACCAAGTTAGCCCCCTGATTTTGGGCGTTGGCGGAAAAATCCTTGATTTTTTTGAGATTGCCGTTAAAGTCGGCGATCGTGGGGTTAATTTGCGCAAGAGCGATTTTCACTTAATGGTTTTGGGCGCAAAGTTTTTCAAAAATTTCTCCCGCTCCCATGAAATTTTCATCAATCTTTGCGCGAATCTTGTGGCAATTTTCGCGGCCCAATGGAGCGGAGAGACTCGCGATTCCTTCCATGGCCCAGGTCATCAGGGTCGCAAAATCAAGTTCAAGACGCTCGGATAAATGCGGGATTTCCTGGAGCAGGCGAACGCATGCCGGGGGCATATCCTTGTTGAGCGCAAATAGGGCTTGGGTGATGCCGCGAAAAATTCCTTTGAGCGTGATATGCGGATCTTGTCTGTCTTTGGTGTGGGTAATCGCCAGGAAAACCAGTTCTTGAATAATCTCCGCGGCTGTCTCAAAAGCTTTGTAGGCGGGGTCTTCTTTGGTAATGCGGACAAGCGCCATGTCATGTGCGAGCTTTTCAAATTCAAAACTGTCCGGTGTTTCTGTCATGCTCCAATTATACTAAACTGATTTCATGAAGGAAGAACGGAAAGAAACGCGCGAAAGTTACGGAAAGAAACGACTGCTTTCCATTGCCTCCTTTGCTTTCCTTGCTTTTGGGTGTTCGACTCTTCCCGCATCCAGGCAAGCCGTTTCTCTTCAGAATGGGGCGTTGTCGGCTTGCGTTTATTTTCTGCATACCGATTGGTTTACTCTCTTCGCGCATCCCGCCGCTAAAATTATTTGGGCCCAGGCCGACAAATTTGGCCATCTAGATTTAGATCATCCAATTTATGGCGATCAGGGAAATAGTGGATGTCTTTTCGCGGTCAATATCCCGCCCGGGACTTATCGCCCGATTTTAGTTTCCTACCGGCTTTTTGGATTGCGCCTTTATTACCCATTTAAGCCCGAACTTGAAAAAGAAATGCAGGTGAAAGTTAAACAGGATCGATTTTCTTTCGCCGGAAATTTAACCGTTTATACGGCGACCGAAGATCCGGCTATTATCGCCGCACATATCGGATTGAGATTAAAAAGGCTTTGGTGGCCGTTTCGCCTTTATTCCGTTAAACCTCCGGTTGACTATGTCCATTTAGACCAAACGGCTTTGTCCGAAGCGGAATCTTTGCGCGTGGCGCGCAGATTTTACGCCAACACACTTTGGTCGGATGCGATAGAAAATCGCTTGGCCGAAATTGGCGACCCACAATCCCCCGCAACGCAAGGGCCATTTTGGAAAAGGAGAAAGGTTCAAGCCGTTTCCATTAGCTCCTTTTCCTACATTCCGACCAAATTAAGGTGGCCGAGAAAATTGATTCTAGGCGGGGCGGAGTGGGTTGAGCCCAAGGATCATGCCCGGATTGCCGTTCAATTCTTCGAGCCCGGAATGAAGGGCTATCAAAGCCAAGAGGTTCTTCTCGAAAAAATGCGGGAGGCCGGAACTTTAGACGACGCGCACACTCTCTTTCGCGTTCATGTTTCCACTTATGCGGGTGAAGGCGTTCGCTATAAAAGTTTCGTTTACCCAAAAAATGATTTGCCGGGATCCATTGCGGATGTTTTTGTGACGGAAACCTGGCTGATT
The DNA here is from genome assembly GCA_027406905.1 of Elusimicrobiota bacterium. Taxonomy (GTDB): domain Bacteria; phylum Elusimicrobiota; class Elusimicrobia; order UBA1565; family UBA9628; genus JAKAQV01. The sequence continues at coordinate 19,532 of DAHZHT010000019.1, forward strand.
CCCAAGGGCCCGGGATACTATCTCATTCACTATCGGGCGCTGCGATCTTATTTCAAAAAGTTTTATCCCAATTTTAAGAGATTTGTCGAATACCTCTCTTTGGAGAGGCAAAAGCCCAAGAAAAAAAGTTTTTAAAATTCTCCTAGCTTTGTTCCGGTCGTTAAATCGTAGACGATGGTTTTTTTGTTTGAAGTGATAGCCATTCGCTTTAGATCAGAGCTGTAGCGAATAATAGGCGAAGAAGCCTCGGGGTTTTTTTCTCGCCAAAGGAGAAACTGGTCTTTCCCCAGGGCTTGTCCGTTTTGTTCGATAAAAGATTCTCCCTCAGAGTGAATCCACAAATGGCTTTGAAAGAGGACTATCGGCTTTGCTTCGGGCGATGGATAGAGGAATGATTTTTTTCCGCTGGGAATAATCTCAATCCAATGCCCATTCAATAACGCGCCTTCTCTCTTTCCATTGCGGTAATAATAATTGACTCCGTCAGTGGCCCAGCCTTTTTTGTGGGAAAACGTATTCCGCGGCGGCAAGCGAAGGCTCGCGATTTCATCGGGACTCATAGTTCCCCCGGAAATATATTGGCCTTCGGGCGGCGCCGGAGGACGCCTTTGATTCCAGGGATTAGGCGGGATTTTGTTAATTTTGGGAGCTTTTAAACTGCCCTTCCCAAGAATTTTCGCCAGAGCCGAACGCCCTCTTGAGCTTTTTCCTTTATGATTTTTTCGCCCTAGTTTCCCGCGGCGTGAGCGCTTAAGTTTTCGGGAGCTTTTTCGAGCTTTCATTCGCGCTAAATCATAAGCGCGTCTTAAAGGGTTGGCGGATAATCGGCGTTTTCCTTTTTCGCGTTTTTGTCTTTGCTTTAAAGAAACTCGTTTTTCTTTTCTGGGTTCGGCTTTGGGAGGCAGCTTTCCGGTTTTAACCCATTCATTAAGAAGTCGTTTTTCCGATTCAAGATCGGATGAGGAATTTTTGTGAAAGCGCTTTTGAGCGCGATCGACTGCGCTTGATCGCTTGGATTTATTTCTTAGATTACCAGACTCTCCTTGAGAATTAATTTGAGAGTTAAATGAATGCCGCGCAAAAGTCCGCTTATTGGTATTCTCTTTTGAAGGATTCTCGCCTTCGACAAACGCCCAATTACCCTGGGGCGGAGTATTCTCTTGAGAGCCGTAAGTGCTAATTTCCCTGGGAACGTCGGAAGCCATCGCGTCATGCCAAATTTGGGCGCTGATGGGTTGGGAGATAGGGACTGTCCCTATCTTTTTCTCCTCTGAGGGGAGTTGGGGACTGTCCCTATCTCCCGCCAATGATTCTCCCATTCGCCGATGGGGAATTTTCCCCATCTTCAAAACCGGGAAATGAGATATCGGCAGGGTCTTATAGGCGAAAAAGATGAGCGCGCCCAAGATAAGAAGGGCCGCCAACGACTTTTTCATCTTAAATTTCCGCGATAAAGCGCGTCGTTAATGATTTTTGAGGCGGCAAAGCATTTCTGATTTGAGAAACGGGAGAATGATAGAAGAGCATGACTTTGCGGACATATTCGCGGGTCGAGCGGTATAGCCAGCGGCTCCTTAAGAAGCGCGGACCGGCGTGATAGGCGGCAATGACTCGCGCAATGACCCAGTTTGGCAAGCGCTTGACCTTTGCACCGCTTAACCCCAGTTTTTTTAAAATGTTAGCGAAGAGATTCGCCAAATAGGCGCTTCCGGCGGCGATATTATCGTCTACAAAGAAAAGCCGATAAGAAGAAATTCCAAAATGAGAAGCCGTTCTCGGAACGACTTGCATAAGACCCCGCGCTCCCCTTTGAGACACCGCGTTTTCGTTGAAGCCGGACTCGGCCGCGATGACGGCTTTAATTAGCCGAGGGTCGAGATGGTAAATAGAGGCGTATTTGAGGATGATAGGGTCATATTGATCGGTCTTTTGCGGATGGGAGGTAAATTGGCTAAAAAGCCGCCCATACCTTGTAAAAGCAGGCGGAGGCGGAACCTTTAAAAAGTTCTCTCTGGGAAGCCCGATGAGATTGACGGGTTTATTCAAGGCTTTTTTTGATGAGGCTTGAGGTTTCGGCGCGGGAACGGGCCCTTGAATCTTGGTTATCTCACGATCGAACATCCAGTTAAGGCGATTGACATCAATATCGGGGGATGTAAAGCCCGCCATAGCCAATATAGGCGCCTTATTCCCGACATTTCCCTTTTGTGAATGGGCGATTTTGGGGCTTAAGGCGATAACGAAGGATAAGACCATCAGACAACGATATAATCTCACCATAAGTCCAGTATAGCATGGCTTTTTCCTCTCTGACAGGGCCAAAGGGCCCAGATGATGATAGGTCTTTGGGCCTAGCGGTTTACTTCGGAAACAGGCTTGATTTAAATCAACTTTTGAGATTAACTTGCCTCATGGCGCCTTAAGCGGCCTTTGAGCTATCCTAGAAGTATGAGAAAAGATAACCCAAAGGAGGGTCAGAATATGAAATCAATCATCTTGTCGTTAGCCGTGATGTCGGCTGGAATGGCGTTTGGAAAGGCTCCGATTGTCAGTCCCTGCAGCCCGGGACATATCTGTGTCGAGCCTCAAATCGTCAGCCCCTGCAGCCCTGGGCATATTTGCCTGAACCGTTAATTTGTTTGAGCGGCCGGCGCCTTTTTCTCGAATTCGAGCATCAGGCGCCGGCGAACGGCGACTTCGCAAAGAGCGTATCGCAGTCCGTTTAAATTTATCTCCCAGAGTTCTCTCAAATTCAAACCTATTTTCTGATGGGCAAGTGTATATTCCTGAACCAGGTCGGTGTTAAAAAATGGCGGGTCGTCGGTATTGAGTGTCACGGGAATTTTGGCCGCCAAAAGTTTCTTGAGCGGATGATCCGATAGTTTTTTGACGACTTTTAAACAAAGATTGCTGGTCAAGGCCACATCGCAACAGATATTTCTCTCTTTCAAAAGGCGAAGAGTCTGCTGACTTTCCGCGGCGCGCACCCCGTGCTGGATGCGAACGGCTTTTAAATCGATAATCGCTTCCCTGACATGGGAAAACCCCGCCGTTTCGCCGGCGTGAGCCACGCAGAAATATCCCGCCTTGCGAGCGCGCTCGAAGTAGGGCGTAAATTTTTTGCGCGAGAAACCCGCTTCGGGGCCTCCAAGACCTATCGCGACGATTAAAGGATTTTTTTCTTCTTCTAAAAGCCGGGCCGTGTATTCCCCCGCTTTTTCTCCGGCCTCGGCCGGGATATCGGTAATGAGACGAACGATAGGCCCACCCTCTTTTTCCAAGGCTTCCAGTTTTTTTGTCACGATTTTTAGCGCCCGTTTTCCTCCGATGGCGAATTTTTCGTGGTTAAAGGGCGTAAAATGGAGTTCCGCGTAGCGGATGTTTTGACGCCGGCAGTCCTTGGCGAAGCCTTCCACCATTTCCGCGTAATCGAACTCGGACTTAAAGCAGCGACACATCGCTTGCCAAAGAGAGACGAATTTATCGAAAGACTCGAATTCGTAAAGCGCGCGGAGTTCTTTGAGAGTCGAGACGGGAAGAGAGACATGGTTTTTTTGCGCCATCTTCCAGAGAGTTTCAGGAGAAATAGTTCCCTCCAAATGCAGATGCAGCTCCGCTTTTGGCATTTTTTTGAGGAATTCTTGAGATATCATTCAATCATTATATAGAAAAAAAAGGGACAACTCCCCTTTTTTTGGTTTTTTTGGTAGGATTATAAAGTGCCGACACAAATAGGATCCGATGCCGAGGAAAACAGGCTTTACCATGAGAATTTAATTTCCGAACTTCGCGCGCGTCTTGAAGCGGCGAAAAAAGGCGGATCCGAAAAGGCGGTCAGTCTCCACAAAAAGCGCGGAAAACTGACCGCCAGAGAGCGCGTCGAACGCCTCATCGATCCCGGCTCTTATTTCCTCGAGTTTTCCCCCCTGGCCGCTTTCGGGCTTTATGACAACGAGGTTCCGGCGGCCGGCATCATCACGGGAATGGGGGTCATCAGCGGACGGCTTTGCGTGATCGCGGCTAATGACGCGACGGTCAAGGGCGGGACTTATTTCGCCGAAACTATCAAGAAGCATTTGCGCGCCCAGGAAATCGCGCTTCAAAATCGCCTGCCCTGCGTCTATCTTGTGGATTCCGGCGGAGTTTTCCTTCCCAAACAAGCCGAGGTTTTTCCCGATAAAGAGCATTTTGGGCGGATTTTCTACAATCAGGCTGTTTTATCTTCTTTGGGAATTCCCCAGATTTCAATCGTTATGGGAATGTGCACCGCCGGCGGCGCCTATGTCCCGGCGATGTCCGATGAAGCGATCATCGTTCGCAACCAGGGGACGATTTATTTAGGCGGGCCGCCCTTGGTCAAAGCGGCGACCGGGGAAGAATCTACGGCGGAAGAACTCGGCGGTGGCGAGATGCACAGCCGGGTTTCGGGAGTGACCGATCATTTAGCCGATAATGATGAACACTCAATTGAAATCTGCCGCTCTTTGGTCGAAAACTTAAACACTCCCCTTTATCGCCCTTTAACGGGACCCGCTCCTAAATATTCTCCGGAACAGCTCTACGAAATCATCCATCGGGATTTAAGGCGGCCCTGCAACGTCACCGATATCGTCTCTCGCTTGGTTGACGACAGCCGCTTTCAACAGTTCAAGCAGTATTACGGGCAGACCCTGGTTTGCGGTTTCGCTAAAATTATGGGATATCCCGTGGGAATCCTCGGCAATCAAGGCATTTTATTTTCGGAGTCGGCTCTCAAAGGCGCGCATTTTATTGAATTGTGCTGCCAGAGGAAAATACCGATTTTGTTCTTGCAAAATATCCCGGGGTTTATGGTCGGAAAAGATTATGAGCAGGCCGGAATTATCAAGCACGGGGCTAAACTCGTTCAAGCGGTCGCGACCGCCAATGTCCCTAAAATTACGGTGATTGTCGGGGCTTCCAACGGCGCGGGAAATTATGCGATGTGCGGAAGATCTTACAATCCGCGTTTTCTGTTTACTTGGCCCAACGCTCGCGTTTCCGTCATGGGAGCCGAGCAGGCTTCCACGGTGATGACGATCGTCAAAAGAGAGCAATTGCGGCGCGAAAATAAAGAGCTTTCGGAAGAGGAAGCGGAGCAGATTGCCGTGCCGGTGCGCAAGCAATATGAGCTTGAGGGAAATCCCTATTACGGGACCGCGCGGCTTTGGGATGACGGAATTATCGAGCCCGCAAAAACGCGCGAGATTTTAGGCTTTTGCCTTGCGGCGGTTAATTACGCTCCGATTTCGGATCCCAAATACCCCGTTTTTAGGATGTAGGAGATAGGGACAGTCCCTATCTCCCCAGGGGTGAAAGATGGAGTTTAACGAAAAATGCTGAAAATTTCTACATCAGGCGAATTAGGGACTGTCCCTAATTCTGTTGTTGAGGTTTCTCTTGATCGCCCGGAAGCGCGAAACGCTCTGGATGAAGCCACTCTCGTTGAATTGACGGATTTTTTCCTAAAATCCCCGCTTCTAAAGACCGCTCGCGTGATTATCTTAAGAGGAAATGGCCCGGATTTTTGCGCGGGGGCCGATATTCGCTGGATGCGTCGCGCGGCCGATTATCCGCCGGCTAAAAATCGAAAAGATGCCCAGCTTTTGCTCAAAGCCCTTAAGGCCCTTGATGAGTCTCCCGTTCCGGTCATCGCCCGCATTCACGGAGGGATTTATGGCGGAGGCTTGGGCCTTATTGCCGCCTCCGACATCGTCTTAGCCGATGAAAATTCAAAAATGCGCTTTTCGGAATGCCGCCTTGGAATTTTGCCCTCGGTGATTTCGTCTTTCGTTTTGCCCAAAATCGGCCTCTCCCAGGCCCGGCGCCTGTATTTAACCGGAGAGGTTTTCGGCGCGGCTTTCGCCAAGGAAATCGGCTTGGTTCATGAAATTGGGTCTTCCGAGAAAATAGAAGAGCGTCTGTCGCAATTAATTAAGCAAATTCTTCTCAACGGTCCCAAGGCCAATCGCCTCGCGAAATCTTATTTGCGGCGCTTATCGGACCTTCCAAGAACCCGGAGGGAAAAACTCTCTATTGATACCTTGGTTAAGGCTAGGTCATCGGAAGAAGCTAAAGAGGGTTTATCGGCATTTCTTGAAAAAAGGTCGCCGTCGTGGGTGTAGCGAAGGGCAGTCTTGAGCTTATTGAAATGGCGCCCAGGGACGGGCTCCAAAGCCAAAATAGCCGCGTTCCAACCCAAGTGAAAGTCGCCTTTATCGAAGCCTTGTCAGAAACAGGTCTTTTAGAAATAGAAGCTGGCGCTTTTGTCTCTCCCAACGCGGTTCCGGCCATGGCTGATTCCTTGGCGGTCTTTCAAAAAATCAAGCGTAAAAAAGGCGTCGTCTATTCGGCGCTGGTTCCCAACGAAAGGGGTTTGGAAGAGGCTTTAAAAGCCTGCGTAGACAAAATCGCGGTGTTTACCGCGGCCTCCGAGACTTTTAATCAAAAAAATATCAACGCTACGATTAAGGAGTCGCTCCAACGCTTTTTACCGGTCGCTTCAAGAGCCAAAGCCTTAAAACTCCCTCTTAGGGGATATGTCTCAACCGCGTTTTTCTGTCCCTTTGAAGGGAAAATCAAGCCGGAGGCGGCGCTTAAGGTTTGTTTGGCTCTTTTAGATTTAGGAGTTGATGAAGTTTCCATTGGAGACACCATTGGCCGCGCATCCCCAAACGATGTCAGAAGGCTTTTGGATCTCTGTTTAAAAAAAATTCCTTTAAAGAAAATAGCGCTTCATTTTCACGACACCTATGGGATGGCCGTGGCCAATGCCTTGGCCGCCTGGGAAGAATATAAGGTTTTCCGCTTTGACGCCTCTTCGGGAGGAATTGGCGGATGTCCTTACGCGCCCGGGGCCTCGGGCAATGTCTCTCTTGAGGATTTAGCTTTTGCCTTTGAGGCGTCGGGCGGAAAGAGCGGAATTAATCTCAAAAAAATCAATGCGGCTTTAGATAAGATTTCCTCGTATCTGGAAAAACCATTTTCTTCAAAATTGAGGAAATTATCATGATTAGCTATCGATACCGTTTTAAATTCGAAAAAGGACCGGAAAAAGTTTTTGAAGTTAACCTCGATGAAGAGTCTTTGAATATCCAAAACACGGTTCCCGCTCCTCTTCCTGAATGGGCGCGGCTGGATGTCTCAAAGTGCGAGAATTGCCCGCTAAGTTCGGATACGGTCCCTTTTTGTCCGACTGCGGCCTCCGTTGTCGGGCTTACGCGCTCTTTTGCCGAAGTGATGTCCATTGAACCAGCCGAGGTAATCGTGGAAAGCCCCGCGCGTAGTTATTATAAAAAGGTTCCCGCTCAGCAGGGCCTTTTTTCTCTTTTGGGAATCTATATGGCGAGTAGCGGTTGCCCCGTCACCCAAAAACTTCGTCCGATGGTGCGGCATCATCTCCCCTTTTCATCGGCTCCGGAGACGATCTACCGAGTCTTGACGATGTATTTGGCCGCTCAATATTACCGGATGCGTAAGGGGCTGACTCCGGATTGGGAACTGAAAGATTTGGTCCGTTTTTATGAGGATATCAAGAAAGTCAATGTGGGGTTTAGTAACCGCTTAAGACAAGCCGTTACACAGGAATCCCTAACCAACGCCGTAGTTATGCTCGACACCTTGGCGTCTCTTTTTCAGCATTTCTCAAAGAAAAGCGTGGACTCTTTGGAAAATCTTTTTCAGGCCTATCTCAAGTAAAGGGCGCTTTGATGGTGCGCCCGAGAGGAATTGAACCTCTACTTACAGCTTCGGAGGCTGTCGTGATATCCGTTTCACTACGGGCGCATGTTAAAGAGATAGGGACAGTCCCTAATTCGTAATTGGGGACTGTCCCTATCTTGATTAGAATTTCTGATTTGGATCGACGGAAATTCCTGGGCCCATGCTCGATGAGAGAGTGACGCTCATCATATAAGTCCCTTTGGAAGAGGAGGGTTTTGCCTTTATAACCGCTTCCAGAACGGCCTTGGCGTTTCCGATGATTTTTTGAGCTTCAAAAGAGGCTTTCCCCACTGGAACATGGATGATGCCATAGTCATCGACTTTGTATTCAACCCGGCCGGCTTTAAGCTCTTTGACGGCTTTTCCTAATTCAATTGCGACTGTCCCGCTTTTGGGGTTGGGCATGAGACCCCGAGGGCCGAGAACTTTTCCGAGTTTTGAGAGATCTTTCATCATGTCGGGAGTCGCGACCAAGACGTCAAATTCCAAGAAACCTTTTGAGATCTGATCGATTAAATCGTCTCCACCAACGATGTCCGCTCCGGCGGCGGAAGCCTCTTTCTGCTTTTCCCCGCGGGCGACGACCGCAACCTTCTTGGCTTTTCCAAGTCCGTGCGGCAAAACTACCGTGCCCCGAACCTGTTGGTCGGCTTGTTTAGGGTCGACTCCTAAGCGCACATGAAGCTCAATGGTCTCGTCAAATTTTGCCGTCGCGCATTTCTTGGAAAGGGCTGTCGCCTCTTCCAGCGTATAGAGTTTCCCTGATTCAACTTCTTTTGTCGCTGCTGCTATTCTTTTTCCCATGTTTTTATCCTGTGATTTCAATTCCCATTGAGCGCGCGGTCCCTTTGACCATCTCAACGGCGCTTTTTAAGTCCTTGGTATTTAGATCCGGCATCTTTTTTGTCGCAATTTCTTCGGCCTGTTTGATGGTGATTTTTCCCACTTTATTGCGGTTGGGCTCGCCTGAGGCTTTGGCCAGGCCTGCGGCGCGTTTAATCAAAGAAGAAATTGGCGGCATTTTCGTGATAAAGGTAAACGAACGGTCATCAAAGACGGTTAAGACCACTGGAATAGTCATTCCCGATTCCGCTGATTTCGTGCGCTCGTTAAACTGTTTGCAGAAATCCATGATGTTGACGCCGTGTTGTCCTAACGCGGGACCGACGGGCGGCGCGGGGGTCGCTCCTCCGGCTGGAATTTGAAGTTTTACCTGGGTTTTTACTTTTTTAGCCATTCTGTTATTCCTCTTATTATTGTGTCCTTACACTTTTTCAACTTGCAAAAAATCAAGTTCAACCGGCGTTGGGCGACCAAAGATCGTCACCATGGCCTTAATCTTGGCCTTGGGCTCGTTAATTTCCTCTACGATCCCGACGAAATGCCTAAAAGGGCCTTCGATGATGCGGATGTTTTCTCCCTTTTCAAATTGAATCGCCGGACGCGGGTTTTCCGCGCTGGTCGAATCAGTCAGACTCTGAATTGACAGGACCTCTTCTTCCGGAAGCGGCGTCGGGTGCGGTTCGCCCAAAAATCCGGCGACTCCGGGAATGCCCTTGACCGTCCAGTAGGTGATTTCATCGACTTGCATGTCGATGAGGATGTATCCGGGAAAGAATTTTCTCTCAACGACGTCTTCCATCGGAACTAAAATCTTAAAGATCTTGTCTTGAAGCTTTTCCGCTTCAATTTTGCTCTGAAGAAGCCGCATTACTTTTTCTTCATGGCCCGTTTGAGTATGAAGAACATACCAGCCGCGCGTCGCAGATTGTGTTTGCGTCATTACCTGCCTCCTAATACAGCACCTAAGATAACCGATAAAACAAAATCGATTCCCGCTACATAAAGGGAAAAGAGAGCGACTAAAATAATAACCACCCGAGTC
>DAHZHT010000001.1 GCA_027406905.1 Elusimicrobiota bacterium
GCGTAATCGGCCGCGCTTGAGTGAAAAGAGTAGGGGCTGCTCAACAGCTGCGGACGAGCGCTGGGCGCTTCACCGTTGATGTCGACCTCCAAATACGCTGAGGAACTGGCGAAGACGCTTTCCGGTATTGGGTTGACCGCGCCTACATGAACGGAAAAAACTCCGTTATTGACGCCGACCGTCTGATTCTCGGTCCATAACTGCGTTCCGGTTCCCGTGGCCGGAGTGTCGTAAATGGAGAATGTCATCGGCAAGGACTGGTTGATGGGGTTTCCGCTCTTGTCTCTCAAGGAACCTTGATAATTGATCACCCCGGGAACCTGGCAAAAAACGGGAACGGCGAGAATGAAAAGTAAAAGAGAGAAACAGAAAGCGACGGAAGAAACGGCGAGAAATGGAAACAGCCTTTTTCCTTTACTTTCGTTGCATCCGTCGCTTTCCGTTACGTCCGTCCGTCCGTCAGTCTGGCTGGCTGGCTGGCTGGCTGGCTGGCTGGCTGGCTGGCTGGCTGGCTGGCTTCATGAACATATTGACGCAAATTCGGAGGTGGGAGGTCAAGAATTTAACGAAAACTTGATTTTAGGGTAATGCGGTTTTTGTGCCGGACAGATAGGGACTTTTCCGCGCACATCGCGAAAACATCGCGGACAAGAACCGGCTCGGTCGTCGAGTTACTCGCGTTTTGAAATGTTTTATAGCCATCGCCGCCCTGGGCTAAGAAATTGAGCGTCGCCGCGCTGTAAGAAGCGCTCAAGACAAGCGGTTTTTCATCGATCCAAATATTTTCCACTCGCTTTCCCACAGCCGCCTTAGGGTTATACTTAAAGCGGATTCCGCTCACTTGAATCATTCCCTGATTGCCGCTGACTCCCTGCTCTAAAATTTCTTGAACTTGCTTGCCGCTGAGGCTCATCGTCGTGACGTAGTTGTCAAACGGCATCAGATCGAAAATATCTCGCCAGGTCACCGGACCTTGGGGCAAGTCGGCGCGCAAGCCGCCGCTATTTTGAAAAGCGATATCGGTTTTGGCCCAGGAGCGCAGGCAATCCGCCGCCCAGTCGCCCAGAGCCGATTCCCGAACGAAATTTCTTTTAAGCCTGCGCGGGGAATCCCCCAACACTCGGTTCATTTTTTTGCCTATTTCTTTTTGGTATCGTAGGAGAACTTGACGCACTTGGGGATCAGAGCCCATTTTTTTTGGATTGATTTTGATGACCCGCGCTTTTGAGCGAACGACTTTTTTGGTTAAAGGATCTATCCATAAAGTCACCTTGCCGACATGGGTTAGATAGCTTCCGGTTTGAACGATCAGCGTGTGATGAATGGGATCGCGAACTCCCCGGGGCAAGAGAGTGTGAGAGTGGCCTCCGACGATGAGGTCAATGCCGGAGACATGGGAAGCGATAAAACGGTCGTCTTCAAAGGGGGCGCTTTTAGGCGTTTGAATGCCGACATGGGTGACGGCGATAATGACGGTCGCGCCTTCTTTTTTTAAATCCCGAACCTCGTCTTTAGCTTCGTCAATTTCACGCCTAAATTTAAGCCCCGCGATATTTTTGTGAAAAGTGAGATTGGGCATATTCGTCGTCAAAAGTCCGAAAATGCCGATTTTAACTCCGGAGATATTTCTGATGATAAAAGGCTTTAGATAAGAAACCCTTTTTCCGGTTTTTTTAGAATAGACGTTGGCGCCTAAGACCGGCATTTTGAGCGCATGAACCAAAATTTTGAGCTGGTCTTCTCCGAAATCAAAATCATGATTTCCCACTTCGACCACGTCGTAGGGAATGGCGTTAAAAACGGAGACAAGGGCTTTTCCCTTGGTGAGGCTTCCCTCCGGAGTTCCCTGAAACCAATCTCCGGCGTCAATCAAAAGTTTTGGGCCCGGGGCTTTCCTGAAATAGTTCGTTAGAACATCGGCGCCGCCGATAAGTTTTTTCCGCGAGTTTTTCCGGGTTAGAATCCAACCGTGAATATCGTTGGTGTGGTAAATGAAAACACGCAGGTCCTTGGCGGAAGCCCGCGCCGATAAAAACAGGCAGAAAATAAGCAGAAATGCCGATGCTTTTTTCAAAGAGGGTTTTCCTTTTTTTTGAGGCAGAGCTTCCAGAAATCGTTGAAGTCATCGGGAATCGGCGCGCGAAACGAAATCTCTTTGTGGGTGCGAGGATGAGAAAGGGTGATCTCAAAGGCGTGGAGCATCAGTCTTGGAGGCGCTGGAGTTTGAGATTCTTTGTCAAAGAGAAAATCGCCGGCGACCGGGTATCCCGCGAAGGCTAGGTGCGCGCGAATCTGGTGCGTTCTGCCGGTTAGGGGCCGAGCTTCCACCAAGGCGGCGCGCGGCGCGGATTTTAAGATTTTAAATCCCGTTTCGGCGGGTTTTCCAAATGGGGTGGCGACAAAATTGCGGGACATTCCGGCATGACCAATGGGGGCGTTAACCCGCAGGCGTTTCTGCCGGGGGTTTCCCCTGGTAATCGCGCGGTAGGTTTTTTGAAGAAGATGCTCTTTGAACTGACGGCGCAGGTTTTTTTCCGCTTCCTCGTTTTTGGCGAGCAGAAGAACTCCGCTGGTTTGGCGATCGAGTCGGTGAACGATCCCGAGCCTGTTGACTTTCTTTTTCGCGATTTCAGGTTTTAAACGGTAGAAAATTCCGGCGATGCTCGGCTCTTTTTCCGAGAGGACGGTTTCCGGATTATTGAGCCAGGAATTGTTTAACGGATGCATGATGATTCCCGCGGGCTTATTGATGACGATAATATCGCGGTCTTCATAGAGAATCCAGTCTTCCGCGGAAAGAGAAGGCCAGGAGTTAAGCGAAAGAGAAACCGCGATTTTTTCTCCGCTCTTGAGCTTGAAGTTGGGTTTTTGCGCGCGGCCGTCGACTAATACTTTTCCGTCTTCGATAAAGGTTCTTAAGACGGTGCGCGAATAATCAGTCAGGCGGGCGGCGAGAAAGCGGTCCAGCCTCAGGCCCGGAGTTTCGCAGATGAAAGTAAAAGAGCGCGTATCAGACATTTTGGGTTTTAATTCCATTTCTGGCGAGGGCGATTAGGGCGGCTAAAAAGCATCCCAAAGCGACCCACTGCGACACCCATAAGGACATGAAAGACCATCCGCGATCGTCTCCCCGGACAAATTCAATTAGAAAGCGCGCGAAAGCGTAGGTCAGCATATAGGTCCAAAACGCGGTTCCAGGCTTGATTTCTTTTTTTTCGATGCGCGGAATCAACCAAAACGAGATAAAAAGGAAAATGGAAAAATCCGCAGCGGATTCGTAGAGTTGGGTCGGGTGTAAGGGAATTCCCCACAGGTCCGGAGGCGTGACGCTGGCCGGGCTTCCGCCTAAGCGCACTCCCCAGGGAAGCTGGGTGGGTTTCCCGTAGCAGCACCCGGCGGCCAAACATCCCCAGCGTCCGATGGCTTGTCCCAAAGGCAAGGCGGATGCAAAATAATCGGCCGAAGGTAAAAATGGAATTTTAAGGCGCTTTAAAAAGAAAATGGCGGCGGCGATTCCGCCGATAAATCCGCCGTAAAACACGAAACCATAGCGGAAATCTCTAAAAAAGCTCAGTTCGCCGGAGCGAAACGCGTTCCATTCAACCAAAATAAAAAGGAGTTTTCCACCGACGATGGCTCCGAAAAAAATTCCGTAAATCAATGTCCAGAACTTTTCCTCGGTCATGCCGGGCATTTTTGAGATTTTGCGCTTAACCCAAAAGACGGCGGAGATATAGGCTAAGGCGACTAAAACCCCGTAGGTCGGGATTTTAATGAAGCCGAGGTTAAGAAGAATGGGGTGCATGGCGAGTCCTCCAAAGAATAATCTCGGCGATAACTATTTGAATCAGACAAAAGGCTTGAACCTGGGTCATGGGAAGGCTTGACATCCATAAAGCGTCTCCGCGATAGAATTCGAGAACATATCTCAAAACTCCATAGCCTCCGATATAGGCCGCGCTTAAAACCCCGGGACGAATCTTCCCGCTTTCAAGGCGCTTGAGAAAGAAAAAATAGAGAATAAAGAATATTCCTAATTCCCCGAAGGCTTCATAGAGTTGGGTGGGGTGAATCGGAATTCCCAAGAGATCGCGCTCGACTAATGACTGGGGATTGGTGAATTTAACGCCCCAGGGTTTTGATGTCGGAATTCCGTAACAGCATCCGGCGGAAAAACATCCCAGACGCCCGAAAAAATGCCAAAGAGGGGCGGCTTGACAGACATAATCGAGCGTCCTTAAAAATTGAAGCTTGAGAAATCGCGCGTAGAGGTAAATTCCCAGGATCACGCTTAAAATCGCCCCCATGACGCAGAAGCCGCGATTAAGAGAAAAAAGATCGCTAAAAAACGCGCGTCCAAACCAAGGGTCATATTGAAAAACATAGAGAATGCGTCCGCCCAGAAATCCGGAGATAATCAAAGTGTTGACCAGAATCCAAACATCGTCTTCCTTTTTAAGTCCCATGGGCTTCCAATGCTTAAGCCAGAAGATGCTCGCAAATACCCCGCCCAAGGCGATTAAGGCGCCATAACTATAGATTCGGAAATGCCCTAAAGACAGGAGGACGGGATGCATAATATGATTTTAAGAATTATTGGGAGGGGTGAAGCGATACTCGATTTCTCCTTTTTTGATAAAATCTAATTCCTTCCTCGCTTTTAGTTCCAACACCGACGGGTCGGATAATTGCTTAAGCTCTTGGGTTTTGTCTTGAATTTCTTTAGACAGAAGGGCTTTTTGCGCGTTAATTTTGTGTAACTCCAGCCAATTTCGGGTTAAGAGGCGAAAACCCCGGTTGATGAAAAAAATGGCGATAAAGATGATTACCCACGCCCAACGTTTCCAATTTTTATTGAGTTCAGACTTTTTTGAGTTGCGGGCCATATAAATCCGGCAAGCGGGCAAGACGCCGAGAATTTTAGAAAGCGGGATTTAGGCGACAGCTTTCATTCTAAACGGAGTGAGGCCCGAATAAATTGATTGATCCGCTAATTCTTCCTCAACGCGGATAAGTTGATTATATTTGGCGAGTCGTTCCGAGCGGCAGGGAGCCCCCGATTTAATGGCTCCGGCGTTCAATGCGACCGCCAAATCGCCGATATAAGAATCTTCCGTTTCGCCCGAACGATGGGAGATCACGCATGAAAACCCCGCTTTCTGGGCTTGAAGAACGGTTTCAACCGTCTCGGTCAGCGTCCCAATCTGATTGAGCTTAATTAAAATCGAGTTGGCGGCGTTTTCCTTAATTCCTTTTGCCAGGCGTTGAGGATTGGTTACGAAGATATCATCACCGATAATTTTGCATCTAGACCCTAATTCGGCCGTGAGCGCCTTCCATCCGGACCAATCGTCTTCCGAGAGAGGATCTTCGAGAGAAATGAGCCCGTATTTTTCAATCCAGCCTTTGTATCGCGCGGTCATCTCGCTCGCGCTGAGAGTTTTTGACTCGAAGCCGTAGTTCCCATTTTCGCAAAATTCGCTGGCGGCTGCGTCCAAGGCGATTTTAATTTTTCCCTCGTATCCCGATTGAACGATGGCGTCTGACAAAAGAATTAAAACTTCTTCGTGGGTTTTTATGTGAGGAGCAAAACCGCCTTCATCTCCAACGCCGACGGATAAATTTTTAGACACCAGAATTTTCTTGAGAGTCTGATAAGTTTCAGACGCCATTCGGAGAGCTTCGGAAAATGAAGAGGCTCCGGTTGGAACCAGCATGAATTCTTGGATGTTGAGCCCGCTGTCGGCATGCTTGCCTCCGTTAATGACGTTGAGCATGGGGGTCGGAAGAATCCAGGAGTCAAATTTAAGATTAAAGGCTTCGCGGATATAGCGGTAGAGGGGAATTTTGAGAGAAGCGGCGGCGGCGCGAGAAGCGGCAAGAGAAACGGAGAGTATCGCGTTGGCGCCTAATTTCGATTTATTGGCGCTTCCATCAAGGTTGATCATGGCCTCATCAAGGCCTTTTTGATCGCCGGCGTTTTTTGCTTTGATTGCGGAGGCGATTTCCTGATTGACGGAGTGAAGGGCTTTGTTGACTCCTTTTCCGTGAAAATATTTTTTGTCGCCGTCGCGAAGTTCGACTGCCTCGTGGGTTCCGGTGGACGCTCCGCTGGGAACCATCGCTCGTCCGAACGAACCGTCTTCTAGGACGATATCGGTTTCCAGGGTTGGAAGGCCCCGCGAGTCAAAAACTTGGCGCGCCTTAATCGATTTGATGGCTAAATTTTTCATGGAATTATTGTTTTTTGCTTAAGAGGTTTTTTCCAGCCCCGATTAATTCGGCGAGTTTTTTGGGCGTTGAGGCCTCGGCATAAATCCTAAAAGCCGACTCGGTGCCAGAAGGGCGAAGGCCCAGCCAGCTGCCGTCTCTGAGGATGAATTTAAATCCATCCGACTCGTCAATTCTCCAAACCGAACCCCCGGCCAGATCGAGAGGCGGCTTGGTGTGAAGGCGATCTTCAAGCTCTAGTCGCTCTCTTAAATGCGGCATGTGAAAGTTGATTCTCGTATTGTGGAAAGCCCCGACTTTTTTAAACAGCCGATTGCGCAATTCCGCTATGGATTTTTTCTCGATAGCGACCATTTCGGCGACCAGGAGACAAGCTAAAATCCCGTCTTTATCGGGAACATGGTTGCGGATGCTGAGTCCGCCGGATTCTTCTCCGCCTAAGAGGTATTGTCCCGTTCTTAACAATTCGCCGATAAATTTAAAACCCACCGGGGTTTCTCGAATATCGAGGCTGTGGGATTTCGCGACCGCGTCGACAAAATGAGAAGTCATGACGCTGCGCGCGATTTTTCCTTTCATTCCGCGATTAGACACTAAATGTTCGAGCACCAAGGCCAAAATTTCGTTGGCGGAAATCCAATTTCCCCCAAAATCCAAGATTCCAAAGCGATCGGCGTCTCCATCGCAGGCAAGCCCCAGATGAAGGCGATTTTTTTTGACCAAGCTGGATAATTCCGACAAATTTTCCGGCGCGGGTTCCGGAGAATGTCCGTCGTAGAGAACATCGCGGTTTTCATGAAGCGCGTTGACCGCGACTCCGCAATTTTCCAGAAACGGGCGTAGGTAATGGCGGGCGGCGCCGTGCATGACGTCAACTCCTATCTTGAGACGAGCTTTCTTTATCGCGTTGGTTTCGATGATGGAGGAGATATGCTTAAAATAGGAGGTTCTAAAATCAGACGTCTCTGTCCATGCTTCCTGAAGAGCTTTTTCAAAAGGCATAACCTTGATGTCGTGGCTTTGAATGAGTTCAAGCCTTCTCTCGATGTCGCTGGTCACATCCGGCGGGGCTGAACCGGCCCAGAAGGGCATCCATTTAAACCCGTTATATTGCGGGGAATTGTGCGAAGCGGTAATGACCACGCCTCCCACGGCCTTGTGGGAGAGAATCGCGTGTCCGACAACCGGGGTTGGCGTATCGGAGTTGGCCAGAATCGTTTTTATGCCTTCGAGCGCGAACACTCCGGCGACTTCTCGGGCGAATTCCTCCGAGAGAAAGCGTCCGTCAAAACCAATGACGACCAAGGGTAACCGCGGCAAGGATTTCCCGCCCATGAAAGATTTATATTCCGCGCTCAAAACCCCATATTCAGTGTTTTCTTTAATATGATTGGCCAGGGCGGAGGCGACTTTCCGCACATTGAAAAAATTAAATTCATCGGCGATGACGGCTCGCCAGCCGGATGTTCCAAATCGAATCATAAAAGCCTCTCTTATCTATGCGAACTAAACTATGGTATCAAAAAGGAAGAAACGCCACAAACAAGGTCTTTGGCCTAAGAAGTGCGGAAAAGATTCTATTTTAAAGAATCGCCGCGAATGCCCCAATGATAATACCTAAAACGGAGCCTAGGCCGACTCCGGAGATTCCGGCGATAAACATGCACCACGCTAGAAGCGACCACGGCGCAGGATCTGCCGCCCACTTATTCTGATTCGGCCTGCTGCCTATCACTCCGGAAATCACTCCCACAATGCCGCCAGCCAGCGCTCCTTTGCCCATCCAGTTGAGCAAATGAGGCGCTGCGGCGTCGCTGTATGAAAGAGCCATGGTCGCCGCATGGGCCGTCGCCGGGGCAAGCATCGCGCCGATCCCAAGGCCGAGAAACATTCCCACGATCATATTGACGGATGAATCCTGGCCCTTGGGAGTCATGGCCGCGCCGATACCGGCTCCAAAGATAACTCCGACGACGGCCAATGGGGCCAGATGAGAGGCCGCGATCATCAAGGCGATAAACGAAACGGCAAAGACAATTTTCCCCAAGGAGGAATCTTGGGCGTTCGCTAAAACCGCTTTTTGTCCTGACGGCGCGGTGGGCGAGAAAACTTTTTGGAGAGAGGCCGAAAGACCCGTCGAATTGTCCGCAAAAGCGGAAGACAGCGTTTTCCATGCCGCGATATCATCGGAAGAGGCCTTGTTGTTTGACAGCGCGTCCGCGATTTGGGCGCTCACGACGGACATATCCTTTAAGTCTTGCGCCGCCGCTTGCCCGGCTTCTTTTAGTTGCGTCCATTTCGCCACGTCTATTGAAACGTTTTTTCCCGCTAAATTTTTACTGACATTGACGATATTTTGAACGGCGGGAATCAATATATTTTTGGCCTGTCCCGCGATGCTGCCGGCGGTCATCGATAGATTTCCCAAGGCCTCCGAGTCTACCCCGCTGGGATCGGTCTTTAAATCTCGGACGACGTCCTGAGCGCTTTGATAGACGCCCATCTTTTTGATCATGAAGCTGACGGTTTGGGCCTGATTGAGCGCGCTTTGAATCGCGGCTTCAAGCGCCGCGCCGTCGTTGTTAGAGGAGGGCGCGGGCCGCTTTTCAGCGGAATTTGGAAGCGGCACTTCCTCGCGAGAACGCTCGGTCGGCGGCTCGGCTTGATTGGAGCCAGTCGCGGCGGGACCAGCCTCCTGGGATAAATAATTCCCAAGGACAAATTTTTTGCGCGCGGCGAAATTAAACGAAGAGGCCCTGGTTTTCGCGTAGGCCGGAGCGAGTTTCGATCCGTCAAAGAAGCTGGTCAAGCCTCGGGTCTTATCCGAGATGGAATCGGAAACTTTTTGGGAAACCGCCGCATGGATTTGCTTGAATTTGACCGCGAATGATTTTGCCGTCCTTTGAATCGAAGCCCCAATTTTATCAGAAATTTTGTCATTCCGGCGAGCGAGTATCTGAGAGGAAGCGCGGTCAGGAATCTGTATCCCGGTTTTCGCCGGGGTGACGGCTTTTATTATTTCCTGAGGGCTTTCCGGCAAGCTGTTTTCCTCACTCAAGGGAGCTTCTAAAAAATTCTCAGCCGATTTCTCGCCAATATTTTGCATCTGTGTTTCAACGGAAGCGGGCGTAAGGGGTATAACAGCTTCGGAGTGGGCGATTTCGCCTCCGGCGTTAACATCCAGAGCCGCGGCCTGATAAGCCCCGATCCCCGGCGCCAACATCGCGATCAACGCGCACAGCCCGCTAGACAAAACTTTTTTCACCTTTTTCATTTAATTCTCTCCCCTATTGATTGCCACAGCTTAGGATATCATTCTCCGACGAAAATGATATGGGCCAAAAGGCCTAGACAGGTGACGGCAAAGGACCTAGATGAAAAGAGGTTAAAATGGTTGGATTCTAATTTTTTATTGCGTTGACGGCGATGTTTTGTTATCATCACTAAGAGCCTTGGCGCTCCATTTGGGAGATGGCTACTGAAATTTCTATGAAACAAGAGACGACTCATTCCAAGCTTGACGTTGAAAAATTGTCCGAGGGTCTTTTTAAGGTCAAAATTCGGGACGGCAAGGGGTTTTTTAAAATTGGAGTCGAGAAGCGCCCGGAAGAATCCAATTCCTTGTTTTTAGAAATCAACGGGTCCCGCAAATTTGAAATAGGAAACGATTGCGACACCTGCCATTTTTGGTTTAAGCTTCTCAACGATCCGCGCTTGTCGAATCAAAAAAAGATAGCTAATCTGCCCAAAAGTTTCCAGACTCCTCGCCCTCTGGATGAGCCGCTGATTCGGGAGATGGAACCTCTTCTGGAGTTGATGGAAAAAGGGGAATATGATATTTTTGACGTCACCCTGCCCTTAGGCGGGCCTTATTCCGGGGACGATGAAGGCTCCTATTTCTTTAATAACGAGTTCCTTGAGATTTGGGACATCGAAAACCCGCGAGAAGAGGGCATTCTTCCGGGCTGGAACTTTTATGAAGGCGCGCGTCCGCGCGTTTTCCGGCACACAGAATCGAACTTGCTGGAGAAGCAGTTCGATTTTATCATTCCTCTCATTCAAAGGGATTCTCTTAATGAGGAATACGTCAAGATTTATCAAGAAATGATCGCCGGTGGAGATCGTCCGCGAATACTTCTCTTGGGGCTTTACCAGCGCCCGATTCCAAGCTCGGTTCAAAGCGGAAAAGCGGCGAACTTCCATTCATTCTTCGCCGGTTTTGTATTGGACGGCCATCATAAGCTGGCGGCTTACCGCCGCGCCGGGGTTTCCGCGAGATTTTTAACGATTTTATCCCACAAAGCCAGTAAATATTTTCTGCTTCCGGAAGAAGGAACCGCAGTCAAGCAGAAATTTGAAGAAAGGCTTTCCGCGTTGGCTCATTAAACCCCTCTTACGCCGAAATTTTGTAGAATAAAGGGACGGTTAAGCTTCTTATTTGACTCTTAGGAGAAAAAGCGATATGCCCCACGCAAGCAGACTGGAATCCGGTTTTACAAGCCACCCCAAAACTTCAAACAATTCTCGTTTTTCAGGGATCGTTAAAATATCCGATTATTTCGGCTGCAACGTCTTTGGCCCGGAAACGATGAAACTCCTTCTCTCTAAAGAGATTTACCGCAAGCTTCAAGATTCCATCCAAAACGGCAAGAAAGTGGATCTCGACGTGGCCAACGCGGTCGCTTTGGCGATGAAAAAATGGGCGGTTTCAAAAGGCGCCACTCATTATTGCCATTGGTTTCAACCGATGACCGGGGTCACCGCGGAAAAACACGACAGCTTTATCGATCCGGTGGGAAACGGGAAGGTTTTGGAATCCCTTTTAGGAAAACAGTTGGTTCAACAGGAACCGGATGCGTCGAGCTTTCCCAGCGGAGGTTTGCGCAGCACCTTTGAGGCGCGCGGGTATACGGCCTGGGATCCTACTTCTCCCGCTTTCTTAATGGACGTTCCCGGCGGCGCCACTTTGTGTATTCCGACTATTTTTGTCTCTTACCGCGGAGAGTCCTTGGATACAAAAACTCCGCTTCTTCGCTCTCTTGACGCTTTGAACCGCGCGGCCCTGGGAGTTTTAAAATATTTCGATCCATCGGTGGGAAAGGTTTATTCGACCTTGGGCGCCGAACAGGAATATTTTTTAATAGACCAGTCTTATTATGAGAATCGTTTTGATTTACTCTTGACCGGTCGAACGCTGTTTGGCGCGTCGTCTCCCAAAGGGCAGCAGCTGGAAGACCAATATTTTGGATCGATTCGGGAGAGAGTCTTTGAATTCATGACGGATGCGGAAAGCGAGCTTTATAAGCTCGGGGTTCCATTGAAAACTCGCCATAATGAAGTGGCCCCGAATCAATTTGAATGCGCGCCAGTCTTTGAGGAAACCAATGTCGCCGTTGACCACAACCAGATGGTCATGGATGTCCTCAAGCGTGTCGCCGCTCGGCACGGCTTGGCGTGTTTGCTTTATGAGAAGCCTTTTGCCGGGGTCAATGGGAGCGGAAAACATTGCAACTGGTCCCTAGCGACCGATAGCGGGAAAAATATCCTTTCTCCAGGAGACACCCCGCATGAGAACCTGCAGTTTTTGACCTTTCTTGTCTCAATCATCAAAGCCATTAAAGAGCATTCCGCCTTGTTGCGCGCTTCTATTGCCTCTTCCGGCAACGATCATCGCTTGGGAGCCAATGAAGCCCCGCCGGCGATCATGTCGGTTTTTCTGGGGGAGCAGTTGACCGCAGTTCTTGAGGACCTTGAAAAAGGCGTTACTTCCAAAGGGACCGAGGCGGAATGGATGAACTTTGGAATTGATCATATTCCCGCGGTCCTTCGGGACAACACCGATCGTAACCGCACTTCTCCGTTCGCTTTTACCGGAAATAAATTCGAGTTTCGCGCCGTGGGATCGGCGTTTAATAATGCCATTCCTTTGACGGTTTTAAACTCGATTGTGGCTTCGCAGTTAGTTGAGACAAAAAAAGAAATCGAGGCGCAGCTCAAACTCAAAAAGCCCCTCAAAGCCGCGGTCCTTGAAGTCATCCGCAAAACTTATAAAGAGAGCAAATCTGTTTGCTTTGAAGGAAACAACTACTCTTCTGAATGGGCGAAAGAAGCCCAGAAGCGCGGTTTACCCAATATTACCTCTACCCCGCACGCCCTGGAGGCATGGCGCTCTAAAAAGTCGGTCGAGATGTTTGGGGCGCTCAAAGTTTTATCTGAGTCTGAGGTAGAATCGCGCTATCATGTCCTTCAAGATAAGTACTGGAAGGAAATTGATATCGAAGCCAAGGTCATCATTGAAATGGCTCAGACACAATTTATTCCCGCCGCGGTTGAATATCAGACGCAATTGGCGGATTCTCTGTCGAAATTGGGAAAGTTGGAAGATGAAAAAATAAAGGTTTCCTTTCAAAAAGAGCTTCTCAAAAAGGTGTCTCGCTTAATTGAAGAGGCTCAAGAAGGAATTGAATCTCTTAAAAAGCGAATGGAGAAGGCGGCGGCGTTAAGCCACGCCCACGATCTCGCCTTTTTCTACTGCGACGAGATTAAGCCTCTGTTCTCTCCTATCAGGAAAACCGTTGATGAATTAGAAGGGCTGGTTCCCGATCATTTGTGGCCAGTTCCCAAATACCGGGAGATGCTGTTTATCCTTTAATGAATAGCGAACAAGAGATTCTGGAAAAAAACGTCTGGGAGGCCCTCAAAACCTGCCAGGAGCCGGAGCTTCGCAAAGACATCGTATCTTTGAAGATGATTCAAAATCTCTCTGTCAAAGAGGGAGTGGTTTCTTTTGATTATATTTTAACGACGCCAGCTTGTCCGCTCAAAATGGAAATGGAAGCTGAAGCCATGAGCGCGGTGCGAAAAGTTCCCGGAGTCGTGGATGTCCATATCCGGATGAGTCATGACGTGAAAAAAGACCCGCGGCTTGAGAATGTCTTGCCGCCGGGAATTAAAAATATCATCGCGGTAGGATCCGGAAAAGGGGGAGTGGGGAAATCGACTGTTTCCGCCAATCTCGCTTTGGCCTTGGCTTTGGAAGGAGCTTCGGTTGGTCTTTTGGACGCGGATATTTACGGTCCCAATCAGCCGCAGATGATGGGCGTGGGAAATCAGTCTCCCGAGGTCGGTCCGGATAAGAAGATTATTCCACTTGAGTCTTTTGGGGTCAAACTGATGTCGATGGGTTTTTTGATGGACGCCGACGCCCCGGTTATTTGGCGCGGGCCCATGCTTCACAGCGCGGTCGTTCAATTTTTAAAGGATGTCGTTTGGGGAGATTTGGATTATTTGGTAATTGATCTGCCTCCGGGGACCGGAGATGTCCAGCTTTCTTTGTGTCAATCAGCTCCGATTGTGGGAGCGGTTTTGGTGACCACTCCGCAGTCCATCGCTTTGTCGGATGTTCGAAAAGCGGCGGCGATGTTTGAGAAGTTAAAAGTGCCATTATTGGGGGTGGTCGAAAATATGGGTAGTTTTGCCTGCCCCCATTGCGGAAAATCAAGCCATATTTTTTCGGAGGGTGGAGCTCGCTTTGTATCGGAAAAATATCAAATTCCCATACTCGGAAATATTCCGCTGGATCCCGCGGTTTGTCAGGCCGGAGAATCGGGGCGCCCGGTGGTCACTTTTGAAAAATCCGCGACGGCCGAGGCTTTTCGCTCTCTGGCCCGGCAGGTGGCCGCCCGAGTGAGCGTGGTATCGGCGAAAACAAAACCCATTGAAATAAAAATAAAGGCCGCTACGGCCGATGATAAAACCAAGGAGGCGATGATATGACCCAAACAACTATTGCCGGACCCGCTTCGGAAACGACTCCGATTGCGGTTGGAGCGACCGCTCCCGACTTTACCCTTCCCGATCAAGACAAGAATAATTTCCATCTGGAAGATTATAAGCACAAAAAACCAGTCGCTCTTTTTTTCTATCCTTTGGACTGGAGCCCCACATGCTCTAAAGAAAATGTCTGTTTCACCCAGGACCTATCGCGCTTTTCCAAGTATGCGGAAGTGGTCGCGATTTCAACCGATTCGACCTGGTCTCATAAAGCTTGGGCTGAAAAAATGGGCCTTAAGCACCGCCTCTTGTCGGATATGCACCGCAAGGTGGTCAAGGCTTACGGGTTTTATCACCCGGCCGGAAATATGGGCCAAAGAGGAACGGTTCTCATTGATAAAGAGGGAAAAGTGGCTTGGGTCAAGGTGGAAGCCGATATCACCAAAGAGCGCAATTATTCCGAGGTCGAAGAGCAGCTTAAGAAATTTTCCTAAGCGAAGGTTGAGCGGGGCGCTTTCGCCGTCCACTGGGCGGGTTTAAAAGGCGCCCCGCATAATTTATGTTTATCATTGCCCGCTATCTCTTGCGGAAGTTCATCCCTTTGTTTTTTCTCAGCTTGATGGTTTTGGTCGGAATTTTAATGATGAGCCATTTTTTAAGACTGTTTAGTTTGGCGGTCATGAAAGGGATTCCGATTTTTTGGGTGATCGGCTGTTTTACCCGGCTTTTACCGTTTATCTTGTCCTTGGCCCTGCCTATGGCCTTTTTAGTTTCGATTCTGCTTAGCTTCGGAGACTTGTCACAAGGAAGCGAGATCATGGCCATGCGTAGTTGCGGGATTTCTTTTTGGGGAATTGTCTGGCCTTTCTTTGTCGTGACCGTTATTCTTTCCGCCACCCTGTTTTATCTCAATCATAAAGCTAGTCCCGAAGGTTATCACGCTTTTCGCAAACAATACTTGCGCGCCTCAAGCCATATCAACCATATCGATCTCGAGCCGGGCTCATTTTTGATTTTGGGGAATTGGAAGCTGTATGCCGCCAAAACCAATAAAAAGACGGGGCATATGAAAAATGTCTATCTTGTGGATATTTCAAAAACTCGCGATTTGCGCATTGTTTCGCCTGAGGGGCGGCTGACGGTTCAAAAAGCCTTGGGGGCTAAGCTCGTGTTGAAAGAGGGCTCGATTTTTTTCCCTAATGCAGATCCCACGAAACTCACGGTCGGACATTTTTCGACTTATCAGGTGGATATTCCCTTGACCGAAGGAGTCGGTCCCGCCTCGATGGATATTCCGGAGATGAATTCGCGCACCCTCATCGAAAGGATTCATAATCCTAAGACTACGCCCCAGCATCAGCGCGAGTACCGCGTGGAATTGGCGGTTAGAAGCGCTGAGGCCTTGTCTCCATTGATATTTTTTTTAATTAGCGTTCCCATCGGCGTCGGGCTTGGTCGGGACAGCCGGGCGCGAAGTTTCGCTCTCAGTTTAGGCATTCTGTTTGCGTTCTATGGGCTTCTTAGCTTTGGAATCGGCATGGGGAGAAGAAACCCTAAACTCTCCGATATCGCCCCTTGGGCGGCGGACGCCTCTGGGCTAGTCGCCGGAATTTTTCTTTATATCAGGGCTTCGACTTTATGATCAACACTTTTTCTCGATATATGTTTCGCCGTTTTTTGGCGCCATTTCTCTTTGGAATGTTTCTTTTTTCCCTACTGATATTTCTCGGGGACATGTTCGATAAAATGAACGATCTTTTAAAAAGTTCGGCTTCCTTGGGGGTGATTTTAGAGTTTCTTTGGTTGGAAGTCCCTTATTGGACTGGCCGCGTGATTCCAATGGCGACCTTGCTGGCGACCTTGACGGCCTTAATCGGATTCGTGCAAAGCGGGGAGTGGCTGGGAGCCGAATCTTGCGGATTCCAGACCCGTTCTTTTTGGATACCAATTTTGATTTCATCCATTGTTGTCTCTCTATTTAGCTTTGCCTTTCAGGAGACCCTATTTCCTTTGTGCTTTAGGCAGGCGGAACGCCTTTGGCAGGTCAAGATTCATCCGGAATGGGAATGGAATCAGTATTATAATATCGCCTTAATCGGGGCTCCCGACGAATTTTTGCAGGCGACCGTCTTTATCGCAGGTCAGGGCCTGATGCAACGTCCGCTTCTTGAAAAGATGGGTAAAAACGGAGTGGAATTTCAGTTAGACGCCGAAAAAGCTCTATGGGATTCTTCTCTTCAAAAATGGGTCTTTTATCAAGGGGTGTTTAGAAGCTTTTCGGGAGGGCGTTTTAAAGAGGAGGTTTTTTCCAAAAGAGACTCTGATCTGGACGTTCCGCCCAAGGACCTGATCCCAAGGACGAAAAACCCGGATGAGATGAGTTTAAGGGAGTTGCGGCGTTATTCAAAGAGAATGGCGGCCTTGGGGGTGTCTCCACTAGAGCTTGAGACCGCCGCCGACTCAAAAATCGCTTATCCCATCAGCAACTTCATTATTTGCGCCCTGGGAATTCCGATTGCGCTTAAACTGAGAAGGCTTCCCAAAGCTGGAATTTTCTTCATCGCCTTGGCGGTTTCGTTTTTATATTTATGGCTGATTGAAATATCCAAAGCTCTTGGTTCTAGCGGCGTTATTTCTCCTCTCGCTGCGGCTTGGGTTCCGAACATGATTTTCGGCTCCTTGGCGGCCGTGGGTCTTAGCTTGTACGGAGAGCCCTCTAGCCTGTGATTTATTGGTAGCGAATCAGCTCGGTATTGGGGCTTTCAAAGCCCGGTCCCGCGATCGTGGTTTTGATCTCTCCGACAAACGGGGCGTAGTAGGTGTATTTCCAGGAGCGAGGAAATTTCCCGTAAGCTTCCTTGACTTTTAGGCATCCGGAGAAAACTCCTGCGGCGGTTTTAACGACAGAAGAGGTAGAAACAATCTCAAAATACTTTCCATTTTTTCCGCCGCTAAATTCCCATCTCTGTCCGGCATGGAAAGGATATTTGAGAATGGGAACGGCGGAAGCGCCCTCTATTCGAGATACTGCCCAATCTTTTTTTTGAAATAAGAGTTTTCCTTTGCGGACCAGATTTTTTCCAGCGTAGAGAGAACTCAAGATGGCATTTTTATCTTCTTTCCCGCCAAGAGTTTTCCACTCATCTTTCATGTTTTTCCCGAGGCTTAAACTATCTCCATAGATCCAAGTTCTTCCGTGTTCTAAAGGGAAGTAATCCGGGCAGTTTAAAATTCCCAGGACCGCTTTTTGAAACCAGGGGTTTTGAGGGCTTAGATTGCGCGTAACCGATTCGTAATCGGAAACCGCTTGGTCGCAGCGGTGAAAGACCCGGGACTCGATATTTCCCAGGCGGAGTTTCACTTCTACGGCGCGAGAAGAATTGGGCGCGATCTTTAAAAATTGATTGTAGAGATTAAAGGCCGCGATTTTATTTCCGATTCCGTCCTCAAATTTCCCGACATGGTAATCATAAGAGGAACATCCGGAGAAACTCATCAGACAAAGAAGATAAAGGGGGTTTATTTTTTTCATCGCTTGCCAATTAAGATAATAGCCCATGAGCGCGGAAACTAAAAAAACCTTTTTTAGATACGATCAGGTGATCTAAAAGGGGAATGCCCAGAAGCTCTCCGGATTCTTTAAGCCTCCGAGTCGCGGTTTTGTCCTCCGGAGAGGGAGAGCAATCTCCCGAGGGATGGTTATGCGCGACGATGAGAGCCGCGGAAGAGTGGCTGATGGCGGGAGCGAAAACCTCTCGCGGATGGACCAAACTCGCCGACAGTGTTCCTATGGAGACGGTTTCCGATAGGATCAGTTGATTTCTTGAGTTTAAATAGAAGGCCAGAAAATTCTCCTTTTTGGCGGCTCTGACCGAGAAAGGAATCTGTTCCGCCACCCGCTCGGGAGCGTCGAGAAAAGGCGGCGTCTCCGGAGCTAAATCTGTTTCCAAGATGGATTCCGTTTTAGAGTTTTTCCCAATGAGAGGATCGAGAATTGAAATTAAAATCCCGGCCAAATCTTGCGCGCTCAGCGGATATTCAAAACCTCTCGGGAAAGCCGGTATTTGTGGTTTCATGGTATTGAATTAGCGATGCGGATTAGTTTTTCCGTAGCCAAAGAAGAAACAAGAACCAGCCTTAAAGGCTTTTTCTCCCATGTCAGGGTTTTGCCTTCGCTTGTGGGCGTGAGATAAGCGGTAGCCCCATTTTTTAGAGGGGTTTTTTCTCCGCTAATCTTAGAGCCTATATCTTTATACTCAAATAGAGAAACAGCGTTAATTCCGTCAGAGAATTCTTCTTGAATGACGGGGCGCCCTTGATGATTGAGAGTTCTGATATGGTCGAGCGCGTATCCAAAAGGAAGCCAGGATGGAGTTAGGGGCGCGATTCCGAATTTCTTTTGCGCGCTTTGAAGGGAGATATCTAAAGACTCTTGAGCGGGATGAGATTTCTTAGGCGGTTTAAAAGCAAACCATTTTTTAGGGACAGGTTTTTTAACGAAAAATCTTATTCTCTCAAAGGCGGATTTAGATTTTAAGCGTCCGGAATCGTCATAGACTTCGGTTTTAAGGATGACCCCATATTTAGGGTCAAGCCAAAAAATGCGCGACAGAGAATGCTTCTCCTTGGAAAAAAGTTTGACGCTAAAAGCGCGCCGCCCGGCGGCGTGAGACGCCTTTGGGGAAGAAACTTCGTAATTGGCCTTGAGAGTCTCTAGTTCTTTTTTATCGTCTAGGGGGGCGGGCGGCGGCATTTTCCAATATTTTTTTGTATCCCGACGATAAATCCATTCTTCCTTGTCGTTTAAAACCGCGATTTCTTTTACCTTTCCGTTGGGGGCGAACACCTCGCGGCGATAAAAATGGGGCGGGGCAAAACGAATGGAGGTGACAAAAGAGCCGCTGGATAAATGAGACAACGCTGTCAATTCCATTTTGCCCTGATAAGGAACGGGCGATCCTTTTAGACTTCGGGCGATGAGCTCCCAGGAATTGGGAATAATATGCTTTTGGGGCGGCCGGGCTTGAAGAAAAAGCGGCGTCCATAGAATCGAGAAACTCAAGAAAACCGCGCTTGATAATGGATTGCCCCGTTTCATTGCATTTCCTCGACTCCGGGAAGAGCCAATTCCGTTTGTGATAAAGGAAGGCTCATCGCATATTCATTGTGGGCGGCCAATATCCAATCAAGAGAGGGGCCTCGCGAAGGCTCGTGGGAAAATTGAAATTTAAATAAAAATAAGGCCATGGCGGCGGCAAAACCAAGACTGGCGACTAAAGAGAGTCTCAGAGGCCAAGCGCGTTTTAGGCGAGTTTGAGAGAGCTCTTTTCGTTTGAGAGAAGAGATAATTTCTTGGCCTAGGCTTTCCGGCATGGCGGGGATATTCTCGACAGAGGCGGCGCTTTTTTTAAAGAGAAGAAGGATTTCTTTTTCTCTCCGGCAAGCGGGGCATTGCGCGATGTGAATTAGAGTTTTTTCTTTTTCAGTTCCGCTGAGTTCGCCGTCCACCAAGGCGTTGAGATTTTCTTCCCAGACTTCGCACGTCATAAAGGGACCTCCTTAAATCGTTCTAAAAGCTTTATTTTTAACGCGCGCCGGGCCCGGGCGATGCGGGAGCGGACTGTTCCCAAGGGGCAGCCCAGCGTTTGGGCGATCTGTTCATAAGAAAAGCCCTCCATATCGCAAAGAGTGAGAACGGCTCGATATTCGCCGCTTATTTCCCGAAGACATTCTTCGACCGTTTTGGCCGTTTCCCTGCGCATGAGCTGATCTAAAAGGGGTTCTTCTCTATCCGCGAGCTTGTCGGCGAAGGTTTCAAGCCCATTTTGGGGGTTAATGGGCGCGTCTAAAGAAAGGTTAAGAGAGCTTTTCCTGGAGACATAATCATAATAGATGTGTTTGACGATGGTGAGAAAATAGCGGTCGAAAGACTGGGAAGGGTCATAGCGGTCCCACGTGCTTAAAATACGCGCGAAGGCTTCTTGAACCAATTCCTTAGATTCCTCCACGTTCCCGGAAAGGCGATAGGCGAAATAGTATCCCTTTTCGGCGTATTGTTTAATTAAATGATCAAGCATAGCCTTAAATGAGACCTCTATACTGATACGGATGAAGCGCCAAAAAGTTCCCCGTTCGTCGAGGACGGCTTTATTGTAGCAATTCTGTTTTCCCTCGGCGGGGCGGCTATTTAGGTATAATGATAGAATCGGTGCGATACCCAAGCGGTCCAAGGGGACGGTCTGCAAAACCGTTATTCGCGGGTTCGAATCCCGCTCGCACCTCCGCTCTTAAGAGACAGAAAGTCGATTAAAAAAGAAGAGATTTTTTTCCGCTCAGGCGCCCGAATAAAAAAAATAAAACTAGTGAAGTATCCGGAGACCTCTTGCTTGGCCGTTAAAACCCTGCCCTCAAGCTCGAATTTTTGTCCGTGAATTTCCCAGGATAAAAGAACCCTCGATCCCAATTTAAGCGGCCCGAGGCTTGTCACCACCGCTCCCTGGGAGGATAATCCCGTCAATCTTCCCCAATCTTCAGATCGAGAAGGGTCTGAAACGACAAGAAATCTTGCGGGAACGGCTTTGGGTAAAACGACTTTTCTCATAAGGGGTTTGGCTTTTTATGCCGAAACAGAATCGCTCTAGCCGAACCTGCGGGCAGACTCTGGGCGACAGTCCAGAAATTTTTCCCGTCAAATCCAAGCCCCGTGGGAGCGTATTTCCCATTGGAATATTCCGGAAGCGGCGTTTTCGAGATGATATGATCGGGGTGATTAATGTCGTGAAGGAGTATTTCCCTATCCGGAGCGTCTAAAGACCATAGGGAGTTGTGGATAAAAACAAGCGCGGTCGCTTGCGCCCCGGGATAGGGGTAAGACGCGACTTCGCTTAAACGAGAATCGGTCAGCCTTTTTGACAGTCTTTTGCTCGCGCTATTATAGGTCCAAAGGTAAAGCCCGTCAAAGGCGATAGCGGTCGTTTCTGGCAATTGATCGTAATGTTCAACCGGGCTGAGGTCAAGGTTTTTGAGCCGGCGAACGATTTTTCCCGAGGCGTCCACGGTCCAAATGGAGTTGGGAGTAATCGCTATGGAAACGGGCATTTCATTAGGGAAATGGATAACCCGTTTGACGGCCCAAGAGCCCGTTGAATGTTCGTAGAGAGATTGGCTGAACCAATCGGCGATCCATGCGTTGTCTCCGTCAAAAGCCAGGGCCGAGGGATAAAAATACGGGAGATCCCAGGAATTTTTTTGCGAGACTTGAGCGGCTTTAAGAGTTTCCGCATGTTTGTGAATTATCCAGCCCGTGAGCCCCAGGGCCAATAGTGACGCAAAAAAGAAAGCGTAAAAATACAATCCCCTTAACGAGGCGGGCGGGACCAAGGAAAGCGAAGTCGCTGGAGGTTTCCCGGCTCGGTTGAGAGCCGCCCTTAATTGTTCCTTGCTCAGAGGGAAAGAAAGGACTTCTTCAGATCCCAGAAGCATCAGTTTGACGGCGCGCTTGGCGTCTCTTGAGTTTATGATGGAAATGATGGGCTTTTGAGGAAACAGGGAGATCATTTCGCGCACGAGTTCCTCAAAAGAAGGATTTTCTTCCAAGGCCATGATGACGCGCGGGCTTTGGGCTCCAATGACTTCCTTAAGGCCGGCAAGATTATCGGCTCCGTAAACCAAGATCCCGATTTCTCCCAACAGAAGCGATATCTCGCGTCTTTTTTCCTCGGAAGAAGACAGCAGCGCAACTGAAATCATAGGTCAAGGGGGAGGCGGAATCGTAAACACGCTTCCTTCCTCTGGAATGCCGCGATTGATTTTATCTTGATTGGCGTCATAGATTACTTCCCAATCATCGGGGTTGTGATAGTACTTTTTCGCTAGCGAGCGAAGGGTATCTCCGGCCTTGATGGTATGCTTTTGAGGCCAGAGGGCCTTGGGGGCGGCTTTAGGGCGCGGAATTTCTTGCGGTTGCGCTGGGGGAGCGTTGAGAAGCTGGTTTTTTAACTCAGATTTTTTAATTTGATACTTAAGTTCATCATTTTTCTTTTGAAGGGTTTGATACTGGTTTTGAAGATCTTTTACCCGTGATTCCAAAACATTGAGCTCTCCGGAGGTAATGTCTTTCCCGGTTTGAATCGTTGTAAGCGCGGTTTGGGTTTGCGATTCTTTTTCGCCCAAAGATTGAATCTCTTCTTTTAGGGATTCCGCTTCCTGGGCCGCGTTTCCGACGAATTTGCTCCAGAAAGACGGGGCTCCGAAGAAATAATTGAAGCTGACTTCATATCCTCCGCCTTGGCGGTTGATGGAAGAGGTGGGGAAATCCCAAGCGACATCAAGGGTGACGGGGGAGAGATCGATTCCAAATCCGAAGGCCCATTGGGGAATGCCGTCGAGCTGAAAACCCTTTCCGGTTCTCAGTTTAAGAAGCCCCTCGTCAAAGGAGGCTTCAAGCCCGGGGTAAAATTCAAGCAGATGCTGCTGTTGATAGATATCTCCGGCCAGTGTGAGCCATTTGTGCCAGGTGTAGGACGATCCGAGATCAAGGGCCGCGGGAATATTGGATTCCGTCGTTAGGTTCATGACCGTTAAAGAAGATCTCAACCCGGAGTTTGATCGCGCGATTACGCCGGCGTCCAGTCCAAGCCCGAAGGTTCCCGGAGAATGAGGGCCTTTGCTGTCGTTGATAAACTGCATGTTCGCCCCCACCTGGAGGGGATTGGATAAGGGAATGCCTTGGGGAGACCAGTCTTGAGCGTAATTGAGAAGAAGGGTGTTTTGTCCGGGGCCGCCCGTCTGTTGTTCTCCCAAATAAGCGGCTCCCACGGTCGCGGTGTTTTTGGGATCGTAAGGCCTTACATAACTTAAAGCGTCGTAAGACATGGGGCCGTTGGGAGAGTCAAGGCGCCCCATGGTGCCGCCAGTTTGAGTGTAAGCGGTATTGGCGGTTCCCGCCGGGTTAAAGAAGAGCCCGTCCGGGCCCGAGGCAATTGAGGAGTAGGCCATTCCCATTCCCATTCCCGCCGCGCCGGGGCGAAAATCAAAGAGATTATCCGCCCATAAACGGCGCGGGACTAGGGAAAAAACAAACAATAAAAGGGTAATTCGACTAAACACCCGCAGCCTTTGTGAATTCATCTTTACGCACAAAAGGATAGAGGTTTGATGTTAAGAAATAATTGACGAATTCCAAGGAAATGGGGACTGTCCCTATTTCCTTAGAGGCTAAAAAAACCTTTGACTCCGGAGACTAGAACGGCGTTGACGTGCCCAAAGAGAATGTCGACTTGCATCTGAACGGGAATTTTTTTGGCGTCATCGGTCAGCCATACCTGGAGTTTGCGGCCTTTTTGGACGAAGATTCCGTGCTTGCGGACCAAGGGCTCGACCAACACCGTGTCAAAGGTTCCGGCGGGGACCGTAATTTTTTCTTTTCGGAGCACTCGAACCAAGAGCGGCCAGTTTTTCTTCGTGTTGACGTTGACAAAAACGTTTTTTCCCGGAATGAGAGTTTGAGAACGAAGATAATAGAGGCTTGAGAGGATGTCTTGAATGTGGGAGATAATCGGCCCCGTTGAATAGGAAACGCTTCCGGTCTTTGAGACCGTTTTGGCTAAGAAAGAGCGGGTCTCATGGTTAAAAAAGACCCATTCGTCTCTGAAAAAATGTCCTTCTCTCAGATTTTTTGAATATCCCAGGGAGGAAAGATTGGCCGCGTCCATCCAAGACTCGTTGAGATCTCGGACCTTGTAAAAGACGTCGCAAAAAGAGTTTGAGCGAGCCCGGCTAATGATGTGGTAAGCCGGTTTTCCGGCAAAAGAGACTTTTTGGGCGACTTCTAAGGAAGCTTCCCCGACATTGACCGGGCCCCAGGAGATTTCAAATTTTAAATTTTCAGGAAAAACGGTCAAAGCCGCTAGCGGAGCGCTTGAGGGACTGATCTCGGGTTTTTCTAATTTATGGATATCCGATAAAGTGGAAGAGGAAATCAGCGGGAGTTTTAATTCCGCGGCTGAGGTCGGCAAGGAAATTAAGAACAGCAAAAAAGAAAAAGACAGTTTCTTCATTGTTCCCATTCTCCAAAATGTTTCATCCCAGAAGCGCTTTTTCCCATATTTCTTGTCCTTGGGTGATTTTTAATTTGATAGCTAAAGCGTATAACTCTCCGGATAACGCCTCTTTCCAGCCAATGGGTAGGCGAGTCGCGTCTTTAAGAGTGGTCAGAAACGCCCGGCCAGAGCGCACGGTCTCAATGGCCTTTAGTTCCTCGATTTGATAGGGATGGTGATCGGGAAATCTCCAGCGCTGCTCGATGCGGGCTCCTAATTCCTTAAGCTGGTTTTCAAAAAGTTGCGGGAAGGCGATTCCGGAAACGGTGACGATTCTTCTTCCCTCCAACAGTGAAACGTCGAGCTTCCTTTGGGTTTTGATGTCCAATAGAAAATCTGGCACATGAGAGGCTTCCAATATCTCCGCTTTAGGATTGATTTCCGCTATTTTTTCCCGGAGTATCTTGATATCTTTCTTGGCGATTAAATCGGCGTGGGTAATGACGGCAATTTGAGCGCGCCTAAGCGCGGAGGCGGGTTCCCTGAGGTTTCCGGCGGGCAAGAGACGGTCCTCGGTAAACGGAGAGGCTGCGTTGATCAGGACAATGTCGAGATCATGCTTGATTTTCCAATGCTGAAATCCATCGTCTAAAATGAGGGCTTTGGAATGGTAAAAAGTGATCGCCTCTTGTCCGGCTTTCACGCGATTTTTAGAAACCAATATCGGGATGTTGAGGCCGAAGAGGGCTTGGTGCATCATCCAGGGCTCATCTCCGCATTCTTCCCAGTGCGGCGGATTGTCGTCAAGCAAGGTGACGACTTCGGAAGAATTTTTTGAACGGTTATATCCGCGACTGAGAATGGCGAGGGATTGGCCGTGGCTGTGAAGAGTTTCGGCGGCCAATATCGCGGCGGGGGTTTTCCCGGTCCCTCCGACGCTTAAATTTCCAATTGAGATCACCCGTGCCGGAAGACGGACGGATTTTTTTAATCTAATGGCGTAAGCCAGCTTGCGAAGAATCAGCCCGAACCAAAATCCGAAACTGAGAAGTTTTAAAAAGGCGGGGCCGAGAGGATGAGCTTTGATCCGCTCGCGGCGGTTTTCCCAACTTCCAACCGAGATGCGGCGATCGTTGATTTCATTGAGAGGCTTTTCAGTTTCAAGCATACCTTATTGTATGAGATTTGTTAGGAAATCGCTGACTTGTTCAAAAACTTCGTCGGCGGAAATGGAGTTAAGACATGAGAGGCTTTGACAGAGATGCTCGTTTTTGGACTCTTCAAGGCAGGGACAAGATTTCTGGATAAAGCGATGGCTCTTGGGATCGGGAAATGTCCAGCTGACCGGAGAGTGCGGGCCATAAATAGTGAAAGTTGGAACTCCCAGGGCCGCCGCGATATGCTTAACGCCGTTGTCGTTTCCGATGAATAAATTCGCTCCTTCGATGAGAGCGGCTAGATCCATGAGATTTCCGGTTTTGGGCGCGATCAGGGGTTTTTGTTTCATTGCGGAGGCGATTTGATCGGCATTTTCTTTTTCTCCGGGCCCCCAGACGATCAAGACCGAGGCCCCCAGATCGGAAATCAGCCGGTCGGCCACCGCGGCAAAACGGCTCAAGGGCCAGCGGTTAAAATGCCTTCTGGAAACGGGGGATAAAACGATTCGGAGGCGAGAGATTCTATTTTTGGAAAGAAAATCCCGGGCAAAGGCTTTGGACTCCTCCGGGATTCTGATTTCCGCGCTCAAATCGCCGTGAAATCGAACTCCCAGGGGTTCTAAGAGGCGAATTTTCTCTTCGGCGACATAGAACGCTCCCTTTGGATCCGTGAGGGGATGATTATAGGCCCAGCGATGAAAAACGCGGGCGAGCCCGGCCTTGAGCCTTGCGCCGCTTAGCGCGGTTAAAACGGCGCTTCGCGGGGTTCCTAAGAAGTCGATGACCCAATCGTATTTTTGAGCGCGTATTTGACGTATAAAGCGCCAAGGACTTTTTTTGTCGTAAACAATCAGATGATCAATGTGCGGGTTTCCTTTAAGAATTTCAGCCGCCGGGTTTTCAGCGAGAAAGTCCACCGTCGCTTCTGGAAAATTCTTTTTGAGCTCCTTGACTGCGGGAGTGGTCAGAAGAGCGTCTCCGATGCGGTAGAGTTGTATGACTAGAATTTTCAAAGCCTGGCTCTTCCGCGCGTGAGATTGAGATGAAAATCGAGCATGAAATCGTCTCCGCGAATAAAAAGGCGTCGAATCGGAGAAGCCCCCTGTTTCCAAGGAAAGGGGCTTAAGCCCTGCTTGACGCTAAAGTCATAGAGGTATCCCGCCTCCAACGCGGCCTGGCGGACCCTGGGGTTAAAGGCTCCCGAGCCGTAAGGATAGGCGAAGGCGTCGACAGTTCTCCCCAAAAGTTCCTCAAGACGCTTTTTGCTTTCAGTCAGTTCCCAGACGACATCGGGAATTGGCGCGCGATCAAGATTGCGGTGGCGCATGGTGTGGGAGCCAAATTCGACTAACCCCGACTCCTGCATCTCCAGGATTTCTTCTTTTGTCAGCATTGGAATGCGGATTTCAGTTTCCGGCTCATGCCATACATTGTCTTTGCCGATGGTCTCAAAGACGAGAAAGATATTTCCCTTCATTCCAAAATCTTTGAGAATGGGGAACGCTTCCTGGTAATTATTGGCGTAGCCGTCGTCAAAGGTGATTAAAACCGGTTTTGGGGGCAGCCCCTGCTGCCGCGCTTCAAATTTCGGAATTTCCGAAAACAGAATGGGCGTGTATTGATGGGCTCTTAGATAGGCCAACTGCTCGCGGAACTGCGCGGGGCTGACCCAGAGTTTTTTGAGCTTGGAACCCTTGGGCGGGATTCCTATTTTATGATACATCAAGACCGGAACTCCGTGCGCCTGAGGTCGCCACCAATTCCAGCGCGCGCTAATTCCAGTCGCCGCGCCCATTCCGAGTCCGATAAGCCCCGCAATCATCTTTGATTCTCCTTGATTTCTAATTCTTTTAGTTTGACATATTTGAGCCAATGGTGAAATGCCGACAAAGCCGCCCAGACGATTCCCGGATTTCCGTCTAAAATCCCGAATTTGAGAAACAAGCGCGAAAAGACTTCCCAGGGTAAAATTAGGTGATGCCAGAAATGAAAACGCTTTCCCTCTTGGCGCCCTTTTTGGCTGGAGAAATCAAGATAAGAGGTCATTTTGCTCAAATATTCCTTGAGGTCTTTGTAGGGCTTGTGTTCGACAAACCCGGAAAAAAGAAGAGCTTTTGTTCCTGAAATTTCGAGTCCCTCGTGAATGAGGCCCCCGGTGAAGCGGCCTTTTAAACGCTTAAATAATCTCAAATGTTTTTCATGCCCGACTCCGCCAAATCTTAAAACGCGCCCCATGAATTCGATTTGAAAGCGCAAGATAACTCCGTCAATTTCGCTGGGGCTTTGGATAAAGCGGAGGATCTCTTCTTTCAAAACCGGGCTCATGCGTTCATCCGCGTCGATAGATAAAATCCAATCCGAAGTCGCCAGCTCCAAAGCCGCCTGCTTTTGTTCGGCATAAGAGTCAAAATCTCTCTTTAGAATTTTGCACCCATGGGTGCGGGCGATGTCTTCGGTTTTATCGGAACTGGCGGCATCGACGACGACGACGATCTCTTCCGCCAAGCCTTTAAGGCTTAATAGACATTTCGGCAAATCCTCTTCTTCGTTTTTAGCGATGATAATCGCGCCTAGAGAGTGAGGGCTCAAGAATTTTCTCCCAGTATTTTTTTAAACGCCTGTTCGGATTTTTCTCCAAATTTTTGCAGGCTCAACAAAGTCTCAAAACGCTTTTTAGATTCTTGTCCCATTCTTTGAGCTTCCTGAGGAAAGTCAATCAGTTTTTCGAGTCCAGACGCCAGTTCATCGGCATTTCCGGGCGAAAATAAAAGCCCGTTTTCTCCCTCGCGGATTAAATCCGAAAGGCCGCCGACCCGGCTTGAAATGAGCGGGCGCCCGGCCGCCATCCATTCCAAAGCCGCGCGCGAGACCGCTTCAGAACCCAAAGACGAGACAACCCCGATCCGGCAGCGGGAAATAAACTCCCAAATATCCTCTACTCGCCCCAAAAATTCGACGGAACTCCCCAATTCCAGCTGGCGAACTTTATTTTGGAGAAAACCGAGCCTCTCAGGGCCTGATTCTCCGGCGATTAAAAATTTTATGTTCGAGTGTCGGGTCTTGAGAATAGACGCCGCTTTGATGAAGGTCTCATGTCCCTTCACTTTATCTAAGCGGCCCAGGATTCCTATCGCGCCCTCTGGAGACCAGGAAATCTCTCTCGGCGGGCCTTGAGTTCCCTGAAAGATGAGATCAACGGAGGCGGGAACTGAGGCGGCCTTAAGGCTTTCTTGGATCGCTGTATTGGCGGCGATAAAATGAGAAATCGTTTTAAGTCCGAGCCTTGAAAATAAATTTCTCCCTGGCAGCCGGGCGTCGGCGAAGGTGCGAACGAGGGGAACTTTTCCGCGAATAGCCAGTCCGAGGCTCTGGGATGAGCCGGTAAAAGCGTCGATAATCGAAATTTGCTCCGCTTTTATTTTTCGCCTTAATTGAGACAGGGAAAGCCAAGGCCTTTTAAGCGGCAAATAATCCAGAGAAAGCCTTCGGCATTCTTTTTCGGCGAAGGAATTTTCTTGGCACCAAAATTGGACCGCGTGTCCGCGGCTTTTCATCTCCAAAGCGAGCGTCAAGGCATAAGAGAGAATTCCGGAGTCCCAGGGTTCGTCGTGCAAAAAGAGGATATTCATTGAGCTTGAACTCCGAGCATGGCTTTGGCGGTTGTCTCGACTTCATCAACGCCGGTCAGTTCCATGCAGAGAAAATGTCCGCGCGGACATTTTATTTTTCCATGGAGCCCGCAGGGCCGGCAGGGCAACTCTTTTTCGATTACCTTGTGCCGCGGGCCGTAGGGAAAAAATCCCAGTTCCTTGGTCGTGGCTCCAAAGATAGCCAAGGTGGGAATTCCAAGGCCGGTGGCGATATGCATGGGGCCCGAGTCGTTGGTGATAAAAAGAGAAAGAAGGCTAATGAGGGCTTTTAATTCCCCGAGATCGGTTTTCCCCGCCCAATTGAGAATGTCGCTGCCGTTTGAGATTTCTTCGCATAGCGCCTGGTCCTGGGGACCGCCGACCAAAATGGGGCTGTATCCAGATTTGAGGAGTCGGAGACACAAGGCCTTAAATTTTCTCGCGGGCCAGCGCTTAGTCGGCCAGACCGATCCCGGGTGAACGCCGATAAGTTCGAGAGGTTTTCCCTGGGTTTCTTGCCGCAGACGCTTGAGAACTTTCTCCACGGCCTGGGGATCGGCATAGAGATAAGCCGCTTGCGGGTTTAAAGAGGCATTGGGCGCGAACGCCGAAAGAAGCGAGAGATTTCTTTCCAGATCATGGGTCTTCCAGTCAAAAGGAAGGGCGTGGGTCAAAAATATTTTTCCGGCGCTTTTCTGAAAGCCGACTCTTAGCGGAATTTGAGCTAAAAACCCCAACAACGCGCTTCTTAACGAGCGGTGAGGGATAAAAGCGCAATCGTAATTTTTTTCCTTAAGCAGTTGGGCTGTTTTAAAAAGCCCCCAGGTCTTATTGAGGAAGCCTTTTTTTTCTTCTACTAAAACCCTGTCTACCCAGCCGGAGTCTTGAAACAGGGAAGCGGAGTTTTTTAGAGTGACGACGTCAAGCGTCGCGTTGGGCCAGCGCGATTTAATTTCGCGGGCCAAGGGAATCGTCAAAACCGAATCGCCCAGAAAAGAGCTTTGCAAAATGACGGCTCTTTTGGGTTCGGGAAGGCCGGTCCAGGGATAAACCGCTTCGAGATATTTTTCCGATACATGTTTTTTAAGGGCGGAAGAATTTTTTCTAAAAAAGACAAAGAGGCGGCGAGCCCAGGCGTCTTTTCTGTAGATGGAAATATTGGGAATTCCGCTTAAACGGCGCAAAGCCAAGGAGCGAAGGTTGTTGTGGAGATCCAGCAAATGGGTAAATTTCTTGGAGCGAATCAGTTTAAGAGTCTTCCAAAGGCCGCCAAAAGAAATGACCTGGGTGATAGAGGGGTTTCCAGCCAGGGCTTGGGCGTAAGAGGGTTTCACCAGAACCCAAATTTCCGCTTCCGGCCAGGCCTGTTTGATTCTTTCATAAACGGGGGCCGTTAAAACGATGTCTCCCAACGAGGAGAGGCGAATCACCAATATTCTAGGAGCGGGCATGGATGGGAAAGATTATTATACCATCTGATAAACGGCGAAAATGCAAAGAAAAGAGTTTGTCGCGCGAATCTGGTCTAAATTGACTTTAGCCCAGAAACAAGAAGGGCTGGTGACGGAGGGAAAGGGAATTTTAGCGGCTGTTTCGGGCGGTCCCGATTCCACTTGCTTGGCCCATTATTTAGTTTCGCTGAGGCGTCGCCTTTCTTTCCCATTGGAACTGGCATATGTCGATCACGGGCTGAGAAAAGAGGCTTTAAAAGAGGCCGCCTTTGTGCGCTTGTTGGGAAAAAAATGGGGAATTCCAGTTTCGATTTTAAAGGTCAATGCCCAGGGCGCGAGGAAATCCCGAGGCATGGGCTTAGAAGAGGCGTGCCGGAAATTGCGCTATCAGGCCTTATCGGAGCGGGCAAAACGCCTTCAGTTTTCGGCGGTGGCGGTGGGACATCAAATGGATGATCAGGCGGAAACGGTCCTTTTAAATCTATTGCGCGGGGTCAGCCTCAAGGCCTTAGGGGCGATGCCGCCTCGGCGTTTTTTATCTCCCGGAATTGAACTGATCCGTCCGCTTTTATGTCTTAAGCGCTCGGAGATTTTAGATTATCTAAAAATTCACCAGCTCGATTATAAAATTGACGAGACAAATTCTAATTTGGAATTGATGAGAAACTGGATTCGCCACAAGGTCTTCCCACTTCTCAACGAGAAAAACCCCAGAATCCGCGAACATCTGGCGGGAATCGCGGAACAAGTTCGGGCCCTTGGACTATGAGAAGAGATGGGGACTGTCCCTATCTCCCGTTGGAAATCTTTAGCATATGAAAATCGCTCATTTAGATACCGAAATGTCCTGGAGAGGAGGGGAACAACAGATTCTTTATTTGGCCGAAGCCTTGCGAGAAGAGGGCGATGAAAATTTGATTATCGCGCGCTCGGGTTCCGCGCTTGAGTCTAAGGCCAAACAGGCCGGCTTTGACTGTTTTTTTGTTTCTCCGAAAATGGAATGGGATCTCTTTGAGGCGCTTTCAATTCGCCGTCGCCTAAGGGACGGAAATTTCGATCTCTTGCATGCCCATACCGCCCATGCCGCGGCCTTGGGCGCCTTGGCGAGCTTGCGCGCCAATATTCCTCTGATCGTTTCCCGCCGGGTCGATTTCCATTTGTCGAAAAACCCTTTCTCGCGCTGGAAATACCTTCGCGCGGCCAAGATTCTCGCGGTTTCATCCGCGATTAAGGAAATTCTGATTCAAGACGGCATTTCTCCTGAACGAATCGAGGTGGTTCACAGTGGAATTGATTTAAAGCGCTTTGAGGGAGATAAGAAAAACCGCCAGGACTTAAGACTTCCAGATTCAAAAATTCTCATTGGCCAGATCGCGGCTTTATCGGATCAGAAAGATCCGCTGAACTTTGTGAGGGCGATTAAGGCATTAACTCAAAAAGGCATTGATTTTCGCGCGGTAATGGTGGGAGAGGGGCCTTTAAGAACAAAGGTTGAAGAGGAGATTCAGCGTTTAAAACTCGAGGGTCGAGTTTTTCTTTTGGGGTTTCGGGAAGACGCGCTTGAGATTCTCCGGCATTTAGACGTTTTCGTTCTTTCTTCGCGCTTTGAAGGCCTGGGGACTTCGATTTTAGACGCTTTTGCCGCCGGCGTCCCCGTCGTCGCCAGCCGCACGGGCGGAATTCCGGAGATGGTTGAAGAAGGGGTATCGGGGCTGTTGGTTTCGCCAGGGGATTCTTCTTCCTTGGCTAGAGCTGTCGAGCGGATTTTATTGGATGCGGCTCTTCGTCAAAGGTTGATTGAGGGCGGGAAGAAAAAAGTTCAATTTTTT
This sequence comes from Elusimicrobiota bacterium, assembly GCA_027406905.1. Taxonomy (GTDB): domain Bacteria; phylum Elusimicrobiota; class Elusimicrobia; order UBA1565; family UBA9628; genus JAKAQV01. Next base: position 32,111 of record DAHZHT010000001.1, read on the forward strand.
TCCGCTCAAAAAATGGCGCGATCGACCCGCGCTATCTATCAGCGAATTTTGGCTAAAGCCTAGAAGTTTTTTAGGCTTTTAAGCCACAAAGAAAAGAGAAGAATTCTAAAATAGACGTCGAAATCGGCCGAGCCTTCTCTTAAGAGCCGAGTCCCGGATTTAAGAGCTTCTTTCTTGAATAGGCCGGTTTCAAGAAGGATAGGGTCGCTTAAGGCTTCTTCAAGAAATGGATTTTGAGGCGAGCGCATCCAATTTTGAGTGCGCAAAATAAACCCATGTTTTTTCCGGACGACAATTTCGCGCGGGAGCATTCCCGCCGCGACTTTCCTCAAAAGGTATTTGCCGCGAAAAAATTTAATTTTAAGCGGGGTGGGAAGGCGAAAAGCGTAATCGATAAGCCGGAGGTCCAAAAGCGGCACGCGCGCCTCCAAAGACGCTTTCATCGTGGTTTTATCGACTTTCATCAGAAGTTGATCGCGCATAGAGGTTTGGAGATCAAAGCGCAGAAGCCCGTTAAGGCCCTTTAAGCCTTGAAAGGGATCGATCCAGGCCCAATTCGGGGAATTTTGCGGTAAATCAAGCAAGTCAAGGGCGGCTTTTAGACGTCCTCCCGCCTCGGCTTGAGCCCAGCTTCTGGGACCATCGAGAGGAATGGAGCGGAAATAGGCGCCAGAGCCGGTTTTTCGCGCGAGTAAATCCGCCATCGGGCGCATCCAAGACGGAATTTTTTCCAGCGCTTCGCTGACGTAGGCCGCCTTGTGCCTTCCGTAGCCGGCAAAAACCTCGTCTCCGCCTTCGCCGGTCAAAACCACCTTGACTTCCCTTCTGGCTTCGGTCGAAAGATGCCAGGTCGGAAGAATGGCGGCATCGGCGATGGGCTCGTCTAAACATTCGACCATTTTCGGAATTTGGTTGAGAAGCGTCGCTGGAAGGCGAATGGTTTGATGCTTGGTTTTTAGAAATTTTGCGACGGTTTCGGCGTAGCCGCTCTCGTCGACGCTGTCTCCGTCAAAGCCGATGGAATAGCTGCAAACAGGCTTAGACGAGGCTTGGGCCATCAAGGCGGTGACCACGCTTGAGTCGATGCCGCCGGATAAAAAAACTCCCAAGGGAACGTCGCTTTGCATTTGATCTGAAACGGATTTTGTGAGCAGGGCTTTAAGCTCTTTTTCCGCTTCAATAGGATCGATTTTTAAAAAACTCTCTTTCGGCAGGCTCCAAAAAGATTGCGGCTTTGAGATTTGAAAATTTTTGATTTGAAGCCAATGGCCGGCGGGAAATTTCTTGATGCCGTCAATGATGGTGTCGGGAGCGTGGACGTATCCGTAGGCGAGGTAGTCTAATAGAGACTCGGGATGAATGCGGGCGGGGATGCCGGCCTTAAGCAGAGCTTTAAGCTCTGAAGAAAAATAAAAAAATTCTTCGCTTTGATAAAAGTAAAGCGGCTTGATTCCCAAAGGATCGCGGGCGAGAGTGAGAGTTTTTTCTTTCTGGTCCCAAACGGCGCAGGCGAACATTCCATTGAGGCGGGAGAAAAAATCGGTTCCGTAGCGGATAAAACCCTGGAGCAGCGTTTCCGTGTCGGAATGGGTGTTAAAGTTTATTCCCGGTCCCAACTCTTTTCTGAGTTCAAGATGATTGTAGATTTCTCCGTTGAAAACAAGGGTCCAGCGACCATCGGGAGAACTCATGGGCTGATGGCCGCGTTCAAGGTCTAAAATCGAAAGCCTTCTAAAGACCAGCCCCATCGGACCGTCGGTAAACGTTCCAGAATCGTCGGGGCCGCGATGAATCAGGGCTTCTTCTAAGGCCGTTAAACCCTTGGTGGGACAGGGGGCGTTTTTGAGGTTTAAAATTCCGGCGATGCCGCACATGAAAATAGTTGGGAGGCGGCCGATACCCCGGATTCTGTCTCCGGCCCTCGCGGGCCGGGTGGAATCATTTTTCTTAGCGGCTACCGGGCGACTTTCGCTTTCGCGAAAATGCGCAAGCGGCGCTTATCGCCGTTTATTGCCTTACTCCCGGCGGGGTTTGCCTAGCCTTGTCTCTCGCGAGACAAGCGGTGGGCTCTTACCCCACCTTTTCACCCTTGCCCGCGAGGCCATAGCCTCGAAGGCGGTTTGTTTCTGTGGCGCTATCCATCGGCGAAAAGTCGCCTCTTCGCCGTCTTGCCTTTCGGCAAGCGCCGCGCTTTGTGGAGTCCGGAAGTTCCTCCCCCGGAAATTAAATTCCGGAAGCGATTCCCGGCCGCCCCCTAAATTCATTCTAGCAAATAGTAAAATGTCTTGATGCCTTTAAAATTATTCAATACCCTGGGGCGCTTAAAAGAGGAATTTAAACCCCTCAAGTTTCCCGCGGCCGGAATTTACGCCTGCGGCCCGACGGTTTATAATTACCAGCATATCGGAAATTACCGGACCTATATTTTTGAAGACATTTTGAAGCGGACGCTCGGCTTTTTGGGATTTAAACCCTTTCATGTCATGAATATCACCGATGTCGGACATTTGACCAGCCAGGGAGATGAGGGGGAAGATAAGGTCGAGGTGATGGCCCGTCGGGAAGGAAAAAGCGCTTGGGATTTGGCGAAGTTTTATACCGACGCGTTTTTAAAAGATTGCTCGTCGCTTAATATCTTGCCGCCGGATGTGTTGTGCCGCGCGACCGACAATATTCAAGAACAAATCGATTTGATTCGCCGGCTTGAAAAAAACGGATTTTTATATTCGACTTCGGATGGAGTTTATTTTGAGACCGCGAAATTCCCCGATTATGACAAGCTCATGGGGAAAGCTCATCTTTCCGGCATTCAATTCGGAGCCCGGGTCGAAGCCAGTCCGGAAAAAAAATCTCCTTCCGATTTCGCGGTCTGGAAGTTCTCGCCGAAAAATCAAAAGCGGCAGATGGAGTGGGATTCTCCCTGGGGGACAGGTTTCCCCGGCTGGCATATCGAGTGTTCGGCGATGGCGATGAAATATTTAGGAGAGACTTTTGACATCCATTGCGGCGGCGTCGACCATATTCCGATTCACCATTCCAATGAAATCGCCCAATCGGAGGGCGCGACGGGAAAACCCTTTGTTCGCTATTGGCTCCATGGAGAATTTTTGCTGGTCAATAGTTCTAAAATGGCCAAATCAGACGGGACTTTTATTACGCTGGAAGACTTGAGGCAAAAGGGTTTTGATCCGCTGGATTATCGTTATCACTGTTTGACCGCGCACTACCGAAAACAGTTAGATTTTACGTGGGAGGCTTTGGAGTCTTCCAAAACCGCTCGGCGCAAGCTTAGGGATTTAATCGGACAAATTCGCGGAGCTTTAAAAAAACCCGCCTGCGCGGATTCGCTCAACGCCTTTAAGGAAGCGTTATCCGATGATTTAAATATGCCAGAGGCGCTTTCGGTTTTGTGGAGCGATTTAAAAAATGGCGCTTTGCCGGAAGGAGCGCGTCTTCATTTCGCTGAAACGGCCGAGGGGGTTTTGGGTTTAGGTTTATTGGAGGACAAGGCAGAGGAATCCTTAAGCCCGGAAATTATTGAACTCATTGATTCCAGAGCCCTTGCGCGAAAAAGCCGCGATTTCCGTCGCTCGGATGAAATCCGGGTAAAACTTTTTTCCTTAGGGATTATAGTTGAGGACACTCCCTCTGGCCAAAAATGGAGGCGTGTCTGAATTGGGGACAGTCCCCATTTTTTTAATTAAAAATAAAGGATAATTTTAAAATTCTGAATCAACCTCGGTTAAAAATCTGATTTTATGCTGAAAAATGAAAGCAAAAAAAGGGGACTGTCCCTAATTTGGATTGGAGGATTTCATTCGGTCAAGGAGACCTTGGAGTCGCGCCCGGAAGACGTGTTTGAATTGTGGGTGGAGGCAAAAAACCAAACTCCGGAGATAGCGGAAGTGATACGGCGCGCGCGCGCGCTGAGGATTCCAGTTCATTTTCGGGATAAAGACGAACTGTTCCACGCGACGAAGACCGATCGCCATCAGGGCTTGGCCGCCCGAGCCAAAGAGAAAAGCGTTCTTTCTTTTTCCGATTTTTTAAGCCGCTGGGAAGAAAAAGGGGATTTCAAAAGAGACAATTTTTTCTTGGTTGCCTTGGATCAAATCCAGGATCCCCATAATTTAGGGGCTATTGCGCGTTCCGCTTCCGTCTTTGGCGCTCGCGGGCTGATTATCTGCGACCGAAGATCCGCTTCCGTCTCTTTGGGCGCCTTGCGCTCTTCCGCCGGGGCTCTTGAAAAGATCCCCCTCTATGAAGCCGGGAACTTGGGGCAAGCCTTGGCGAGCGCCAAAAAAGCCGGGTTTTGGATTTATGGAGCCTCCGCCGGGGGGAGACCGTCATGGGAATCGGCGCTCAATAGCCCGATGATCTTGGTTATCGGATCTGAGGGCGAGGGTCTGAGGAAATCGACACAGGACCTTTGCGATGAGTTGGTGGGAATTCCAATTTCGGAATCCGGGGTTTCCAGCTTGAACGCTTCGGTCGCGGCGGGGATTTTAATGTATGAGGTTTACCGGAGAGGAGTTAGGGACAGTCCCTAACTATTACTATGCAATGTGAACGAGTTTTTGTTCAAGATCACCGGGCGGTCAAGCCCGCCGCCTGGGCTTTTGGCATCGCATTCCCTTTTTTCCTCATTGAACTCTCCGGTGGAATTTATGTCGGCAGCTTGGCCTTGATCGCCGACGCGATGCATCTTCTCATGGATTTAATCGCTCTGGGGATGACCTTGTTTGTCGCTTTCGCCTCTCAAAGGCCGCCGGATGAAAAACGTACCTTTGGATACGAGCGCCTGGAAGTATTAGCGGCTCTGGCCAATGGAATTTTGCTGTGGGTCGCGGTGGGAATTATTTTAAGAGAGGCTTATCAACGGTTTTCATTTCCCCATCAGGTTTCGGGCGGCCCCATGGCCGCCATTGCGGTCTTAGGTCTTATCTGTAATCTTTCTTCCGGCTGGATTCTCTATTCTTCCAGCCGCAAAAACATAAATCTCCGGGGAGCCTTTTTCCATGTCATGACCGACGCTTTTGGTTCCGCCTTGGTGATCGTCGCGGGAATTGTCATCCTTAAGACAGGCTGGTATCAGGCGGACGCGGTGGCCAGCGTTCTGGTTTGTTTCGGCATTATTTTAAGTTCGGTGTGGCTGCTCAGAGATTCTATTCATATTTTACTGGAAGGGGCTCCGGCGCATATCCATATCGATGAAGTGCAAAAGGCTTTGTCGGAAATTCCGGGGGTGAAAGACGTCCATGACATTCATCTGTGGTCGTTGACCCAGGGTTCCGAATCGATGAGCGGGCATATCATCGTTAATCCCGAGTTTGATTCCGACCAAGCCCTTAAGACCGCGACGGCGGTCTTAAAGGAGCGCTTTGGGCTCTCGCATGTAACGCTTCAAATAGAAAAATGAACGCTTCAGAGTCTCTCTTCCCGCGGCCTTGTCTCATTTTCCTCAATGGCGAGATTGATGAGCCAAAGAGCGTTCTTGAAGCGGCGAAATTTTGCCGTCGCCGCCAAGGAGCCGTTTTCTGCGCTGATGGAGGAATCAGACAGGCGTTGAAATTAAAGATCGTCCCCGACATCGTCATTGGAGATATGGATTCTCTCCCTAAACCTTTGCCGCGTTTGCGTTTTAAAAAGCCGGTGTTTGTTTGCGACTTTGATGAGAACTCATCCGACTTTGAAAAAGCCCTCCTTTGGGCGCTTGCGCGCGGGTTTAAGACCGCCTTTGTCTGCGGGATTCTCGGCGGAGGACTGGACCACGCCCTGGTCAATATTGCTATGATGGAACGCTTCGGCCTTAAGATGCGGGTCGTGGCCTTGGGCCGAGGGCAGGGAATTTTTTTGTCGAAAGGGCTTCATCAGTTCGCGCTTGATAAAGGAGAGCGCTTTAGCCTTTTGACTTTGGGAGAAGCGGAGATCAGTCTTTTGGGCGCGCGTTACGAGTTGAAAGAAGAGATTTTGTCTTCTTCCAGCCGTGGCCTTGGGAACACGGCCGAAGGCCCGGTTTCCGTTCAGTTGCACCGGGGAAACGCTTGGTTTTTGATTGGCTGCGGCCTGGGCCTAAAATAGGTCTTGACAGGGAAAAAATGTCTGTTATACTAACTCTTGTATCGCGGTCAGTGAGACCGAAAGGGCAAACCTTTCGAAAGAAAGGGGCGCAAAGCGCGGGGTCCTTTGTGGATTGCCCGGCTGCCGAAGGAAACTGATTGATGGATTATTTTAAAAAATTGTCTTTGATGCGGGGGCGGATCGCTGGCGTTTTGGCGGTCGCTTCCGCTTTTTTGCTGTGTTTTTCTCGAGCTTTCGCCGAAGCCCCCATCGGCCTTAGCGCTCAAGGGGTGAGCGTCAGTTACGCGATGAGTAACGCTCTTCACTTGGACGTTCGCGATGCCTTGGGGCGGCCGGTTTCCCGGTCGCTTATCCAAAAAGAACTCAAGGTTTCAGAGGCGAGAGGGCGGGCCCGGGCTTCTTTTTTCTCTTCTCTTCCCAAGGCGCGGGCGATTAGTTTCTTTATTGAATGTGTCTGGAAACTCCCCATTTTCTCTTGGGGCGCCTCCCTGTTTAAGGCCGGCGCGGGCGTCTGGGCCCTTCCGGTTTCTAAAAAGAGGTCTTTGTTGGCGCGACGGCTTCTCTTGATGTGGATTCCGATTTTATCAGGCGTATTTTTTATCTCTTGCCTAACTTCCTTCCATCGGGAAGTATCCTACCTTAACTTTTCTGTTCTCCGCTGTTGATTCTTCTTTTCTCCCCCTCATAATCCAGTAGCGAACAAGCTTGTCGAGAAGTCTTTAAATCTTTGCGCGTCGGGTTCTTTAGCGCTTTAAGCGCTCTCGCGCGCGAAGTCAAGAAAAGGAGAAGATGAAAAACAAAACGGCGGGATTAATAATCCTGGTTTTGGGCGTGATCGGGCGTCTAGGCGTTTTGAGGGTTGATGCCCAGGACGCGGCGCCCAAGGGACAGGCCGCGCATATGCGCGACTGGGCGATTGATTTTAGCGTGGGGAAATCCTCGATGTCGAGGCTCGCGGCGGTTAGATCCGTTTTTCAAGGTCCCAATAGGCGGGCGGCTGGCGCCTTAAAGGCGGCCTTCGCTCAAGAACCGCGGGCTTCTATCCGGGCTTGGATTGTGCGAGCTGAAAACCATACAAATCCCGGCAATATCCCATTTTTAGAGACCGCGCTCAAAGATCCCAGCGTTCAGGTTCGAGAGGCCGCCATTGTCGCCTTGGGAGAGTCCAAAAATCCGCGGGCAGTCACGGATTTGTCTCCGATTTTGGCCACGGATCCCGATCCTGGCGCGCGAATGACCAGCGCTTTTTGGCTGGGACAATTGGGGGGAAGTTCTTCGGTTTCGGCTCTCTCTCAGGCCTTGGCCCAGGACAAAGACGCCAATGTTCGCCTTCAGGCGGCGCAGTCGCTTAAGGAGATAGGAAGCGGCGCGGCTTTAAGGGCTTTAAAGCAGGCGGCCAATGACCCCAACCCCAGGGTCCGGGGGCTTGCGCCATGAAGATGGGGACAGTCCCTAACTCTCAGTACGGAAGGAAATCATGAATAAGGGTCGAAAGAAGGCTTTAAGGCGGATGAGCGCGGCGCTTTGGGCGCCTCGTGAGTTGCGGAATACGAGATCAACGGTAAACTTCTTTGCGGTGTCTGATGCGATAAATTTTAATCACGGCTTGCCGCGTTTCTATTGCGTAGAGAACGCGCCAATCTCGGACGCGAATACGCCAGTTGTGAGCTTGTCCTTTCAGTTTTTTAGAACCGGGTGGACGGGGAACATTCTCAAGGAGAGAAATCTCGTGGAGAATAATATCGCGGACATCTCCGGGAAGACCGTCCAAATCCTTGCGGGCCGAACTTGCCAGAAGGACGCGGTGGGTCAATGGAGCCGAGGATGATAATCTTTGAGAGGAATAAAACTCTGTTTCAATCGGCGCAGCTTGCGGATTTCCCGCAAGTCTTCGGCATCCTCCGCCAATTTCAGAAGTTTTTCGTAATAGGCGAGGCCCAATATTACGGCCTGGGGTTTTCCGTCTTCCAAAATGAGGCGCACTTTAGAGGGCGAATTGATCATGAGGTTAGTGTAACATGAGACTTTTAAAAAGTCAAGGCGAAATGGGGACTGTCCCTAACTTTTCGGTGGGGCAAAAAGAAAGGAGCCAGCTTTCGCCAGCTCCTTCTTCGAGAATCCGGGGTAGAACCCCCTTCAGTCCGCTAAAAACAGTATATCAGATTTTTCGGCTTTGTCAAGGCCTTATCTGCTCCCGCCGGGAGTCGAACCCTGCCTTCGCTCGCTTTTTGCGAGCAGCGTGCCCGACCGCCTTTGGAAAAGATGTTGCGGGCGGGCCGGATTCTCAGTTTAGCGGACTGAAGCCTTATCCGTTAGGCGACGGGAGCATCATCTCTTATACGGCCAAGGTCCCGGAAAGGTTCCAGGGAAAATGGGGACTGTCCCTATCTCCCCGCACGGAAGGAAAACATGACTAGCGGTCGAAAGAAGGCTTTAAGGCGGATGAGCGCGGCGCTTTGGGCGCTGGGCGCGCAATTCTTCGAGACTCAAACCAGCATCGGTCAGTATCGCCTTGAGCGTCTTTCGCTTAATAATGGCTCCTGGATGAATAGGAACGACCGTGCGGCGGTTGTCCAAATCTCTCCGGAAAACAGCGTGGCTGGTTCCGGCTTGCCGCGCCAAATAAAAGCCCGATCGGCTCAAAACTCGGATCAACTCTTTTGCGGTTATGGCGGGAAAACGCTGACCCACTTAGATTGTAATGGCGATGGAACTCATGGTTACGGAAGCGGGTCGTGGGATGGGTTGGCGATGAGCTTTGAGGTCTTCCAAAAAAGCGCCGATTGCGGAACGCATTTCGCCCAACGTGTCCTCAATCGTTTCCCCTTGAACGTGACAGCCGGGAAGGCTTGGGCAATTGGCGAAGTAACCGCCTTCTTCGCAAGTTTCAACGAACACGGGATACTGATAAACCGATTTTTTTGCCATGAGGTTAGTGTAACATGAGACTTTTAAAAAGTCAATGGAAGATGGGGACAGTCCCTAACTTTTCGGCGGGGCAAAAAGAAGGGAGCCAGCTTTCGCCAGCTCCCCCAGAGACCCGGGCTCAAAGAACCCGTGCCTACCTGCTAAAGCCAGTATACCAGATTTTCCGATTTTGTCAAGAGCTTTCTGCTCCCGCCGGGGCTCGAACCCGGGTCTCTTACTTAGCAGGTAGGCGCTCTATCCATCTGAGCTACGGGAGCATCACCTATCTTACGGCCAAGGTCCAGGAAAGGTTCCAGGGGAAATGGGGACTGTCCCTATCTCCCCGCACGGAAGGAAAACATGACTAGCGGTCGAAAGAAGGCTTTAAGGCGGATGAGCGTGGCGCTTTGGGCGCTGGGCGCGCAATTCTTCGAGACTCAAACCAGCATCGGTCAGTATCGCCTTGAGCGTCTTTCGCTTAATAATGGCTCCTGGATGAATAGGAACGACCGTGCGGCGGTTGTCCAAATCTCTCCGGAAAACAGCGTGGCTGGTTCCGGCTTGCCGCGCCAAATAAAAGCCCGATCGGCTCAAAACTCGGATCAACTCTTTTGCGGTTATGGCGGGAAAACGCTGACCCACTTAGATTGTAATGGCGATGGAACTCATGGTTACGGAAGCGGGTCGTGGGATGGGTTGGCGATGAGCTTTGAGGTCTTCCAAAAAAGCGCCGATTGCGGAACGCATTTCGCCCAACGTGTCCTCAATCGTTTCCCCTTGAACGTGACAGCCGGGAAGGCTTGGGCAATTGGCGAAGTAACCGCCTTCTTCGCAAGTTTCAACGAACACGGGATACTGATAAACCGATTTTTTTGCCATGAGGTTAGTGTAACATGAGACTTTTAAAAAGTCAATGGAAGATGGGGACAGTCCCTAACTTTTCGGCGGGGCAAAAAGAAGGGAGCCAGCTTTCGCCAGCTCCCCCAGAGACCCGGGCTCAAAGAACCCGTGCCTACCTGCTAAAGCCAGTATACCAGATTTTCCGATTTTGTCAAGAGCTTTCTGCTCCCGCCGGGGCTCGAACCCGGGTCTCTTACTTAGCAGGTAGGCGCTCTATCCATCTGAGCTACGGGAGCATCACCTATCTTACGGCCAAGGTCCAGGAAAGGTTCCAGGGGAAATGGGGACTGTCCCTATCTCCCCGCACGGAAGGAAAACATGACTAGCGGTCGAAAGAAGGCTTTAAGGCGGATGAGCTTGGCGCTTTGGGCGCTGGGCTTTTGCGGCCTTTTTGCCTTTTTTCCGCGCCCCGCGCGGGCTACGGAACAATCAATTCCAGCCTCGGACGCGCTTGATACTTCTTGGTCGGGCAGCCGCAAGAACTTCGTGGATGAGGGACATGGCCTCATTTGGACATTTTTCGAGTGCGGCCAAGGATTTTGCTATCAGGCCTATAATGGCGCTTCCTGGTTATCCGAAGGGGTTGCGATCTCAACAAGCGAAGCTCTTGCCGCTGATCCCTCCGGAGCCACGGACTCCAATGAGATGTATGGGAGCGTTTACTATCAGCAATCCTCCAGCTTTGTTTTTGTAGTCGCCAATGATCCTAACGCATATATAAATGGTGCAACGAATAATAATATTTTCCTTAAAAGAGGCTCTCTTAACGGGAATGGGACGATTAGTTGGGGAACGCTGGAGTTTAAAACGCCGGTTGGCAGAGTCGGAGGCTCCAATACTGGCAGTTGTTGGGCGGGAAACGGCGTGGGTATTACGGTCGATGACGGTGGAACCGTTGATGCCGTGTGTGATGCTAAGAGGGCTGTCACTAACGTGCAGACGTCACAGTTGGGTGAAATTGGAATGAATTCCAATGGCACGTTTTCCGGAGGAGCCCTCGTGGCCGTGGACGCGCAATCAGCAAACAACGAAGGAACGCTCGGAAAAAATTTGGGATCCATTGTCGCGGTCAATGATACGGCGTCTGGGGGAAGCGACGATGTGTTGCTCTATCAAAATGACCAGGCCAATTACAGCGGCAATCTGCGCGTTCAAGTCTGGACTAATACTGGCGCTTCTCCTGGCGGCCGAAACGAGTTTGATCCCAGCGTTAATCTCGGAACTAAGGGTCTTTACAGCGGGCAGTCTTTGGTCGCACATTTTGGAACTTATTTGGCTCATGCCGCTTTCATTGATCCCGTGACCGGCGGCGTGGACTATACTTACCGCAATGGGTATGAGTCGTGGATTAAAGGAACGACTACGGGCCAGGGATATGCAATTGACCTTTGCGCCAACGACGCAAGCGGCGCTCCGCCTGCTTGCGCTGCGCCCTCTCTTGTTTACGTCAAGGCGGATCCGGGCGTTGGCGGCAGCGTGGACGCTCTTTACGCTGTTTATATTTCCTCATACGGCTCGATTAACTACGCTTCTTCCACCGTCACCAACGCCGAGGCGGGCGGGGCTTGGAATGTGGTCCATGACTGGCATGAGCCGACGGGCGGCGACAGTTATCCGATCATTCCATCGCACATAGACGGCCCTTACCCGATCCCGGTCGAATGGAACGGACCTTTAGGCGTCACTTTTGACGAGATTATTGACTCACAGCGGTCGCCGCCCTCAGTGACATCTATTAGCTCTTCTCCCACAACCGCGCCGTATAGCACCAACGTCTATGATCTAATCATCAATGGTTCCGGGTTTTTTCAACTAGGGACATTTAATCCTGCTGTTTCCCTGTTGGTTTCCGGGGCATCGCAAGTGGATATCACGGTTACATCAACCACCTTTGTCAGCGCCAATCAGGTTCGCGCTTCAATCGTGATCAATCAAGTGACGGCGCCAGGCGGAGCCTACGATCTCGAAGTCTCAAATCCGGATGGGCGCAGCGCGACAATTTCAAAAGCGATTACGATACCGCCGCCAACACTGACGAGTCTTTATATTTCGGGATCAAATAACTCCGGCGGGGTCGAGCCCAACGTTTCAGACTCGGTCATCTGCGACAATGATCTCTGCGGTCGCCCGACACGGCAACTCGTGGCCGTTGGGTCTAATTTTGAAAAATGGGGGCTTTCTAAGGTCGCCAACTTGCAGTTCTCCGGAGTTGGAATATTGGTCGACTCGGTGACTTATGTGGGCACGGGGCAGTTCACGGCCAATATCCATGTCACGACCAATGCTGCGGGCGGGGTTTACAGCGTCAATGTCGTCAACGCCGACGGCCAAGCCTCCAGCGCCATCGCTTCGACTTTTACCGTGACGGTTCCAACCGCCGCAGCGACCTCGCCGACGCCGTCTGTCGGCGTCGTTTATAACCCCACCACGGGAATTTACTATTCGTCGGGAGTCGTCAGCGTCGCGGGAACGGCGTCTTATTCTCCGGCTTCGGGGCAAACCTCCCTCTTGACGAGTCAAGCCGAAATCGAGCAATTGAGCGGAACCAACGCCGGCTATTTCTGGAACGGGGCCAATTTCCAGGCGGTTTCGGCTTTTACCGCTCCGGCTTCCGAAACGGAATGGCAGCCGGCCAGCGCGGCCACCCCGTGGAATTACAGCGGTTGGACTAACAACAACACCGAGCAAGCCGATGGAACTTCTTATAACATCTCTTGGCGGGGACTAACGGCAGATGAGGGCTGGAGTTATCCCATTTCAAGCTTTACCTTGACGATCGATAAATCCCCGCCGGTGTCGAGCGTTTTGACGCCGGTCGGAGGCACTGTCGTCAATTCCCAGCCGGATATTCAAATTCAATCGGTGGACGCCGGGGTTGGCGTGTCGCAGATGTGGATCTTGGCCGAAGACACCAATTCGTTTTCCTGGACCGGGTCTTCCTGGAGCGCAATTCCCGGAGCGATGTTTATTTCGACCAACGGCGCGGGCGGAGGATCGCCGAATATGGTTTTCTCTCCTCCGGAGGAAAATCCGGGGATTTTGACCTTTAACTCGGCCACTACCATTCAAGTTCCGGCTTGGAATAATGGGGCCGAGTACAGCATTCAGGCCGCAGGACAAGACGCCTTGGGTCATTATCAGGCCGCGTCCGCGATCAACTTCTTTTATGATGTCAATAATCCCACGGCGACGATTATCTCTCCCGTCATTAGCGCCAACTCCGCGAGTCCCACCTGGCTTAATTCCTTAACCCAGATTTCAGGCTCTATTTCGGATTTAGACATCATCAGTGGAAACACGATTTTCTCGGTCAATAACACCGTCGCGATTCAGATTAAGGATTTGACTAATGGAAACTTTTTTAACGGTTCAAGCTCGTTAATTGAAGGCTCAAGCCAAACCTTCATCTCGACCTCGGCCGTTCCCTCCAACGAAAATGGCGCCGATCCCTTTATGTATTTCTATTATGGAACCACCAACGGCTCTTGGGCCGACGTCATTTCCGGTATTCCCTTTCAAAACGGGCATGACTATCGCATCGCGATGTATGCCTGTAACCCCACGGAGCCGATTGGCTCGCCAGCTTCTCCCGGTTGCGACGGCGGAGACGGAACCACCGCTTCTGATTCGGATGGCAGCGCGACTTCCCAAGCCCCGGCTTTTATCGGCTATTTTAATTTCAATAATAATCCGCCGACTTCTGCCGTCACTTTTCCGACGACTTTAGCCACCCCCAACGCTTTTGGCGATGACAATTCTCAAACGGCGTCTTCTTTGTCGATGTTGTGGGGAACGGCTTCGGCGGCAACGGACGTTTCCGGAATTTTCGCCGAAGAATACACGCTCCAAGACACGATTACCGGCGATTATTGGTGTAATCCCACTTCCACCGCGCCCAATAGCTCTTGTTACGGGGCAGCCTCGGCCGGGTTTATCGCGATTGGCGTCGGTCAAACCGCGCCGTGGATTATTTCTCAAACGACCACGACCCCGTCTTGGGCGGGTTGGGAAATCAACAATATTCCGTTTCTTAACGGCCATTCTTTTCAACTGATTACCAAGGCGGTCGACAATGCCGGCAACGTTCAAGTCGTTTATTCGACGACCAATTTTATCTATGACTCCTCCGCCCCAATTACGGCCGCGAAATATCCGTTAAACAATGACGCCTATTCCGTTCAGATCGGAACCATTTCAGGAACAGCTCTTGACCAGCCGCAACCGTTTAACTCCGGCATTTTCGCGAACTTTTTGGGAGTTCAAAGACAATCGGACGGCTCCTGGTGGACGACCGGCGGCTGGACTCAAACGCGCTCGGATATTGGACAGCCTTCGGTCAATTTAAATACTTCGGCCAGCCCCAACACCTGGCTCTATTCTCTTCCCGCCGGTTTTTGGACCTCGATTAGTCTTGCGGACCGGTTCAAAATCTATTCCTGGAGCGAGGACGAAGTTCAAAACGAAACGCTTTCTTCGACTCCCTCGGTTGAAAATATCGAGTCCTCAACGACGCTCAAGGATATTTTTAACTATGACACCGAGGCCCCGACTTCCACCATCGTTTCGCCCAGCGATCAAATTTGGTATTCCAATGTCAGTCCGAGCAATTTGCCCGATTTGACCGGAACCGCGACGGACAATCCGGCTTATCCCGGGCCCCCGGCGGTCAGCTCCGCCGACGCCGCCGGAATGTCTTCCGTGGGCGTCGAAATTCGTGATGAAAACACTTGCCCGAATTGTCTTTACTGGGATGATGCGACGAAGTCTTGGGTGACAAGTTCCATTTTTAACCCGACCACTTTAACGATCAATAATCCCAATCCATCAAATTGGAGCTTTCCAACTTCTAATTTAGAGCCGAATTTAACCAGCGGGCACACCTATCGCACAAGGGTCCAGGGCATTGACGCGGCTGTCGATCAAAACGGAAATTCAGCCGGCAATACCGAAAATCCCGCTAATATCCTTCAAAGCCAACAAACTACGCCGCCCTATTCCGACACGCATTTCTTCTTCTGGGATTCGGAAGCCCCCAATTCCGTGATTACCGTTCCGAGTAATGGGCAGACCTTGAACAGTCTCACCACTATTTCAGGAACAGTTCAGGATAACCCCCAGCCGTTTAACTCGGGCTTGGGCGGGGTCTTCGTCACGATGTGCGAAGATTCCGGCTCCGGAACTTGCGCGGCCAACACTTATTATGGCGGAAACCCCCTGACCGTGGACTTGGCGGGAGAGTGGCCGCTTAACGACGGGACTGGAACTACCGTCAAGGATATTTCGGGCAATGGAAATAACGGGACTATTTATGGTGGATACACCTGGGTTTCTGGCGTTCCGGGGCTTGAAAGCGCGGCGGTCAACCTCAACGGAACCAGCGGCGACATCAGCACTCCCTATGTTCAAAACAGCGTGACGGCTTATTCAATCTCTTTATGGGTCAATACCACCGATAGCGCCGGCAAATTGGCCCTTGTTCAAGACCGGGGATCGGGCGCGGGGCTTAGCTTGACCTTGGGAATGGGTACCGACGGCGGCGGAAACGGCGGCCCGGGTTTGCCCTTTTTTGAGTTAGACAGCAATGGGACCGATATCGGCATTGCGGCTTCGACTAAGACAATTGACGACGGGGTTTGGCACAATGTCATCGGAGTTTGGAGCGCGCCGAGCGGAACAGGGATTGCCGCCACGCAATTTACTCTCTATGTGGACGGAACCCAGGTGACGACGACGGCTGCGTCCATTGGATCTCAAAGTTCGCCTTTGACGGGTTCCGGCGGAACTCAATTCGGTTACGATGCCGCCTGGGGCACCTATTTCGCGGGAACCTTGGATGACGTTCGCATTTATACGCAAGCCCTTTCCCAGACCGACATTACCGCCTTGGCCAACAAACAGACTTCTCTCGGAGCTTCTTTTAGCTCGGCCAGTCCCTATTGGATACTGGCGACGACGACTTCTTATTCCAATGGAGTTTACGACTGGATATTTCCCGTCGCCCAAAATACGTTCTCAAATAACACGACCTACGACATTATCGTTCAATCCTCGGACACGGTCAATAATTTAGAGACCGCGGTTTCAAATGCCGTCGCCAATTCGGATCACATTGAGTTTACTTTCGCGACGCCTCCGCCGACTTCTTCAATTGTCGTTCCGCCTTCCGGAATTCCCAATTACGCGAAGGACGGCTCCCTGGGATCGAGCCAGCTTTTAACCACTTTTTCCGGAGCGGCGGCCAACGCGACCAGCGTGCAACTTTTAGTTAACGAAATTAAAAATAATTACTATTGGACCGGATCATCATGGACGGTGAACAATCCCGGCGGTTGCGGAAATTGGGTCAATTCCAGTTCTTTGACGGGTTCGGGCAGCAGCCAAGGGTGGACTTATAATTGGCCGGCGTCCAGCGATTGGATTGGCAATTCCAGCTACACCGTCACCGTCTGCGCGATTCAAAACGCGACGCTCCAAAGCGGGACCTTAGCCTCGGCGGAATTCATTATTGAGTCCACCGCTCCGACGGTCGCGGTAGATTCCCCGCCTGGAACTTCAACCAACACCTTGACCACCTTAAGCGGAACGGCGACCGAGGTTCCTCCCAGTTCCATTAGTCAAATCGCTTTTTCCGTGCAAAGAAATTTTGACGGGAAATACTGGGACGTCGACAAGGACACTTTTGATTTAACGAGTTATTCCACTTCGGCGGCCATTGTAGCCGTGACTTCAGACGGGCTTAATTTTTCATCCGCGACGGCTTTGGGAAATGCCATGTGGCAGGACGGATTTTCTTATACCATTCAAATGCACGGAACCGATTTGGCCGGAAACATCGCGACGGTCAACAGCCGCTCTTTCCTTTATGACGTGTCCTTGCCCACCGCCGGGGTTCAAGAACCCATTACCGGCGTTTACGCGAATTTGCTCAACACCTTAAACGGAACCGCCGTTGACCCCAATCCCAATCCCGGAAACGTCAACTCCGCGCCTTCCGGCATCGGCTCGGTTCAGTTTTCGCTTGAGTATTTAAACAGTGGATATTGTTATAACGGCGGGTCAAATTTTAACGCGATTTGTCCCTCTTGGAACAGCGCTTCCTTCTATCAATCCTCTGTCGGGCAGGCGACCTGGAGCTTTACCTCTGCCGGGCTTAACTCCGCGGCTTTGGACGGAAATTATTTGATCTTGGTTCGGGCGCAAGACAACGCGGGAAATCTCCAAAACGGCTTCCAGGTCGGCATCTCGTCTTTGACTTTCCGCGTGGATAAAACCGCGCCCAATATCGTCATCACCCAGCCTTTTAGCTTTTACTATCAGCCCAATGGGGTCGGCATCAACACCGGAGGGGTCGGCATTCAAGGAACGGCGGTTGACCCGATTACCAATGGGGTCGCCTCCGGGCTTTTGACCTCCGGCATCGACATTCAACTGTGGTATTTACAAGGCGGAACCAGTTATTACTGGCAGGGAAGCCCGGGGCAAGGCGCGGCCGGGTGGCTCGCCTCGCCGTCCACTTTCACCGCCAATGGAACTTCTTGGAATTCCCCATCCGCGCCCGATGCCGGAGATTATTCGGCGGTGGGGCCGCAAGAATTTTTCACCTGGGCCCAGGCCCATGACGCTTCCACCTTGGCCAATGGCCAGGTTTCTCCTTCCACCGGAAACCTAAGCGCGTTTACGCCCATTGACGCCTTTATCGTCGACGGCGTTCCGCCGGTGTCCTCCATGACGGTTCCGACCAACAACACCTTCGTCAATTCCTTGACTCAGATTTCCGGAACGGCGGAGGCCCAACTTGCCGGAATTTCAAATGTTCAGGTTCGCATTACGACTAATCCCGTGACCGGGCCGGACTGGAACGGGTCGGCCTGGACTTTTACCGGGGTTCCTATTTATAATGCGGCGAGTTTCACCGCTCAAACCGGACCTACGACTTCGACCCTGACCTGGACTTATTCGAGCTTGACCAATGCATTTCAAACCGGGACGGTCTATCATATTTTCTCAGAAGTGACCGATAATTCCGGAAACGTTCAAACAACCCCGACTGAATTTGTCATCACCTATGACACCGAACCCCCCAATCTCGCGATTTCTTTCCCGAATCAACCGCCGGCGGTGCCGCCCTATTCCAATAACTTTGAATCAACAAGAATCTCCACCTGCGTTTATGGGACGGTCTCTTCTCCCGGGACCAATCCTCCGGGCGTTTCCCAGGTCTGGATCGCGATTTCATCGGGTTCTAATGACAATGTTTGGTGGGATGATGCGACCCAGACTTTCTCACTCAATAATTCCGCCATTCAATGGTCAACCCAGGTTTATCAAAGTGGAAATGCTTGGGTCTATTGCCCTGCGGGATTTCAGCAGTCTCAAAATACATTTTCAAGCGGTATTACCTACACGGTGTTTACCTACGCCAAGGATAATGCCGGAAATACGACGAATTTTGTCTCAAACCCGACCTCTTCAAATCCCCAACAGACCCAGGCTTTCCTTTATGATTCATCGACCCCGACCGCGACGGTCAGTTTCCCGGCCAATAACACGAGCACCAACACCTGGGCCGCAATCTCGGGCAATGCGACCGACCCTTTGCCGTCTCCTTCGGGGGTGTCCCAGGTTTGGCTGGCGGTTCAATGTTTAAGCGGATCGGCGTGCCCGACAGGAGCCGCTTGGTGGGACTGGACGACGGGGGCTTTTAACACCTCTTTGTCAAACCCTTCTCCCACCGCTCCGCCGTTTAACGCCGCTTGGACCTTGGTCTATTCGACGACGGCTCAGGATCTGGGAAGTGTCGTTTGGTCGACTCCGACGCCGGCGGGAATGGCGGTGTCGTCTTCGGTTTACCAGGCGACGGCCTTGGCGATAGATCAAGCGACCAACGTCGAGCAAAACGCCTCTGTCTCCGGTGCGGGTTCGCAGTTTCGATTCGACAATCAAGCGCCTTTGGTCGCCTCGACTGAACCTGTCACCGCGTCTTATCTTAATTTGGCAAATCTCGCTTTAATTGCCGGAACCGCCAACGACGCGACGACGGGAAACTCAGGGCTTCAGTCCGTTCAGATTTTGCTTAAAGCCCAAAGCCTACAGGCCTATTGGAACGGGTCCCGGACCGGGGTTTTCTCAAGCGACTGGGACACCAGCGGGACCAAATACAATGACTGGCAGCCGGCGACCGGGCTCCTCCAATGGACGACGACCTATCCTCCGATGTCGGATGTGGATTCCATGCAATTTAGCCTTTGGGTTCGGGCCAATGACAATGCCGGAAATGTCGGCACGATGCCGTCTTCTTCCGTCGGTCTTCCGAGTGATACCCAGCTCGACAATAATCAAAACGCCAACGGATCCGCAGTCCTTGAATTTATTTACGACAATACTCCACCGATTTCACGCGCGACCTATCCTCCGGCGTATTTTAACGCGGTTCCAGCCACGATTTCAGGCACCGCGACCGACCCGGGGCTCTATCAGCCCTCGGGGGTTAATGATGTCGAAATTCTTCTTGCGCGTTCGGATGGAGATTACTGGAATATGGTTTCCCAAAGCTGGCAGAGTTCAAACCCCGGCTTTACCAATGTCAGCCGCGTGGGATTGACGAACTGGACTTTCTCCAATTTTTCGGGCGCTTTCGCCGATGGATACCAATATGCCGTCAATCCCCAGGCGACCGATAATGCGACGAACGTCGAGACCGCTTATTCTACGCATGATTTTATCGTGGACTTGTCGACCCCTGTTTCCGCCCCGGTTTGGCCGCCCAATAACGGTTTCGCCAATAATGTCAGCTCGATTACCGGAACGGCGGATGATTTCTTCTGCGACTTGAATCCGACGCTGTGTCCCTCTCCCGGGCGAGATTTCCAATCCGGAATTTCGACCATTGAAGTCGCCATTCAAGATTTAACCCAAGGAACCACTTGGTGGAATGGGACTTCCTTCGTGACTTCAGCGACCCCGATTTGGTCCACCGCGACGTTCATCGGCGCCTCTTCCGGAACCTGGGTTTACAATTTGCCTGGCGGGGCGTTGACCAATGAGCACAAATTCGCGGCTTCCGCCTACGCGACCGACAACGCCGGAAATATTGAAGAAGTGAATTTAACGACTAATACCTTTATTTTTGACACCACGCCTCCGGTCTCTATCGCCACGTCTCCGGCGGGATCTATCACTCAAGTCGCCGCTATTACTGGAACTGCCTACGCGGTCAGCCCCGACCAGCTTCAAGTCGTCGGCGTCGCGCTTCAAGAAACCAGCGGCTGCAACGGCGGAGGAACGCCGCCGCATTCCAATGATTATTGGAACGGCTCTTCCTGGCAGACGGGCCAGATTTATGTTGATTCCGGCGTCATCGGCGGCTTTGTGGCTTTATCGAGCACCTATGCTTGGGCGATGAATACCTCTCACATCGCTTTTGATAATAACGCCAATTATCAAGTGACTTCTCGTGCCTTAGACAAGGCGGGCAACCTAGAGACCGCTCATTTCACATATGACACCACTTTCTGCTTAGGGGTTCCGCCTTCCAATCCCACGATTACCCAGCCAGTGGTGGGCGGTCAATATCAGACCTTGGCTTCCGCGGTCAACACTTTTTCCGGCGGCGGGTCCAATCTTGATTCATCCAACCCCAATGGAATTGAAATTCAACTTCAGCGTCTTACCAGCCCCACCAGTTACTGGTATGACCCGAGCGAGCTTTGGTCTAATGACTCTTCTACTTATACGCCGACGTCTCCCATCAACGCCACGAGCTGGAATTATGGACTTGTGACTCCGGGGGCGCCGTATCAAATCCAAAACGCGTCTTATAGCTTGACGGTCACGGGATATAACAGCGCGGATTTGTCCGGGACGCCGGCGCAAGTCACATTCGTCATTGATAATGTTAAACCCCAGAGCTTTATCGCCACCCCCGTCGCCAACTATTGCCCGGTTTCGGGAACCAACGCCTGTTTTAACACCATGCCTTTTATTTCCGGGACTTCCATCGATCCGGGAAACGTCGCCCCGCCGTCGGTGACGCAATCCTTGGTCGATGTCCGCGTCAAAAATATTTATAACAACGATTATTGGAATTCCCAATCCTTTGTGGGTTCGGTCCAAGAATTTAATCCCGGAGTTTTTAGCTTTTCCGGGAGTCCGCCGACTTATTCCTGGAGCACTTCGACCTTGGCGGGCTTGGGCCTTCAAGACGGCATCACCTACGAAATTTTAGCTCACGCCGCAGATTTGGCCGGAAATGACACTTTGACGGAATCCAATATGGCCAATTTCACTTTTCTTTATGACACCAGTCCCCCAACAGCCTATATCTCGACGTCGACTCTGGCGAATCAAGTCTATTTGGGCGTGACCCCGATTGTGGGCACCGCTTTTGACCCGGCCGGAGCCAACGGCAATCATTTGAAATCGGATTTGGCAAAAGTCGAAATTTCGATTAAATCCATTTCCGGAAACGCCTGTTGGTCTGATTCCAATAATCAATTTAATGTCGCTTGCCCGAGTTTTACCGTCGTTAGCGGCACGGCTTCGTGGTCTTATAATAATCCGAATCTAAACGGGGCTTTGACTAATGACGAGCAGTACGCCGTGACCGTTCAGGCTACTGATAATGCGGGAAACGTCCAAAGCGTCTACAGCGTTCCGCTTTCGAGCCTGACTTTCGCTTTTGACAATGTTCCGCCGAACGTCAGTATTTCTGTGCCGCAAAACAATAAAGCCTATTCCTGCGCGACCGGAAGTCCCAATTGCTTGACTGGAGCTTCCGCCATCAACGGAGCGGCCTCAAGCCCGGATGCCGCTCTTTATCCCGGAAATAACGCCCTTCAGGACGCGCAAGTGGTCATTTGGTTTTTAGCGGATCCCACTAACTACGCTTTGCCGGGAGGAACGAGCTATTACTATACCGGAGTCACGGGGTCCAATGGGACTAAGTTTTCTTCCAGCACGACCGAGGGGGCTTCTTGGCAAGCGGCCAATTCAACCGCGACCTGGGATTTCTTGTTTACCGGAACGGACTGGATTAATGAAGAACAGTATTTCGTCAAGGCGCGCGCGACTGACAACGCTTTAAACGCCGCGGGAGCGATCACCGGAAATACGACTTCCGTTTTTGCCAACGGTCAAAACCTGATGAGCTTCATCATCCAAAATACTCCGCCGGTTTCGCAGTTGATTACGCCGCCACCGGGAAGCTATATTCAGAGCTTTGCTTCAATTTCCGGAACCGCCAATGTGGGCCTTGCCGGTGGAGACACGTATTATCTTTTTATCAGCACCCAGGACGGGTCTGGAAATAATTATTATTGGACCGGGGCGAGTTGGGGGCCCGCGAACTCTTTCTTTGAAGTGCCGGTTCAAGTGACGGGCTCGACCGGAACGGTGGATTGGACCTATCCCGGCTCCCCCGCTCTTCCCGGGCAAAGCGCGCCTACGACCAATCAGCCCAACGGCACGGTTTTCTCCATCGCTTTTCAGGCTAAAGACAACGCCGGAAATTTAGAGACGCCGACTACCTCTCAAGTGATTTTGGATAAAACCGGCCCCGATGTCGCGATTTCGACTCCCATGGCCTCTCTGCCTGATTATGGTTCGACCAGGCTTTTGAGCGCGGTCAATGGAACCTCCTTTGAGTCGGTGGCCCCGGTCACCCAGGTCCTGGTTCAGCTGAATGAAATTTCCGACAGCCCATCCTTGATGTGGGACGGTTCCGCTTGGGGGGTTTATTCCTCGACCTATCTTGTCGTTAGTGGGACAGAGCCCTGGAGCTTTACTTCTCCGACCTGGCTTAATAATAAGGAATATGTGGCTTCGGTCGAAGCCTATGACGCGGCGGGGAATTTGTCGCCGACGGGACAACCCGATCAGCAGGTGACATTTATTTATGACGTCAATGCCCCGACGTCCACTATCGCGGTTCCGTCTCTGGCTTTTTATCCCTCAGGTCAACCCGCCGTTCTTAACGGACAGGCTTTTGACTGGGTAAGTTATCCTTCCACCCAAACGATGTCTGGCCTCAACAATGTTCAGGTCTCCATCACTCAAAATAACGTCAACGGGTGTTCCTTGGAATATTGGAATGGAACGGCTTGGGCGCCGACCGGCGGGCCTTATTGGCGTGTCGTCTCGACCAACACCGCCAACCCCGCGACCTGGAATTATCCGCCCTCAAATCCCGCGGGGGATACGATTCCTATCTGGGCCAACGGCTGCAACTACACGGTTCAAACGCGGGCGACGGATAATTCTCAAAATGTCGAGGCCTTGTCTCATCAGCCAGTTAAAAGTTTCACCTACGACAATCAGCCGCCGACTTTCGCGATTCTAAGCCCCGCTTATTCATATGTCCAGGGGGTATCCGCTATTAACGGCACGGCTAACGACCCCATTAGCTCGATGAATGGCGGAGAAGCGGCAGTCTATATGGCGGTTCAAAGACAAGACGGCAAATTCTGGGATGGAACCGGTTTTAACATTTCCTGCACCGGTTCGGGGCTCGGCACTTGCTCCAATGGTTCCGGCGGAACGACGGATCCTTTCCTCGCCGCCACGTTGACCTCGGTGTTTACTTCGTCCGCCGATTGGGCGCTTTCCGGCAGCACGATGACCAACCTCAGCGCTTATTTTAATACCACGGCGACTTCTCTTCAATTCTCGCTTTACGCCTCCGTCATTGACAACGCCGGAAACGTCACGCGCTCGACGATGACGGTTCCGGTCACGGGAACCTCGGACTTCGGATTTACCGTCGATCATTTTCCGCCGGTTTCGATCACGACCTACCCCGCCGCGGCCTATTTGCAGGGCAATGTCGTTCCCGTCGCCGGAACCGCCGAGGACGATTTAAACGGGGCGGGAGTGGCTTCTGTTGGAATTGAAGCCCTTCAGGTCAATTCCGCCGGGACCACCAATTACTGGAATTTCCTCGGTTCCTGGCAGACGAGCAATCCGGGGTATACCAGCGTTTCTCTTATCGGCGGCGTTCCTGGCGGGACCTTGGCTTCCTGGATTGCCTCGACGAACTCTCTTTCGGGCTCGGCTTTTGAGGATGGATATCTCTACCACATCATTTCCCAGGCCGAAGATTTGTCTAATCCGCCCAATATCCAGGTTAATTTAACGACCACCTCTTTTATCGTCGATGACGACACGCCGACGGTTTCAATGGCGATGCCGATACCTCCGCAAATTTATATCAGTACCTCTAATTTCGCGTTTTCTTCCGGAACGGTGTCCGATCCCTTGGTCGGCGGCGATATTCCTTCGGGAGTGGCCAATGTTTATTTGACGGTCTATGACATTAGTTCCGGAACCTGGTGGAATGGAAGCGGTTGGCAAACGGCTTCAAGCACGCAAACAGCCAATCTCTATCAAAGCTCATGGACTTATTCTAATTTCCCAACGGATTGGACCCAGGGATATTATCCCTCCGATGGCGACCGTTATCGAGTCAACGTCTGGGCGGTGGATCGCGCGGGAAATAATGGGTCGGTCGCGTTTTCAACCTCCGTTGTCTTGACGATGGACGTGACGCCGCCCTTGGCCCAGGTGACTTCTCCGGCGGCCGGCTCCATTGCTTCAAGTCTCAACGCGATTTCGGGAACGGCGCAAGATTTTCTGGTCAATAACAGTTCTTCCGGAGTTCGGGCGGTCGCCTTGAGTCTTTTTGACAAGGGTGGAGGCTCGGGAGATCCTAATATTAATAAGTATTGGAATCAGGCGAGCGGGACTTGGTCGTCGAATCAGGTCTGGAACCTGACTGTTTTCACCGCTCCCAATTGGACGTTTAATTCGGCCAATCTCAATTCCACGCTGACAGTTTATTCTCAATATGTCTTGACTTCCAGCGCGACTGATATCGCCGGAAACTCGCAAGCCCAAATTTCATCGGAGACCGTGACCTATGAGCCGCCGCCATCGGTTACGGCGATTACCTATCCTCTGAGCTTGAATTATTACAACTCACTTCTTACAATCCAGGGAACCGCCAACGCCAACACCGAGTCAAACAATATTCAAATCGAACGCTTGGACACCGCTCAATGTTGGACGGGATCGGCGTGGGGAACTTGTCCCGCCGCGCGTTCAATTAGCCCATCCTCGCCAACTTGGAGCTATCCCTCGGGGTCCGACGTCATCCCGGCTTGGGTCAATAACACCAGTTACACGATTACCGAAACCGGGTTTAATACCGCCGGAATCGCGGAGAGCCCGAACCAACAGCTTGAATTTTATATCGATCAGTCGTCTCCGATTTCACGCGTCAATTTCCCGGCCAATGCCTCTTATATCAACGCCGTTCCGACTCTGTCCGGAACCGCCCAGGACGCCATCATCAACGGCATTGCCTCTGGAATTAAAAATCCCGGTGGAATCAATATCACCTTGCAGAGAACCGACAATAATGAGTACTGGAATCAGGCGACCAGCACCTGGGTCGCTTCAATTACTCCTTTTACCGATACCGCGACTTACGACGCGGCGTCAACGACCTGGAGTTTTGTCGCCTCTAGCCCGACCTTGGCCTGGCAAGACGGCTTGTCTTATAAGCTCTCGGTTAATTCCGAAGATAACGCGCAGCCAACCCCCAATATTGAGGCGATTAGCAGTCTCAATACCGTCAATTTTACATATGACACGACTCCGCCCAACGTTTTAGTGCAATATCCCAATGCGGCGCGGGAATCCAGTTTAGCGACTCTTTACGGAACCGCCTTGGTGCCCAGTTTCGGCGCGCTTCAAAATGTGGAAGTGGCGATTTACTCCCAGGCCAATGCCGCTTGGGCTAATCCCGGGGGGAACCTTAACTTTACCGAACCCACTGAGAATCTCGCTTTCTTTAACGCCAACACAAGCGGTGGTCCGACGAATTTTAGTTGGACGGTTTCAAGCGGAATTCCCTGGGTCGCGGGAGACACCTATACCGTGGTCGCGCGAGCCTTAGACGAGGCGGGAAATTATTCCGTTCCCTACTCGACTTCGCCAGCCTTTGTCTATGACAATTTGCCTCCGATTACCGCCGTGACCTTGCCGGCCAACGGCGGCTTTATCAATTCTTTGCCGGTGATCTCCGGAACCGCCGCCGATCAGCCAAGCGTCAACCCCAGCGTTCTCGGCGAAACCGACGTTCAGATTAAGCGCCTGGATAATGG
The DNA here is from genome assembly GCA_027406905.1 of Elusimicrobiota bacterium. Taxonomy (GTDB): domain Bacteria; phylum Elusimicrobiota; class Elusimicrobia; order UBA1565; family UBA9628; genus JAKAQV01. Next base: position 58,159 of record DAHZHT010000001.1, read on the forward strand.
GCAGTATTGGAGCGGTTCGGGCTGGGTGTCGGCCGCCACTTTGCAATCGACCTTGGCTCAAATTCAAATCTGGCAAGACATTTATCCTTCGACTTGGAACGTCACCCCCGCTGATATGCCGACATTGGCTAATGGCGGTCTGGTGTCTGGGACCTCGTATTACATTACGGCGCGCTCGATAGACAGCGCAAACCCCGCCAACACCGAGGCTTTTGGAAACGCCTTCTCTTCTACGTTTACCTTTAGCACGATGACCCCTACCTCTTTTGTCGCGATTCCTAATCAACCCTTCTACAACAATCTGACCTTTATCTCCGGATCCGGAAGCGCCGCTTTCCAGAACGTGGCTTTATCGACGATTGCGCTTGAAATTGAGGACACGACATCTCCTTCTTGCTATGACGCTTCTAACAATCTTTTTGATTTAAGCTGTCCCGCTTGGTTTGCGGCCCAAGGCTCCACAAATTCTTGGACGTTCACCTTGCCGTCTAATCCGTGGACCCAAGCGCATCAATACATCGTTTATTCTTCCGCGACCGATATCGCTGGAAACGTTCAGGCCCTGGTCAGCTCTTCCACTTTCGCCTATGACATCGAGGCGCCGACTGCGGCGGTTATCGTCGCCCATTATATCAACGCTTCGGTGGCTTCCATCGGTGGCACCGCTTTTGACAGCCCCGCCGGAGTGTCTACGCTTCAAATCGCGGTTTCTTCCAACGCCGGAGCGGCGGGTTCCTGGCTGAGCGGAAAAAATGGGACCTATACCGCCAATGGCCCCGTTTATCTCGCGACTTCGACTTTTGTCTTCGGAAACCCCGATACCTGGAGCGAAGCGACGGCAAACCTGAATTTGATTAGCGGAGACACTTATTACATCCAAATCTTTGAAGAAGACAATGCCGGAAATTCCAGGACCCAAGATTTTCTCAACGCCTTTGTCTATGACACCGCCACGCCTTCTATCGCCATTACTCAGCCGGATAAACTCTATTACAATAACCCTATCTCCATCACGGGAACCTCGGGAGAAATCCCGCCGGGGTATGTCACTGCGGTTCAGATCCGGATTTCGACGGCGGCCCAGGATTGGACAGGGACTGGTTGGACAAATTCGACGCCTTACTGGCTGACGGTTTCAGGGAGCCTTAACTCCTGGATTTATACCTCGACTCCTTCTTGGGTGAGCGGTCAGACCTATACCATCTATGCGCAGGCGACCGATGTCGCGGGCAATGTTTCTCCCGTCATTAATTATTCCTTTACCTATGACGTCAGTAATCCTGTGAGCTCAATTTTGTTTCCACCGCCATCGGCCAATCGGACCGGAATTGAGGGAAATAATCTTTTGAGCGTCCAGCAATCGACGGGAAGCGCGGTGGATCCAGCGGGAAATCCGTTGACCTTGGTCCAGGTTCGGGTCGAGCAAGTGTCCCCGACGCCGGCGTATTTCTGGGATCCTTCAAACGGCACCTTTGACATTTTGCCGGCCAATGAAGACACGGCGTGGTTTGGAGCCGCGACTTCGGATAACTGGGCCAGTTGGTCGGTCTCAAGCGCGGCCGTTTTTTCCGCGATGAATAGCGGCGGGCAGTATCAATTCAGCTCCCGCGCTTTTGACGCCGCCGGAAACGTCTCGACCACCTATTCAACGATGACGACGATTTACGATATTTACCCTCCCGAAACTGGCGTAACCGATCCGGCCAATGGCATTTCCACAAATTCTTGGGTCGCGCTTGTTGGAACAGCCGTTGATTTTACCAACGTTCCCGGTCCCAATAATATTAATTTGGGAACGGTTCAACGCGTTCAGGTTCAGATTGAAAGACTAGACACCAAACAGTATTGGAACACCGGATCTTGGGTTTCAGCCTACACCATTGACTCAGCCAATGGACAGGTCAATGTTTACCCCAGTTCCTGGACGATTTCTCAAGCCAATTTGCCCAGCGGGGCGGATTTGCCAGCGGGAACTTCATTTTATATAACCTCCTCAGGTTTTGATAACGCCTTCCCCGCGCCGGGCAATCAAGAAGCTTTTAATAGTCCCCGGGGTTCGACCTTTACTTACAGCGACGCGCCTCCGACCACATCCATTTATTCACCCAATAAACCTTTTTACAATTCGTTGGCGACTCTATCGGGAGCGTCTCAGGCCGTTTTCTCCTATATCCCCGTTTCAACGGTGGCTATTGAAATCGAGGATTCGGGCACAGGCCAATATTATGATTTAGCGACAAGCACTTTTGATTTAAGCGCCCCCAATTGGTTTGCCGCCGGCCCGACGACCACGAGCTGGAACTATTCTTTCGCCTCACAGCCTTGGGAACAGGCGCATACCTATGTCGTTTATTCTTCCGCCACCGATATCGCGGCGAATACCCAGACCGCCATCAGCTCTTATTCGTTTACCTACGCAGTCGAAGAGCCGACGATTACGATGACGTCTTCTCAATATATCAACGCGACTGTCGCCAATCTCGCTTCCGGGTCCGGGGTGGACAGCCCTGCGGGGATTTCCGGAACCAATCTACAGATTGCCGTTTCTTCTTCCGCCGGGGCGGGCGGCTGGTGGAACGGGACCAGTTATACCGGAAGCGCGCCAAACTATTATCCCGCGAGCTTCGTTCCAAACCCGGGAACTTCCATTTCCTGGAGTTTCTCGACATCCACGGTATTGCTTGTCAATTCCCAGACCTATCTGATTCAAAGTCAGGCCACTAACCAGGCGGGAACGGTTCGGGCTCAAAACCTTGGAAACGTGACCTATGATGATCAGCCTCCGGTGGCGGGAATTTCGACCCCGACTACGGGCGACTATTACGACAGCCTCGGCACGATTTCAGGAACGAGCGCCGACAATGTCGGGGTTTCAACCATCGCTTTAAGCGTTGAAGATATAACCGTGGGCGGCTGTTACAATCCCGTCAGTGGTTTTGGCGCGACCTGCCCGGGATATTTCCCGGCTCAAGGGACCGTCGGAGCCTGGAGCTATTCCGGAATTCCCTGGTCCAATGGGCATAATTATCTCGTTGTCTCTGAAGCGACGGATTTGGCCGGAAACGTTCAAGACGTCTTTACCGTTGGAGTCAGCTCTAATTTATTTGAGTTCGATACGACCGGGCCGACGACCAAAATTACCGTTCCGGCGACCCTCAACAGCGATCAAAACGCGAGTTTAACTCAAATTCAGGGGACCGCCGCCGGAGCCAATGGCGTGCCTCTCCAAACCGTCTGGGTGCGATTCTTTAATAATGGATTGGGAGATTATTGGGACAATGCGACGCAGGGTTGGGTGAGCCAAACCACTCTTCCTCCGGATCAGGCGTGGTTTCCTTCCAGCGCCACGGTTTCTAATTGGACTCAGTGGCATGCCACATTTACCTTCGCCACCGGAACTCAATATTCTGTCGAGGCGATGGCGGAGGACCAGGCGGGAAATTATGATTTAGCTACTTCAACCGTCAATTTCCTTTATGACGCCGTTCCTCCGGAGAGTTTTGTCGTGGCCCCACCGGGAGGATTTATAAATTCCCTTTCTCAAATCAATGGAACCGCGACCGACTCGCAAGCCCTGGGATTGGGAGGTTCGGGAGTGGCTTCTGTCTCTTTGGCGGTTGAAGATATCAAAAACGGAAAGTGGTGGGACGGGGGATCAGGAGCTTTTGACGGAACGAGCCCTCAGGCCTATAATTACCTTACGAGCTGGTGGCCGGCGGGGTCTTCTTGGACCTATAACAGTTCAAACTCCGGAGGAACTCTTTTTGCCAATTTAACCAGCGCCACTTCCTATTACATTACGGCGGCGGCCACCGACAACGCCGGCAACGTAGAATCATTTTTCACCGTGGGAGGCTCGACTTTTGGATTTGACAATGTCGCGCCGACCGCGGGAATTACCACTCCTCAAACGCAATACGTCAATTCTTTTGATTTCCTGGTGGGAACGGCGACGGACGATTTTTCCGGCGTTTACAATGTTCAAACGGCGATGTATGACGAGACAGGCGGCTATTGGTTTAATGGAACCAATTTCACTGGAGCTTCCATTGACTGGGTGAATGTCTCGACGACCAATACCGGAATTCTTTCCGCAACCTGGAACTATTCTTTCGCGACTCCGACTTCGGGCAAAAACTATATCGTCATGGCGCGCGCGATAGACAACGCGGGAAATACGCAGAGCGTTTTTAATGTCCCCGTTTCATCGGAAACCGTTCTCTTTGACAATACGCCGCCAACTCTGGCGATTTCAAATCCTACAAACGGCGCGACCTATTCTTCCTTATCTTCGGTTTCCGGAACTGCCGCCGATCCCGCCGGTCCTGGCGGTCTTGCCAGCGGAGTGGGGACGGTCAAACTTCAAATTGAGAATCTGACGGCCAGCCCAGCCCAATATTGGAACGGAACTTCTTGGGTATCAGCGTCGTCAACGGTCACCGCTTCGGGAACTAATTCTTGGACTTATACGCTTCCCGCTTTGACGACCCAAAATCAATATCAAATCGTCGCCTTCGCTATTGATAATGCGGGGAATTTCCAAACTCCTTACTCGACCTATACGATTATCTACGACACGGTTCCGCCGGTCTCAGATGTGACGTTGCCGACGGAAGGGGCGGGATATAACGCGACCGATATTTTTACGGCAATTACCGGCACCGCGCAATCTCCCACTCCGGGAGCGCCGATCGCTCAACTTCAACTTTCCATTGAATATGACAAAGGCGCGGGAGCTTGGTGGAACCCGACCGCTTCTCCGGTTCAGCCGGGATGCCCTCAAGGCGATTTTAATTCTTCAACGGAAATAATGATGTCGACCGGCACGTCTCCTTTTGACCCGTGGAGCTTTAATTTTAGTTCTAATTGCTTTATCAGCGGATCAAGTTACACGATTCATACCGTCGCGACTGATGCCGCCCTTCCTACTGGCAATGTCGAAAATCCCGGGGCCTACCGCCATTTCTCGGTTAATACTCAGCCTCCGACCAGCTACATCCAGCAGCCGCCTAATGGCGGGGCCTATCAGAATCTCGCCTCGATTTACGGAACGGCGACTGATTTGGTCGCGGTATCGACCGTCGAAGTTTGCATCAAGAGTTTTGGCGCGGATCAGGTCGAGGATTCCGTTGGTTGCTCTCTCGGAGGAGACGACGAAATTTGGAATGGAACGCAGTTTCAGTCCTTGATTTCGACCTGGGTCGTCTCCATAGGCACCGCCAATTGGTCATATGCGACTTCCGGAATTTGGGGTCCCAATGGAGTTTTTCGCGTGATGAGTAAAGCTATTGACGCTTCCGGAAATATAGAAACCCCGGCCCCGGGAAACGTTTTTGACATTGACAATCAACCCCCTTTAGCTTCTTTTGCCGTTCCCGTGAATGGTTCCTATTACAATAAACTCAACGATCTCTACGGAACGGCGACCGATTGTTTTGGAACGGGAGGAACTTGTCAGCCGGCCGATTCCGGAATTTACCCCAACGGCTCCGTTCAAATCGCCGTCAGTTCCGGCCCTAATTTCAACACCTGGTGGAATGGAACGGCATATGCTTCGGGGCTTACTTGGAACACGGTTTCTTTTACTGGTTCAAGTTCCGGAACCTGGAACTGGGGCGTGGGAACTCCGAGCCTGACTTCCGGAGTTCAATATCTCGCCTTGTCTCGCGGTACCGATAATGCCGGCAATGTCCAAAGTATATTTGGGGTGGGAATTAGCTCCAATATTTTCGGCTTTGACGATGTTCCGCCTTTAAGCGCGATCACCTCTCCCGCGACTGAGACATCGACCAATTCCGTTTCCGCGATCTCAGGGACAGCTTCCGATGATTATTCCGGGGTTCATCAAATGAATCTCCGAATCAGCGAGGTTTTAGCGGATGGAAACACCTATTATTGGACGGGAACTGTAACCACCCCTAATTTTTCATGGAGCTCGATGACGGCGACAAATCTCTCGCCGATTTATAATGGCGGAACGGGACCGGGATTTAGCTCCGGGACCTGGACTTATACCGATAGTTCTCTCTCCGGGGCGTGGACATCGGGAAACCTCTATACCCTGTTTGCTTACGGCGTTGACAATGCGGGCAACGTCAATGTCGTCGGTTCGACCAATGTCTTCATGTATGACACCCAAACCGTTCCGCCCGTGATTATAAAGCCGGTCGCGGGAGCGTTTTATGGCCCCAATAAACCATTGCCCGATATTTCCGGAACGGCCACCGATATTCCCGTCAGTCCTTTGACCGGGGTCGCCGAGGTTCAGGTGCGTTTATCAAGCGGGCCTCTCAGCAATCAAACTTACTGGAACGGGTCAAGCTGGATTTCTACCTTTAACACCTGGAACACGGCGACGGGAACCGCAACTTGGACTTATCCCGAACCCTCCGGCGTCAATGGTTGGCAAAATGCAGTTGAGTATCAGGCCAACGCTCAGCTCTATGATTTGGCCGGCAATCTTTCTCAAGGGGCGACCGCGGCTTTTGTTTGGGACTCCGCTCCTCCCGATGATCAACTTTTAATTCCCAGCACCTCGTCGGCCTATGTTTCCGGCCCGCTTTCAACTCTGTCGGGAACCGCCATTGATCCGGGGCCGGCCGGGCTCTATTCCGGGCTTCAAGCTGTTCAAATTTCAATTGAAATTAACCCCGGTTCCGGCGGTAATTTCTGGAATGGAAACACTTTTGCCGTCGCGGCCCAGACCTGGCTTAACGCCTCGGGCGTCACGGCCGGCGCCCAGACCGCGAACTGGAGTTTTACCGGATCGACTCCGACCTGGGTCAATGGAACCCAGTATGAGGTTTGTTCCCAAGCTTTAGATGAGGTGGGAAACGTCTCTCTCCAAAGTTGCGACACCTTTGTTTTCGATTCTTCCGCTCCGACGACCGATATCACGCTTCCGCCCAATAATAACCCGCAAGATTCCCTAACCCAGATATCCGGAACCGCGGCGTCCGCCGAGGCCAACGTTCCGCTTCAAGCGGTCTGGGTCAGATTTTTTGACCAAAATATCACCGAATACTGGGATGAATCAGCCCACACCTTTGACAATATCTCCGCGTCGAACGCCTGGTTTATCTCTTCAACGACTTTGTCGGGATCTTCGGCCTGGACCACCTGGTTTGCGACATTTACCTTCTCAAACGCGACGATTTACAGCGTCAATGCCATGGCGGAAGACGCGGCGGGAAATTTTGACCCCGTGACCTCGACTCGCACCTTCCTTTATGATACGGTTCCGCCGGTGTCCAATGTCGTTTCTCCGGCCAAAGGGTCTTATATCAATTCTCTTTCTCAGATTAGCGGCACTTCCTACGATCCGGGCGCTCCATATGACTCGGGAGTGTCCTTGGTTCAGGTCGCTATTCGGGATAATCAGACCGGGCTTTGGTGGGGCGGAAGTTCCTTTAACTCAAGCTCTCTATTTCCTTTTACCTTGGCTTCGACCGCGCCTTGGTCTTACAGCGGGCTAACGACCGCTCAACTGACCAGCGGATCTTCTTATTACATCACGGCTTCCGCCACCGACAATGCCGGAAATGTGGAAGGGTTTTACACTGCCGGCGGATCGACGATCACCTTTAACGATGTCGCGCCCACTTCTTTTATTTCCGTTCCCAATCAGGCGCAGCTCAATAATTTGGCGCAGACTAGCGGAAGCGCGGCGGCGGCTTTTTCGGATGTGCAACTCTCGACCGTATCGTTGGCTGTGGAAGACACGGGGACCGGGCAATATTATGATTTGGCGACGAGCACCTTTGATTTAAATAGTCCGAATTGGTTCGCTGCGGAAGGGTCGACGAGCGCGTGGTTCTATAATTTCTCGCCGCAACCCTGGGAGAATAATCACAATTACGTGATTTATTCTTCGGCGACGGATTTGGCGGGAAACGTCCAGACTTCGATTTCCTCGGCGGCGTTTTTGTTCGATGTGGAGGGCCCGACGGTCACTCTCTTAACGGCGCCCTATATCAACGCCTCGGTCGCCTACGCCTCTGGAACGATTACGGATTCTCCGGGGTTTGTAACGAGTTTGTCGATAGCCTTGTCTTCGGCGGGCGGAAATGGCGGTTGGTGGAACGGGGCGACGTTTACGTCGAATGTGCCAGTTTACACTTCGACTTCTAGCTTTACGGTGGGGACTCCGGATTTGTGGCAATGGAATAACGCGATTTCACCGACGAATTATTTGGTCAACAGCGTTCAGTATTTAGTGCGGGCCTTTGGAGAAGATTCCGCGAATAATCAGACGATCGCAAATATCGGGAACTTCACGTTCGATAATGAAGCGCCGATAGCGGGAATTATCACGCCGTCAAGCGGGGCGTTTTATAACTCGCTTGCGACGATTTCCGGAACGGCGAGCGACAATGTGGGAATCGCGACGGTGACAATCTCAATTGAGGATTTGACGACGGGAGTTTGTTACAGCACGGGGACATCTAGCTTTGGCGGGGCGTGTCCGGATTATTTCCCGGTGGCGGGAAATTGCCAGAATGCCGTTGGAAATCCGGCGAGTTGCGCGTGGTCGTATTCCAATATTTCCTGGACCAACGAACACCAGTATTTGGTTCTGTCAAAGGCGGAAGATTTGGCCGCTAACACCCAGAACGTTTTCGCGGTCGGGGTTAGCTCGAACGAATTTGTCTTTGACACGACCTTGCCCTTGGTTGGGCTCTCGACCCCTCCAGCGTCTATTCCCGAACCGCCGGGAAGTTTCCGCATGAGTTCCGTCTCTCCCATTTCCGGGACCGCTTCAGTTTCCGCTCCCGATGAGTTGTCTTCGGTTCAGGTATGCGTGCAGCAATTGACCGGAGGCCTGGGCGATTTCTGGAATCCCGTGGCGGGGGCTTTTGATCAGACCAGCTGCGACTGGATGACGGCGACGACGGCGAACTCTTGGGTGAACTGGTCAACAATGACGGCCATTCCCTGGGTTAGCGGGGACCAATACGCGATTATCGCGCGTTCGGAAGACTCGGCGGGAAATTTCTCGGTTCCTTATTCAACTTACGACATCGTTTTCGACAATACCCCGCCCATCACGGCTGTGGTCTTGCCGGCGAGCGGGACCTATATTAACGCCGGCGGCATCGCCCAAATTTACGGAACGATGCAAGACCAAACCCAGATCGGAGCCGACACGGGAACGGTGACGACGGTCGATATCGAAATTAATAATATCAGCGCCGACACTTGTTGGAATGGAACTTCGTTTCAGGCCCCGCCTTGCCCGGTTTTGGGAGGGAGCGTGATTGTCCCGGTTTATCAGTCTAGCTGGTCGCTGAACGCCGCCTATGTCCCGCCGGTCGCGGATTTGATTTCCGGAGACTCTTATTATTTGACGACTTCGGGGACCGATAACGCTTATCCTGCGGGGAATGTCGAAGCCTATTCCTCTTCCATTAACTCTCAAGTCGTGGTCGACACCATACCTCCGACCGGAGTCGTCACTTCTCCAACTAACGGCGCAGTCATCGCCTCTTTGACGACGATCACCGGAACCGCTCAAGACGTGGGTTATAATCCTTCGGGGGTGTCCAACGCTTCTCAAATCGCGGTCGCTATCGGTCAGGTTTCTCCGAGCAATGGGTGCTGGAATGGAACGATTACCGGCGGCACCTTTACTTTGTCGGGTTGCCCGATCTTCTATCCGATTACCAATAGCGGGCTCGGAGGAACTTACTCTTCGGGCTTCTGGAGCGTAAACGCTCCGCCCTTGACGACAAAATATACCTATCGCGTTTGGGTTCAGGTGACCGACAATGCCGGAAACGTCGAACCTTTGAGTGAGGTTTCGTCAATGACCTTTACTTACGACACGACCGCCCCGGGAATCGCGATTACCGCGCCCCAGGGACTTCCTTCTGTTGGCGGCAATCTCAATGCCGCTACGACCCTTGCCGGAACCGCTTCCGATCAATTTGGAATTCTCTATGCCTCGGTCGCTTTCCAGGAAGCCGATACCTTGATGTACTACAGCGGAGTGACTTCCACTTTTTCGTCAACAACCCCCGTTTGGTTCAACGCCCCGGTGACGGGAACAGCCCCCAACTTTAGCTGGATTAGTTCTACCTGGCCGGCTATAGCGCCGACCACGGGGCGCAAATATAATGTCTATTCCGAGGCCGCCAATTTATCCGGCGTTTTGACCAGCCCCGTTTCAATTACGATTGAATGGGACACGACGCCGCCCTTGTCGGCTCCGACTTTCCCGGCCAATGTTTCATATGTGAATAATATTAGCTCTATTACCGGAACGGCTGAAGATCCCGGCGCAACTCCTTCGGGAGTCGCGGGAGTTAATACTCAGATTGAATCTATCAGTCAAAATTCCTGCTGGACGGGATCGGCCTTTACCGGGACCTGTGGCCCGACGGGGGTTTGGCTAAGCGGCGCCGCGTTGGGGGTTCCCGTAGGAGGAGTTTATCCCTGGACCAATACTTCAAACCTTCCGCCCTCGAACAATTCCGGAGGTTTCGCCAATGGATCGCAATACATAGTGACATCGCAAGCTTTTGATTTGGCGACCAATACTCAAACGGTGACGACTCAAAACAGTTTCTATTTTGACGCGTCTTCTCCGACCGCCGTCGTCCAATTTCCACTCCAGGATAAGTATTATAACTCCGTTCCCGATATCACGGGCACAGCCCAGGATAATGCGCCGGGAGATTTTAACGTCTTATTCCCGCGCGTTCGCATTTATGACATTAGCTTGGCCGAGGCCTGGGATTCGGCGGATAATAAGTTCGATTTAGCCGAGACCTCAACTGCCGCGTGGAATGTCGCCAATTCTTCTTCTTCAACCGGAGCACCCTTTAATTGGGCTTTTAATACCTCCGTTATTAATTGGCAACCCAGAGACTTTTCGACAGGATCGGGATACCGCATAGACGTTTGGGTTTTAGACGATGCGGGAAACTACACCGTTACTTCCACTACCTTTGGGTTCACCAACGTTCCGCCCAGTTCCTTGGTCACTTTCCCCGCGCCTAATGGCGTGTGGTTTGACTCCATGACGATTATCAACGGAACCGCTTTGGATAATTACGCTCCGATTACGAATGTCTCGCTCGAGATGTGGTATTCCACCAATGGAGTCACTAATTATTGGGAGACGGTTTTGCCGCATTGGACAACGACGCCGGGTTTTGTCTCCCTGAGCGTCACTGGAGCCGAAGGTTCGGCGATTCCCTGGAGCTATACCGGAGTTGATTTTAATGATCCCACTTCAAATAATTTCTCCTGGCATGGGGGTGGGGGGAATCTTCCTCCCGATGGGATGACTTTCAATTTAATTACCCAGGCCGTTGACGCGGCCGGAAACGTCCAGACCCTTTATTCGACCGCGACCTTTAATTTTGACAATGTTCCGCCGACCTCGGGGCTTCAAACTCCGCCGCCCAACTCCGCTCAAAATTCGATTGGGGAACTCATTGGAACTGCGGCAGATGACGCCAGCGGCGTTAAGTCTGATGTGATTTCAATTTATCAAAATGAGACAGCGAACTATTTTAACGGAACTGGGTTTAATTCCTCAAGTCAAATGTGGATTACTCCGAGTCTCTATATCTCTTCTTGGACCTATCTCAACGGAAGCCTCTCTTTTGTGAATGGAGATCATTATATTTTCTATTCTTCCGCGACCGACGTCGCGACCAATATTCAAACGGCGGTGAGCGCCTCTGAAGTTCTTTTTGACACCGTCCCGCCGACCTCGAATGTCATTTCTCCTTCTAACGGCGCGACCGATGCCCAGGATGAGATTATTTCCGGCGGAGCTTCCGACCCGGGCTTTACCAGCGGAATTGCGGGAACAGGGTCGGGCGTTTATCCCGGCGCGTCTCCCACTTGGCAGAAAGGCGCAATTCAGGTCGCCGTCTTTTTAGATACCGCTCCATATGCCGAGACCTCCGGCCCCGTCGCCTATCCTGGTTGGGACTCGACCGGATATTGGTGGAATGGCTCGACCTGGGTCGCGGCGGGCGCGGTTCCGACTCCTCCTATTTGGGTCAACGCCACCTACGGTTCCGATGGTTTGGGCGATTGGACCTATACCGGCCTTGTTTGCCCCAGTCCCAATCCCACCAATATTCCCTGTTGGCAAGACGGTCAACAGTATTACACCTGGTCGCGCTCAATTGACAATGCTGGCAATGTGGAAAACGTGATTAATAATGGACCGCTGTTTTTCATCGCGGCTCCCGCTGTCGGGTTTACCGTGACGATTAGCTCGAATCCTTCGGTTGCCGGTTCCAACGGCTCTGAAATTAGCATGACGGTCGAAGCCATCGACGCCAACGGCAATCGGGCGACGGGATATCAGGGAAACGTCAGCTTCTATATTGATGGCGTTCCCGGCGGGCCGGAAACGATGGGAGATAACGGAAATTACGCCCATGATCTCGCCTATGGACTTCCTCAGGCCTATACCTTTACCTCGGGAGTAGGGGGCGACAACGGAGTTCACACATTTACTGATGTCTTTCTGAGGAAAGCGGGAAATCGGCAATTAAGGGTCCAACAGAGCAATAATTCAGCCATCTTTGGAGTTTTGCCGATCGTCGTTCAACCCGCGAGTCCCTATCAAGTCCAAGTCATCGCCAATTATCCCTCGGGTCAGACGCCGGCCCCGGGAACATCGAATGGAGTCAGCGGTTCGCCCTCTTCATTTACCGATGGAACCCCCGTCCCATTCTTGATTCAGGTTACCGATCAGTTCTGGAACTTGACGGTTTCAAGTTCGGTGACCGTGAATTTATTAAGTTCAGATCCCAATGATTATTGCGAGAATTCCAGCGCTCCTTTGGTTTTCACCGGTTCGACCACGGTCAATCATATTTTCGTGACGGCGGGAAATCAGACCTTGGCGGCTTCGGGCGCGGGAACCTATCCTAATTCCGATAATCCATCGACGCCGGTTCCCATCGTGGGTCAGCCAGCCAGCCGTCTCTTGGCGGTTTTGCCGGGAGAGACGCTTAACCAAGGGAAAGCTTGCGCTCAGCCGTTTGGAAAAACGGGAACGCCAAGCCCCATGGAAGCGGGGCTTCAGTTTGGAGCCACTGTTTATGGAGTGGACGCTTATTATAACGTGGACGTCTCGGCCAATTTCCAGGTTCAGGCTGATCTGATCAATGATCCCTACGCTGTCAAGCCGTCTTCTCAAAACCTGGTCAATGGAACGACGGAGTTTTTCTTTACGCCCGTCGTGGCGGTTTCATCCGAAGGAGTCATCGCCCAGGCCAGCTCTCTTCCTTCGGGGACTTCTTACTATATCACGCCTAATGAGCCGCGGGCTTGGTGGAACGCTCCGGTCAAACTGCAGCTGATCGCTCAAGGTCAAGTCGCGGCTCCGGGACTTTCGCCTTATACCGACAATCCAACGACCGGAGGGCGCTCCGTAACGACTCCGGCGACCTTGACGGCGGGAGTGACCACTTATTTAACGGTCAATGTCGTTGACGCCTACTACAATGTCGTTTCCGGGGCGACGCCTTTTATCCCTTCTCTGTCGGTTTCTTCTTATAACATTGTCGCTCAAATGAATTTCTTGGGAGATCCCAATATTCAGGGAAGAGGGCTTGATCCCAATCCCTATCAGTTGTCCTTGGTCAATGGGACGACTCAATTCTCGGTGATTCCAGTTACGGAAAATTTAACTCCAGGGACCAGCATTCAAATCGTGGATACGGGGTTGACCGGAACCAATTATTTTGCCGATACGGTCAGCAGTATTCCGGTTCAGGCTAATTCCGCGATTGCGCTTCAGGTTTTGGTTCCAAGTCAGCAGCCCGATCAAGGGACCGTGTTGGGAAAAACCGGAACCGCCGGACCTTTGACGGCGGGAGTTTCTTATAATGTCATTGTTCGGGCAGTGGATGAATTTAACAACCTCGCCAATAGCGGGCGGCAGGTCGCTCTTTCGGCCAACGATCCATATGCCACGATTCCATCTCCTCAGCCCTTGGCTTCGGGGCAAGCGACGTTTTCCGGATTTATTCCGTCTATCGCGACAGGCAATTTGACGGTCGAGGCCTATGACGACAGCGGAAACACCCCGGCCCTCAGTTCTCAAACCGATTCCGGTATTACGGTAAACCCCGGCCCGGCTTCGCAGCTGGTCGTCGTTCCTCCCGGGGAAAGCCTTTCCGGCGGGAAAACCACTTCTCCTGCGGGACTGACAGGAACGGTCTCGACTCAAACCGCAGGCGCGGCATTCTCTGTCTCTATTTACGCGACTGATTCTCGCTATAACTGGGTAGACACCTATAACGCGACGGGTCTATCATTGACTTCTAACGATCCGCTCGCCTCTAACTTGGGTTCGTTTAATCTGACTAACGGTTCGGACGTGGTCAGCGGCCTTACTCTCTACACCGCCGGGACGCGCTCGATTACCGCTTCTGGCGGAAGCCTCACGGCCAGTTCCTCGACTTTGACATTAGCCCCGAACAGTCCGGTCAAACTTTTAGTTCTTTTGCCGACTGAAACTCGCACCCCGGGCTTATCGGGGTCTACCGGACGCACGGGTTCGCCCTTTACGGTTCAGGCGGGAAGTCCTTTTAATGCCGAGGTAGATATCACCGACGCCTTCTGGAACCTTGAGCCCGGGACCAGTCAGCAAGTCGAGCTTGAGGCCTCTAATCCCTTTGGGACGGTGACGCCATCAAGCGCCGTCATCGTCAGTTCCGCGATTTTCTCGGTTACCTTAAGGAGCGCGACCACCCAAACCTTATATGCGCAGATGGTTCAATCGCCGCCGCCCTGGGGACCGGCCTTGGCGGTAGATACCAGCTCTATCGTCAATGTGACTCCAGCTCCGGCGAAAAGCCTCTTGATCGTTTTGCCGGGCGAGAATTTTGATCAGGGTTCTCCTACCGGAAAAAGTGGAGCGCCGCAACCGCAGACGGCGGGAACGGCTTTTAACGTGACGGTGGGGGTGGTTGATCAATACTTTAACCTGGTGCCCGGTTATTCCGACGTGGTTCAGGTCAATACTCCGCTTGACCCCTACGCCCCGGCGATTGCCACCGCGTCCATCAATACCGCCTTTGGCTACACTAATCCGCCGATGCCAGCGACCCTGTTGATGGCGACGACTGGAGATTATTTGTCGGCGGATGACTTTAGCGGCTCGGGACTGAGCCCCGATCCGCAATCTTCTACCTTTACCCTGACCTCCGCTCAAGCGATGGGAATTCAACTCGTGATGCCAGGGCAAGTCGCTCTTCCCGGCTCTGGTGATTATCCCAATGGCGGAATTGGCGGCGCGATTTCGACGGCGACAGCGGGCTCTTCTCAAGCGGGCGCCCCATATGTGGCCACGATTAATCTCGTGGATAAATATATGAACGTGGTTGGAAGCGCGGGGCAGTGTCCTCCCGTGATCGTTCAAACCAACGATCCATATGCGGTTCAGGTGGGAACGATTCCATTGGCCAATGGCGGAAGTTTGACGACACCTCTTAATTTCGTGACCAAGTCAACGCAATCCCAGGTTCAGGTGGGAATTGGAATTGACCCGGCGGTTTGTCCGACCAACGCGGTTTGCCCGGCCAACGCCGGAAGCGTTTGCTTGGCCGAAGCGCCGGCGGCTGAGACCCCTCTCTTTCAAGTTTTTGCCTCGACTGCGGTAGCGATGAAGGTTATCTTGCCGGGTCAAAGTTTGACTCCGGGAAAATGTAATGTCAAGCCGGGAATTGAGTGCGCGGCTATTACCGGCGAACCTGGAGTGACCGGCAGCCCCGATCCATTCCTCATTCAAGTCCCCGCGACTTCGATGATAGCCGACGTCTATTTGGTCGATGCCTATAACAATATCACGACCAATATCCCGGCGGGAAATTCTCAACAAGACACTAATCCTCCGGCGACCATGCCGACGGTTCAACTTTCTTTCCCGTCCGATCCCTTGGCTTCGCCTCCGCCGTCTGAAACCCTGTCCTTGGGCAATTGGCCGTTCTCGGTATCGCCCTTTACGGCCTTGTCGACTTACACAGTGGTCGCCTCGACCACTTCGACTTCCGCTGTGAACTTTTCATCCGCGACATCCGACTTCTTTGTTGTTTGGCCTGGCCCGGCGGATTATCTTGAGTTCTCCAACTATCCTTCGACGACTTCCGCCGGGACTCCCTTTACTCCGGATTTGGCCGTCTATGATAAGTATCGCAACCTTGTTTCCACCGGCCCTAACGGGTATTCCGACACCGTCGAATATGAGGGAGAAACCTTCCCCAATCCCATTCAAAATACCAGCTTTGTCCCGTCGTTTGTGGCTTTTGATTCTTCGACCGACATCGGAATTATCGTTGATACCCCCAGCGTCACCCTATTTAAGGCGGGATTGCGCTATATCGAGGCCTACGATCAAGCCAATACCAATATCAATACCAATGTGTCCGGGTATGTAAGCAATCCTGAAATTTATGTCAATCCCGGACCGCCGGCGGCGGTGGCGGTTTCTCCTTCGGGTCCCACGACGGTCTCCGCCGGATCCTTGGTTCCCAACGCCCCAGGGTATACCAACATTACGGGACAGGTGGTTGATGCTTATGGAAATACTCTTACCGCTGCGGCGACGGTTTATCTCGCGATTGCGACTGATTCCGTCACGTCTCTTGGAGTGGGAACCACGGGATATTTGGCGATTAACTATAATAATGGCGCTGGTTGGATTGATGTTGGGGCGTCTACGACGGTCTACACTGATTCGAATGGACAAGTGGGCGTCTCGACTCCCACAATTGCTTATTTTGTCAGCTCTCATGCCGGGGACTGGGCGAGAATTTGGGTTGGAACGGGAACAGTTCCGTCGAATATCAATCCCTTTATCACTCAACAGATTGATATATCAGGAATCATCACGACTGTCGGGGGAACCCCGTCTCAAATTGTCTTTATTTCCAGCCAGACCCAGGCCTATGCGGGTATTACTTCACCGGCCGGAGCGGGCGCTCTTTATACCTTGGAGCGTCTGGATGATTTTGGAAATGTTACCGACGAAGGCAATACGACTTTAATCATGCAAATTCCCACGGCCCAAGAGACCATCCATACCAATGCCGGGTTTGCTTTAGGCACCAGCGGAACCGGCGGCGATTACGGTTTTATGATTTTGTCCGGCGGACAGCTTTTCTTTACCACTCAATGCTTTATTCCAAACGGAAGTTCAACTTGCCTGGTCCAGTATCACGACAAGATGAGTTCTTATTCTGGTCTCAATCCCGCTTCCAACACCGGGGCTGATGGACGGCCAGGATATTGGACCATCCAGGTCCTTTTGAGCGGAAGCCTTGCAAATCAAGCTCAACTCCAGATGGATCCCGACGCGACTTATCAAATGGGCTTTGGAAATAACTACCAAGAAGAGACCGCTGGAACGGTCCTCTATAATTCACAGAGCGTTCCCTTCTATGCCCAGCTCCAGGACATTTTTGGAAATCCGACGATAGCGACGGCAACGGTGACGGTGCTTCTGTCTACGGTGACCCGACAATCGTCTCCCTTCGATGATTTTGCCGGATTCTCGGCTTCGAGCGCGGCTTTCCCCGCTTCGCGCTTGGGCGTTTCGCCGGCGTTCGCGTCTCCGACTTCAACGTTGACGATTTCTCTTGATCAATATCAGACGACCTTCTATTACATGGACACCGAAGCTTCAACGGCCTACGCTTCTTCGGCTCCGGTTATTGGTCTAACGGCCCTTAATTTGCCGGGGCTCTTAACGGGAACCCAACCTGTAGATATTGTGGCCAATGATATCGATCATGTCGCGATTACGACCTCGACCGCAGTTCAGATTTCAAGCGGATCCATCGCGACTCTTCAAGCCGGAACGACGTCTCAGGAATTTTTCCTGATTACTCAAGACGTTTTCGACAATCCATCTCCGCTCTTATCCGGACAGGATTATCATGGAACGGGATCAGCCCATTTTGAGCTTTCATCGGATTCTCCGGGACAAGTCTTTTTCTCGACCGCCCAACCGGGAAATTTCTCGGTTCAGCCTGCGACTGAAACCATGGTCTTGGGAGCCTACGCGACTGGGTTCTACGTGATCGACGATACGGTCACGGTTTCGGGTTATCACCACCTCTACGCTACAGATCTAAACGGCGACGGATTTTTGACCGTTCCCTCAAGTTACAGCGTTCTCCCGGGTCCGACCGCGGGGATTGTTTTTGAGAATCCCTCTCGCCGTTTAATCGCCGGAACGACCGTTGAGTATTATCCAAGCTATACGGTTGGCGCTCCGACTAATACCGTCATCGCCGCGGCCTTGGTCGATCAATTTGGAAATATCACGACTTCAACCAATACCTATACGATTCTCTATAGCGCGGATAATTCCAATGCCTGGATGGGAACCGATCCTACCGCTGTCATCGTCGCCACAAACCCTTCCGGTTCTTGGAATAATGTCGGCCCGGGAGTGACCTTTAACGTTTCCATTCCCGGAGGCTCGAGTTTAAGCGCGGCCCCGATTTATTTTTGGGATACGGTCGCCGGAACGACCACCGTCACCGCCCAGGCCACCTTGGGCGGAAGCAATGTCTTTTCTCTCAGTTCGCAGCAGGAAATCATTACCCCGGGAGCGGCCTATTACCTTACTTTCCATCATCCTTACGATATAGCCAATCCTTTAAAGGTCAATGTTCCAGGCCCGATTACCACGACTGAAACCCTGCCCAATGGGACCACTGTTCAGTGGGGCGTCAATGCTCGCGATTTGTTTGGAAACGTCGCGACCGGAGATTCAATTAACGGACAGTATTTTTCCGGCGAGGTTGATTTCTTTGTCTCGGATTCCACTCAAAACGTCAATTTAATCGATTTACTCCATGGGACGACCTATCATGATTTCGTTCCGACGGACGCCGGGGTCTATAACGATATGCAGGTCACAGATAAAGTGGTTGAAGCCCTGCATGTATCCGCGACCGATTTTGCCGCCATTCCTCCCATTTGGGGAGAGACCGACGACGGCTCCCGGACCGATCTTTATACCACAAATCCCATTGACCGCTCGACCGGGGATATCTATACCGCAGGAGTCGTGGTTTTGCCGACTGATCTGGCTCCGCAAAATCCGCTTCCCACTTCAAAACAGCAGGCGGGAGTGACCTTAACAACGCTTGCCCAGGGAGATGGAACGACTCCCCAAAGCCCGAGCCCGGTTCCGATGATTCGCCTGGGTCTTTCCATTGATCCCGGCGGCGTTCCAAGCCTCGCGGCGCAACTTTCCGAGATGAACGTGTTCGCCAATCCCGCCGGAAACCTCAACAACGATCATATTACGCAGGTTGGGTTTTATCAGGATACCGATAAAACCGGAGTTTTCGACCCGGTCAATGATCTCCTAATTGCCAGCGGCACCTACGACGCAACGGTCAATGGCTGGCATTTTGGAGATCCCGCCTTTAGCGAGATTCCCATGGATCAGTCTCAACCCGCCGCGACCACTTTGACGGCGGCCGAGCAGTATTTCTTTGTCACCATTCGTATTGCCTCTTCCGGATATACCACCGGCGAACTCCCGGCCTCTTTTGGAATGGACATCGTCGGGCCCTCCGATATTATTTTGACTTCGACTAGCACCGTCGGTATGGCCATCAATAATTTCCCGATTTATACGACGACTTCGACCGTTTTGCCGGGAGAGCCCGATATTTTCGTTCAAGGACAATCCATTAACGCCTATTGGCAGCCTTCGGGCGCTCCATCGCCGTCGACATTCACCTATGTCAACCAGGGCGTTCAAAATGTCGGCGTTCTTGCCCTTCAAATGTGGACCAACCTTTACACCGGGGTGGTCAACACGATTTTCATCAACAACGCCGGGCTTGATTCCGATGTCAATGGAGTCAATCTTTATCTCTGCACTAACGCCAGTTTGCAGCCGATTAATCCTTGCCCCGGCTTTGCCCCGGCAGTCGATCTCTTGGTAGCTTCCGCGACCTTTGTCAGCGGATCGGCCCAGCTTAACATCAGCGATCCTTCCGGGGTGGCCGGAACCATCGGAACCTCGACCAATACTTATTTTGTCGCCTATAATATTTCTCCGACGGCGGCTAACGGGGATTCCGAAGGGGCCAATATCACCAACGGTTCGGTGATCGCGCCTTCGGGAGCGGGGCTGGTCCAGTCATTTAGCCAAATCGTTTCGGCCACCGCTACAATCTCAGCGACCCCCAACGTCGTCAATTTGACCGCAGTCAACGCCGCCGGCGGGCCTTCTGGCAACATCGAACCTATTTCCGCCAGCGCGGTCCAAAATTCGACGAATGTCCCAGTGGTTAAATTTACCGTTCAAACCTATTCCGGCTCCGCCGCCTGGACCGGGCTTAAACTCGATCGCTGGCTGCCGTCAACGATGCTAAGCGGCAACGGACAATATAACGCTTCGGAGGCGATGGTCAATAAAGCTTCCGATATCACCAATATCCGCATTTGGCTGGATGTTCCTAATACCGGGCTCTTTAGCTCGACTTCCGACGTTATTGTCAGTCCCGTGTCTATCACTCATGTTTTTCCGACGACGACTTTAAATCAAAATTTGGGAGCGACTGACACAAGCCCTGAGACTATCGCGGTGGCCGACGCTTCCGCCATGTATTCCTTGGACAACCCCTTCGCCAATTCCCAATCCAATGATCCAAACCCCGTTACCGGACAGACCTTTGAACGTTTGGTCATCAACGATGCCCAGACAAGTGAACTCGCAAAAGAAGTGGTGTATTGTTATGGGGTTAACTTCTCGACTTCCGTTTTCACCAATTGTTACCGCGCTCAAGAGGGGACTTCTGAAATGGCTTTCTCGTCGGGGACCATTGTTTCCGGCCCGGTTCGCATTCCGATTCAAGGAACCTTGGGGACCGGAAACCAGGCCCTTTCTCCCAGCGCTCAAAATTTCTTCGTGACCTATGATCTCAGTCCTTTCGCGACGGTTTCCAGCCAAGCCTATGTGGGCGCGATTATTCCGTCTGTCAGCACGGTGAGCTTTATCGATCTTAACGATTCTTCTGGAGGAGAAATCGCGCTTAACGATCCAACGGTTAATCTTTCGACGGTTTCACTGCCCGGTTGTTTGGGGCCCGGGACCAACGGAACCATTTATGAGCCCAATCCCTACGATTCCCTAATTTTACCGAGTACCAATTACTTTCAGATCGCCGCGCCTAAAACGGTGTGTCCGACGGAATGGGGAATCGCTCCTATCGGAGAAACTTCAATTGTCAGACTCCAGCAAGTTCTCCATTATCCGGATTTAGTGGACGTCATCGCGACCGACACTATTGACGGAAACATTAGCGGGTCTCCGTCCTTGGCTTTCCAGGCTAATTCCGAGTCCTTTGCGCAGCAAAATTCGACCGTCGCGATCGCCGAGATGAACCTCAATACCTTTATTTCCGATGGCCAATTGCGTTGGATGGTCGTTTTTGCGACCGGGTCGGCCACCTCCGGAGGCGTCGTTACTCCCGATGTAGACATGGTTTCGGTTTGGTATGACAAAAACGGCGATGGGGTGTTGGACCAGGGAGATGTTTTGTTGGGAACGGGAACTTTTGGAAATTACGGCGGGCTTCCGCTGGAGGCCCAGGTCAATATGTTTACCCCGATTGAAATCGTTCCCAATGCATATGCAACGCAGGCGCAAAGGTATTTCATCGCCTATCATATTACGCCCAACGCTCTCCCCATTAATCCCATTACATTCCAGCCCAGAACCTTGGGCGCGATGGTTTTGCCTTCGACCGGCACTGTCGGGTCTTTCCCCGAGGGGCAGCCGACTCCACCGGACAATCCCGTTGAAAATTCAATCGTTCTTCCGGATTCATATGACCCGGCGTCTCCGCTTCCTTTCGCCTCTCAATTGCGCCAGATCGTGGCTTCTCCACAAACCTTGACTGTTCAGGCGACGCCATATTTCTCCGATCAATTTGGAAATTCTTATCCCGCTCCTATTTTGCAAGAGGCGATTGCGCAAGAGGCGGCGGGAACTGTCGACACCAGTTGGGTGATTACTTCGACTGCCGGACTTCCAACACCGCCGCCGGGAACAACCAGTTATGTCTTAGTCGACCAGGAAATTGTCAGTTATCAAGGTTTAGGCATACTTCTCTCCGGTCCCACCACTGGGCCGGCTCTGTTGGGAGTAACGCGCGGACTCGTCAACACTTTGCCGGTGGCCCATTCTCCCGGCGCGGTGATTGCCCCGACTTTACAGCAAGGAGTGAGCAATGCCGTGGCGCTGAGGCTGGACGTCTGGTCTTCGGGAACACAGATGGAGTGGAACAGCTTGACCTTGGACCGAATCATTCCGACCGGGCTTAACGGACAGGATTCCGATCTTTTGGATGTCAAGATGTGGGATACTTGCGCCAGCGGCGTTTCTTGCGTGGTCGGAGCTCCCTTTGCCCCAAGCGCGGATTTAAATATCGGGGAGTCAAGCATGGGATCTCCGGATAATCCAACTGCGGAATCGGCTTTAAGCCTTTCAAATCAGGGGCAGCCCTTCGTCATGATTACGCCCTCAACCATTACCTTCTATGTAACGCTGGACGTTTCTCCCTCAGCCCGATTTACCTACCCGACCTTGGCCCCTTATAACGAAGTGACGGGGGTCTTTGCCTCGACCGTCGCTTTCACAACCTTGCCGGCCGGAAACAGCAATTCAGTCTGCGTCGCTCAAAATGGGGTTTGTACCAGCCAAGCTCAGGTGGCCAGCCCCGCCTTTGTCTTGGTTCCGACCATCAATACGGTTTCAATTAATCTCGCCCAGCTTTCAGGCCAAACCGTGGTTCAAAATACCGTCGATTATCCGATGTTGCGCCTTCAAATGCAGACCAATCAAAATAGCGCGATTATCACGGGTTTGACCTTGCAGCACATTACATCCAACGGCGCCTTGGACTCGGATATCACCGCTATTAAAGTTTGGAGATCGACTGACGGGGTGGGGGCTTTTGACGCAGCCGATTCGACGGAGACTTCAACCGGGGTCTACCCGAATATGATTTCTTTTGGAAACGACCTCTTTAGTTCCGGAACCGCCAATATCATTTTGAGAGATCCAATTTTAGTCAGCACGACTCCTTGGTATTATTTCGTGACATATGATTTCTCGCAATTTGCCTCAATTGGCAGTTTCGACGGAATCGGGGTCTCTTCCGCCGGAGCGTTTGCCGTCCAGGTGCCTAACGTCGCGGTTTTGGTCGGAAGCCCCACCTTTGTCTCAAACCCTTTGACCCAGGTTGAAAAAGTTCAATCGGCTTTGACCTTGGGGGTCAACGACGTGGCGGCCAATATCCCGCCGGTCACGCAGGCGGCCCAAAATGTCGAATTCTTGGCTTTTAACCTGGTCACCAGCGTGGGCCTCTCTCCATGGAGAAATATTATTTTAGAGCGCGGCGGGGCTTCTCAAAACCCGAATACCCCCTTGGGCGCCAATACCGACGTCAAGTTTGTCAGGGTCTGGAAAGACCTCAATAATAACGGAATCTTGGATCCCGGGGATCTGGATATTTCGGATGTAACTACCGCCTTGGGCGTGGCTGTTTCATCGAATACCGGGGTTTTCTATTCAACAGCCGGATATGCTATTGGCTATTCAACTTTTGATTTAGTCGTTATTTCCACCAATGGATTTCCGAGGAACAATGTAGGCAACATGGTGGGAGGACAAATCTATGTGGGCGGGGCGGAGCTGATGACCTTTTCTGGTCCTGGGTGTCAGTCTAACCCCACTCCCGGAATTGATACGGTGACTGGACACCCGTGTCTTTCCATTTCTTCAAGAGGAAACGCCTTGGGCGCCGGTCCCACGCCTATTCTCTCCTGGTCGAGCGGAACGGTGGCCGAGAAAGTGGACGTTTTTGATCAACTCAATAATAAAGATGTCGACCACACGGTTTATCTTAACAGCGATCAGCTCATCGCCCCTACGGCGCAGATGTTCTTTGTCGCATATGACGTCGGCGATGACGCGGTTCCCTCCAACTTAATTGGAGTCAATATTCGCGCGCCCTCTTGGTTTGGCCTTCCCGATGGAGATCAGATGAGTTCTAATCTCTATCTCAATATCACCAAAAATAATCCGCTGGGGACGGCGACGACGGGGTATCCTTTCGTCGGCTCCATTGTCGCGATTAGCCCGATTTCATTGTCGGTTTCAGGATTCACGATAGCGCCTGCCGGGGCGGCCCCAGGGCAACAAAACGTCCCTCTTCTCGAACTTCAACTCAATACCAACGGCGATTTCACCAATATATCGACGATGAGGATTACTCAGATAGGCGGCCCCACCAGCCCCGCGCCCAATGGAGATTTTTCCAATATGAGCGTCTGGCTTGATAATGGGAGTGGAGTCTTCTTGCCGCAATATGAACCGGAATTGGGCTCTTTTAATATGGTCAGCGGGTCTTCCATTGCGCTGGTCAATCTCAATTATAAAGGGATTCCGTATCTGAGCGTCAGCACGAATACGACGACTCTTTATATCGCCGCGAACATCTCGACTAGCGCGGTAATTGGAAACGCTTCCGGGGCGTTGTTGGCGAAATTTAGCGATATGCTCTCTGAAAATGGAAGTCCGCTGCCGGTGGAATCGAATCCTTCAGCCGCGCCCCCAATTACATCGGCTTTGACCACGATTGCGCCCTTGACCGTTCCATCAGTGTGCCTGAGCACTTCCGCAGCACCAGTCATTGTCGTGCGCGCCCAGCCGGGCGTTCCGGCAATAGCGGTAGGCCAGCCCGCTTTTGCCGAAGTCAATCCCAGCAGCTGCAACAATGGTCAGAATTCGACTAATCCTAGAAATAATATTTGCCGCGATCAAAATGGGGATCCAATTCCCAATCAATCTCTGTGGATTTGCGCCAACGGGACCCCTTGGAACACCAACTGTCCCAATAGCTATCCGCTCATTGACATTAACGGCGACGGGGTTCCGGATAATTTTGCCTGGGGCGCAAGCACTATTCCCGATCAAGTGTCTTTGACCTGCGATGGAATTCCGACCACCGATTTGACCGGAACCGGAGTTTTGGATTTTGATCTCAACAAAGACGGGATTGTGGATATGGTTTTCCCGAACGGATTTGGAGGCATTCAAATCTTGTTAGGAAATAATATCGCTCAACAGGGAAACAGCGCGGCGGCAGTCCCGGTCCCCGACCAAGGTTTTGTGCCTTCAGCCTGGACTGGGCGCACCAATCAGCTCCCGGTGGCGCTACCCAATATTCCTATTCCCGGAAGCTATCAAGTCGCGGTCGGACCTTATTACAGTAATCCAACTGGCTATAGCGTTGTTTGGTCCTCTCTAACAGTGACAAGCGTTTCGACTGCCGTCGTCAATGGAACTCTCACTTCCGGAATTGTTCAGAACTTGACCTTATCTTCCCCTCATATCACGCATTTAACCAGCGCGATGACCCCCAATACCACGAGCTTTAGCGTTGATGACGCTTCTTCGCTTCAACTTCCCGGGCTTCTCTATGTCGGCAGCGAGATTTTAAGAGGAGAAAACGCCGGGAGTAACCAAATCAATGTGATCAGCCAGGCCGGAGACCCCGCTCCCGGAACCGGGCGAGGCCTTGAGGGAAGTTCTCCCATTCTCCATTTGTCCGGAGAGCCGGTCTCTGACGGCGCGGCCATTCTCTTTGCCCGGTACGTGACTTCGGCAGGGGTCATATCTCAGCCCAGGGCGGTTCAGGTCTTTAGGCCCGACCCCACTATCCCGGCGCCTCCGACCAACGTTCAGGTTTCAGAGACCAGTCAAACCAGCTATCCGATTAACTGGACTCCCTCCACTGATCCCAATTCCGGAGTCTTGGGATATGAAATTCAAGAGCGCGGCGGAGCTCCGAATGATTTGGCGGCCAATGTCGTTTGGAGAACGATTAATTTCATCTCGGCCCGCGTTCCCACCTATTTTGTCGGCGATCCCGAGTATCCGGGGGAAACCCCGCGTCCGACGGGAGATTTCTTTACCTATCAGATTCGCTCTTTCTCCGGCTCCGGGGCATTTTCTCCTTTCTCTGCTTTATCGACCAGCGTTCAAACCAGCGCGATTACCACTCCCATTGCCGGGGTGAGCAACTATCCCAATCCTTTTGATACCAGAAAAGGAGAACAGACTTGCATTTCTTATATTCTGGGCGCGGATTCTGATGTCACGATCACTCTTTATGATTTGTTGGGCTATGTCGTCAGGACTCTCAGTTATTCTTCCGGACAGCAAGGCGGAGTTGCCGGCCAAAACTGCGCGATGTGGGATGGAAAGGCTTCCTCGGGGCGTTATGTCGCTTTGGGAGGCTATATTGCCCGAATTCAAGTCAAAGGACCGCTAGGGTCTTCGACCCAGATTCGGAAAATCGGAGTGATTCATTAATGACGCGAGACGGAATCTTGAAAAAAGGGGACTGTCCCTTTTTTAGCGCAGAGATTTTTTCATTCGGTACATCGCGGCGTCGGCGGCGCGAATAAGCCTGGAGATATGATGGGTAGGCGGGGTTCCGGCAATTCCGTAGCTAAAGCTGATTTGAGATTTTTTGGCGCGAGTCCAAATTCTGCTCATAACTGCCGCCGCTTTTTCGGGATTAAGGCCCGGGAGTATGGCGGTAAATTCGTCTCCGCCGTAACGAAAAACCATGTCTTCTTCTCGCCTTAGAGAGTCGCGTAAAATAGCGGAAAAAGATTTAAGGAACCGATCGCCGGCCTTATGCCCTTTGGAGTCATTAATCAATTTAAATTCGTTTAAGTCCATTAACACAAGGGAAAGCGGATAATTCTGCCTTCGGGCTCTGGCCCATTCTTGTTTGAGCAATTGATCGAAATGGCGGCGATTAAAAAGGCCGGTCAAGTTATCGGTGCGGCACAAATCTTCAAGTTTTCTTTCTAGCCGGACGCGGTCGCTGATGTCTTTGAAGATGCCAAGAGTGCCGATAAGATTTCCGCGCCTGTCTCTAAGCATCGAAGCGGCGAGGCTGGCGTAAATAACGTGGCCGTTTTTTCCTCTTAAAATGGTTTGGTGGTTTTTAATCTTTCCGTTCTCGGTTAGAATCCTCATGATTTTTTTGGCTTCGAGAATTCCCTCCTGATATATCTCGCGGGCGTAGCGATTTTCCATTTCTCCGGATTTAAAGCCGATCATTTCTTCGGCGCCAGGGCTAAAATAGATAAATTTCCCCGACATATCGGTCGTGCAGATGGCATCAGGGCTTGAAGAAACGATAGCCTCAAGATATTCTTTAGCCCTGATAAAATCGGAGGATAGGTGAATTAGCGGGGCGTCAGTCAATTCATTCATACCTTTAGTATAAAGATATTCCCAATTTAAGGGTAGGGGCTAAAGTCCTAGGCGGCGTCTAGGCCCTTGGACGGAAAAACCCGAGGATTTTTCCAAATATTCCCGCAGAAGGGTCAGAGGCTCTTAAAGGATGCTTTTGTGCCCATTGAAGGATTCCGTTGCTTATCAACGGTCTCTCTAACAGAATGCAGCTATCTTTGGGGAGGGGCGTGGTTTTAGGCGCGAGAAATTCCCGTTGCGGAGGAGTCATGACCTGGACCACCATGCGCCCTTGTTCATCGGTAAAAGACGTCGGTTCGGCATAATAACCGTTGACGACTTCTTCTAAAGCCTTGGAGTCGATTAAATGCTGATCGGATAAGGCGAGGTAAGGGGGCAGGCAGGGTTTTTGAGAGACGTGATTGGATGAAATCCAATAAAGAGTCAAGGCGGGGGGGAGCGGTTTTGAGGGAAAGTTCGCGGGCTTATGACCTCCAAGCCACATCTCTTCAACACCGGCTTCGGCGGCGGTTTTAATTTGCCTTTCTAAAACCGTATCGCGCCCAATTTTTTCCAGCGCCATATCGGGGTGGGAAACCATCAGCATCGCGCGGGTCATCATAAATTCTACTTTTTGATTCTATCAATTTGCAGTTAGGCGTTTAAAACTTGCTAGCATCATTTTATGGCGCGCCGAATCCCCAACTCGGAAATTAACCTCTTCCAATTGATTTATATCCTGTTAAAGCAATACCGCGAGAATTCCGGCATGGAGCCTTTAAACCTTTCTTTGGGCAACCCGGATGGAATTCCGCCGGAGGAAATACTTGGGTTAGAGTCGCGGTTCGCCAAAGACCCGGCCTACGATTATCACGCCTACGCCGAAGATAAGAATTTGTTTAATTTCGCCGAAGGAATGGTTTCCCTTCATTCCGGAGTGGAGATGAAAAAAAACTCTCATTTGGAAGCGTTTCCCATTGCCGGAATTAAGACCACTAGCGCGCTTTTGCTTTTGGCTTGCGGATTGGGAGAAAGGCGAGATTTAATCTATGCGTCTAATCTTCCGGCCTATGACATTGTGGGGGTTTGGGGCGAGAAATATTTAAAATCTCGCCGCATGGTTTGGCCGCTTTGCGGCGCCGACAATATGCGCCTCAACGTCAGACGTCTTAAAGAAGCCGTCGCGCGTTTGGGCCATCAAAGGCTCGAACTTATTTTTACCGTGCGGCCTGGAAATCCCGCGTCTGTTGGAGCCTCCCATCAAGAATGGACTGAGCTCATTTCTTTTTGTCTTGAGCGCAAAATTAGATTGGCAAACGACGGAGCCTATGCGGGACTGGCTGGAGAAAAACACGTTCCCCTGGCGTCTGTCGCCAAAGACTATCCGGAGCTTGAATGGGTTGAGATGTACTCGGTCAGTAAATCCTTTAGCGACCCTGGGGCTCGTTTGGGCGCGATTGTCGGTTCGAGAGATTTTGTGCGCGATTATCTGATGATCAAGGGAAATACCGATTCCGGGCCTGTTCCTTTCGTTATGGCCGCTTACGGGAAATTTCTTCAGGACCCCAAAAACGCGCGAGAGGTTTTATCGCGATTGCGAGGTCTCTATCGGCGGCGTCTGGAATACGTGATTCCATTATTTAAAAAATCAGGCCTTATTCCCGCCTGCGAAACCGAGGCGGGTTTTTTTACTTTATGGAAAGTTCCTGGAAGCGTTTTAGGGGTGGATCTCGCGCGAGAGGCAAAAGGCCGAAATTCCAATTTGGCGGAAGCTTTTAACCGCCTCGTGATTTCGAGAACCGGGCTCGCCGGAGTCCACTTTTTAGGACAGGATGAAAACGGCGATCCCGAACCCTTGATCCGTTATGCCGTTTGCGCGGACGTTTTAAACCCCCTGTTTAAAGAAAGGTTTGAAGCGGCCTTAGAAACTCTCCGTCCACGCTATTAGAAGCCCCATTGGGCGACATTGATGTCCCGAAAAGACGAGGCGGAGAGGTCCATGCTTTTGTGCAAATGTTTTTTCATGTGATGACGGCGGATTCTCAAACTGTGTCGAAAGCGTCCTAAAATCCCCTTATTTTTTCTGCGTAGGGTCATGTCTCATTTCCCCCTTAAAGATATATCCCTCGAAGGATAACAGGAGTTTCCATCTTTGTCAACCGCAAGTTAAAATGTCATGTAGTTACCGCAAGTTGAAATGTCCAGTTAATTCGGCCTACTATTGACAATGTGATGGGGGCCGCGTATCCTTATGAGGGATTTAGACACTTCAATGAATCTTTTTAGAAAATTCGCCTTGATCTTAGCGGCCGTCAGCCTTATTCCCGCCGGATTTTTGGGATACCGCCTCATTGGAATTAGTCACCGCGGAATTCAGGCTTCGGTTTTGGAACTTCATACCAGGCTGGCGGAAAGTTTGGCCGAAGAAATTGATCAGTATCTCAAATCAAAGGAGGAGGAAGTCAACTTCGAGCTTATCTCTCTTAAGAGCCAAAAAAACTGGCCTGAAAAAGAGAAATTTCTCGGAAAACTCGTAGAACAAAGTCCAGATTTAATCGAGATTGCGCTGGTTAATCGAAAGGGGCAAGATCTTTTAAAGGTTTATAATCCCGCTTTGCTTTTAAAACCTCATTTAGACAAGCGCTTGCATGAAAAAAGACTTTTAAAGGCTCTTTCTTCGATGGAAAACCAGGTCGCTTTTTCATGGGTTTCTAAAATTCCCGCAGCCATTCTCTATATTCCGCTGGCCCCGACCGTGGTCGCGCGCGTGGAAATCAGTCTCCAAAAATTGGCCGACAAGATTAAAGATGAGAGAGCCGGGGGGACTGGGTTTGCGGTTCTTGCGGGGGTTAAAGGCGAGCCGCTGATTTATCCGCCGGAACTCTCGGAAGACGAATTAAAACATTTTTCCTCTTGGCCGATGGTTCGTTCCGCGGTTAAGGCCGTCAGCGTCGGGGCGGGAGAATTTAAATCGGGTCCAGCTTCTTATGTTGGGGCCTACGCCCCGGTGTCCTCTATCGGCGGGGCGGTTCTTATTTTTCAGAAGAGATCAGACGCCTATAATTCGGAAGTGCGGATGCGCAAGACCGCGATAGGCCTTATTTCCGTTGTCGCTTTCCTGGCCGTTTTGGTCGCCATGGTTTTAGCCCAAAGGCTTACGCGGCCTCTTTTATTTTTGACCCAGGCCGCCCACTCCGTTTCAAGGGGAGATTTTTCCGTTCGAGTTCATTTAGAGACCCGAGATGAATTGCGCGAATTGGCCGAAACTTTTAACCAAATGACCGAAAAATTAAAGGCCTATGCCGATCTTCAAATCGATCGCCTGATCGCGGAACAGAAAAAAACCGAGGCGATTCTTTACTCGATTGACGAGGGAATTATCCTTCTCGACCAAGAAAAGCGGCTTGATTTGATGAATCGCCAGGCCGTTGAATTCCTAAATTTACCGAAAAAGGGCGAGGTCTTGGGGCGTTTCTTGGTCGAGGTTTTGGATGAAGGGGCGTTAAAAAAGGCTTTACTGGAGATCAAAAGCCCTACTGGAGAAAGCGCCGAAATTAAAGAAGTGGAATTGACGCAAGATATTAACAAAATCATCCTTCAGATTATATCCCGCAAGGTCTTAAGGCCGGAGGGACAAGAGCCGGGGCTTCTTTTAGCCTTAAGAGACATCACCCTTCAAAGGGAGTTGGACAAAATGAAGGAGGATTTTTTACATTACGTGACTCATGACCTTAGAAACCCGTTGGGTTCCATTATGGGATTTTTGGAAATTCTCTTGAGCGGAATTCCGGGAAATTTAACGGAAGATCAAAGGTCCATTCTAAGCTCGATTCAACGTTCCTCCCGGCGATTGATGGGGATGATTAACAACATTCTTGATATCGCCAAGATGGAGTCAGGGAAGCTGACTTTGAATTTAAAGAAAGTTTCTCTCCATGAAATAGCCTTGCGCGCGGCCGATATTCTGGACTCTCTATCGAAATCCAAGAAAATCTCAGTCAAAGTCGATTCTCAGGGAGATTGCGCGGCGATGGCCGATGGGGATATCATTGAGCGAGTGTTTATCAATCTCCTTGGAAACGCGATTAAATATACGCCTCAAAATGGGAAGATCACGCTTTCGGTTGAAGATATGGGGGACCATTTCAAAGCTGGGGTTTCCGATACGGGCGAGGGAATTCCAAAAGAATATTTGGAAAGGGTGTTTTTGAAATTCGAACAGGTTGAAGGAAAGGCCAGAGGCGGAACGGGCTTAGGGTTGACCATATCGCGCTTCTTTGTCGAATCTCATTTAGGGAAAATATGGGTCGAGTCGGAATTGGGAAAAGGCTCTTCTTTTTATTTTACGATTCCGAAAAACTTGGCGGTTAATGCCGCAGGAAATGTGTTGGTGTCGACCACATGAAAACATTTGTTATCGCTTCGCTTTTGGCGATTTTCTCTTTTTCAGAGACGATTTCATCGGTCAGATTTGAGAAAGTGGTGGTCAAGCCCGGAGATACGCTGTGGGGAATCGCCCAAACTTACCTTAAAAACCCCGAGGACTGGAATCAAATACTCAAATACAATCATCTTCCTTCCGATGACCCGACGGTGGCGCTTCCGGGGATGACCCTTGAAGTCCCTAAAAAAATAATGAAAGAGATTTTTCAGGCCGGAAAAATCGTCTCTTCGGTCAACCAGGTTTTGCTTCGGCGCCAAGAGACGGCTCAATGGAAAAAAACTCATGCGGGAGAAATTCTCTATTCCAAAGATACCTTGCGGACCTTGGATGAGTCAAAGGCGAAAGTGCTTTTCATCGATTCCCAGATATTGGATTTAGAGCCGGATTCGATGGCGGTCATCCTTGTTCCGCCCGGAAAAAAGCGCGAAGATTCGGTGTCTCTTAAACGCGGCAGCGTTTTTATCGGACACGCGAGGGTGATGACTCCCTCGGCGACAATTACGCCTAAGGCCCCGCATACGGTCTATTCGGCCAAAATTAGAGAAGATGAAAGCACATTGGTCCGGGTTTTTTCCGGAGTCGCGACGGTGAGCGCCGAGGGTCAAAACGTGGATGTCCCGGCGGGTATGGAGACGACGGTGCCGCCGGGTTTATCGGCCGGGGTTCCGCAAAAAATACCGCATTGGAAAGAATTCGCATCTAAGGCCCAATTGGCGATGTCTAAGCCTCGTCAAGGCTCTCAGAATTTACGCTCATCTGGCAATGGCGGAGAGGGTTCGGTTTTGGCTGGCGCTCAGGCTGAGGGAAGTTCTCCGGGACAGGCGCAGACCGGAAATATGTCCGCGAAAAATAATTTGGGCGCTCGGACAGGCATGGGGACAAAAGCCTCTAGCGCCGCGCCTTCAGCCAGTCTTCAAAAAGAGATATCGGACCTTGCCATTGGAAACCCCATTTCCGGATATCGGCTTCAGGTTTCTATCACGCATGATTTTTCATCTCCGATTTTAGACAAGGTCTTTGACTCCGATGAAAAAGTCGATATTCAAAGCCTGGGGCTTAAACCAGGCCAATATTGGTTTCGTTTGGCGACTATCGACTTGCTAGGCGAACAAAGCCCGTTTACTTCACCGCGCCAATATATGGTTTTTCAATAAACCTAAATAACGGCCGCTCGGTTAAGGTTGAATGACCGCGGTCTTAATGTAGTCTAAGTGCGGGAAATCCGCCTTAAGATAGGCGTTGCCCTGCTGTTGGACTTGGTTTTGATCGGGGCCCGGGCCCGAGGGAGGGCCATCCCCGTAGCCATTAAAGAGAGAATCAACCACGTCCATGCCTTGAGACACTTTCCCAAAAGGAGTAAATCCCATGGAATCTAAAAACGTGTTGTTGGCGTAATTGATGAAAACCTGGGTCGTGCGGGTGTTGGGGCCGGCGGTGGCAAAGGAAATAGTTCCCCGCAGATTGGAATGATTGGTCGCTAAGTCATCTGGAATTTTGGCGTTAAACCATTTTGCGTTGACTTGCGGATCTCCATTAATTCCAAATTGAACCATGAATCCCTTAACGACGCGAAAAAAAGCGTCTCCATTATAGAACCCGATTTTGACGAGATTGTAAAAGCGATCCGCTCCGCTGGGGGCCCAGTCGCGATGGATTTCAAGGGTAAAATCTCCCTTGGTCGTCGTAAAGATTACATGATAGGTCTCCGGGGCCTTAAGGTCGTCCATATCGGGATTTAAGAGCGGATTATTTGAAGCGGCATTGGGAGTCTGGGTTTGAGAAGATGCGGACGAACTGGGTTTGGGAGATGCGCTTTTTGTTTGTTCATGGCAGGCGGCCAGAAAAAAGGCGCAAGCGCACAGCGTCATTGTAGGTAGAATATATTTGGTCATGAGAAGAGTCTAGCAAAAGAGATTTAAAAATTTCAATTTTAGTACAATGAAGCCAGGTATTATTTGTAAGGTTTTTTGATTCTGGAGAGGTGGCCGAGCGGCTTAAGGCGACGGTTTGCTAAACCGTTGTATCGGGTAAACTGGTACCGAGGGTTCGAATCCCTCCCTCTCCGTTTTTTATCAGTAAAATCTCGCTTTGAAAGATAGGCGCTTGTTTTGAATGTCAGGCTTAAGCCTAAGGAGGAAAGATTCTTGGGGCG
The DNA here is from genome assembly GCA_027406905.1 of Elusimicrobiota bacterium. Lineage (GTDB taxonomy): Bacteria > Elusimicrobiota > Elusimicrobia > UBA1565 > UBA9628 > JAKAQV01. The sequence goes on from DAHZHT010000001.1 coordinate 92,044, forward strand.
CCGCTTTTAATCCTTTTCTCAGCCATTGACTGATTTCTCCCAATCTCCTTTCGTCGCCCACTGATAGGTCATGATGTCGTAACTATAGCCGTCTGCGGGGTCCAGCTGGATCGCCTGAGAAAACCTGTAGTCCGCGCGTCGGAATTTTCCTAAGGCGATGTCCACGCTTCCCAGCCAGCGGTAAAGGCTCGCGCTTTTCCATCGTTTATCCGTCAAAAAATCATGCAGGAAGACCAGCGGCAAGAAGACGATCGCGGTTTCCTTGGAAAGAAATGCCCAAAGAAGCCCCAAAGCGACGAGAACTTCTTCATTGAATGAGACGCACATCAACGTTTCTATGTTGGCGGGTTGAAGCCAGAAAAAAGCGGCGGCCCAGGAGGCGGCCAATTCCGTAAAGCCCGAAGAGAGAGCCAGGGAAAACAGCATGAATCCAATCAATACATGGGCTACCCACTGAGGCGTACGCATGGCGGCGGGGGATTTCCCAAATATCCTCTCCATGGCGTAATAACTAAACGTCGCCAATGGCCTCCAGGATTCTTCACCTGAAAAAGAATAGTAAAGGGGATTAAAAAATTCCTTGTCGGCAATGGGATGGTCTATTTTTGAGTTAAGAACAATGGTCCCTCTATCATCGAGCAAGAAAGGGTCGTTGATGTGCGGCAGATAGAGAGCCGCCCAAAGGGTTAATCCAAGTAGAAGCGGCCATTACCTCTTAAAAGCGCTTTTTTCTGTGTGCGAGTTCGCGGCCCTCGGCGCAGAGTCTTTCGATGTCATCGATTTCCTTGGGGACATGCGTGAGATTCAAGGGCGCGCCGGCAGGGTTGATGATGATATCGTCTTCAATTCGGACGCCGCCAAAATCGAGGAAATTTTTAACCGCTTTAAAATTAATCTGATCTTTCATTTTTTCTTGGACTTTCGGGCTTTCCAAAAGAAAGCGAATAAAATAGACGCCAGGTTCCATCGTGATGACAAATCCGGCTTCGAGCCTCGCCGAAAAACGCACGGGCACCTTGGTGGGATTGGGGACGCATCTCTTTTTCCCGCCAACGACGTCGTGGACGTCAAGCCCCAGCATGTGGGTCAGGCCATGGGGATAGAAGACGCGAACCGCCCCGTTTTCAATCAAACTGTCGACCTCGCCTTTAAGTATTCCCAAGGATTTAAGGCCTTCGGCGATGATTCTCATCGAAAGCACATGAAGTTCCGCGGACAGCGCCCCTGGGCGCGCGGCCGAGATTGATTTTTTTTGAGCTTCAAGAACGATTGAATAAATATCCCGTTGTTTTTGAGTGAAGCGTCCGTTGGCGGGAAAGGTGCGGGTAATGTCTGCGGAATAGCCTCTAAACTCCGCTCCCGCGTCAATTAAAACCAAATCTCCGTCTTTAATTTTTTCCGAGTTTTTGTTGTAATGCAAAACCGCCGCGTTTTTGCCGGTCGCGACAATAGAGGGATATCCAAGAGAAGAAAGCCCGGATTTAAGACATTCCGATTCAAAGACCGCCTGCGCTTGATATTCGTATTGCCCGGGGCGGGTTTGACGCATGACCTCGATGTGGGCGTCTCCGGAAACGCGGTTTGAGACTTTGAGGAGTTCTATTTCGCCCGGAATTTTGGCGGCCCGAAGTTCGTCTAAAGCTTCCCTTAAGTCCTCGGGAAATATCGAGCGGCGCCCAAGCCGCTTGAGCTCGTTTTGGGCCTCTTTCGGGGCGTATATTTTTCGGTAGCCGCGCAAGGATGTTTGAATTTCCGATTTAAGATCGCCTTGATAGCATACTTTTGAAAATCCGTAGCGCTTACGGGATTCTTCCAAAGTCGGCAAGGTCCCAATCCAAACTAGATGGTGATCGTCGGCTTTGGGAATAAAAAGGACGTCTTTTTTATTCTTGGGATCAATGAGTATCCAGGCTCCCGGCTCTTCAAAGCCGCTGAGATAGAGAAAATCGGATTGTTGGCGAAAGGGATATTCGACATCTCCGTTGCGGACAACGGGAGAGCCTCCTTTTAAAAGGATAAGCCCGTCCGGTAGCCTTTGGGCCAGGGATTTCCTAATTTGCGAGTAATGCTCAAATGACAAAAGATTCATTTTTATTCCTTGATCGCGTTTTTTCCGACCACTCCGGCGATTCTTGCGACGTCCTTAGCCCAATCGGGGATAAAACTTCGAGAATCCTGAGGGTTGTCTCGGTAGCGCTCCAGTTCTTCCGAAATTTGAAAGGCGAGTTTCAGAGCCTCGATTCCGCGTTCCGCCGAAGGCCAGGGCTTGACATGGTTTCGAATGCAGTTAATCCAATGTAGGTGTTCGCTTTTTAGCGGCTCGGTAGAAGATAGTTTTGGTCTTAGGATTTCGATGTCTTTTAGGCTTTTGATGGTTGCGGATTTTTTCTTGTAGATTTTAAGATCGGAATTCCCATAATCGAGTGAAATATAACCCTCTTTTTGGAATAGGCGAAGTTTCCGGCTTTTAGCCAGCGAAATGCGGCTGGCCGTGAGATTGGCGATGCATCCGGTTTTAAAGCGCACGCGGACGTTGGCGATGTCCTCATAATCAGACAAGATATGGGCTCCCAGGGCTTCGATAGATTCGACTTCGGATCCGACCAGCGTTAGTAAGATGTCTAGGTCATGGATCATTAGATCCAAGACGACTCCGATATGGGACATTCGCGGGTCATAGGGCCCCAGGCGTTCAACGGTGATAAAGCGAGGTTCATGGATATGTTTGACGGCTTCAAGAACGGCGGGGTTAAAGCGCTCAATGTGCCCCACCTGAAGGACAAGATTTTTCTCTTGAGACAAAGCCAGGAGCTTTCGGGCTTCATCCAGGGATGAAGCTAAGGGCTTTTCGATGAGGCAATGAAGGCCATGCTCAAGAGCTTCTTTCCCCACTTGATAATGGAGCGGGGTCGGAACCGAAATGACAACCGCTTCCGCGCGGGAGAAAACATCCTGATAGTTCCGAACAGGAGTCGTATTGGCCTTCCAGGCGGCGAGTTGCGCGCGCCACAAGTTGAGATCCGATATCGCGACTAAGTCGACTTCCGGGATTTTGCTTAGGACGCGGGCATGATGGCTTCCCATGGCGCCGGCGCCGATGACGGCGACTTTGATTTTATTTGAGTTCATATTTGTTTTCCGTGGGGCCCGTGGATGGATAAGAAACGAGCGCGATTTTTTGTTGATTTATTTCTTGGATAAATTGCTCTTTGTCAAAAATCATGACGGACTCGGCCTCAAGAGCTAAGGCGGAAACGGAAGCCTGAGAAAAGACCTTGAGAGTTTCAAGTCCGATAATCGGAATATCAAAGCGCAAATCTTGTTTTGGTTTTGCGACCTTGACGACGACTAGACTTGGTTTTTTGCCGCGGGCGCGGACGATTTCTTTGGCCCTCATAATGCAAGCGTCGGTGCCCTCCATCGCTTCCACCGCGACAATGGCTTTTTCCTTGGATACCACGGTTTGCCCAATGTCAAAAGCGGCTACCGCTTTAGCCGCTTTCCAGCCGATGAGAATGTCTTCAAATTCTTCTTGAGTCGGTTTCCTTTGGCTCAATATCCCTTCCGAGACCAGCAGATGGGATAAAAAAGTCGTCGAGGGCAAGAGCTCGATGCCTTCGCTTTGGAGTTCAGAGGCGATTTCGCCTAAAAGGGTGTCGGTCCTGCGGTCCTTGGCCCTCCATAAAATTTTGGCCGCCCTTAAATCGGGAGAAATTCCGCCAAAAAGAGAGGCGTGTTGAACCTTGCCGGCCATGACGGCTTGGCTGACGCCTTCTTTTTTAAAAGTCTCAATTGGTTTTGAAATTTGACCGAGTTTAAAATAGTAAAGCCGAGAAACCAAATTCTCAAGCTTGGGATCGGTAATTCCGGGCATGGCGATGGCGATGACGGAAACCCCCAAGCGCCGCGCTTCTTCGGCAAAAAGAAGGGGAAACTTTCCTGAACCGGCAATCAAACCTATTTTTTTATGATTAGTCATCAGGGTCTAAGCCATCAACAGAGTTATTATAGCGGAATTAGGCCGGGTCTAATTCCGCCTTCAATAATTTTCTATCGCGCGGGCGGCAGAGATATCGTCTTTGACTAAGATGTCCCAAGGCATTGTTATGTCCTACAAAATTTTGCGACAGGAACTCGCGGCGTTCGCATTTTTTTAGATCTTTATGATAAACTAGTATTGTTATTAAAATTAAAGATAGGGGGGAAAAATGAAGCCAACCATGGAAGTGAAGCCTAAAAAGGAGTCTGGTTTTACCTTGATCGAACTTTTAGTCGTCGTTTTAATCATCGGCATCTTAGCCGCCATCGCCATTCCGCAATATTTTGCGGTTATTGAAAAGGGTCGAATGGCCGAGGCAATGCAGTGTCTGGATATTTTGCGCGGAGCGGAGTCTCGGTACTATTTGGGCCAGACGCAATATGCGACCGTAAATATATCCAATGCCCCCGGAACTTACAACAACGCTTATCCGCTGGATGCGACCTGCACCCAGATGAAGTATTTTTCCGGAACAGCCACTGGCACAGGCGGAACGCAATATGTCGTTACCTTGACCCGCAGCGCGGCTGGGGGTTCTCCTTGCCCATCTAACAGCACCTACGGTTGCTACACCCTTAACTATACTCATATACAAGGACAGGCAGACGCGTCTCCTTCCGTGACGTGTACTAGCGGCGGGACGCAGCAATGTCAACCTATGGTTCCTGCCGGTTCATAAGCCGAAGTTTAGGATTGTTCGAGGGCCGCCATTGAGGCGGCCCTCTGTTTTTCAAGGGATGAAAAAGTATTGGGGCGGGGCAGTCTTTCTTCTCATTTTATCTTTATTTTTCTTCGCGGCTCATCAACATCAACTCGGCGGTTTTAGCGATGAACCTCTCTTTATTCTTTTGGCCCGCTCGCTTTGGCATGGCCAGTTTCATTTGCCTTTGATCAATCTGCCAATTACCGATCCGCTTCCTGGCTACCCCATCCTTTTGGCCTTGCCCGTCCATTTTTTAGGCAGACATTGGAATTACTATTTTCTTGTTGGACTCTTTCAAACCTTGATTGCCCTTTATTTTTCCTGGCGCTTGGCCCGAGAGTTTTTAACTCCCGGGATATCCTTATTGGCTTTTATTTTAATTTCAATCAATCCGACCCTCTTGTTTTATTCCGGCGCGGTCTTTTTAGATACCGCCTATTTAGCTGTTTCCCTGATTCTTTTCTGCGCGCTTGCCCAAGCGGAAGAGAGTTCTGTTCTCTACTGGGCGCCATTGTCTGGCTTGTCCCCGCTGATCAAACCTCATGGGGCGATTCTCGTCGCGTGTCTTATGGTTTTAATTTCTCTGCGGTTTAGTTGGAAAAAAGCCCTTATTTTTGGATTTGTGTCTTTTCTCCCCCTGGTCTTATGGCTTTTGAGAAATCATCTTATTTCCGGGAGTTCGACCGGATATCTGGACAATTGGCTTTCGCAAGCCTCCCTGCCGCAAAATAAAGGAAACCCGCTTGGCCATATTATGAAGGTTGTCGCTTCGCTTTGGGGCGCGGCCCCCTTGGGCGTCTACCGACGGCCCTGGGCGCTATTTCCCTTCTGGGAGAGTTTGGGATTGGGGATATTGTTGATTGTGTTTTTTTCGAGAGGAGTGTCTCGACTGATCAAAAATCCCTCCCGGCAGGCGCTCGTTTTTAGCTTGGCTATTTATGTTATTTTGTTGAACCTCCTTCATTTCTTATGGCCTTCTTCTTCCGTTCGCTACGCGATTCCTCTTTTGCCGTTTCTGTGGATATTCGTCATGGCCGGGCTTTTTGTGGATTCTCCCGGTCAAACCCGGAATTTAGCCTTGATTTTAAGCGCGATCGTTTTCCTCCGCTGCGGAGCTATTGATCGGCTTTTCATTTCTCCGGCGCCAAGGGAAACCCCTTTCGTCTCTTTTAACACTCTTGAATGGGTAAAACGAGAGATTCCCCCTTCCGCGCGAATTGATACTTATGACGGGAGCTTACTTATGCTGATTACCCGGCGTTACGCGATAACCGCCGTAGCCAATAATCAAGACAACTGGGTTCATCTTCTTATAGACAAACGCTTTGATTATATTGAAACGGCTCCTTTTTTTTCTGATGGTTTTTCTTCTTCATATGGGATAGTGACCTATTCTAAGCAAGTTCAGTGGATGGAGAGTAGCCCCTATTTTAAAAAGGTTTATAGCAATCCATATGAGGGAACGATGATATACCGCTTTTCTCATCCCCATCCGAAAATATTTTTGCGGGCCTACCATGATTTAGAGGAGGCTAAAATCGCGATATTTTTGGGATATCCGCGGCGGGAAAAATTTGTTCAAAAAGAACTTCGAGAAGCCGTTCGGCTCGAGCCGACGTTAGCTTACGCCTGGGCGGCCTTGGGAAGCATAGATTCATCGCCCCGGAAGCGTCTCTATTATTTTGAGCGCGCGGCCAAGGCTGATCCCGGCTCGGATGAAATCGCGAAAGATTTAGCCCGCTTGCGGGCCTTGAGGCCTTCTTCAGCGAAAAAATCGTCTTAAACACGCTGAGAAAAAGGGACTGTCCCTTTTTCTCCAGGAAATTTTTATTTGGGGCGCTGATAGCATCTGCGGCAACGGGCCTCGTATTTATCCAGGGCGCCGACTTCGATGAGTTTTTTAGACACGCTGGTTCGCTGGGTGCGATTGGCGAAGTTGCCGCACACAGAACAAATGGCGAGATTCTTGGTCACGAATTCGGACAGGCTCATCAGACGAGCGGTGACTAAAAAGGGTTCGCCTCTAAAATCTTGATCCAGGCCCGCGACAATTACGCGCAGGCCTTTGTCGGCCAAGGCTTCGCAGACTTCGATAATTTTGTCATCAAAAAACTGAACCTCATCGATTCCAATGACCTGGGTATCGGGTTTGAGGAGTTTTAGTATCTGTTCCGCTTTTTTAACCGCCAAGCAAGGGGTTTTGTTTTTGTCATGGGAAACGATATGATCTTTGACGTAGCGGTCGTCCAAAACCGAGCTAAACACCTGGACTTTTTGCTTGGCGATCGCCGCCAGGCGCAGGCGGCGGATCAGTTCCTGGGTTTTCCCGGAAAACATGCTGCCGACGACAATCTCAATCCATCCGCAGGGGCGTGCGGCGCTTCCCGCTATCACGGCCGGAGGGCTTCCGGGCTGAATCATATGGCCTTGGAAAAAGGGACTGTCCCTTTTTCATACTGCTTCTGATAATAGGTCACATATCCATCAGATTTTTTGAGCGGACGCCACCAGCTTTCATGGGTTTTATACCACTCGATAGTTTCTTGGAGCGCTGTTTCAAAAGGATGGGCGAATTTAAATCCCAATTTTCGCAGTTTGGAGTCATTGAGGGCATATCTGCGATCATGTCCCGGTCGGTCGGGAACAGGAGTGACTAAAGAGGAAGAAATTCCCATCATTTTTCGCACATAAGATACCAGTTCCTTGTTTTTAAGAGAGGTGTCTCCGCCGATATTGTAAATTTCTCCCGCTTCTCCATGTTTCAACACATATGCGATGGCGGCGACATGATCTTTGACATAAAGCCAATCGCGGACGTTTAAACCGTCGCCGTAGAGGGGATAGGGCTTATTCTCCAAAAAATTCGTGATCATTAAAGGCAAGGCTTTTTCCGGATATTGGTAGGGCCCGAAATTGTTCGAGGCTCGGGTGATAATCACGGGAAGTTTATGCGTGATAAAAGCCGCTCGGGCCAGATGATCGGAGGCGGCTTTGGATGCGGCATAAGGGCTGTTGGGAAAAAGCGGATCTTTTTCAGTCGAGCGACGGCGGCCCGAAATTGAGCCGTAAACCTCATCAGTCGAGACATGGATAAAACGCTTTACTTTTTCCGCGCGGGCGGCGTCTAAGAGGACCTGGGTTCCAATGACATTGGTCTTTAAAAAAGGCCCCGGATCTACAATAGAGCGGTCTACATGGCTTTCAGCCGCGAAGTGAACGACCGCCTCGCACCCCGCCATAGCCTGGCGGACAATGGAAGAGTCCGCGATATCCCCGCGAATCCAAAAGTAGCGTTTATCTCCCGCGATATCCCTTAAATTCTCGGGATTCCCGGCGTAGGTTTGAAGATCGAGATTGACGACATGAATGCCTTTTTCGGCATTAAGAATGTGGCGAATGAAATTAGATCCAATAAACCCCAAACCGCCGGTGACCAATATCTTCATTTTTTCGCGAAGTAATTTTTTACGAAATAATTCCAGGTGTCTTTAAGCCCTTCCTCAAAATTCATTTTGGGCTTGTATCCCAAGATGCGCTTGGCCTTTGAAATATCCGCCTGGGTTTTTCGGACATCCCCTTGTCTTTTGGGCAGATGTTTGATGGCGAGTTTGCGCCCGACTATATTTTCGATGACATGGATTAAATCAAGAAGGGAATAGCTGTCGCCATTGGCGATGTTAAACACTTCTCCAAAGCCTTGTTTGGAAAAGGCCGCGAGGAGATTAGCCTGAACCACGTTTTCGATATGGGTAAAATCGCGGCTCTGCTTTCCGTCCCAATGGACTTCGAGAGGCTTTTTCTTCCAGGCCAGTTCCATGAATTTCGGGACGACGACGGAATATTGAGACTCCGGGTCCTGCCGGGGGCCGAACACATTAAAATAGCGCAGACTTACGGTCTCAAGGCCGTAGGTTTTCGAAAAAAGGACGCAATAATGCTCGCCGGCGAGTTTGGAGGCGGCATAAGGAGACACCGGTTCGGGTTTATACTCCTCTTTTTGCGGAAATTTTTTGCAATCGCCGTAAGCCGATGAAGTCGAGGCGTAGACCAGCCGTTTGACCTTGGCGTCTCTTGCGGAAACAAGCAAATTGAGCGTTCCGGTCGCGTTGTTTTCGTGCGCGTCAAAAGGGCGATCGACTGATTTCGGCACCGAACGCATCGCCGCTTGGTGGAAAATAAAACTGACGCCTTTGACCGCCTTGCGGCAATCGTTTAAGGAGCGGATATCTCCCTTGATGAAATCAACGGAATTTTTAAAAGCCGCGATATGAGAGAGTTTTCCGGCCGACAGATTGTCGATAATGCGAACCTTCTTTCCTTGTTTGACGAGAGTCTCCGCGATATGAGAGCCGATAAAGCCCGCTCCACCGGTGATCAGGCAGACTTCTTTGGCCATGGGACTTTATTCTCCTTTAGAATTTCTATTTCGTGGCGGCAGGCGTTGAGCTCTTCTTTTTAGCGGGCATGAAATATCCGTCAAGACCGGCGATAATGTAGCGAGTCATCATATCCCAAATGACTCCCTGGGCCTGTTGTTCGGTCATCCCTCCCGGCATATTGAAGGCGGCGTAGGGCTCGATTCCTTGGAGATTGTTATTGCTCCAGAGAACCTTTCCGGTTTTGGGGTCTTTTAAAACCGCGTGGGCGGTGATGGTCAATTGATAAGCCGTTGGAACCAAATTCGCGCCGGTTTGGGTGGGAATCAGCAGATAGGTTTCAAGGGTAATTGTCAGAATTCCCTGAGACTGGACACGGGTCCCAATTTTATAGCCTTCATCCAATAATTGATTCTGCATGGCTGTCTGCAAGGCGTCTTCTAGCCCAAACTGTTGGGTTTTATTGCGAACCGTGTCGATAAAAACAGAGTGTCCATTAGGCGGCTTAGGCTTGTGGAATAAGCATAAACATCCCGAGAGAGAGATTGCGGCAATCAAGGCGAAGCTGAATGCGAGGGTTTTTTTCATAACGAGTTATTATACAACATGAAGATAATGATAGACTGAAATCGTGAAAGCGAACAGACAAGGGATAGTTTCTACTCTCATTGTTTCCGTTTCTTGCGTTCTTCTTTTTTTCTATGGGCGTCAAACCAAGGTTTTTCTGACTGGGGCTAAATGGATTCATTCGTTTTTTCTGGCTCCGGTGAGCGGGCCTTTTTCCCTTAGCTCGTTTTTGGGCGTTTTCATGACAAGTTTGTCTTCAACCCTGGTTTGTCTCTCCTGGGTTTTTGCGGCGCTTTTGCTGGGGCTTGCGGTTTTAAGACGAATTCAAATTTCCCGCTCATTGGAGGCGAGAAGTTTGTTGATGGCCTCTGGCCTTGGCCTCGGGCTTTTGTCTCTGTCTGTTTTCGCGTTGGGCGTTTTTCATCTTCTCTACCCTATCTCGGCCTTGGCCTTAGCTTTGAGCGCATTGACGATCAGTTTCTTGGAACTGAGAAAAACTCATCTGGAGTTTCCATTTCGCTTAAGCTCTGAACTTCGCGAAATTTTTCGAGAGCCTGCGGCTTTTCTCATGGCGATTTTTTGCGCGCTGGTTTTAATCTTTCATTTTTTGGGTGCGCTGCTGCCGCCCACTTCTTTTGACGAGATGGATTACCAGCTGGCGTTGCCGAAACTCTATATTCTTCATCACGGCTTGATTAACACCCCGTTTAATCACTTATCTTACCTTCCTAAAAACATGACGCTTCTGTTTACGTTGGGGCTTTTGTCCGGAGGCCCGATTGTGTCAACGCTTTTCTCATGGACCCTTGGAATTTTGTGCGTGTTGGCCATCTATTTTTTTAGCCGCGAGGAAATGGGCGAGGTTGCGGCTTTTTGGGGTTCGGTCTTCTTCTTCCTGATTCCGGTCATTGGCAATCAGATGAGAAACGCGGTGGCCGATTTGGGAACTGGATTTTATGAGCTCATCGGGGTTTTTCTACTTCTTGAGTGGGCCGAACGCAAAGAGAAGTCGTGGCTTTTTTTAAGCGCCATTTTTTGGGGACTTGCCTTGAGCTCAAAATATACCGCCTTGCCGGGCTTTGGAATCGCCTGCGCCTTTGTCATGTTTTATTCCTTAAAAAAAGAAAGAGGGCAGGCTTTCGATCCGATTATTTTTTTAAGCGTGGCTTTATTGCTATTTCTCCCGACCATGGCTTGGAATTTTTTCTGGACCGGAAATCCCGTGACCCCTCTTTTAAGCCGCTGGATCTGCAGCCGTAATTTCTTTTTTCTGGGCCGCTATAAACCGCTCGTCGATTACGCCTCAGGGCGCGGAATTCCCGATTATTTTCCGCTTAAGAATTTCGGGGATGTAGTCAAACTCCCCTGGCGCCTGTGCGTGCGGCACAATGATTATAATCACGACCTGGGAGCGGCTTTTTTAGCGGCGGCCCCTTTGTCTTTTTTAAGTCTCAAGAAAAAAGTATCTCCCTGGATGACCCGCCTTTCTTTCTTTATCGTTTCTTATTGGCTTTTTTGGGCGCTTATTCCCGTTCATATGACGCGATATTTCGTCACGGGTTTGGCTTTGACAAGTTTGATGTTTGGGTGGTGGACCTCCGAGATATTTCAAATGGAAAGATGGAGCTATCTCCTCATAGTCCCGCTAGGATTTGCTTTCATTCAGCAAGGAATGCGGATGGTTTATATTCAAAATACCCACAAGCGCCCATGGGGATACTTGAGCGGTCGCGCTTCCCAGGATGACTACATTGACGCGATATTGGCCGATTCTCCATATGATGCGGAAGTATACGCTAACCGGCATATCCCCAAAAATTCGACGATTCTAGTCTTTGACGAATTTAGAACTTTCTATCTTGATCGTAAATTTATCGCCGCAACCCCATGGGACCATGAGCTTTGGCATGAAGTCGTCGCTCAAAGTCAAAACGGAAGGGAAATTTCCCAGCGCTTGCATCAGCTTGGAATTACCCATTTTCTCGCCAATGACACCTATCTGCGAGGAAATTCCGGATTTTCTTGGGCGGATCCGTGGAGTCCGCAAGAACGCCTGAGGGCCGCGCGTTTTATCGCAAAACGGATGAAGCGCCTTTATACCGACGGCAACGAGGTTTGGGTCGCTCAAATTAAGTAAACTAAGGCTAGAGGCTTACCGTGGCAAAGATATTGATCGTTGATGACGATTTTGAAGTCGTTAGCGTGGTCAGAGACATTTTGAACAAGGACGGGCACGAGGTTCAAACCGCTTGTGACGCCGCCGAAGGAATGAAAAAAGCGCGGGAGATGGTTCCCGAGCTGATTATTCTGGACTTTCATATGCCGGGAGCGAGCGGAGCGCATCTTTTCGAAAACCTCAGAAGAAACGCCTCAAGCTCGAAAACCCCCGTGATCTTCATGAGCGGACAAGCGTCTCAAGAAGATATCTTTTCCGAGACCTGCGAGGCTGGAGATTGCTGTTTCTTGGCCAAACCGGTCGATATCAAAGAACTTAGACGCGCTATTGATGCGATGTTGGGAGCCAAAGGTGTCTAAGCTAGTTTTAATTCGGCACGGACAATCCCTATGGAATTTGGAAAATCGTTTTACCGGCTGGGTGGATATTGAGCTTAGCGAAAAGGGCAGAGAAGAAGCCCAAAAAGCGGGTAAGGAAATCGCGGGATTTCATTTTCAGATAGCGTTTACCTCCGCGCTTTCGCGCGCTCAGCAGACCCTGGATATTATTTTAAAGGAAATTCGCCAAACCGAAATTCCCATATTCAGAGATCAAGCGCTTAATGAAAGGCATTACGGCGATTTGCAGGGCTTAAACAAGGCGGAAACCGCAAAAAAATACGGAGACAAACAGGTCCACTTGTGGCGAAGATCTTATGATGTTCAACCTCCAAATGGCGAGAGTCTTAAAGACACCGCCGCCCGAGTTTTGCCCTATTTCCGCTCTAAAATCATGCCCGAAATTCAAAAGGGAAAAGATGTTTTAGTCGTCGCTCATGGAAATAGTTTGCGCTCGGTGATTATGTCTTTAGAGAATTTGTCTCCTGAACAAATTGTGGCTGTCGAGATTCCTACCGGACAACCCTGGGTGTATGAAGTAGACTCCACGGGCAAGGTCCTATCGAAAGAAGTCAAAGCCTAAGAATTAACGGTTTTGACTGCCGCGGCTGGATTATCCCAGATTGCGTTTTTAAATCGCCGGTGAACCCACAACCATTGAGCGGGGTTTTTCCGAATCCAACCTTCTACTTTGAGGGATAAGGCTTGGGTAAACTCCTTGGGATCATCCGGGATCTCTTCAGGGGAGATAGCCGGTTCAAAAACGACGTGGATGATTCCCTTCTCATCCCGGGTTTGAAAAACGGGCACAATCGGGGCTTGGGCTCGTTTGGAAAAAAGCCCTAGAACTCCGAGGGTGTGAACCTGGGCGGTGAAAAATTTAACGTAAATTCCGGCCGGCGGGGCGATATATTGATCCAAAACGAAGCCGATTGATTGTTGATTGCGAAGGCCTTTTAAGACAGCGGTCAAACGCTGTTCTTTGTAGGCCGATCCGCATCCCGCCGAAGCTCTTAAAGAGGTGATTTTTTTGTCCAACCAGGCGGGCTTAATTTGCCGGGTAATGATAGTGACGGGAACGCCTCTTAATGCCGCGATAATCGCCATAATTTCCCAATTCGCCAGATGGGCGGAGACAAAAAGGACTCCCTTTCCGCGCTCATGGGCTTTTTGCCAATTTTCAAGGCCATCGACAGAAGCGATTTTGCGGACATAGGCTAAATAATGGCCCGGGATCGGAGAAAACATATGCAAAAGTTCAAGAGCTAAAATCCCGTAATGCTCGAAGTTTTCTTTGAGGAGGCGACGCCTCTCCACGGCCGACATCTCGGGCATACATAAACTGATATTTTCCTTGGCGATGCGCTTACGCGAGCCTCCGATCCAAAGGAGAAAGCGCCCGAGGGCTTTTCCCAGCTTCATTTCCAAAGAGCGCGGCAAAAAAGAAATCAGCGTCCCCGCCAATGTAAGGATGAGCCAAAGAAGGAAAGAAAGAATGGGGTTCATTAACGTTAAGAAATTCTATAAAATACGGGTGTGGGATTCTCCTCTTCATCCAGGCGCGGGCATCAGAGATTTTCTTGCTCGATTCCGGTCTTTCTCTATAAATCTATGTTGCGCCCGCGTTTAGGAGAGGCGACGATTCTCGATTTGGGGATGGGGGGCGCGCAGATATCTTCTCCCGTGATTCTCCAGGTTCGGGAAAACTATCAGCTTAAATTTACCCATCACGAGCGGAAATTGAGTTTCGATTTTCAAGTCGTTTGGAAAAAAGAAGGAAACTCCAATGGCGGAAATTTTTACGGCCTTATTTTTCTTTTGAGGTCACGCAAAGAAGAGGCGCTTAAAGCCCTCATTGATTCTCTGCGGACTGAAGAGAAAACTCCAGGCGCGGGGCTGGATTTAAAGAATTACTGGAATTCCTAGGCTTTGGGCGGCTCGGGAAGAGACGGCTTTTCCTCCGCCTTTTTTTCGGTTGCGTTAAGCGGTTCCATTCCTTCTCTGAGGCCCTGTTTAAAGGCGCCCATCGACTTGCCCAGGGCCTTAGCCGCCTCGGTGATGCGGCCTGGTCCAAATAAAATCAGGCCCACCACCAAGACAACGAGTATTTCCCCAAAACTTAGATCAGGCATCTTATTTCCCTCCTAGGGGCTGTAATGAGCCATTGGAAACCAAATGCTTGTATTCCTTGGGGTAAAGATTCTTGAAATTATTTAAAAGCTTCGTTCGATTGGCGATCCAGGATTTAAGGTTTTTCCCCATTTTGCGTTGTTTGGAATCAAAAACCAAAAATTCCCAGATTTTTTTCCCGTCTTTGCCGACCGGGCATCCCGGCTTGGACATCATCCGGTGCACGTAGCGGCTCCAAATTTTGGGCTCCGCCTTGATGATATTGGGTCCAACCTTGAAGATTTCCGGCTGCGTTTTTTTAGCGGACGCTATTTCGGCATCGGTGAGTTCAAGGAATTGAGAGTTAATCGGCCGGGCGATGGTGTGGCAAGCCTGGCACTTTTGGGAGAAAACCTTGTAATAAAGCTTCATTTTGGGCGGATAATGAGATACGTCAATCGTGGTTGGTCCGAAGTCATTGGGGTAAATACCCACATCCGCTTTGACCGTCGGCTTGTATTTAGCCGAAGCGACCGCAGCGACAGACAGAACGGCAATCAAAGATACGGCAAAGACTTTTAATTGATTCATACTTCCTCCTATATTGTTTTCTCTCTTTATTCTACATTTTTTAGGAAAGTTATCAATTAGTCGGGGGAAAACTGTCAGTGAGAGTTGCGAGCGGAGTTTTTGCGGATGAAATCAAGAACGTCTTGAGGCGTCCACTTGTTCTCGTAGAATTCCTTGAGATTCTTGATTTCGGGACTTAGTAGAACGCTTTCCACATTGTGGTTGATCATTCCGCCTTCTGGAATGGCAAGCGCATCAAAATAGGACTCAAAGTTGACCAAGGTTTGGGGATTTCCAGTGGCGAAGGTCACAACCTTTGAATCAGAGTGATATTTTTTTGCGTAGTTTTTGAGGACTTTTGGAGTGTCAAACTGAGGATCGAGAGTGACGATTAGAATATGCAAGGGACGTCTATCCTTTAACTTTTTCCATTTTTCCACAAGCTGTATCGTGAGCGAAGTAGTCAATGGGCACATGGATTTCATCGGACAGCGGGTATAAATAAAAGAGACAAAAATATATTTCCCTTTAAAGTCGTAAAGGTGAAAGGTCTTCCCGTCTTGATTAGTGAAGGCAAAATTGGGAATTATTTGGGTAGCAGGGGCAGAAAGAACGGTTTTTGACGGGTTGAGAAGAGAAATAAAGAATAAAATAAAGAAGAATCTTGCCCTAATTTCCATCACGAAATTTTAGGAATTTTGAGTTTTTGTCGGCGCGCGGTTTTTTGCGCCTGTTCATATCCCGCGTCGAGATGCCGGGCGACTCCTAAAGCGGGGTCATTGGTCAGCACCCGTTCGATGCGGATATCCATGTCTTTGCTGCCATCGGCGACGGTGACTTGACCTGCGTGTAAGGCATAGCCCATTCCGACTCCGCCTCCATGGTGAAAACTGACCCAGGACGCGCCCGAGGCGGTGTTTAAAAGCGCGTTGAGAATGGGCCAATCCGCGACGGCGTCAGAGCCGTCTTTCATCGCCTCGGTTTCGCGATAAGGACTTGCGACCGAGCCCGTGTCGAGATGATCGCGCCCCATGACGATGGGGGCTTTAATTTTTCCTTTTCGAACCAGATAATTGATCCGTAGCCCCATCTCGGCTCTTTCCCCGAGCCCCAACCAGCAGATGCGGGCCGGGAGGCCCTGGAAGGCGATTTTCTGAGAGGCTAAATCCATCCAGCGCATCAGGGATTGATTGTGGGGAAATAATCGGCGCACTTCGGCGTCAGTGACGGCGATATCGTTGGGATCTCCAGATAAAGCGGCCCAGCGGAAGGGGCCTTTTCCCTCGCAGAAAAGCGGGCGTATAAATTCCGGGACAAACCCGGGAATCTCGTGGGCATTTTTGACCCCGCCTTGGTAAGCCAAGGTGCGGATATTATTTCCATAATCAAAAGTCACCGCTCCCTGGCGTTTTATTTCCAACATGCCCTGCACATGCTGAGCGGCTGATTCCTTGACTCGTTTGAGATATTCTTCGGGATTTGATTTTCTTAAAGCGGCCGCTTCTTCAAGGTTTAGCTGTTTAGGGATATAGCCAAACATCGGATCATGAGCGGAGGTCTGGTCGGTGAGAACATCAATAGGAACCTTCCTCAAAGCCAATTCCGGGATGATTTCAGAGGCATTGCCCAAGAGTCCGATGCTAAGGGCCTCTCCTTTTTTCTTGGCCTTAAGCGCTTGGGATAAGGCGCGGTCTAAATTGGTTTCCGCGATGTCAAGATATCTGGTTTTAAGCCGCATCTCGATTCTTTTTTGATCGATCTCAACGGCGAGCATTACGCCTCCGTTCATGGTCGCGGCCAAAGGCTGAGCCCCGCCCATTCCACCGAGGCCTGCGGTGATGACCAAGCGATTTTTAAGGCTTCCGTTAAAATGCTTTCGCGCGGCGGCGGCAAAAGTCTCATAAGTTCCCTGGACGATTCCCTGGCTTCCTATATAAATCCAAGAACCCGCTGTCATTTGCCCGAACATCATCAGCCCTTTTTTTTCAAGTTCGTCAAAGGTTTCCCAATTGGCCCAGCGCCCGACTAAATTTGAATTGGCGATCAGAACTCGCGGAGAATAGGGGTGCGTTCGAAAAACGGCGACGGGCTTTCCGGATTGAATCAAAAGGGTTTCGTCGTTGTTTAAGGCTTTAAGGGCGCTAACGATGGCGTAAAAAGAAGGCCAATTCCTGGCCGCTTTTCCGCGGCCTCCATAGACGACCAAATCTTCCGGGCGTTCGGCGACCTCAGGATCAAGATTGTTGTGCAACATTCGTAAAGCGGCTTCCTGATGCCAGCCCTTGCAGGAAATTTTGGTTCCGCGCGGGGAGCGCAGGGCTTTTAAAGGAGGAAGAGTTCGCTTCACTGATTATTGTCGTTAGAAAGAGATTTTAAGGTTTTCTGGGTCGTTTGATTGACGCGTTGGACTCCGGATGGAAGCGTGATAAAGGTCCCATTTCCTCCGTGGATTAAAGGCGGATTCTTGAGAACCTTTTGGAACGCGGTTTTCGGAGTTTTAGCGGCCAAAGCTTTTTCTTTGACTAGAGATGCCAAGGCGGGAGCCAAGGCATTGGAAACTTTTGCGGGATCGTTTTCGTTGGAGGAGATCGCCGGCGATGATTGCGCGGAAAAAGATTGAAGAGGAGTGAGGGGTTTGTTTGAGGCGGTAAACCGGGAACAACTGGCTTCTCCGGGGACAGAGCAGGACTGGGTGTTTTCAACGACATCTCCCCAAGCCTGATCATCGGGGATCAGCGAAAGGGTTTTTCTGATTGAGGCCTCTTGAGCCTGAACTAATGGCGCCAGCGAAAGAAAAACCAGCGCTGTGGCGCTGGAAAACGAAATGAACCTTCCCATGTTCTAAGAGTATACTTTGGGAAATTGGTGCGCAAGGGCCAAAAGGCCTAGAGAGCGTCTAGGCCCTCCGGCCCTGCTAACGCGCTAAAATTTATTTTATATACTTAAGGTATGTCGTTATTTGAACGGATCAAAAACGTTTTTTCGGGCAAAGAAAGCTCTACTCCTCATATCGAGGCAGGGGCTAAAGCGGAAAGCGGCAAGAGCCCCTCTGAGGCCGATGAAACTCCGGATCTTTTGTCCGGTAAAGGAATTCCGGCTTTTTTCTACCGCAAGTGGAAAGACCCCGCGTTTATCAAGCAGATGCGGGCTTTGGCGGCCCAGATGCAGAAAGAAGGCGTCGATCTTAAAAGCATGTCCGCGGTCAAGGCTTGGATCGAAAAAAATAAAGAGGCCATTGAATCCGGGAAAATTGCCGCTCAGCCGGACGCCGGCGCGAAAGCCGCTCCTTATATTAAGAGTTCGCCGGATATTTCCAGAAACGATCCCTGCCCTTGCGGATCGGGGAAAAAATATAAGAAATGCTGCGCCCTTAAAGCGGCGAAGGCATGAATTCTCGGCCGCTGAGGGTCGGCAAATTCGAGCTGTTTTTTATCAAAGATGGGACTTTTCGTTTGGACGGAGGCGCGATGTTTGGAGTGGTTCCTAAAACCCTCTGGAACCGGGAGATTGCCGCCGATGAGATGAACCGTATTCCGCTGGCCTTAGGGGCTCTTTTGATTAAGACTCCTCAAGGACGCTTCGTTTTGGTGGATACAGGGTTATCTTCCAAATATGACAATCAGCCGAAATTCCGCAAGCTCTATTGTGTCGAGCGCCCTCAGACCTTAAAGGGGGAATTAAAGGCCTTCGGGCTTTCTCCGAACGATATCAGCTTGGTCATCAATACCCATTTACATTTTGATCATGCGGGAGGAAATACCGAGTTTTCTGACAATCTTCTCCCTGTTCCCGCTTTTCCAAAGGCGCGCTATTTAATTCAGAAAGAGGAATGGGATGACGCCTCTCATCCGCATGAGAGAAATCAAGCCAGCTATTTTAAGGAAAATTTTGAGCCGCTGGATACCGCCGGCTTGGCAGAATTAATTAGCGGCGATTATGAAATTGAGCCGGGGCTTCGCGTGATGCGTTCCGGTGGGCATACGCGCGGGCATCAATGTGTTCAGATTTTTTCCGAAGGGGAAACGTCCGTTTTTTTGGGAGATTTAATCCCGACCTCCGCGCATCTTTCTCTTCCGTGGATTATGGGTTATGATTTGTATCCGGTGGATACCTTGGAGATTAAGCGGGATATGCTCAAAAGAGCCTTGGACGAAAACTGGACGTTAATTTTTCAACACGATCCGCGTTTAAGAAGCGCGAAATTGGACTTTCAAAATGGGAGATATGCGGCAAAAATATTGGATTAAGAAAATCAGCCTGTTGACGGTCGCGGCGGTTTTTTCGTCTTGCGGAATGTCTCATTTTAAATCCCGTCCGTCTCAGCCTTTATTTCCCCCTTTGATGCCGGTCGCTCTTGCGCCGGTTATTCCGGCGAATGCCGATATCCTCCTTGATTCTCAGGATCAAATTTCCTTTTTTGGGGAAGACGGAGCTTCGTATCTGAAGATTTATGTGGACCATCGCTATGCCGGGCGCACCAATATCGCCGCTAAAAGCGCGCTTAAAAAGTGGGGAGAAGTTCTAAATTCCGGGCGCCACCTCCTTCGTTTTGAGAAATGGGATTTGAAGCCTTCGGGCAATTGGGAGACCTTGCCCCCGCGTTATCAACCGCGCCCGATATGGGTTTCAGTCGACTTGAGTTCTCAGACAGTAGTTTCGCTGATTTTTTATAATCATGAGTTCAAACACTCCTTTACCATTCAAACTCGACCGATTCCTAAGACAAAATAGCTGGCGTTTTTAGAACTGAAATATCATCTGAGATCCAAGCTGAAATGACATATAATTGTTGACCGCCAAGACGGGATTTTGGAGCATTGAAAAAGAGCCGTTAAGGGTCAAGCGCAGGTTTTTCGCCAGAGTATAATCGGCAGTGGTCGTTACCGAGGTTGTCCGCGTGTCATTGGCTTGTGTGACCGGTGACTGGCTATAGGCGTAGGAAAGGGTGTTGGTCCAAATTAGGCGGTTGACAAAATAGAGGACCTTGTGCATAAACGGAATTTTGAGTCCCCCCGGCATCTCAAGGTCTCCGCGGATTAGTATGCTCGGGGTAATAACAGTCGTATTGTTGGTCTGAATACCAGTCCCCATGGTCGTTACGTCCCGAGTGTAGGTGGTTTGAGGCGTCCAGGTAAAATCTCCCCACCGGAAACTGGTTTGGACAGTCGCATCCTGATGGGTGGTTTTTTGCGTGTTGGCATTGACTAAAAGATTGTCCGAGGCCGAGTTGTTATCGTCGATGGTGATGGTTGTATCGAAGTAATTGCGGATCAAGGTTCGAATATTGGTTTGAAACTCGGAGTCGGTGTTGATGGTTTGCCCTACGTTATTGGTTTTGTGCGCCTGATAGCGGATATCAAGTTGGGTGTTGCTCATCCAGCTTTCTGTGTAGAGAAGTTTTTCCAACTGGCCCATGGACAGAACTATGTCCGGCAGGGTCGTTTCTATCGTTTCAGATTGCGTTCCGGTAATGTCATTTTTTTGCTGGCTTAAGACCCAGTTGTTGGTAAATGAGAAAGTGCGGAAAGCCGACAATCGCCCTTGAAGATTATAAGCCGACAGCGGTTCCCAACGCTGGGTCGAATTATAGGTGTTTCTCTCGGTCAAACTGGTCAAGGTCGCCCCGACGTTATGAGGGTTAATCTCGCTGCGAATCCATAAATTTCCGAGATCGTTAAAGTTGGTCGCGACGTTGTTCCAGACGTCTCCGTCCTGAAGTTGATAACCATTGATGATGGAAAGCGTTCTTAAAAGCCTGTTTTTCGGGAATATCTGCCCGAAATTAAGCGGAATGGAAATCGAGCCATTGGCCATGCGGCTAATCGCTTTGGTTTGCCCTGGTTGATAGACGACGGTGGATAAAACGACCGGCGCGGTGCCGGCGGTGGGAGTGCTTGTCACCACAAAAGTCGAGACGGTCATATCGGCGTTTTCAATGGTATTGATAGAATAGTTCACCGAGGGAGTTAGCCAGGATAAGAGTTTCCAATTAGACGAGAACCCTGCGGTCTGATTGCGGCTAAGCATGTAGTTCCCGTTATTGACATCGTTTCCGCCCAGTCCTTGGCTTTGTTGGTTGACGTTCGTCAATTGATAATTAGGGGTAAAAGAGGCTCCTTTCCAGGGAGTCATCGTGAGATTGAGCGCGCCTCCTTCGGTCGTGTCGACGGTGTTTGCGGCATTGAGGCTTTCCGCTTCGGCGAGATTGGTCGATTGCCCATAATTTATTTTGTAGACCGAATAAGTTCCGTTAGCGTTGATATTTCGTGGCAAAAAATCGCTTTGGCTTGGAACCGTATATTGCAAGGTTCCCAGGTAGGTATTGGTGTTATCGGTTCTGTCCAGAGAAGCGTACTGAATGTTGTTTTGGGTATAGTTCAATCCGAGATGAGGGATATTAGGCAAATTGAGGTTGGCTTGGAAACTGCCGTTGGTCGTCGTGACTTTTCCTGTCTGGAGGATGTTGACCAGGTTTGAGAAGTTCCCGGTCAAGGTTTCATTAGGCGTGTCGGTGATTTGTTGGGAGATATTGAACGTCATTGGCAGATAAGAGAGTCTCGTGATATTGAGAAAGGCGCTATTTTGCTCGTTAGATTGATTGGAGACGACCGTGACCGGGGTTTGAAAATTTTGGCTGACGGATCGGGTCTCAAGGCCAAAACTGGCCCATCCTGGAACAAGGAAATTGGCTTTGATGTCATCGGCGTTGCCGAT
This sequence comes from Elusimicrobiota bacterium, assembly GCA_027406905.1. Taxonomy (GTDB): domain Bacteria; phylum Elusimicrobiota; class Elusimicrobia; order UBA1565; family UBA9628; genus JAKAQV01. The sequence goes on from DAHZHT010000001.1 coordinate 113,675, forward strand.
TCTTGAAATCGGATCGGCCAGATAAATTTCATCGAGATAGACGATTCCGCTTGTCGGAGTATTGTCCGGCAAGGGAGTGGGGCCGAAATTAGTCCGCCGAATGCCGGCGACAATTTCTCCTACTTGCTGCAGGCTCGGAATACCAGAGCTGACTAAAACAGGTTGGTTGACTAAACCGGGTGGACCTGTAATTGAAACCGATTGCCAGTTATAGGCGATTTGTTGCGAGTTGGTCGCCTGGGTGATGGTGATTTCCGCCCAGCCGACAAAATTGAGGTTAACGTCGACTTCAAAGAAATTGGTGTTGTTTCCCACTCGTAAAAAGAAGGTGTTGTCATTGCAGTCGGCGGAAGGGTCGGTGCAACGCCCATTGGCATTGGGATCCTGGGCGTTTCCGTAGAGAAGAAAATTAAAAGTGCGGTGTTGACTGATGTCGATTCCATTGGCGAATATTTCCTCGGTGGTGACGACGGCGCTGGAAGTATTTGGATAAACGTTGGCGGGGTTAATGGTCATGCTCGAAAAATCAAGTTCCAGGGATTGCTCTTGCACATTTTGACTGTTGGATTGCTGCTGAAGGTTGGAAACGCTGCCGTAGAGCTCGTTAAAAACCTGCCCCGCGATACCCGGCTCGTTGTAGATTGGAATATATTTTGGGTCTTGGACGTTGTTGATGGGAGCGGAAAAAAGGCTTTCATTGGCGACGGGGGGGGAATTCGTAGCCGGGTCGGTCGCTTGTCCGGGAAGCCAGGTGTTTCCCACGACCGCGATAGAGGCAAATTGAAGAACTCCCTTAGTCGCGCAGGTGACTCCGTTGGCGGTATCGCAGTTCGGGTTTTTTCTGACGGAAATGCGCAGTTGCCTGATCGCGGTCCAGAGGCTGGCGGTCGCGCTTGAAATATGAATGGGAATTTGGAAGGTTTGCCAGCAGAGATTGCTGTTATGAATACATTGAGAGGAGCCGGAGCCAAAGTTAATTCCGGTATTGACCATGTCATGATTGAAACCATCGGTGATGCTGGGGAAAATGGAGTTTCCGGGATTATTAGGGTCTTGAACGTATCCGAAATCCCCGCCGGTGAAATCTTGAGAATAAATGACCATCTGGTCCTCGTTAAAGTCCTCGCTATCTAAAATTCCGTTATTGGCGCCGTATCGTGCCGAAGGAAGCCCCGGGGGAGAATAGACCCAGCCGATATCTTCTCCCGGAGCCAAGACGCCTGTGCAGTTTAAATCTTCTGTTTTAGCGGCGTGATAAATAATGCGCCCATCCGGACAGGTGATGGTCATTCCACCGGTGTTGTCCATGTCGTCGCTGATGCGTCCTAAATGAAAATCAAGTTGGTTTCCGGAATTGTCTCCCAGAACGGTGACTTCCAGCATGATATCGTGCGAGAAATCATTTCCGCCTAGAGAAAAGGCGTATCCGAGAGATTCTTCGGTCGAAGCGGGGTCGGAGAAATCATAATTCATGACTAAAACAGGTTGGGTATTCTGAGGGTTGGCGGGGGCATTAGGGTTAATTTGAAGAGTTGGAACATAGCCCAAAGACCAGGTCATTTTTGTCGGGTCGGTGGGTTGCCCTCCCGGGTTGGAAGCGATGAACCAATCGAGATTGAGCATGTTGGCCGCCGTTTGTTGCGCGATTCCCTCCATGTTGTCGACAATTGCGTAGGGGTTTAAGTTCATGTCTTGTTTGCTTTGCGCCACTTCGGCTGATAGGGATGTAATCTCGAAATGCTTCCCAATGTTTATGTCATGAAGATCGGCATTGGCGTCATAGACCAACAAACTTTGGCTGAGATCAGTGACGTTGGGCGTAATGGGGGATTTGGTTCCCGTTTGATAGAGAACAGTCGAACCAATGTTAAAATGCGGGTTAAAATGATAGGAGGCGCGAGCTCCCAATAACGCCACGTCTCCGGCAGTGCTTCCGCCCGGAGCTTCGACGTCGTAGGTGATGTCGATTTGAGAATTCTGCCCGATTCGGCCGGGGTTAAAAAATGTCACGAATCCCGCCTGATAATCGATGAAATAATCGACATTGCGCGCGTATTTGACGTTATCGACCAAAATGATTTCGCTCATTGGAGTGATGTTGGGCTCAAGCTCAAAAGTGGCCAGATGGTAGCTGTATTCGATATGGAAAGAGCGTTCCGAAATAGGATTGGGAGCGTAGATTTGAGGATCGGGAGTTGCGGAATCGGTCGCTAAAGCGAAGGGTTCTAGGAGTTGGAAGTAGCCCAGCTGAAATTGGACCTGAATCGTTTGCGGATAAACCTGGGACGGATTTAAAGACGGCCCGACTACCTGTTGTTGTTGGTTGACGACTTGAAGAACGAAATTTCCCTGCCCGTTGTCGGGAACGATTTGGGTTTGCCCGATGTTGTAAAAAGTGAGGAGTTCGCGATCGTATCCCACTTCGGTTGAGCTAGAGACGATAGGGATATTCGATTGAGTCTTGATGATCTTGGGAGCGTTAAAACATCCGTTCCCATTGTTGGCCGGAGGCAGGGAGTTGTTTGTGCATGGGGTCATGCTTGAGCTTGAAGATTCAACGCTCACGTTGTTGCCGCTGGCGTCTACGACGCTGACGGCGATGACGTCTTGGAGAGCCGCCGGGGTTCTTAGGGTCAATATCCCATGGATATAATCGATGGTGTAATCTTGTCCTGAGTTGAGTTGAACAAATTCCGCCGTCACCGAGGAAGTATACTGGGCTGCGATATCGTTGACCATCATCTGGGCGCTGTTGACGTTGACTTGGGATTGATTGAGGTTAGCGAGATAAATCTGTTCGCTTCCGGGTTTGAGCGGAAGTCGCGCGGGATTTCCGAATGTGAGATCGTAATAAGTATTTTGGACATAGGCGGTGTCTAGGATATTAGTCGTGACAAACTGGGTATTGCCGACGAATTGCTTGGTGTGGGTCACGCCTTGAGTGCGGCTTCCGATGACGGTCGCTCGAAAACCCTTGTGCTGGACAGCGGCCCTGATTCCAAAAACCTGCTTGTCGTAAGAGACAAATTCGGTGGACGGCAGATTGAGGTTGATATCTCCAAAAGCGACATTCCTAACGGTCGAATTTTTGTCGCCGGTATAGGTGACATAAATATCCTGGTGCTGGTTGGGGCGCGTGTCATCATAATTGACGTTGACGGCGATATGGGGGCCCACTTTTCCCTGCATTCTCAGCTGCATTTGTTGCGCGATGTTGAAGGCGGCCGTCGTCTGCGGGCGCCCGGTGGCGGCTTGGTTTTTAAGGTAACGTTGTTCGTTGAAATTAAATCCAATGACTTTTCTTCCGGTGACGGAAAGGCTGGTTCCGTAATTGGGAAGAGAAAATTCGGGCGGAGCGGGTTTGGGCGGCCCCTTGATGGCGATTCCTTCCGGATTAAACTGCGGCTCTGGCGGAAGTATGGGGGGCGGGACTTCTATCGTGTCCCGGGCGTTGATGAATTTTTCTCTTGTGTAGACAAAGGGGTGAAGGTTTTCCTCGAATTTAAAGAAATTCGCGGTTTCGTTTTCCGTCGAGACGATGGGGATTTCCAACAGATGATCGGGATCCGGACGATCTAAAAGCAGAAACTTGTGGGAGGCGATCAAGAGAAGAAGCGACTTTGGAGAATGCAACGCCCTTTTTTCTTGTTTCAGCCGATGGTGTCGGGCTTTGGCTTGAGCGGCGAAATCGGGATCGTAGGGCATTGAAAATTGGGCGTGGAGAAAACGCGGAAGCCCCAGAAGCGAGAGGGCCGCTAATAAATAAAATAAAATCTTTCGCGTTTTCAAAATAATACCTGTCTTAATGAATTGTAAGAGAAGCGTGTTACAAAGGGATGTTCAAATGAGGGCGATTTTGAGACTAAGGCTAAAGGCGGGTTTTGAACGAAAAAGAGGCCCTTCCCGTGTATCGGGAGGCATAACCCCTTCCTCTTGGGCGGGGCCCAAGTTTTTTCCGTGTTCATTTGTTTCGGCAACCTGACAATCCTTGCGGACTCAGGGCTTTGCGTCCCCGTCTTTGGACGGGTTTGCCTTTATCGCCTGCCTCGATGAATTTCCCCACTCAAAGGACGCCTTTCGGCTATCCTCGGCAACAGGCAGGATCGCCATTAAGAGTGTAACAGAGTATTCATTACTGTCAAGGGATAAATTTGCGAATTTTTTTACGGGGGATAAATAGTTAAAAAATCATTGTTATTTAAAAGTTATTTTAACTCTAGTTTGGGGTAAATTTGTAAAATAAAAGCCAATGAGCGCTATTGAAGTTGAACTTCTCGCCAAAGAATACCAGGTTTTTGAACGAAAGCCGGGTTTGTGGGGATCAATTGTTTCTGTCTTTTGGAGGGAGTGGAAAAGCGTGCGAGCCGTTGATTCGATTTCTTTTCGGATTGAAGAGGGTGAATTGGTCGGGTTTTTGGGGGCCAACGGCGCCGGAAAGACGACGACTCTTAAGATGCTTTCCGGCCTCTTGAGCCCTAGTTCCGGAAGCGTTCAAGTCCTTGGATTTCATCCATGGAAAAGAGAGAGAGAATTTCAAAGGCAGATTTCCCTGGTGATGGGGCAGCGGACTCAATTATGGTGGGAGATTCCCGCTCAAGAAACTTTTCGCTTAAACCAAGCTATTTATGGGCTATCGGAAAAAGAGTATCGCCAAAGTTTGGATGAGCTCGTTGAAATGCTGAATTTAAAAGATTGCCTTTCGGTCCCGGTCAAGAAACTCTCCTTGGGACAGCGGATGCGAGCGGAGTTAGCTGCCGCTTTGCTTCATCGCCCGAAAATTCTTTTGCTCGACGAGCCAACATTGGGCCTTGATGTCGTGATGCAGAAAAAAGTGCGCGAATTTATTCTCGATTATAACCGGAAATGGAAAGCATCGATTCTGTTGACCAGCCACAATATGGACGATTTGGCGGCTCTTTGCCCGCGGGTGCTCATGCTGGAAAAGGGGAAAATTATTTATGACGGCAGCCTTGAACAGCTTGTGCGGCGATACGCCGAAAACAAAGTCATCCGGATGGTTTTTGGAGAGCGCGTTTCTCCCGACAAGATCGCCGCATTCGGAGCGGATATCGATTCTCTGGGCACCAGCGCTTTAATTTCAGTTCCGCGTTCCGAGGTCTCCCGAAAAGCGGCTCTTTTCTTGTCATCTTTTCCGATCGTAGATATGACGATTGAAGAGGCTTCGGTGGATGAAATTGTTCGCACAATTTTTTCCCGAGCATGAGAAAGTATTGGCGCGCCTATCAGATATCGATTCAAGAAACCCTTCAAAGGCGGTCCTCTTTGCTTATGGATCGCGTGGGAGGCTTGGCCGTGATGCTCAGCCTTTATTATTTTTGGAAAACTCTTTTGTCTGGCCGTCCGTCATTTTTGGGGTATTCCTATTCTCAAATGTTGACCTATATTTTTGGAATGAATATTTTAAGATCGTTCGCTTTGACGGGTCGCGGATGGGAATTGGTGGGAGAAATTTCCTCCGGAAAAATATCTTCTTATCTCGTTCGGCCTTTAAACTATCATGGCTATGCTTTGTCCTTGGATCTGTCAAAAAAAACGATACACCTGTTTGCCGCTTTAATTGAAGTGGGGGCTTTGTTGATGCTTTTTCATCCGCCTTTCTATCTTCCTCAATCGGCTCTATCCGGGCTCGCGTTTTTAGCCGCTCTTGTCTTGGCTTCCCTGCTTTTCTTTTTCCTTGAATTCTTGGTTAGTTCGCTCGCCTTTTGGACTTCGGAATCGGGAGGCCCGCTTTTTTTCTTTGAGTTATGCGTTCAATTCGCCGCGGGCGCGTTTTTCCCTTTAGATGTTTTGCCGCGCTTGATTCAGAAAGGCTTGTCTTTTAGCCCGTTTCCCTATCTTGTTTTTCTGCCGATCAATATTTATCTCGGACGAGTGGGCGAGGGACAGATGCTTCGGGATTTGTTGATGGCGGGCCTTTGGACCGCGGTTTTTGCCGCCATTTCCCTGGTGGTTTGGCGCAAAGGCTTGGCAAGTTATTCGGCCGAGGGCGGATGAAAAAATATTTGAGAGTTTGGTGGAAAATGTCTTCGATGAGCTTGATGGCTCAAATCTCTCATCCCTTGGGTTCTGTCGGGTTTTTGCTGGGAAAAATTGTTCGTATCGCGTTTTTCTTCGCGTTTATTATCGCGATTTTTGGGCACATTAAAAATTTGGCGGGATATTCTCTGTCAGAAACGGCTCTTTTTTTCCTGACTTTTAATATTGTCGATATTTCAGCGCAGATTCTTTTTCGCGGAATTTATAGCGCTCGCCGGGCCGTGAGCGAGGGGGATTTTGATTTCTATCTGATTCAGCCTTGTTCCGCCCTGTTCCGATTGTCGATGACGACTTTTGATTTCTTGGACGCAATCACGCTTTTGCCGGTGCTGGTTATGACCGGCCAAATCTTGGAACGTTTCTCTTCTCCTGGTTTTTTTGTTCACTGCCTACTCTATTTCTTTTTGACCTTCAATGCGGTTTTGATCGCCTCTTCATTTCATATCCTGGTGGCGGGGCTCGCGGTCAGAACTCAAGAATTGGAAAATACAATTTGGATATACCGAGACATCATGTTTATGGGAAGGTTCCCCAGCGATGTTTATGGCCCGCTTTTTCAACTTTTTTTGACCTTTGTCTTGCCGATTGCGGTAATGACGAGCTTCCCGGTTCGGGCCTTTTTAGGACTCTTATCGCCTCAATGGATCGCTTACGCTTTTACCCTCGCTGGGTTACTCTTCGGTTTGAGTCTATGGTTTTGGAAAACTTCCGTGCGTCAATATACTTCGTCCTCGAGTTAATTTATCTGATATCATCTAAAAGGCGCAAAACTATGGCATTGGAAAATCGGGCGGTCTAAAGACTCGTGATCGCTTTTGTTTCCAGTTTGTTGTTTGGTTTTTTAGGCCTCGGAGGCGGACTTTGTGCCCAAAGCGTTCCGTCGGTTTCCACGATGACGGTTCCCTATTCTAAATTAGAGCTTCCCAGCCCGGTTGATTCGAGCATCGTTCAATCATCGGCGAGCGCGATGCCTGGGATGGTCGGATTTAAAGTTCCCACGGTTTCGAGCGCCGCCGCAAACTCCGTTTCAAGCTCTTCCGCATCGGCGTCAAGCCCTCAGGCCTCTTCGGGATCGGATGCTTCCGATGATTCCGATCTGCCTCCCCCCGAGCCGTGGGTCATCGGAGAAATTGACGTTTCTGGCAATAAGAACGTGCGCAAGAGCGTCATCCTCGATGAGGTCAAGGCCAGAAAAGGCGGAATTTATGAAAGCTCGGATCTCAGTCAAGACATCCAAAGCCTTTTGGATCTGGGAGATTTCGAGAGAATTGGGGCCGATATTACCGCGCTTAAAACCCCGGTTCCAACTAGATACAAAGATGTATCAGGATCGCCGTATATGGTCAAATTGACATTTTTGATTACCGAGCGCCCGGTGATTAACACCATCGTCTTTAAGGGCGCCCATGCGGTTTCGGCGGTCGTTTTGTCCGAGAAAGTCGCTTTAAAACACGGGGATCCTCTGGATCTGGTTAAACTGGATAAAGGCAAGGCTAAAATCCTGAAACTCTACAACAAAAAAGGTTTTTTAGATGCCAAGGTTTCAGACACCGTTAAAACCGACACCGCGACTCTTAAAAGCGATATCGTTTTTCATGTTTCAGAAGGGAAAAAGTCTAAGATATTCTGGATTTCTCTAAAAGGGGTCCATGCGTTTAAGAAAAGTAAAATCAAGGGACTGATGACCAATAAGCGGGGAAAGCCTTTTTCAAGAAAGGCTTTGCCGCAGGATATCGAGAAAATTAAAGCCTATTATGAAATTCACGGTTATAGCGATGTCAAAATTAGCACTCCGGTTATTTGGCACAGTCTGGATCGATTGAGGATTTATATTGATTTGACGATTAACGAAGGCCCCTTATATCGGTTCGGAGGCACCACTTTTTCTGGAAATTTAGTTTTTACCTCGACGGAGTTATATAAGGTCCTGGAATATCATCAGGGGCATGTTTTTAATGAAGAAAAATTCATCGATACGATCCGGGCGATTCAGCAGAAATATGCCAATAAGGGATACTTGAAAGCGCGCGTATTCCCCATAAAAACCTATAATAGTCAAACCAAGCAAATGGACGTGCACTTTAGCATTTTTGAAGGGAACGTCATTTATATCGAACGTGTTCGTGTGGAGGGAAATAAGACGACAAAGACTTATGCGCTTCGGCGCGAAATTATCACCAATCCCGGAGATCCTTTTTCCGCCAAAAAGGTCAAGCGCAGCCGCGAGATGCTGATGAACCTTGGGTTTCTTGACAGCGTCAATGTCGATATTCAAAGCCCGGATGACCCCAATGAGGTGGATTTAACCTACGACGTGATCGAAGGTAAGCCGGGGATGATGACGGCGGGAGGCGCCTATTCCTCGATCATGGGATTATTTGGCACGCTGTCACTAACAAACATGAATTTCCTGGGCCGCGCTCAGAAATTATCGGCCAACTGGTCTTTCGGACAAAGAATTTTGATGTATTCCGTCAATTGGAGCACTCCGTTTGTCGGCAACAGTCCCACGAGTTTAGGGGTCAGTCTTTTCGATTCCATGCAGATTAGCCCCTTTGGCGGCTCTCTCTACGCCTATACGCTTTATTCTAAAGGCGCGACGGTAACCGTCGGTCCGCGCTTTGAAGATGATCAGTACCTCCTCAACTTTTCCTATACTCTTTCCCAGATGCAAATTAGCGGAATCCAAACTGGTTTTAATAATTTGTTGACCCAAGGCACCAGCATTTATTCATATGGAACGGTCAGCTTTTCCCGCGATACCCGGGATAACATCTGGGATCCCCACAGCGGCAGCCAAAACATGATTTCGTTGGAATTGGCCGGAGGGCCTTTCATGGGCCAGGTCAATTTCTTTCAGCCGACTTTAAAAGACGCGATTTATTATCAGATGTTTTCCGTCGATGATTATCCATTTATCCTCAGCGCCTTGAACCGGGCTTCGATTATCACTGCGTTCGGATCGACGACGGTTGTCCCCGTGTTTAACCGATTTTTCCTGGGAGGGGAAAATGATTTGCGCGGATATGAGCCGACTGGCGAAGTGGGAGATCCCAACGGTGGAACGGTCTATGACGTTTCGACCCTAAGCGTCAGTTTCCCTGTCGTTAAATCTCATCAGCGGAGCATCGCCGATTTTGAAACCTTCTTTGATGCGGGTTCCGCCTGGGCGGGAGCGCGACAGATGAATATCCAGATCGGTACATCTCAGACCGACATTAAAACCGACGCGGGCGTTGGAATCCGTTTTGTGACTCCGGCTTTCCCCATTCGTCTGGATTGGGGATACGGCTTTGAACACAATCCCAATGAAGCTAAATCCGTCGTCACTTTTGGCATGGGGCAGGCCTTCTAATGATTATTCCCTTCGTTTTTCTGATTTTTACGCCCCGCGCTCGAGCCGCGATCGAGTTGTCTTTGGAATCCAATCGGGTTGAGCGCGGAAATATCGGGTATGTGGATATGGAAAAACTCTTTGAAGAATTTCCCGAGACCATCGCCGCCAAGAAAAAATTTAAAAAAGATCTTCAAAAAGCGGAGGACAAAATCAACCTTGAAAAAATAGGAATTTTGCATCTGAGGCAAGATCTTTCTGAATTGAGAATGGAGAGGCGTTATGAACAGAAAAATCAATCAAAATCCTCTTCCCAGAAAGCGGTTTTTGTTTCTTCTTCCGTTGTCACCTCTTCTTCGCCGGCGGCCGTGACTTTAAGTTCCGCCGCGGTGGCCCCGCCTAGAATTCAGGGCTCATCTCAGACCGTTCAAGGAGCGCCTATCGCTTCGGTCGTCCCCTCTTCCGCTGTCGTGGCGTCCTCCTCTGTGGCTGTTTCAAGCGCTTCCGCGCCCAAAAATGGAGGCGCGCCGTTAGATCGCAATTTGATAGCGGCTCTTCCTGGTTTTGGTCAGCCGTCCTTGGGAAAAAAATCTTCGCATTCGATGTATTTGTCTTCCGCCCCCCATATTTCGTCTATGAGTTCTGTCGCCTCTCCGCCGTCGGTGAGTTCTCAATCGTTGCCGTCAAACCCCGTCTTCGACATTTCCTCAACCCATCAGAAGCCAATTTCGCCTGCCCAGATGAGCGTCCAACAGCTTAATGCCAAAATTAACAAAGAGAAACAAGAAATCGCCCAGGACCAGGCGGCGCTCAAACAGGATGAATCCTCCATAGAAAAAAATCTTCTAAATCTGGAGAATCGCGAAACTCAAGGGCTTTTAGGCAAGATTTATAAGGTCATCAGGGAAGTGGCTACGGAGTCAGGGGTTAGCGTCGTCGTCGATAAAAGCCAAATTCTTTACGGACACAATGCCGTTGATTTGACGGATAAGGTCTTAAAGAGGCTTAAGGTATTAAAAGAATCAGGAGGTTTTCAGTGAGCGAAAATTCTCTGTATTTGGGGAAAAAGACCGCTGAGATAGCGGCTCTGGTGCGTGGGAAATTAGAGGGAGACGGCGGTTTAATGATCGCGGGGCTTGACTCTCTGGAGACTGCCGGGCCATTAGATATTTCTTTTTTGGGAAATCCCAAATATTCCGAGGCCGCGAAAAATTCTCGCGCCGGGTGTTTGCTTTTGCCGAAAGGCTCTGAGAGCGTTTCTTACCAATCTCCGAGCCGAATTTATGTCGAAGATCCCCAATACGCGTTTTCGCAGTTGTTAGTCGAGGTCGAATCGCAGTCTCCGAAGTCTCCGCCCTTAGTCGATGAAAAAGCCGTCATCCATTATGAGGCGCGGCTGGGGCCGGAAGTCTCGATTGCCCCTTTTGTCGTTATTGAAAGAAAGGCGGTCGTTGGAGAGCGCACGATAATCGGTCCCCATTGTTTTATCGGCGCCGGCGCTCGAATCGGGCACAGTTGCCGCATTTATCCCAATGTGGTCATTCGGGAAAATTGCGTTATAGGCGATCGCGCGATTATTCATTCCGGCGCCGTGATCGGATCCGATGGATTTGGATTTTCAACGGATAAAAAAACCGGTCAACATCGGAAAATTCCTCAGTTGGGAAATGTCGTCATTGGAGACGATGTCGAAATTGGTTCGAATGTCTCTATTGATCGCGCTACCATCGGCTCGACGGTTATTGGTGACGGAACTAAAATCGATAACTTGGTTCAAATCGCCCATAATGTTCGGATTGGGAAAAGGTGTCTGATTGTCGGTCAGGTGGGAATCGCGGGTTCAACGCAATTAGGAGACCAGGTAATTCTGGCGGCCCAATCCGGGGTGGCGGGGCATCTCAGAGTGGGAGAGGGCGCGATCATCATGGGGCAGAGCGGAATCATATCTGACGTCGAAAAAGGCGCGATTTTATTTGGCTCTCCCGCGCGGCCAAGGAAAGAGGCGTTTAAGCTTTTGGCCCTTTACGGCCGTTTGCCGGAGCTTTTTGAATCCATCAAGAAGCTGGCGGGATGAGATAGGGACTGTCCCTATCTCCTGGAGGTTTTTATGGAAACAATGCAGGCGACGATTAAAAAAGAAATCAGCCTTGAGGGCATCGGCCTTCATACCGGAAACTCCTCCAAGCTGACTTTCCGCCCGGCTCCGGCCAACACCGGCATCCGGTTTTTTCGGAGCGATTTGCCGGGACACCCAATGGTTCCGGCGCGCTTGGATTTTGTCATCACGACCGTTCGCGGAACCAATCTGGGGCTTGGGGAGGCGAAAATACATACCGTCGAGCATGTTCTTTCCGCCTGTACCGGCGCGGGCATTGATAATATCGATGTCTGGGTCTCAGCTCCCGAGCCCCCGATTATGGACGGCTCTTCTCTTCCGTTTGTAAAGGCGATTTTGACGGCCGGAATAGAGCATTATTCCGACGCTCCCAAGCGCTGGCTTCATTTGCCGGGCGAAATATCTTATCAAGATGGAAAGGCCAGGTATAGGGCTATTCCCTCCGATAATTTTGAAATCAAGGCGACTTTAATTCATGAGCATCCCTTAATGCCGGAGATGACGCTGTCTTTGACCATGGGCCGAGAACTTTATATGCAGGAAATCGCTCCAGCCCGCACTTTTTGCTTTGAGCACGAAGTCGAATTCCTTAAATCGCAAGGCTTGGCCCAGGGCGGATCGCTCGATAACGCGATTGTCATCGGCAAAGACCGCTACCATACCAATGAGGGCGGCCTGCGTTTTAAAGACGAGTTTGTGCGTCATAAAATGCTAGACTTGATAGGGGATTTAACCTTAATCGGCCGCCCGCTTTTCAAGATGCGGGTTGAAGCCGAATATCTGGGCCACGCCCACAACGTCGCTTTCGCCAAACTTCTCAGGGATGCGGCGGTCAAAATGAGAGGCAAAAAATCCCTGGAGGCGCATTAATGGAAAACGTTCTCGCTTCACAGCCGGCAATCAGAGTCGTCGATATCAAAGGAATTAAAAAGGCGATTCCCCACCGATATCCCTTTCTTTTAGTGGATCGGGTCGAGATTATCGAAGAAGATAAGCGCGCGGTGGGAACCAAGATGGTCACGATCAATGAACCCTTTTTTCAAGGGCATTTCCCCGAACACCCGATTATGCCCGGGGTTTTGATCATGGAAGCCTTGGCCCAGGCCGCCTGCGTGATGCTTTTGTCCAAGGGAGGCTATGAAAACAAAATAGCCTATTTTATGGGAATTGAAGAAGCCAAATTCAGGACTCCCGTTTTTCCCGGAACCGAGCTTAAGCTTCATATTGAAGTCCTCAGGCTTGGCCGGGCCGGTAAATTTAAGGGTGAAGCCAAAATTGGAGACAAGGTCGCCGCCGAAGGCGTCATGTCTTTTGCGGTCGTCGATAAAGAGGTGGCCTAATGTCTATTCATTCAACCGCCGTCATTGACCCCAATGCGCAAATAGATTCTAGCGTCGAAATAGGTCCATATGCCGTAGTTGGCCCTCATAGCGCCATCGGCGCGGGTTGTATTATTGGCGCGCATGCCGTCATCGAAAGAACCCAGATGGGCAAAAATAACCGAATTTTCCCCGGGGCCTATATTGGAGGGGAGCCTCAGGATCTTAAATTTTCGGGAGAAGAAACTCTTCTTATCATGGGAGATTCCAATACGGTTCGGGAATGCGTCACCTTAAACCGTGGGACTCATGCCACCGGAAAAACCCTGATTGGCTCTCATTGCCTGTTTATGGCCTATTCCCATGTCGCTCATGATTGTGTGATCGGCAATCACGTCATTTTCGCTAACTCGGTCGCGATGGCGGGGCATATTGAAGTGGGAGATTTCACAGTCGTTGGAGGGCTTGCGGCCGCTCATCAGCATACCAGGATTGGCCGTTTGTGTATGATTGGCGGGGGAGCGATGATTCCCAAAGACGTTCCTCCTTTTTGTATGGTTCAGGGAGATCGCGCGACGCTTAAGGGCCTTAATCTTTTAGGGCTTCGTCGTGCCGGAGTCTCCCCTTCGGCGGTAAAAATGATTAAAGAGGCTTACCGCGTTCTCTTTATGTCTCAACTGAGCCTGGAAGAGGCGCTTTCTCAAGCGGAGTCGCTTCGTTGCGCGGAAGTGCGGGAGATGATTTCTTTTATTCGCTCTTCCAAACGCGGAGTCATTCGACCCGCTCCCCGTGGGGCTCAGCAGGAAGAGGAAGTTGCCGTTTAAAATTAAAAGAAGGGAGACATGCCTTCCGTCTTAAGGCGCTCTGTTTGCATCCACGGACATTTCTATCAGCCTCCCCGTGAAAGCCCCTGGACTGGCCGCATTGAACGCCAAGAATCCGCCGGAGATTATCACGATTGGAATGAGAGAATAACCGCCGAGTGCTATGCTCCCAACACCGAAGCCCGGATTATGGGGCCCAATGAACAAGTTTTAAAGCGGATCAATAATTACGGGCTCATCAGTTTTAATTTCGGTCCCACCTTGATGATGTGGCTTGAAAAAGAAAACCCGGCGGCTTACGCCAAAATTATCGCCGCGGATCGGGAAAGCTCTCGGCGTCTTAAGGGGCACGGAAACGCCATCGCCCAGGCCTTTGTCCATCTGATTTTGCCATTGGCCGACCCCCGTGACCAGAGAACAGTCCTCTGTTGGGGAATTTCAGATTTTAAACGGCGTTTTGGCCGCGATCCGGAAGCCTTGTGGTTGCCGGAAACCGCTTGCGATGATCAGGTCCTAAGTCTTTTAATTGATTTTAAAATGAAATATGTCATACTTTCGCCCAGCCAAGCCGAGCGGGTCAGGCCTCTTAAAAACCAAGGGCCCTGGTGGAATGTCTCGGACGGCTCCATTGATCCTAAAAAACCCTATCGCTGGTTCGATTCCAAGAGTTCGCGAAAACGCTTTATCGATATCTTCTTTTATGATGGGCCTATTTCCGCCGCGATTTCTTTTGAAAAATTGATGTCTGACTCGAAAGTTTGCGCGGACCGCATTATCCAGGCCTTTGGGGGAGATGAATCGGAAGGTCTTGTTTCCATGGCGACCGATGGAGAACTCTACGGCCATCATCATAAGTTCGCGGAGATGGGCTTGGCTTATCTCTTGAGCGAAGAATTGCCGAGAAGGAAAATCGAAGTGGTCAATTACGCATACTTTCTGTCCAAAAATCCGCCCTTGTGGGAAGTTCAAATTAAATTCGGCCCCCAGGGATTGGGGACTTCCTGGAGTTGCTCGCATGGCGTGGGGCGATGGTTTCTTGATTGCGGTTGCGGCTCGGAGGGAAAAAGCCAAAGATGGAGAACTCCCCTAAGGCAGGCCTTAAATACCCTTAAATCCCGTCTTGACGAAATGACCCTTGAAAAAGGAGAGGGATTGTTCAAAGATGTTTGGGCCGCCCGCAATGATTATGGAGAAATAATTAGCGGCGGAGTTTCCCAGTTGCCCGATTCGTTTATCCAAAGGCATTTGTTGAAAAAATCTTCTTTGGATATTAAGAGGGCTCTTAAACTTATGGAAATGCAGAAATTTGCCCTCTATATGTTCACTAGCTGTGGCTGGTTTTTTTCCGATATCGCGGGGCTTGAGGCGGTTCAAAATCTTAAATATGCCCGCCGGGCAATCGAGCTAGCCCAAGAGATTTCAGGCCAAAATCTTGAGCCGGAGTTTTTAGAAATACTGGCCCAAGCTTCGGGAAATGATCCAAAATTTCCCAACGGGCTTGCGGTTTATCAGTATCTAGCTCGCAAATAGAGCTTCACCCGCCGGGAGTTGACGATTGATTTGCCATGGATTGCGGCATACATTGTCCGCCTTGTCCGGGAACAGGGACATATCCCTGGGGGCAGTTGGTTGGAGGGTAGCCACATCCGGCCGATTGACCGGCGCCAGGGCCGCCGGAAGCCCCCATGGCTCCTCCGCCCATTCCTCCGCTCCCGCAGCCAAAGACTCCTGAGAGAACCATTCCAAGCGTCGCGGTGATTGTTGCGTAAAAGATTCGTTTGACCATAAAAGCCTCCCAACAAGTAGTGTAAGCCCCGAAATGCTATTTGTCAATAACAGGCCGGTTTTTTTACCGATTTTTTACGAATTGGGGACAGTCCCTATTTCCAAAAAATGCGCGAGGAGGGATTTGAACCCTCAAGGCCTTGCGGCCACACGGTCCTGAGCCGTGCGCGTCTGCCAGTTCCGCCACCCGCGCGTGAGTCTATTTTACAAAATGATTCTAATTGTCGAGGCGGAAAATCATCTGTTGGGCGATTTTGACGGCGATAGGCCCTTGAGCGTTTCGGGCGGGAGAAAATTTCATCAGTCGCGCGACTTGTTGAGCGGCTTCGTTAAAATCGGCGGCGGCAGGTTTCAGAATATCAACCCCAGTTACATTTCCGTCAATGCCAATATGGATGGCGACTAAAACGCTGGCTTCTTGACCTTTTTCTCTTTCCGCCTTTGGGTAGAATCTCTCAAGATTTTTAAGCACCTCATTTAGATTTAAAAGTTTCGGCGGAATAATGTCCGCCGGAGAACCGCCGTTTCCGGTTCCCTTGGGAGATCCGTAATTGGCGCCTTTTCCGGAGCCACCGGCAAGCGGAGAAGTTCCGGTTCCCGTTTTTGTTCCCCCCGGAGAGCTTGGTTTTTGCGGCGGAAGGGGAATCGCCTTTTGAGTATTTTTGTTGGGAAGAGTCCATGTTTTGGGAGTAGGCGGCGTTTTTGGCGGAGGGGTTTTGGGAGCTGGTTGAGCTGGAACCAGGGGCGCTTTGATGACCCGGCGTTTTGGCGCGCCTAATTTTTTAGGACCGCTTCCAATGATAGGATTGGTGAGATCGACCTCAATGGGAGAATTTAAATTTTTTTTGAAATGGAAGTTAAGGCTTAGAGTCAATAGTAGAGCGTGAAAAGCGATGGACAATAAAAGGCATTGCGGCCAGGTCAGTGTCGGAATTTTTTTGGGGCGGGCTTGAGGCCTAACTTTTAAATTCACAGACTTTTAACTTCAAGCCCTATTTTGTGGATTCCAGAGCCGCGAATGATATCTAAAAGAGTCACGATTTTCCCGTAGGCGACTTTTTTGTCCGCGGCGAGAGTGACCCGTGTATCTGGATTTGATTCAAATATTTGGGCCAGGGTTTGGGCGAGTTGAGCGGGAGTGACGGGTTTCCCGGAAAAATAAATTTGGGTCTTAGAGTCCATCGAGATTTCAATAGCCTTGGTCGCCGTATGAGAATGGTGCGCGGCCTTGGGGATATCGATTTTAATAGTTCGGTGAGCGATCATGGGGGCGGTAACCATGAAAATAATCAGCAAAACCAAGACCACATCCACTAGCGGAGTGATATTGATTCCGGTCATGGGGCCGGAGGCTTTTCCGGGAGCTTGCATGTCCTTATTCGGAACGCGATCTTAACGAAACGATTAACGACTCGGTTCCGGAGAGAATTTTCTGAACCTTGTCCTGGAAATAGTTATAGCTGATAACGCAGGGAATCGCGACAAAAAGCCCGATGGCGGTTGTAACCAGGGCTTCGGAGAGGCCTTTCATCACGACTTCGGGACCGGCGCCACTCTGAGATAAATCATGAAAGGCTTTGATGACGCCCAAGACCGTTCCCAAAAGCCCAATAAAAGGGGCGTTGGAGCCGAGAGTTCCCAAAATGAGAAGTCTTTTTTCAAGGAGATTTTTTTCAGGCCAGCTTTTGGCCGCGAAAAGTTCGCTGTTAAACGGTTTTTTTCTAGAACTCTCGGTCAGCGCATCTCCCAATAATCGGCTGGCGGAACCGTCAAACTCGGAGAGATTAATCTTTTCCTCTCCCGCCATTAAAGAGTTTTGGAGCCCAAGAAACGCGGCTTCCTCTTTTTTGAGAAATAGTCCGCGTTCGATAATGACCGCTAGAGCCAAGACGGAACAGGCGATCAGCGCCCAGATGATCCAATCTCCACCACTAAAAGCGAGGGCTTTGAGAATTGAGAGCATTTATTTGCGAGGCCTAAGGCTTTCTGTATTTTTCCATTTTCAGTAGAGCCCAACACAGCTCTGCTTGAACGGAGGGATTGGTTTCGGTGTAAAGTTGCGGTTGAATTAGAGAAAAAACATCGTTGTGCCCCATCTCGCCAAGATAATGAGTGGTAAAGGCGCGGGTGAACCAATCTGTATCCTGATAGTGTTGAAGAAGGGTTTCGCGTCCGAAGGTGTTTCCTAATTCCCAGGCCAGGTGCGAGGCGTAGAGTGTGACCGCGAGAGAAGAGTCGACCTGCGCGGCGGTATAAATAATAGAGCTGATATTGGAATCGGGTTTGCCATTGGCCATGATATAGAGAGCTTCCATGGCGGTAAAGCGTACCGTGACATTAGTATTTTGAAGCGCGGATTGGAAAAGCGGGATAAATTGCGGGTCATGCGTATAGGCTAAAGCGTCAAGGGCAAGCGCCTGGAGCTGCACGTTGGTTCCGGTCTGGATAATGGTCTGAAGGGAATTTTGGAGCGTCATGTCTTTAGTTCCGGCCAAGCCTTCGGTGAGAAGAAAACCCAGTTGAGTGTAGCGGGTCTGAAGGTTATAGCCGTCCAAGGTAGTCAGATTGGCCAAATTGGTCAAGGAGGGGTCTAATTGTTCTTGGCTGTTGGGTCTCAAATTGGGCAGTTGAAGAAGGCGCAATAAATTAGCGTTAATCTGGGGATCTAGGACGGCGTTTGGGGGCAATTTGAGCCTTGGGGCCGTGATGATGAGGGGCTCGAGCTCAAGAATAGGGGCTGTAGTTGTGGGCGCGGGCGCCGCCGCTTGCGGAGAGGCGTTCTGAGCATAGACATTTCCCGCCAGCAAGAATGCGTAAACAAAAACGATTTTTTTCATTGGTTGGCCATTTTCTTGGGAAATAATTTAATGGCGGCGATGCAGTCTTCCGCGACGACAAAATTATACTGCTGCTCTTGATTGATTCGGTTGACTAAGCGATCGTAATCGCTGGCGTCTCCGTAATCTCCCAAATACTGCGCCGCCATCGCGCGGACAACCCAACTGGGGTTATTCAAAAAAGAACGAAGCATAGGAACGCCGCTGGAATCCCCTAATCGCGCCAGAAGCCCTGCCGCGTAAACATTGAGAATCGGGATACCTTCCCTGTTGGGGTCGGTTTCGCTCTTTAATAAAGGAATGGCGTGTTGCGGGTGGCCCCAAACCGCCAGCGCTCCCATCGCGCCAAAACGTATTCCGGAATGGAAATAAAGAAGAGCTTCTTTAAATACGGGTTCATCGGCGAGATTGTGCTGATTGGCCAAAATAATCAAGGCCTCCGAGCGAACTTCGTAATTGGTGCTCCAGCGCGCCATGGTCACAAGCTCTTTTCGAATGCGCGGATTGCCGGTATTAAGCGATAAGGCTTCGGTGACTGGAATTCCGATGTGGGTATAGTGATTTCTGAGACGAAACCCCGTCGGAGTTCCAATGCTGATGATATCTCCAAGCGGGGTGCCGCTGGTGTTATTGAGAGTGACCGTCTCTTGGTTGAGATTGTCAAAAAGATTGATGAGGGTGCTGGTAATTAAGGGATCAGTTTTCGCGGTTTGGGTGGAACTGACGACGGCGGCAGAACCTGCCTGAGATTGCGCGGCTTGTCCAGCGCCCGGAGCTCCGGGCGTTCCGGGTTGAGGGACGCAGGATGAAAGAGTCAATACCGCTAGAGACAAGATGGCGAGGGACAGGATCGAACTGTCGACACCTGGTTTTTCAGACCAGTGCTCTACCACTGAGCTACCTCGCCTCATATCCTTGATTCTACAATACTTTCCGGCGTTTTGCGTTTTCTTTGACGAGAAAGTGAAAACGCTTTTGGCGCTGGTTGACGAAATTGTAAAAATTAGGTCCTTTGCCGGAACGGGTCTAGGACTTTAGACCCATGCGTTTGAACTCTAAGATCGGCATAATAAGAGGCATGAAAAACCAAAAAATGCTTTTGCGCTCCCTCTTGTCTTTGTCAGTGTTTCTTTCTTCTTTAAGCCCCGCCGCCTTCGCGGCGAACGTTGAAAGCGAAATTTCCCGAGAGCCGGAAAATATTTCTCAGGCGGCGCTCGCGCCTCTCAATTTTTCAGTTCAAAACTTTTCCGATCTTCCAGGATTAGAGTCCGGATTAAAAGAAGAGTCTCTTCCCAATTTGGAGTCTGAGGCAGTTTTGCCTCCGTTGAAAATTTCACGGGTTCAAACTCAGAAAATTTCTCCCGCCGCTATTTCTCAGCGGGGCCAAAGGCCTTTAAAACCAACGCGGTTCTCCGCGCTTTTGGGGCGCTTGAAAAAAGTTTTGAAACGAGGAGTTTTTAAGACTTCAGATAAATCAATTGGAAAGATTAATTTCGACGGTCAATCATCTTTTTCCGCCGCGTCTCTAGGCGTTAGACAGAAACCCTGGCAAAACGAAAACACCGTTCCTTCGCCTGATCGCCGCTTTTTGCTTGAGCCCCCCAATAATGGAATTGTCTCTCTTAAAGAGTTTCATCTTTCCGCCAATCCCGCTTCTCCCCAGGAAGAAAAGCCGCTCATTCTCAATGCCGATCCCGCGGACATGGCTTCAATCGAGAAGGCTTTGCGTCAGGAGGTGGATTCTAACCCGGAAAAATACGGGCTTTCAAATCAATATGGAGCTCCGAATCTACAAATGGCGACAGTTCATGTCGTTAAACTTGCGGGGCAAGCCGATCAGGCCGACAGCATCATCGCGGTTTTTAGGCAATGGCAAAAAGGGGTAGACCGAGACGGCTCTCCTTATTATCTTTTGGTTGATGGCGCGGATTTGCGTTTTCATATCAAGGTTTTAAACGGCAAGCCTATTGTGATGGGAATCGAAGGCGGGTTTACCCCGGGAATTGATCCGGCCATTATGACACCGGGATATGACGATAATCAGCTTGAAGAAATTGCCCTCAAACAGCTTTCTTTGGGGTCCTCAAACGGCGGCAATTCAGCGGATAACGTCATTCGCCCAAAGGCGCCGGGACATTTCAATCTGGGAAATGCGACTCCGCAAGTGGTTTTGATGGCTCGGGAAATCGCTTATCTTTCCGGCGCCTGGCGAGCGATCAATATTTATCAAGGCAATTCCCTTTCCGGAGGGCAAAAAATTATTCTCGTCGATGTCAAAACCGGAGAAGCCTTTCCGTTGGGAGCGGATGGAATTCTCAATCGCTACCGCGCTTCGGAGGGCAATTCCGCTTCCGGCACCGCCCTGGGACGGGGGACTTTGTTGACCGATGACGGACAGGACCACGGCCCGATAGGAGAAATGCCCTTACCCAACGCCAAGATTTTCGATTCTCAGGGGCGCGTGATTGCGGTGACAGACGAAAACGGCAATTTTACGATTGCCGCCGATGCCAATGCTGGAAAACCCATGCCTATCGTCGTGCGCTTAGACGGGATTTACGGTCCGGTCATCGACGATGACTCCTCCGATTCGCCGATTGTCGCCAATTTGACCGTCAAACCGGGGGACACCGTTCGCGTGACTGTCAACCCAAGCGGAGATAACGAGCAGGCCGCAGCGAGCGTCAACGCCTACGTTTATTCTTACCGCCTCTTTAATTGGTTTAAGTCCTATCTCGGACTTTCCGACCCGCGCTTTTACGTTCCCTTGGCGGGTTCGATTCATGCCAATGGGACCAGCCTCCCCGGAAACGCCGATTATGACCCCATGACCGATGGCTTTTATTTAATGAAAAGGGCGACGTTGCCTGAAAAAATCCGCGGCAAGGATGGACAAATTCGGACCGTGATGGTGACCTTTGAAAACACTTCGCAACCCTCTATCTCCCTTCATGAACTGGGCCATCGTTTTGTTCAAAGGGCTTCTCAACTCAATTTAACGGATGAACAGGTGAACTCTCCATCCTACCGTTTCGTTAAAAATCCGATCAGCCCCGTGATGGGCTCTGGCTCTAACGAGGCGACCGCCGACACCATTTCAATGTTTATGAGAAACAGCCCAGTCATTGGAAACGGCTTTATTTTAAATCCGCTGCCTGGAATGCCGACGATCATCCGAACCGGCGAGAATAAAACCGCCTATGACTCTAAAAATCCCGATCCTCATAATCAGGGGGAAACTCAGATGGGGACGGCCTGGATGAGCCGCAAAGACATTATGGCCGCGATGGGGGAAGCCGAAGGCGCTTTCCGTTCGGCTTTGATTTTTGTTTTGGCCCAGCTCTATGCGCAGCCCGAAGATCCCGTCAGCGCCTTGACCCACGCCCTTTTGGCCGATATGTCCAAAGATGGAAATACTCCGCATGAGTCCATTATTCGCGCCCACGCAAAAAATGATCACGGCCTTGATCTTCCGGCTTCTCCGTCTTTTCCGTCAAGCCAAAACCTCGCCGCAAAAAATTCGCCAGAGACTTCTCCGGCGGGAAAAACCGTTCGATAAGCCAGAGAACTCATGAAACGAACGCTCTTAATCTGGGTCCTTTGCCGGAGAGGCTCTAGGACTTTAGACCCATACGGATTTTCAAATAAGGGAATAAAATAGAGGAGTAGGACTTTAAAAAGGATAGAGGAAATTATGAATAAAAAATTTACCAGCTCGTTAGTTTCTCTTTGCGTTTTGTTTTCATCCAGTTTCGGGTCCGTCTGGGCCGGCGGTTTTTCGCCGGTTGAGGCGCGGGCCGATGTCGCTCCCGTTCATTTGTCGGATCTCGCCTTGTCGCCCGAAGGGGCCAATGCGTTGTCCTTGCCGTCCGAGGCCATGGAAGAATCTCTCCAGTTTGAAGATTCCCTGGGCGCGATCCAAAAACAGATTCCTTTGGCCGAGAAGAAAAATCCAGCGGTCATTTCTCAAAGCGTTCTTGGTTCCCAAAACGCGGGCTTAAGCGCCGGCGCTTATAATAATAAGGAAACGGGCCAGGCTTTTGGGCCTTTAGGCGCTTCTGGAGTTGGGCAATCGGTCCAGCGGAAAAGCGCTGAGCCTCTCAAAAATCTTTCTGCCTTTATCCGCTTAAATCTCAAAAAATTAGGGGCTCGGCTTTTTGACGGTTCCAAGGCCCGGTCGCCTCTTTCCGCTCTTCAGTTTTCCGCTTTTGCGCCGTCAATTAGACCGCTTCCAAAACTTAAGCTTCCCCGAGGGGTTAAAACCGATGCCGGGCCGATTATCCCGAATTTTAAAGAACAGCCGGAATTTCAGTGGTCTTTAAACGCGGTTTCCGCAGCGGAGGATTCGACGACTCCAGCGGCTCCTAATAGCCAGGTCTTTGACCGGGTGGTGGATATCTCTCTTTCCGCCGATCCTCAGAACGCATCCGATATCGAGCGCGCCGTTCGGGAGATGATCGATGCCCATCCTCAGTATAAGATCAAAAGCGCCGATTTGGGAATGTCCAAGATGTTTTTAACCCAGGTCCCCGGACAACTTCCGACCTGGTACGCTTCTTTCCACCAGCAGTATACGGATGGAGTCGCCGCGCCGATTCCGGTTTACGGCTCTGCGATTAATTTTACGATTCAAGTCAAAAACGATAAACCCGTCATCGTCGGGGTCAATGGCCGGCTTTTCCCGAACCTCAAGGTTGACGCTTCTTCAAAGTTTAACGATGCGGTTTTAGAGGGGAAAATTAGGAGTCGGCTTAAAATCAAAAATGAGGCCGCGACGAAAATCGCATTTCGCGACCGGCAAATCTTCTATGTGCCCTCTTCTTCCGGAAAAGGCGGAGCGTGGCACGCGATCAGCCTCTATAAAGTAGACGGCATCGACGCGCTCGTCGCGGCTGATATCGCCACCGGACAAACTTTTTTGTGGGACATGCGCATGGGCGTTGCCGCGCCGACTACCGGACCGCCTTCATCTGCGTCGTCGGCTTCGGCCCAATTTGAAGCCCGCGTTCCCAAATCCGATGCCGACATGGGGACCCCGCCGCATCTTTATCAGCTGCCTTTGCCGGGAGTGACGGTGACTCTTCCGGATGGCCGGGAAGTTCAAGCCGATGATCAGGGCCGCGTCAATATCGATTTATCTAACGATAAACCCCTGGACGTCACCGCTCGCCTTGAAAGCGATCATGTCGTAATCAATAACGAAGCGGGGGATGCTTTAGTGGTTAAAGCCCAAGTGGTCAAAGGAAAAGACGGAGCGGTGGTTGTTTTTAACCCGCCGACCAGCGTCACGGGTCCTGACACGCCGGCCTCCCCGCCGACTTTTTGGGGCAAGATTGTTGAGGCCTTCAAACACATTTTCTCTCCTTCTTACCGGGCTAAAGAAAACGCGGCAAATCAGGCGCGCGCCGAATCGGAAAAGGAATTGGCGCAGGTGAGCGCTTATTATAGCCACTATGTTTTTATCAATTGGGTGATGGCGCATGGAGTGGGCGAAAAAGACGGCCTTCTTAAACAGAAATTGACGATCAACGTCAATATCGCGGATGAATGTAACGCCTATTACGATCCCTCCAGCAATACTCTTAACTTCTTTTTGTCCAGCGCGCAGTGCATCAATACCGGCACTCTCCCCGGCGTGAGTTTCCACGAGAGCGGACACTGGACCCATGCCTTGGTCGCCAGCTATGCCCATCTGGGGCTTCAAGCGATGGCCTCGGTGGACCCGGGTCTTGGAGAAGGAATTGGAGATATGTTCGCGACCCATATTTTAGAGACTCCTCTGATTGGAGAACATTTTTTTAACGATCCTGCCCAGTCTCCTCTGCCCAATGTTCCTGGCGGGGCTTTGCGCGAGACGACCAATGATTATCAGTTTAACCCCGGCGATGAAGTTCACCGCCAGGGCTTGGCGTTTATGGGAACCGTCGGCTATGGCGGGGCCTGGCACTCGCTTCTAATTGACGCTCTTGGCAAGGATAAGGCGCTCTCATTAATTCAGAGTCTTATTTTCCCGCATATCTATGGCTATGCCAATGCCTCCGATGTCCCGGCGGCCTTAGGTGTCATTTATCTGGCCGCCAAGTCGTTGACGGATGCCGCGGTTAAGTCGGTCGCGACCAAGACCTTGCAGCAGGCGGCGGCCAAACACGGGATGACGATTCCAGAGTCTCAGTCTAAGGCTCCGGCCGCCTAAGTTTAAAATAAGGAAATAAGTCGGTGGACAAGAACGCGCGGGGGAAAACCCTCGCGCTTTCTTTTTTCCTTTTCCTGGAATCTTCCGCTTTTGGGGCTTCCGGGGTTTTTAAGGAGTTTTCTAATTCCGCTCCGCCCTCACCCGCAGAGGTAAACTTATCATTTCCGCTGGACTCCTCTCAAAACCTTTCCCTGCCCAATTTAAATGACGCCAAGGCTCTTGTAGATCCTGTTTCCAAAATTCCAAAGATCAAAAAAAAGGCCTCTCTCTTTCGCCGTTTCTTTGACGGCTTCAAATACCCCGGGAGCCTTTTGCCTCAAGGTTTTCCTAAACCCTTAGACTTGCCTCCGGCGCTTTCCGAGGCGATGGATTTAGGGGCCGATTCTTCGCCTAAGAGCGTGGTTCGCCGAAATTTATGGGATGGGGAAGATTCAGAGGGAGTGCTCAAAAATCCCATTGAACTCCATGTCAATCCCAAGGATGAATTCGCGGTTGAAAGGGTTTTGCGGGAAAAAATAGATCTTCAAAAATCCCGTTTGGGAATTTCAAGCCTAGATTTATCCACGGTTTATGTGACCGCGCATTCAGGCTCGCCCAACCGCGCGGATACCCTCTACGCTTATTTTCGCCAAAAAAAAGATGTGCGGACCGCTGGAGGCTCTCTGATTTCCTTGCCTATTTGGGGGGCCCATGTCGCGGCTACGATTAAGGTGGTCAAAGGCCGCGCTTTCTTGGTTTCGCTTCATTCAAACCTCTATTCGGAAGTTGATCTGCCCCCAAAAGCCATTTTAAAAGACGAAGATTTAGGCGAGGCGGTTCGCGCGCGTTTCGCGGACTCTTCGGAGACCTTGATTCGATTTCTGGGAAGAGCGATTGTCGAACGCCGGGGGCGTTGGACAGCGGTAAATCTCTACCGGAAAAAGGGACTTCCCTTGACCATCGCGGCCGATTTATTTAGTGGAGATATTTTTATTTGGAATAATGATGGGGATTCTAATTCTTTGGGACTACCCCCGGATATCGCCGAGCATTTGCGCCCCGTTGTCGCGCCCAAGGTCGGAAATCAAATGTCTTCTCTGCGCTTAACGTCAACGCGCAAGGCTGAAGGCCAGGTTTTGGTTCTGGCGGAATCAAACGACCATCGTCCCGGAGGAAAAATGGTTTTGTCTCCGCAGCCTCTTCCCTATCTTCATTTGACGATCGGCGGACGGGAATACACGACTGATGAAAATGGGCGCTTTTCCTCCGAGATCGGAGATGCTGAAACGACCGTTAAGGCGAGATTGTCCGGCCTTTTTACCGAAGTTGTCAATGAAAAGGGAGAACCCATTGAGATTTCCGCGCGCATTCATAAAGGTTCCGATAATGTCGTGGTCTTTAATCCTGAGGGAATGGACCCATTAATTGTCAATCAGGCCAACGCATATGTGGCGGATTCACGGCATCGCGCGTGGCTGCGCGGAATTTTGAATTCCGACCATCGCCTTGATTACCGGACGACGATTCGAGTCAATTCTCCTGAATCTGGAAACGCCTGGTATAGCTCCGAAAGCGGAGATATCCATTCTGATCGCGCAAGCGAGGAATATTCCGACGCCGGCAAAATAGGCATTTTTTTTCATGAAATGACTCACAAGGCCGATGATATGATTCACAATCCGCCCGCTGGTTTTTTCATGAACATGCTTAAGCGCGCGCGGGCCTATTTCTCCTACCATTACAAGCTTCCGGTTTTGGATCACCCCGCCGGAATAATGCCCAATGAGGGGCTGGGCGAGGGCTGGGGCGATATTGTGTCTATGTTTATGCTCGATACGCCTTTAATCGGGGAGGGATTGTTAAAAAAGCAGAACCCCGACTGGATTAGAAACGGGGAAAATAATTATCAATTCAACCCGCAAGATGAGGTTCACCAGCAAGGACTGGCGTGGATGGGGTTTGCCTGGGATTTGAGGAAATCTTTAATCGAAAGCTTGGGCAAAAACGAAGGCGCAAGGATAGCGGCGGAATTGATTATTCCGGTTATCTTTGGATACATGCCTGATATTCCCTCGGCGATAACCCATGTCCTTCTCAATGGCATGGACCGAGACGGAAATATCCTCTACGAAGAACATATCCGCGCGTCTGCCAAAGCCCACGGGATTGATTTGCCTTCTGTTCCGCGTTTGCCTCTCTGAGTTCGGGGATATGGACTTTAGCTCTTTTTTTCTACTTCTCTTAACGAATTGCCTGGGCGGCGCCTCTTTTTTGGCCACGGCCTACGCTCTGAAAAATCTTTCTCCTTTTGCGGTGGTGTTTTGGCGGGTCTTGATTGCGGGGCCTCTGTTTCTCCCTTTTTGCGTTCGGGCTTTAAGAAAGACTCATCTTAATCTCGAGGATTGGGGAAGAATTTTTTTGATTGCCGCTGTCGGTTATGACGCTCCTCTTATATTTGGAGCGTGGGGGCAAAAACTTTCCAGCGCGACCCATGCCGCGCTTCTCA
Organism: Elusimicrobiota bacterium; assembly: GCA_027406905.1. Lineage (GTDB taxonomy): Bacteria > Elusimicrobiota > Elusimicrobia > UBA1565 > UBA9628 > JAKAQV01. Next base: position 140,625 of record DAHZHT010000001.1, read on the forward strand.
TGGCGCTAGAACCGGTTGCGATTATTTTTTTGGCGGCTATTTTATTGGACGAAGAGTTGTCCGCGCTCAAAATATTCGCCCTGGGAGTGAGTCTTGTAGGATCTTTTTTAATTGTCTTTCAAGGGCATTCCCTAATTCAACTGTTTGATTTTTCTCGCGGCTCTTGTTTGGGAGACGGCTTTTTATGTCTTCAAGGAATTTTATTTGCCCTCTATACCGTCATTGGCAAGCCCCTCCTTAAGAAAATAGACGCCTTGAGTTTGACCGCTCTGATTTCTTTTTTGGCTATTTTCCCGCTTTTTTTCTTTTTATTGAGCGGGAAATTTGCGGCCGTAAAAATTCCCTTTTCCGGTCCGACGCTTTTCTTCGTGCTCTATCTGTCTTTGGGCGTTTCTTTTGCCGGAGTTTTGACCTGGAATCTCGCGATGGAGCGGGTTTCAGCTTCGCTGTTGGCTTATTTTATTTTTCTTCAGCCTCTCTTGGGCGTTCTCTTCGGCGTTTTTCTTTTGAGAGAAGCTCTTAATTGGGGCAGCTTCTTGGGCGGAATCCTTATTTTATTGGGAGTTTACTGCGCGACTCTAAAACCTCAGGGAGAGCCAAGGCCAGAAAAACTTGTAAAATGAATCTATGGACTTCAATTTAACCCCGCATCATCTTGAACTTCAAAAGCGCGTTCGCAATTTCTGCGATCAGCGGCTCGCGCCTCAAGCCGCGCTTCGCGATCAAAAAGAAGAGTTCTCTTGGGACACCGTGCCGTTGCTTAAAGAAATGGGCTTCTGGGGCATTCCATTTCCCAAAAAATACGGGGGAATGGGAGAAGATGAACTGGGGCTCTGTATTATCTTGGAAGAATTGGGCCGCGTGGACGCCTCTATCGCGCTGACGGTCGAGTCTCATAACGGGCTTTGTTCCAGCCAGATTTATTTGCACGGAAGCGAAGAACAGCGCCTGCGTTATATTCCGCGTCTCGCCTCCGGGCAAGACCTGGGAGCTTGGGCTTTAACCGAACCGGGCGCGGGATCGGACGCGGCTTCCATTCAGACCCGAGCCGAATTTGACGGCGTTCATTGGGTTCTCAACGGGTCTAAGACTTTTACCACCCAGGGGTCGGTCGCCGGCATCTACGTGATTTTTGCCAAGACTTCTGCCGAATTTACCGAAAACGGCAGGGAAGGTTTAACCGCTTTTGTCGTGGAAAAAGGGACGCCCGGGCTTAACATCGGAAAAATCGAAAAGAAGATGGGGCTTAGATCTTCCGATACCGCGCAACTCCATCTCCACAATTTGAAACTCCCCAAAGAAGCCGTGATTGGGAAAGCGGGCCGCGCTTTTCGGGACGCGATGGTTGTTCTAGACGGGGGGCGCGTCGCTATTTCGGCTATTTCGGTTGGGATCGCGCGCGCGGCCTTGGAAGAGGGAATTTGCTGGGTCAAAGAGAGGCAATCCGATTACGGAATCACTCCTGAAAATCCGGGTTTGACCTACGCTCAAAGAGTTTTGGCTCAGCTCGCCTCTGAAGTGGATGCGGCCCGGCTTTTAACGTGGCGAGCCGCCTTTTTAATGGATCAAAAGCGCCCGTATTCCCAAGAAGCTTCTATGGCGAAACTCATCAGCGGCGATTTAGCCGTCCGCGCCACCAGCGAAATTTTAGACTTGATTGGCCCGGAAGGGTCCTTGCTTAACTGTCCCGTTCAGCGGTTTTTCAGAGATTCCAAGCTCTATCAAATCGGGGAAGGCTCTTCTCAAATCCAGCAATTAGTGATTTCTCGGCATCTGCTCAAAAATTTTGACAGCCCTTCTTTGGTTAAGGCGTAGTTTCCGATGAAAGAGTCGGAGTTAATCGAGAAAAGCAAAGCCGGCGATGTAGAGGCTTTTTCTCAGTTAATTCGAAATTACGAAAATAAAATCTTTAGTCTCGCGCATCATGTCTGCGCTGGAATGCCATCGGACGCCGAGGATGTTTATCAGGAGACATTTCTCTCGGCTTTTAAAAATATCAAGGGATTTAAAAATCGCTCGAATTTGGGGACCTGGCTTTATCGAATCGCGGCCAATCTCTGTTGGGTTCGTTTCCGCAAGAAAAAGCGGGAACCCGTCGTGTCTATTTTAGATCGCAACCGGACTAATGAAGATGAGATTCAGTGGGAGTTTAAGGATTGGTTTCCTAATCCCGAGGAAATTTCAAGGAAAAAAGAATTGCTGGAGGCGGTGGCCAAGGCCTTGTCAGAACTTCCCTCCGATTACCGGCTGGTCTTGACCTTGCGCGACATTGAAGGCCTGTCAGCGGAAGAAACGGCGAAGATTTTAAAGCTCAGCATTCCCGCAGTCAAATCGCGGCTTCACCGAGGCCGAATCTACTTAAGGGAGCGCTTCGAAGAGGAATTTAAAGAAAAGGCGAAATGAAAGAACCCCATTGCAAAAGCCTTTCCCGCAAAATGTCCGATTATATTGACGGCTCTTTGGACTCTGAGACTCTCGCTAAAATTAAATCTCATCTCGGAGATTGTAGGCCATGCGTGGCGTTTTTTAAGACGCTCCAAAAGACCGTGGGCGCTTTAGGGGCGCTTAAATCCGCCGCGACGCTTTCCCGCAAAGCTCAGGGCGGTTTAAGGGAAAAACTGAAATCCTTATCCCGCGGCGATTAAAAAGTCTTGACTCTGGCGTTGGAATTCTGGGCCAATTGATAGAGTTTAAGATAATCCTTGGCGGATTTCTCCCAAGAAAAGTCCTTGTTCATTCCGGATAGGATCAAGTCTTTCCAGGAAGGCAAGGTGTAATCCTTGAGCGCACGGCTAAGGGCGGCTTTGAGGTCTTTGGCGTCCCCGGGTTCAGAGAGAAAGCCGTTTTTCTTTTCTCCAGGCGACTCAAAAACGGTGTCGGCAAGCCCGCCAGTGCGGCTAACGACGGGAACCGAACCGTATCTCATCGCGATCATCTGTCCCAGGCCGCAAGGCTCAAAGCGAGAGGGCATCAAAAAAATATCCGAACCCGCGTAAATTTTATGGGCAAAGGCTTCGTCAAAACGCGGATGGAAATAAACGCGATGCGGAAATTTTTTGGCGAAATCCGAGAAAGCCTGTTCGAGCGCCGGATCTCCGGTTCCAATGACGGCCAAGGCGATATTCTCGATAGGGTCTTTGAGAGCTTCCAGCGCGATGCCCAAGCCTTTTTGGCGATCGAGGCGAGAGACTATTCCGATGAGAGGGGTTTTGAGCGGAACGCTTAAGTTTCCTTTAAGAAAAATTTCTTTTTTTGCCGCGGATTTTCCCTCCGGATAATTTTCGCTGGAGTATTTCTTTTCCAGGGCCATGTCTTTTTGGGGATCCCAAATTTCCGTGTCTAATCCGTTGAGAATTCCGTAGAGTTCGCGCCTGCGGTAGCTTAAAAGTCCCTCAAATCCAAATCCGCGTTCGGAAGAGGCTTGGATTTCCTGGGCATAGGTGGGGCTGACGGTGTTGAGCAAATCGGAGAAAACAAGGCCTGATTTCATGAAACTCATCTGATGATAGAACTCCAGCCCTTCGGAGTTAAACAATAAAGGGTCGACTCCGCATCTCTGCACGCTTTCCGGCGGGAAATTTCCCTGATAGGCGAGGTTGTGAATGGTGAAGACCGTTTTTGTATCGCCAAAAAATTCGTCTGCGCGCGGGCTTTTGAGAAAGGCGCATATAAGTCCGGTCTGCCAATCATGGGAATGGATGATGTCAGGCTTAAATTTGAGGGCTTTTGAGGCTTCCAAAACCGATTTCGCGAAAAAAGCGAAGCGGAGATCGTTGTCTTTGTAGTCTTTTCCGGCTTCGCCGTAAAGGCCCGGACGATTAAAGAATTCAGGGCAGTCGACTAACGCGACCGTTACATTCTTGTGTTCAAAAACCCGCAACTGGCCGTTAAAGATCCTTGAACCTAAAGGAACGAAGAGGGAAATTTTCCGCGCTTTCTCGGTGTAATGGAGCGGAATCGATTGATATTGAGGGGAGACGAGTAGGACTTGATTACCCAGCTCCGCTATTTTTTGACTGAGAGATCCCGCGACATCGGCCAGGCCTCCGGTCTTTGAGAAAGGGACGGCCTCGCTGGCCGCCATCAATATCTTCATGGCTGAATTGCATCGGAAGGCTCAAAGGAAACCTCCGGGTTTTTTTGCGTCTCAAGAGAAGTTTCCTCGGTTATCGTGGGCGGCTGCGGCGGAATCGGCTTTTCTGGCGGCGCCATTTCTTCCGGGGAAGTTGACGGCGTCTCTTTGCGCTCGGAAATCTCGAATTGCTCGATGGGGGGAAGTTCTTCCAGGCTTTTAAGGCCGAAATGTTTTAAAAACTCCGGAGTCGTTTCATACATTAGGGGGCGTCCGATGGTCTCTTTTCTTCCCGCGACGCGGATGAGCTTTTTTTCAAGGAGGGTTTCAAGGGCGGCGATGACGTCGACACCGCGAATGGTTTCAATTTCGGCGCGGGTTAAGGGTTGGCGATAGGCGATGATGGAAAGAGTTTCATGGGCCGCTTTTGAGAGTTTAAGCGTCATCTTGTCGGCAAACAGCTTGCGGATGACGGAAGCATATTCCGGTTTTGTCGCCATTTGAAACCCTCCGGCGATTTCAAATATCCTAAGCGCGGAATTTCTGTTCTGAAGATTTTCTTTCAACTCATTGACGGCGCTCTCGACGGCAGAGAGATTTTTCTCTTTCGCTATTTCTCCGATCCGTTTTAAAGAAAGAGGTCGGTCGGTGATAAAAAGAAGAGTCTCGATAATTCCGATAAGGGGCAAAACGGTTTTTCCCGCTGGAGTTTTTTCTTCTTCAGGTTCCGGGGTTTGGCTCGTTTCCATTTGAGCTTGAATAGGCGGCTGCGATGTCTCCATTTCCATGGGGGACCTCCTTTTTAAAGATTAGAATCTTGCCGAAATTTAAATCTTGCCTGATAAAAATTTTTTGGAGACGGACTAATTCTAAAAGGGCTAAGAAACAGCTGAGAATGCCCCGGCGTTTTTTCTCTCCGGTAAAGATATCTTCCCATGATAAAGTCGGCCGGTCTTTAAGCATTTTCGATATTTTTTCGATTTTCTCCTCGATCGGGAATTCTTCTCCGATAATCTCCCGCGAGTCTTTTTCCCCGCGCTCATATATTTCTTTGAGCGCCGATAGTAAATCGAAAACCCCGACGGAAAGAGTTTTTTCCGAGTCTTCAAAATGAGGGGTTCCTCGGTAAAATACGTTTTTAAATTCTTCTCCCCGATTTTCCAGGTATTCGGAGGCGGCCTTAAATTTCTGATATTCAAGAAGTTTGGCCGTCAGATCCGATTCCGGGCTCAACTCTTCTTCCAGCCGCTCCGGGCTTTTGGGGAGAAGAGATTTTGTCTTGAGAAGCATCAAGGTCGAGGCCATGACCAAAAACTCGCCCGCCAGATCTAAATTGAGGTCTTTCATCAGCTGCAGATACCCGAGATATTCCTGCGTGATATGCGCAAGGGGAATGTTGTGGATATCAAGGTCGTCTTTCTTGATTAGAAAAAGAAGAAGGTCCAGTGGCCCTTCAAAAACTTCGAGATGGATGTCCAGGGTTGAAATAGGCATTTGCCTATTATACGAGATTCATCGCCCGGCGAACACGGGCCATTGTCTCTGAGGCGACTGCCTTGGCTTTTTGGGCTCCCGATTCCAGTATGGCGGAAACGGCTTCCGGATTTCGGGACAGTTGGTTTCGCCTTTCTCTAAATTCCGAGAAGGGTTCGCTCATTTCCAACAGCAGATCTTTTTTGCAGGCGACGCATCCGATTTTTCCGGCAAGGCAATCGCTTTTGCGCTGTTTGACGAAATCCTCTGAGGCGTAGAGTTTGTGCAGGGCAAAAGCCGAACACCCCGGCGGGTTTTCCGCGCAGGGCTCGGGATGCCCGGGATCTGTAGCCTTGATTTTCGTGGGGTCGGTATAAAGGGACCGCGTCTTTTCTTTTAGAGAATCCTCGCTTTCCAGCAGTTGAATCGTGTTTCCGTAAGATTTGGACATTTTCCGGCCGTCCGTGCCGGGAACTTTCGGCGTCGAAGTCAAGAGGGCCTCGGGCTCGGCGAATGTGCCGGGAAAAAAGCTGTTAAATCTCCGGCATATCTCGCGGGATAATTCGACATGGGGCAATTGGTCTTGACCCACCGGAACCTTGGTGGCATTATAGAGGAGAATATCGGCTGATTGGAGAACGGGATAACCAAGAAAGCCAAAGGTGCGAAGAGAGTTATTGGCGTCTTCCATTTGAGGTCTCCCGACTGGCGGCACGAGGCCTGGAATTTTTTCCTGATCAGGGCTGGGATTTCTACCCTCCAGGATATGTCCGCCTACAACTTTCGGAGATTCCAGTATCTGAGCAACCTTTGTTTTGGCGAGCTCCTGGAGCTGTTCTTTCCATGTCGGATTATTCTCAAGCCAGGACAAGGGAGTGGTCATGCTCAAAAGAAGAGCCAACTCCGCGTGTTCAATCACGTCAGATTGTTTAAAGATGACGCATTTTTGGGGATCTAGCCCGGCGGCGAGCCAATCTAAAACCATTTGATGAACGTTGTCCTTTAATGAAGAGGTGTCCGCGTATCCAGTCGTTAGCATATGCCAATCAACCACGCAAAAGTAACAGACATATTTTTCTTGGAGATCGATCCAATTTCTAAGCGCCCCGAAATAATTGCCTAAATGCAGCCTTCCCGTCGGCCTCATGCCGGAAAAAACAGTCCATCTTGGGCGGGGCGCGTCTGTCGCGCCCGCTCGCTCTGGTCTTGACCGAGACTGATTTAACTTAGTATCATTCATTGCTGGTATATTTTTAATAGTAGCAGTTTCCCCGAGGGAATATAAACAAGTTTACTAAAAACAGCGTGCAGGTCCGAATCAATAACCGCATTTCGGCCAGGGAAGTTCGGGTGATTGATTCCGACGGGACTCAAGTGGGGGTTCGTCCCCTGCCCGAGGCCCTGGCGATGGCTAGGCAAAGAGGTTTAGATCTCATCGAGATCGCTCCGAGCGCCAACCCGCCGGTCTGTAAGATTTTAGATTTTTCGAAATACAAGTACGAGCAGGAGAAAAAAGAAAGAGAAGCCCGCAAAAATCAAAAAGCGGGGATGCTTAAGGAAGTTCGTTTTAAACCGCATATCGGAGTGCATGACCTTGAAGTCAAAATTAAGCAGATTAGCGAATTTTTGGCCGCCCGCGACAAGGTGAGAGTCATGGTCGTCTTCCGAGGTCGGGAAATGCAGCATAAAGATTTGGGAATGAAATTGTTGGATGATATTCGCGCGAGGCTGGAGCCATCTGGCTCCATTGAGCAGGCGCCTCAAAACGATCGGAATCGTCTGTTCATGACTCTGATCCCAAAACATTAGGAGAATGATATGCCCAAGATGAAATCGCACAGCGGAGCGAAGAAGCGCTTTTTAAAGACGGGCAAGGGCCTTTGGCGCCATAAGCGCGCGGGCAAGCGCCATCTGTTGGCCCCGATGTCTTCCGGCCGCAGCCGCTTTTTGAGCGGGAAAAATACCCTTAACAATGTGGATGGAAAAGTTATTTCGCAATATCTGCCTTATCGGTGAGGAGTTATGAGAATTAAATCCGGCGTTACAACCAGAAGACACAAAAGAAAATATTTTAAGCTCGCCAAGGGCTTTTATTCGGACAAGAGTCGCAAATGGCGCATGGTCAAGCAGCAGGTGGAAAAGTCCTTGACCGCCTCATATACCGGCAGGAAGGACCGGAAAGGGGATTTCCGCTCTCTCTGGACCCAGCGCATCAACGCCGCTTGCCGCGAGCATGGGACGACCTATTCCCGTTTTATCGCCGGGCTTAAAAAGGCCGGGATTGCCCTCAATCGAAAGATGCTTTCCGAAATCGCGGTGACGGACGCTCCTTCTTTCAAGCAGTTAGTTGGCCTTGCGGGATCGGGGGCCGGCTTAAAATCTTCTTCGAAAGCGGCCGTCTGAAGCGGCGGCTTTCTTTTCTCCGGGCGGGATACTGATGAATTCCTCGGACTGGGAAGAAGATCTTGAAAGAGTCGTCTGTGAGGTATCCGCCGAAAATTTTTCCGCCATTTTAAACGCGGAAGATTTAGAGCGCCTTCGGATTCGCTTTCTGGGCCGCAAAGGCTTGTTAACCGAACTTCTCAAGTCGATTAAAGACCTCTCCATAGAAGAGCGCAAACTCTTGGCTCCCAAAGCCCAGAAGATTAAATCCCAGCTGGAATCTCAAATCGATGCTCGGATGGCGGAAATCGAGAAACTGCGCTTTGAAAAGGATCTCAACTCCCAGGGTCTGGACTTAAGCCTTCCGCCGCTTTCGCCTTTGCGCGGGAGATTTCATCCCTTGACTCAGACGCAAAACCAGATGGCCCATATTTTGGGATTGATGGGGTTTTCTTGGGCCGAGGGCCCCTTGATCGAAGATGATGAACATAATTTCACGGCCCTCAATATTCCCGAGCATCATTCGGCTCGCGATATGCTCGACACCTTTTATGTCGAAGACTCAAAGCTCATGCGAACGCATACTTCTCCCGTCCAAATTCGCGCGATGCGGCAGAAACAGCCGCCGCTGAGAATTATTTCTCCAGGTCGGGTTTTTAGACATGAAGCTATTGATGCGACTCATTCCGCGGTGTTTCATCAGGTGGAAGGGCTCTATGTGGATAAAAATGTCACTTTTGCCGATTTAAAAGGGACTCTGGAAGAATTTTTAAAAGCCCTTTTCGGGCCAGAAATCAAGGTCCGCTTTCGGCCTTCTTATTTCCCGTTTACGGAACCCTCCGCCGAAGTTGATTTGTCCTGCCTGTTTTGTTCTGGGACTGGGACCGGGAGGGATGGCCGCCCCTGCGGAATTTGCAAAAAAACCGGTTTTATCGAGATTCTAGGCGCCGGCATGGTTCACCCGAACGTTTTTAAAGCCGTGGGCTATGACCCCGAGATATGGTCGGGTTTCGCTTTCGGAATTGGAGTCGAACGCATCGCGATGCTTAAATGGCAGATTAAAGATATTCGCGATTTTTATCAAAACGACGTTCGTTTTCTTTCCCAATTTAAGGATGCGGAGTTGGCTTTTTTCGCTTAAATGAAAATTTCTCTTTCCTGGCTTAAAGAACATCTGGAATTTAATTTTTCCGCGGAAGATTTGGCGGAGAAATTGGGGAATTTAGGTTTTGAGGTTGAGTCTATTGAAAGAAAGGGCCCGTACTTTAAGGGAGTCGTTTCCGCCCAAATTCTTCAGATTGAAAAACATCCGAACGCCGATCGCCTCAGCGTTTGCCAGGTCACCGATGGAAGCGATAAATTCACGATTGTCTGCGGGGCTCAAAATATCGCGGTTGGCCAAAAAGTGCCTTTGGCTAAAGTCGGGGCCGATTTGCCCGGCGGAATGAAAATTTCCAGATCCAAGATTCGCGGAGTCGAATCATCGGGAATGATTTGTTCCGGCAAGGAATTGGGCTTGGGATCTGAAAATGGCGGGATTTTGGTTTTGGACTCGAAATTGGATCTTGGAAAAGACATGTCTTTAGCCTTGGGAGAAAAGACCGAGATATTGGACGTTGCGATTCTGCCGAATCGTCCCGATTGCCTGTCCCATTTGGGGCTTGCGCGGGAGCTTTCTTGGTCTCTCAATATTCCCCTTAAACCTTTTAAGATTCCAGAGCTGGCATCGCAGGGTTTGCCGGATTGGAAAATCTCAGTTGCCTCAAAAGAGGACTGCCCGGTCTATGTGGGGCGAGTTTTTGAAAATCTTTCCGTAGGCCCCAGTCCCTCATGGTTGGTGGATCGTTTGGGTTCAGTCGGGATTAAATCCATCAATAATGTCGTCGATGTCACGAACTACATTTTGATGGACTTAGGGCAACCTCTGCATGTTTTTGATGCCGACGTTTTGGAGGGAACTGAAATTTTTATCCGCAGGGCTTGTGCGGGAGAATCCCTGGTGGCCTTAGACGATAAAAAATACGATCTTAATTCCGATGTTTTAGTGATTGCCGATAAAAATTCTCCGCAGGCTATCGCCGGGGTGATGGGAGGGCTTTCTTCCGCAGTCCTGTCAAAAACCAAGCGAGTATTTTTAGAAAGCGCCTCTTTTAACGCGGCTTTGATTCGACGCACGACCCAGGCTTTGAGGCTTAAATCGGAATCCTCTTATCGCTTCGAGCGAGGAACGGATCCTGAACTTCCGGAAATCGCCTCATTAAAAGCGGCTGAGCTGATTTTATCTTTGGCCGGAGGAAAAGTTTCAGATGCGGTCTCTCAAAAAAACATTAAGCGAAATCCCGCGATTGTGACTTCGGCCTTTCAGATTAATCAGGCCTTGGGTTCTGATTTTAAGCCCGCCGATATTGAAGATGTGTTTTTAAGGCTTTCTGGCAATGGAGGAAGTCTTGAACGCAAAGAAGGGAAAGACGGTTTTTTTTCGCTGGCCGCGCCTTCTTATCGTTTGGATATCGAATCACGGGCGGATTTGGCCGAAGAAGTCGCCCGCGTTTTGGGCTATCAAAAAATTCCCGTCCATTACCCGAAGATTTCTTTCCCGCCGGCTCGCAAAACGGGCAGCGCCGCCCGAGTTGATTTATTAAGCCGGCGCCTAAAAGAAACCGGTTTTTTTGAGGCTTACAATTACGATTTTATCTCTCTGGCCGATTTCGAACTCTGCGGAGCCAAAACGGCTAAAGGTGTCCGTTTGAAAAATCCTCTTTCAGAAGATATGACGATTCTCCGGCCCACGCTTTTAACAGGGCTTTTGCGCAATGCCCAATATAATTTCAATCATGGAAATTTTTCCTTTCGTCTGTTTGAAAAGGGCGCGGGTTTTTATGATGGAAGAGAAAATCAGCTTCTGTCTGGCATCGCTGTCGGGAAGTTTCCGGAAATTTATTGGAAAAAGGAGCGTTCGGCGGAAAATGATTTTTACGGAGTTCTGGGCGCATTAGTAGATTCTTTTTCGGGTTTTGAGCTGGATTGTTTTCCCTTAGATCCAGATCCGGAAGATCCAGATCTGGACTCGTCTCGAATTCGGGCTTTGTTTCACCCGAAAAAAACGGTTGAGTTTAGATTCAAGGGCAAGGTTGTCGGTCTGTGCGGTCTTTTGCACCCGCAGTCGGCTGCCCGCTGGGATATTTCTCCCCAACAGCGCGAGGGGGTCTTTATTTTTGAATTCAACCTTTCTCTTCTAAAAAAATTACCGTCTCCGGCTTCTTTTAAGCCCTTGAGCGAATTTCCAGCGGCGTGGCGGGACATTTCAGTTGTCCTTGCGGAAGAGATTCCTTATTCCTCGGTTTTGCGGGCGATTCAAGAGTCTGCGGTCTCAGGGTTAAAGAGAGTGGAACTCGTCGATATTTTTTCCGGCGAAAACATCGAAAAGGGCTTTAAGAGCCTGACTTTGCGTATGACTTTCAGTCTTAATGATCGGACGATTACCGATAAAGAAGTGGAAACCTTTCTCGCTAAAATTCTTGAGAGTTTAAAAAAGATCGGGGCCGCCCTCAGGTCTTAGCGTGCTTATTCCTGAAAAAATCAAGAGGCTTGAAGCCTTGGTCTTAGAGGCCAGTCGCACCATCAAGGATTTGCGCGTGTCTAACGAAAAATTGATTAAGGCTAATAAGGGTTTGGCGGAAGACAATGAGCGGCTTAAGGATCAGGTTCAACGTTTGTCGCGGTATCCCACGCTTCAAAGGCGCTTGCGGGAGCGGCTTGAAAAAATAATTCACAAATTAGACAAAATAAAATAGGCGAGGCAAGACGATGAATGAAAAAATCGATATTGAAATCTTTCGCCGAAAATTGACCATTGGAATCGAGGGTTTGACCCCGATTGAAATTAACGCCTTGGCCCGAACGGTTGAAACGAGAATGGAACAAATTTTTAAGGAAAATCCGCATATCGCCGACAGCTCAAAAATCGCCATCTTGGCGGCGTTGTCTTTCGCGATAGAAAATTTTAAAAGAGAAGAGGCTGTCAACGCGGAAGCGAGAGTTCTTGAAAATAAAGTCGACCATATGCACTTGTCTCTTCAGGGGGTCTTGGCTTCAGACAATGGAGACTAAAGCGTTGTTGGGCCGAGAAGATTTAAATTCAGACTCCCCTTTGGCTTGGCGTTTGGCGCCCAAAACCCTGGAAGAATTTTTTGGGCAGCGGCATCTGCTGGGTCCCGCCAAAATTCTTTCTCAAATTATCTCAAACAATAAATTTTCTTCTTCCGTGTTCTTCGGCCCTCCGGGCTGCGGGAAAACGGCCTTGGCCCGTTTGATCGCCCGTCAATTGGACCTGGAGACGATTTTCCTCAACGCGGTTTCCTCCGGCGTTGCCGATTTAAAAAAAGCCCTGGATTTGGGAAAGGAAATGAGGTCTTTTCAAAATAAGAGAGTTCTTTTAATCATCGATGAGATTCATCATTTTAATAGAACCCAGCAAGACGTTCTTTTGCCCGCAACCGAAAAAGGGGATGTGATTTTAATCGGGCTGACGACTGAAAACCCCGCTTTTTATATCAATTCCGCCCTTTTGTCGCGTTTGGCGGTTTTTGAGTTTAAGCCGTTGTCCGAAGACGATCTAAAAAAAATTCTCCGCGCCGCCTTGGAACATCCGGAAACAAAAGCGCTGAAAGTTTCAATGGATGAAGAAGCTCAAAAGCGCTTGATTGGAACTTCTTCGGGAGACGCCCGCAAGCTGATTAACGCCTTTGAAAGGGCGGCCCTTTCGGCTTCAATGGGGCCTGCTGGCGAGCGCGTTATTGGGCTCAATGAAATCGAAGCGAGTTTTCAAAAGCGCGTTTTACGCTACGATAAAAAATCAGATGATCATTATGATCATATTTCCGCTTTTATTAAATCTCTTCGGGGATCCGACCCGGATGCCGCTCTTTATTGGATGGCCAAGATGCTTAAGGCCGGAGAAGACCCGCGTTTTATCGCCCGCAGGCTTTTGATTTGCGCCTCCGAAGATATCGGCAACGCGGATTTTCGCGCTCTGCTTATCGCTAACGCGGCATTTGAGGCCGTGGAAAAAGTGGGAATGCCGGAGGCCCGGATTATTCTTTCTCAAGCGGCGACCTATATCGCTTGCGCCCCGAAATCAAACGCCTCTTACTTGGCGATGGAGGCGGCTCTTGAAGAAGTGGAAACAGGCCCGCATCGGGAGGTGCCCGATTTTCTTCGGGATTCCAATTTGGATTCCAAGACTCGCGGGCATGGGGTGGGATATAAATACCCGCATGATTATCCCGATCATTATGTCTTTCAAGAATATTTACCCAAGACAAAGCGCTTTTATCATCCCAGCGATCAGGGGGATGAAAAACGCCTCTCTCAGCGCCTTAAAGATTTGCGCGCAAAAAACAAATAAGTTTTTCGTTCTGTTTTAATCTTTCCGATTATCCAAAAACTGGGTCTTTTGCCTATCAGCTTCTAGGACTTTTGGCCCATGCGGTATCGCGCCTAAACAGGTATCTTTCCGCTATGAATAAAAATATCGTTTTAGCCTTTGCGTGTTTGTCTCTAAGTCTTGCCGCGCCTTTGGCGGTTTTTTCCGCCCCCTATGGCGAGTTTCTGATTTCTCCGCCGCAGGTGCCGCAATCTTTTCAGGCCTTAGCCCAAAAAGTTTCTTTCCATTCTTCCGGAGATGTCAAAAGGGCTCTTAATTATTATGGGGGCCCGGTCATTTCTCATGTGAAGGTCTTCGTCGTTTTTTGGGGACTCGGGGTTGATTCTCAGATCCAAGCTAATATAGGACCTTTCTATCAAAACATTCTCGATAGCGGCTACATGGACGGGTTGGCCCAATACGCGACGAATATTTCAGCGATTGACGGTCGAGCGGGAACCGGCCAGACAATCGGGCGCGGGCGATTGCTTGGAGAAACGGCGATTACCCCCAAAAACCAGAGCGCCGATCTAAGCGATGAGATGATTCAAAAAGAATTGGAATTTCAAATTTCATCCGGGGCTTTGCCCCCAGCCGACGCCGATACCCTCTATATGATTTACTTGCCGGCGGGTTTGCAAGTTTTTCTGCCGGATTCAAGCCACTCCTGCTGGGGGGAAAAAGCGCTTCTGGGATATCATGAAGGTTTCAAATCTCAAGCGGGCGATTCAATCTTTTATGGCGTAATTCCCGATTGCAACTTAAATTTTAAAGAGATATCCGCCGTTTCCTCTCATGAGACGATAGAAGCCGTCACCGATCCGTTTCCGACGCTGGGAAATAACCCTTCTTATCCACAGGCCTGGAATTCCGCCTCCGGGTTTGAAGCGGCTGATCTTTGTGACAGTATTGCGCCTCTTTCCCATGTGTCCGGAAGGAATGCTGAGAGTACAGTCGAACCGTGGTGGGACAACTTAGTCGGCGCGTGCGCAAAAGGGCCTTGGACGCAAGCTCGGGCAAAAGCCAATTTCTCGCTCGCGATCAGGCGCGGACATTCTTGGGACAGCCTTAGACAGGCAGGGCGTTTTGCCCCGAGTCGTTGGGACGGGCGTTAATTAGCGCGAAAAGGAGTCGGAGTCTTTTAAAACGTCTACCTGAGCGGCAAGAGCCCCCCAATCCATATTCATGTGATCGAACTGCATTTGGAGATCCTGCCAATCGCGAGAGAGTTCTAAAGGTTTTTCTCCCTTCCCGCCTCGAGATTTCTTAGAGACATTTCTTTTCATATTCGCTTCCTAATTTTCAGTATAACGCCCGATTTTGATTTCGTCAAGGGGCAATTTTGTATCCTTTTAAAATGAAGATTTTGTCGTGGAATGTCAACGGGCTCAGGGCGGTTCATAAAAAAGGGTTTATGGATTGGTTCAAAAAAGAATCCCCGGATGCCTTGTGTCTTCAAGAAACTAAATGCCTTGAAAATCAGGCGCCGGAAGAAATTCGGCAATTGAATGGATATTCTTTCGATATTTTTCCGGCGGAGAAAAAAGGCTACAGCGGGGTGGCGACTTTAAGCCGTTTAAAGCCTAAGCGCATCGACAAGGGCTTTGAGATTTCGCGTTTTGATTCTGAGGGACGCGTCTTGGTTTGCGCCTATCCGGATTTCACTCTTTTTAACATCTATTTCCCCAATGGAAAGAAAAATGCCGAAAGACTAAAATTTAAGATGGATTTTTATGACGAGCTTCTAAAAGTGATCGAGAAATATCGCGCGCGGGGCGAGGATAAAATCGTCATCTGCGGAGACGTCAACACCGCGCATCAAGAGATCGATTTGGCGCGTCCTAAAGAAAATCGCGGTACTTCGGGCTTCTTGCCCCAGGAATGCGCTTGGATTGACCAATTGCTGGACAACGGATTTATAGACACTTTCCGCGAGTTTGAAAAAGGCCCCGGCCATTATAGCTGGTGGGACCAATTGACTCGCGCGCGCGAAAGAAACGTCGGTTGGCGCATCGATTATTTTTTTATCTCAAAAAACCTGCGTCCCCGCCTTAAAAACGCATTTATCCTTCCTGATGTTCTGGGCTCCGATCATTGCCCGGTCGGAATTGAGCTTAGCTGACGCTTTCCAAAGACAATTCTTGGGGTCAATGGGGGCCAAAAGACCCAGGCCCGTCCTAGGACTTTAGACTCTGTTCATCTTCCCGGCTTTGTGATTGAATAGAGGCGTCTTGAAAATCCGCGTGGAGAAAATAAAATAAAAATGAAGAATGTGAAAAAAGTTTTGTCTGGGGTCTTGTGCGCGTTGATCGCGATGTTGGCCCCGGGAATCGGGGCCTATCAGGCCGCAGCGCAGGATATGAATGTCCGCGCGGAGGTTCCTTCCGGAGTGGCGATGCCTCTTATGCCTACCTCCATCGGATTACAGATGCAAAATTTTGGCATGGACTCGGCCCATAACTTTTTGGACGCTTCCTTTAGTAAAGGCGAGAACAATCTGATAGAAGCTTTGCCTCAAAACGCGGCGAAGGTGGTGGTAAACGCAAGTCAAAGCGCCGAGACGAAATCCGCGCCGGAATTGCCGGCAGAAAAATCCTTATCGGCGCCCAAGAGACTTGGGGCCTCTATTCAAAGGACGGCAAAATCATTCGCGGTCAAATTCAATCAAATCCACGCGGCGGTTTCCCAGAAAGTTTCCGCCTCCATCTCGGATAAGACCCGAGGCTTGACTAGCCTCTTTGACGGCTCAAAACTCGCTCCGGCCTACGCGAAAACCAGGGCCTCTTCGTTTAATTTCGCCGCGCGCAAAAAATTTGTCCTTGGAAATTATTTATCCCAGGAGGCTGGTTCCGCCTCCAACGGCTCAAATCAAGCCGAGCCGCCCGCGCCTTCGCGGGACAACGGCTCTTTCATGGACAGGCTTCGGCAGATTCCCGGCGTCGAGACGACGGATTTGACCGGCCCTCGGATCATGACCATCGGCATCAACGCCGCCTATCCTGTCGCGGCTATCGAGGCCGAGGTTCGGGCCAAGGTTCCGGAGTTGTCCAGCGTCTTCGTCAAAATCGTTTACGTAGACGCCGCTAATCCGGGGAAAATCATCGCCACCGACGATCTCGCTCCTTCGCTTAATGCTCCGCAGCCGCAAATGCCCGACAATCCCGCGCCAAAAAAACGAGATCTCTCGTGGTCCCGGTTTTTTGCGGGAATTAGCGGCGCGGCGGTTGACGCGATCGTCGCCGCCGCCGGGATTATCCCTCTTGCGCTTTACTACGCGCCGCAAGCCTATTGGTATGGTTATCAGACTATCTGGGATGACAAAAACATAGGATTGCGCTATAAACTCGGGGGAAGCGCTCTTTTGGTTCCGCTCGTGCCCCTCGTCGCCCTCGCGGCTCCTCTGATCGGCCTTATCTACGGAATTGGCAAAGGTTTTACCAAAGCCTCCTCGGAGGGACTGATTCCGGCTCTGAGAGATTCCGTGAACATTATTCGCGACATCAAGGACTATCTCCAAAAGGGCAAAAAATATGCACAAGAAGGCATTCAGCGGGAGAAAACGGAACCGCGCCCCACGCAGGTCAAAGACCTTCCCCTGGCGGCTTTGGCCAAGGGGTTGACGGGGTCTTTAGCGGCTCTTCTCTCCTTTCCAGTCCCATGCTTCTTTCTTATCCTCGCCCAAAGCAATCGCGTTTTTTACTACGGCTTAAGATCGCTTTGGAAATCCGAAACGCTGGGTTTTCGCTATAAATTGGCGATCTCTCTTTTATTTCCGATCAGCTATATTCTCCTCAACGCATTGGCCTTGCCGGGAACGGCCATCGCCGCGATCGTCGGGGGCTTTATGAAAGGCCGAGAATTGGGCCCCATTGCCGCTTTTAAAGAGGGGTGGGAGGACGTTAAAAGATTAAACCAGATGATCAACGCGGGCATTTCCGGCCTTAAGCAAGGGGGAATTCCGGGGGTAGGATATCCGAAGGAAGCGAACGCGAATGGCGCCGTCAATCACGGAAAGATTCTTGCCGCGGATAATCTCGTTTCTCCGGCCTCCGGCCTAAAGACCTCTCCCGCTCCGAAGTCCGTGGTCAATCTTTCCGCCGATTCCGTGGACGACGCCATCAGGGACCTTCTTTCCAATTCAGGGGAATCGGTCAATCTGAAATTTGTCTTTAACGCGTCTTGGCCGTTCCGAGGCTCGGCGCGGGGAGAGGTCGGATATTATTGCGACACTCATGGCCTTCATTACGCTCTCCAGGAATATAAGTTTTTTGGAGGTTCCAAGTTCGTCATGAGCGTCAGCGGAACGCGGAAGGAGCTTTTGGGGTTTTTCAAGGAAATCTTTACTTCCAACTACGATAGGATTTCGGGCGATAACTTGGGCGGATTGATTTGATTTCGGAACGGGCGCGGCGGGCCGCGCCGAATGAGGCGGGAGGAGAAAAATGAGAAACATGTTGGCGGTAGCTTGACCTCATTGGGAAACGCCGCCTGACGGCGGTTGAATCCTCCGTCAATCAAAAAATCATGAATATGCAGAATGACTGCATGGCTCGCGTCGGCGAGCTCAATCTCCTGTTGCGCGCCCTTCCAAACAACGCCAACGGCGTCAATGATTTTTCCTGCGATTCCATCGGCGTCGAATTCGGAAATTTTAATTTCGATTGCGCTTGATTCGCCATTAGATCGCGATGATTAGCCCGCGCGGCCTCGGGAGATTTCCCGAAGCCTCCACCACGGACGAGCCTTGATTTTGGAGGACAGGGAAACCTCTTCATCGGCCTGGCTGAGGACATATCCCTCCCAATTTTTCAGGGGCGTTCCCAGCCTTTCCAGGGGCTTGGCCAAATCCGGGCGCAGTGTCCGGGAGAGCTTGAATTCGAGAACGTCTATTCTGGCTCCCCAGTCGAGAATCGCGTCGGCCTCGTTTCCGTTTGAGTCTCTCAGGAAATAAAGCTCGTAGGGCCTCCCGTGGTTGAACTTTTGCTTGAGGAGTTCAATAACGGCCATGTTCTCGAAAAAAGCGCCGGCCATGGGGCCCGCGCTTAAGGTTTTCGCGTCTTGGTATTTCAATAGATGGGCCAGAAGGCCGGTGTCGGTGAAATAAATCTTTGGCCGCTTGACCACGCGCTTGGAGAGATTGCGGAAGTAGGGCCTCAAGAGATAAACGATGCGGGTCGATTCCAAAAGAGAAAGCCAATGGCGCGCGTTGGGCTGACTGACTCCGCAGTCTTTTGCGACTTCGCTGAGATTGAGAATCGAACCCGCCCGCGCGGCCAGAAGCTCCAAAAAAGACTGGAAAAGAGACAGGTCATGCACCGCCTTGATTTGGCGGATGTCTCTTTCTAAATAAGTGCGCAAATAAGAGGAGTAGTAATCCTGCGGCGGAGCGCCGTGAGCGGCGGGCTTCGGATAAAACCCCTTAAAGAGGCGGCGGAATAATTCTCCGGTTCCAGAATCGAAGGGGGGAAGCTCTTCCCATGAAAATCCCAGGAGCTCGAAAAGCGCCGCGCGTCCGGCCAGGGATTCCGACAACCCGGCCATTAGGGGAAAAATCTGGGAACCCGTCAGAATAAACATTCCCGGCTTTTGTCGGGACTTGTCCGCCGCGATCTTGATATACGGCAAGAGCTCGGGGGCGTATTGGATTTCGTCGATTAAGACCCTTGGCCCCAGGTCTTCGAGAAATAAGCGGGGGTCTTTTTTTGCCATCGAGGTTCTGGCCGGATCGTCGAGGCTGACATATGCGTAATCCTTGAAGAGACGGGAAAGAAGAGTTGATTTCCCGCTTTGTCTTGGTCCCGTCAGGACAATGACAGGGAAATGGCGGGCGGCGGAGAGAATTCTCTTCTCGATGGCGCGGGGCAAATAATGGAAGCTCATGCCATAGTATGCAATTTAAAATAAATATTTTCAAATTACATAAATTCTATTGTGCTTGCATCCTCGCAGTGTCCGTTTTATCTAGGCCCAAAGGCCTACGTCTCCTTTAGGTCTAAAGACCCTGTTCAGAGTGTTCGGCTTATCTTATCCTTTACAGAAGGATGAAAGGAGAAATATGAAAACAGAAAAACCAAAGTTGCCCCGCCGGTTTCTCAGTCTCGCGCTAGCCGTCGTTTTGATGGGATCGCAGTTAAGCTTTTATTCCCGCTCGGCTTTAGCCGTCGGTTTAGAGGAAAATGGCGGCGCTTCCGGGGTTTCTACCGGTCTTGAGAATGCGCGTTCTCCTTCCGTCGTCCCGAACAATTTTTCATCCCCCAATGGCATTCAAGAGGTTCTCCCGGATGGATTAGGCCTTGATTTAAATCTCACTCCGCTCAGTTCTCCGGTGGGTGAAATTCCCGCGATTTCAAATGCGCTTCCCGCCAAGGCTCAGGATCAAAACCAAGGCAATTCCGGAAAAGACGATTCGGCTCAAGCCGGAGCGGGGACGGCCAACCACAATCAAGGAACTCCTCAAAACGGCGGCAATGGAAATCCCGGCTCTTCTAATGGAGATAATAAAAAAGAAGATTCTTTAAAAAGCGCCGAGGGCCGCGTCGAGAAAAGCTTAGCCAAGGCCAAGGATGCCTTTAATAACGGAAAAGATCAAAACGCCGGAGAATCATCGGGCGGAGCTTCCGAAGATAAAAATAGATACGGGGTCCATATTCAACCTCTTTTGGCGCTTCTCCGATTCGAGCGTCGCCTTGGAATTAAAGAGACGACGAATGTGGGGGAGATTACTCATCCTGAATTTGCTCGCAGGGCCCAGCAGCTTTTTGAACTGACTCGAATGATTGAGAGGCGGCACGGCCTTGAAGGGTCTCAGGAAGGCCTCGGTTTAAGTTATCCCCAATTTGCCCAAAGAGTTGAGCGCGCAGCTAAATTGCGCGACATGGAAAATAGGGATTTAGAGGAAGGGCTTCGCATTGAAAAAGCGGCTAACCGCGATCTGCAAAACGGTTGGGACCGCGAAACGGAGGATGAAGATGGAGATCTCCCCGCAGTCATGCCCTCCCACTTGAAAACTCCGACCTTGGATGAGTTCGGCTCGGATTTGACGCAAGAGGCGCGGCAGAAAAAACTAGATCCGGTTTACGGGCGGGATAAAGAGATTTCAGAACTGATTGACATTTTGACCCAAAAGAGAAAAAGAAACGCCGTGTTAATCGGAGAAGCCGGCGTTGGAAAGACCGCGATTGTCGAAGGCCTGGCGCAAAAAATCGCGGCGGGAGAAGTCCCCGTTCTTAAAGGAAAGAGAATTGTTTCGCTTGATATTAGCGCCTTGCTCGCGGGAACTCAATATCGGGGGCAATTCGAGGCGCGGGTGACCAAGCTCTTAAAAGAGCTTGAGGAAAATCCCGATGTTATTCTTTTTATTGACGAGATGCATCAAATTGTCGGAGCCAACTCTTCTTCCGGCGGCGAGAGAGATTCCATGAACATGGCCAATATGCTTAAAGCCGCCTTGGCTCGGGGCCGGGTTCAAGTCATTGGGGCGACGACCTTTGATGAATATCGAAAATACATCGAAAAAGATTCCGCGTTAGAAAGGAGGCTTCAAACCATTGCGGTCAAGGCTCCGACGGCGGATGAGGCGGTTTTAATTCTTAAAGCCTTAAGGCCGGGTTTTGAAAAACACCACGGCGTGCGTTATGACGACGCGGTCATTAAAACGATTGCGGATCTTTCTTCCCGCTATATTTATGGGCGCAATCTGCCCGACAGCGCCATTGACGTCATGGACGGCGTGGGCTCTTTTGTCCGCGCTTCCGGGCGAAATCTCGTGACGGAGGCGGATGTTCGCGCGATCGTCTCTAAAATCAGCGGGGTTCCGGTTCAAAATTTAGGGCAAGACGAGAAAAACCGGCTTACCCGCATCGAAAATTATCTCGGCCAAAGAATCAAGGGCCAGCAAGAAGCGATCAAGCTCATCTCTGAAGCGGTCCGGGCCGATCGCGCGGGGTTTAAGACTTCCGCCGGACCCTTGAGCTTTCTCTTCGCCGGTCCCACTGGAGTGGGCAAAACGGAAACGGGCAAGGCCTTGGCCGAGTTTCTCTTTGGAAGCGATAAAAATCTTATTCGCCTTGACATGTCGGAATACCAGGGAAATATTACGCAGTCTCGCCTGGAGTCGGATTTAACCGAGAAAGTGCGGCGCAATCCTTACAGCGTCGTTCTTCTTGATGAAATCGACAAAGCTAACCCCGCGTTCTTAAACTTATTGCTTCAAGTGTTGGACGAAGGGCGCTTTACCGATGGAACCGGCAAGCTCGTGGATTTTAGCCATGCGATCATCGTCATGAGCGCCAATTATATGAGCCGCTCTTTCATCGAAAAGCCGCGCCATCTCGGCTTTAACTCGGAATCATCCGATCCGTCCCTGGCGGATAGAAAAGCCATGGCCGGAGAGGGAATTAAAGGCCTCTTGCCGCCTGAGTTCTACAACCGAATCGGAGACGTCGTGGTTTTTAATCCGCTTAGCCGCGAGGCGGCGGGCCAAATTCTCGATACGATGCTCTCTCAGATTAAAAATATCGCCAAAGAAAAAAATATCGATATTGAAATCAGCCTTGAGGCTCGCGATTTCTTGATTGGAAAAGGTTATGACGCTTCTTATGGGGCTCGGCCCATGCGCCGCGCGGTGGACGCTTATTTGGCGCGTCCCCTGGCCCTGGAATCGCTTAAATCGGACGCTCCGCAACGTTTTCGCGTGGTTGTCAGCGCTAATGGAGAGGGCCTGAGATTTGAAGCCTTATAGACCGGGTCGGCCACAAGCCTCAAAGGTCCTAGCGGTTTTTTTGGGCCTGGCCCAGACATTATCGGTTGTCTCAGCCCCTCTTGGCGCGCAAGGCTTTCGGGAAGAAATTCCCGAAAGCCTTCCTCATTTAAATCTTGTTGGCGCTTCTCTTGGCGATGTTTCCAGCCTCAACTCTTTGCCCAATTCGGACGATTTGCCCTCCGTAATTTCTCCATCCATCCCAAGTTTGCCGCCGCTTCCGGCGTCTTTGGCTCCCATATCAAAAAAGCCGGTTCTTGATTCTATCGTTGCCGCTTCGCCTCAAGCCACCTCCGCCTTGGCTCCGGCGGCTTCGAAACTGCGCTCGATAGGCCAAATTTATTCCACAATCTCCGGCGCTCTTAAAGATCATTCTCCCGAGACCCTTTTGCGGGAATCCGATTTTTTCGATCTCTATTCCCAGTTTGTCCAGGACCTCGACTCAAAATTTAACTCTCCGGAATATCAGTCCAACCGGGCTTTGTTTATTCGCGACGTGGAGCAGAGCCGCTTTCACGCATCAAAGCCGGGAGTGGGGGAAATCGAGGCCAAATTAATTGAAGGCCAGGTCTCTATTCGCTTTGCGGTGAAGGGGCGGAATCCCTTGATTGCCGTCATCGCCAATCCCGATTTATCGGCAAACGCGGGGCTGCCTCCCATTCAAGTTGAGGGCTCGCGCAAAAAAACCGGGAATTCCCCGGATCAGCCTCTTGCTTCAAAGCGCTTGAACACCTACCGCTCCCGGCTTTTGATCAACCGAAAGGTTCACCCCCTGGGTCTCTTAAAGGGCTCTTTTGGCGAGCCTTACCGTGCGGTGTTGATGATTGACGCCGCGGCTTTGAAGACTTTCTTTTCTCCGGCGCTGGGGGATAAAAAAACAAACCCGTCTTTTGTGCGCCGCAGTTTCCGTTGGTGGAAACATTGGATTAAAGGAACCCTGGAACCGGTTCATTACGGAGATGTTTTCCGCGGGGCGCTTTCGGCGTCAATTCAGTTCGGTTTGGCCTACGGCATGGCGGCCTTGGCCGCCCACTTTAACCCAAGCGCCAACGCTTTTACCTGGGGGCCGGCCATCGCCTCGGGGCTGTTCGCCTTGATGTTGGCGGTCTTTAGCGACAGTTACGCCGCTTTCGTTCAAAGAGGGGATAATCGCAGTTGGGAATCAACCAAGCGCATGATGGTTAGCGCTCTTTTGTTTTATCCTTTGGCCGTCATGCAGGCGCATGGCGATTGGCACGTGATTTTCACCTGGCAGACCAATATCATGGTTTGGCTGGTCGGTTTTGGAGATCGTTATCTGTCTACGGTCATGAACGTGGTTCCCAAAATTCATCAAAAATATTTCATGAAGCCGTGGTTTTTCCCGGTCAGAATGGCAGTTCCGCTGCGCGGCTTGATCGGAAAAATTTTTCATTCATCCGCGATTGCGAGCGCGACAGTCAAGGGAGTGACCATGACCCGTGAAACCCTGGCCATCGCGCGCTTTATCGTCAAATTCCCCGGCCTTTTTCTGGATCCTTTCTTGTTGCGCTACACCCATGGGATTCCGGTGGTGACGCTTCTTTTGTGGGGATTAGCCCTTCCATTTTGGATTTTAAATTACCATGCGCTCAAGAAATTGGCCAAGGACAATTCGAGGATTCAGGAAGATCTCGATGCGCTCAGCGCCAAAAAAGGGCGCTGGTTTAAATGGAACGCAAAATGAAAAAAAATATTTTGGCGCTGGCGCTTTTTGGAGGACTCATTCCGCGCCTTTACTGCGCCCAGTATTCCGAATATAAAGGCCCGGAAGCTTCCGCGCCTGTCTTGAGCGCGCCGGAAATAGCGGCGGGTTTTGACGCATTCCCTTTGGGGGAATCAACTTCCCTCCATTTAGATTCTCTCTCGCGACAGCCGCTGGGCTTATTAGTCGGCAAAAGCGCTTTAAAGCCAGAATCTCAAGCGGCGGCTAGCGCTCATTTAGAGACCAGGGTTTCCAATCTTTTGCCCGCTGCCGCCTCTATCTCTAAACCGGAGAGTTCTATATCCCAAAACATTTCCGCGCCGGAGACTTCGGCCTTGTCCGGTCGGGCGGTTCTCAAAAAAGCTTCCGCGATCGCGGCGGCCTTGTCCTCTCGTTTTTTGCTCGCCGCAAACGGGTATTCCGGTCCGGCTCAGGTCATTATCATTCGCCATGGGGAAAAGCCGCCGGTGGGGAATCATTTAAACGATCGCGGCCGCGCCCGCGCTCAAGCCTTGGTGGGATTTTTCAAAAACAATCCGGAAGTCACCCAATACGGCCCTCCCGCCGCGATTTACGCGATGAAGCCCAGTTCCGACGACGGCAGTTTTCGCCCGATAGAGACGGTGACCCCTCTGTCCCAAAGTTTAGGGCTTTCAATTATCGAAGATTACGCGAAAAAAGACGGGCTCGCGATGATTCAAGCTATTTTGTCCAACGCCAGCTATGCCGGCAAGATGGTCTTGATTTGTTGGGAACATCATGATATCGTTAATTTAGTCCGTTATTTCGGCTGGGACTCGGGGCCTGATTCATGGAAAGGAGACGTTTTTGATCGCGCGTGGATTCTTAATTTCGAGAATAGAAAACCGGTTTCATTTAAAGACGTTCCCCAGCGCCTTCTTCCCGGCGACAGCTCTCAGTAACTTTTGATGAAATTTAATGAGTTTCAGTCTCGCTTAAGTTTTAGCTTTGCCGAAATTAAGTTATATGCCCGCGGGGAGTTGTTGGAAGACATGCCTGTGGGCCTTCCCAAAATCTCGGACTTTCTTCTTTTGCCTTTTCACGAGATTGAGTCCATCTCCTGGAATGAGACTTCCCAAACCGGCCGAATTGTTTGCGTTCGGCGCAACCATGTAGACGATTGGTTTTATTCCTGCCATTTTGTCGGCGACCCGGTGATGCCGGGGTGCTGGGGCTTGGACGCCGTTTGGCAATCGATGAAATTTTTCGCCGCCTGGCGCGGGCTTTCTGCTTGCGACAAGGACTTGGGATTTTCCGAGGTCGTTTTCTCCGGACAGATACGACCCTACGATCAAAAAATCGTCTATGCGGTGGATATTCAATCAATCGAAAAAGAGGGAAGCGATTTTTTGATGAGCGCTTCCGCTTCCGTTTTTCTTGGAGACGCTCTGATTTACTCCATTGGCTCGGCGCAGATCGGTTCCGCTTTCTGGGAGAAAAACTCAGAAGAGTTGTCCCCTGGCGTTTCCGAGAGGTCTTATGCCCCGTTTGAAAAGCGGCTGAGTTATCAGGAATTTTTGTCCAAGGATTGTTTATCGCGCGAGGAAATTATCGCCTTGTCCCAGGGGGGGCTGGTGGAAAATCCGCCGGTTGAGATGGGGCTTCTTCCTTCTTCTTTAATGCTGGGAATAGACGCGGTCTCGCGTTTGTCTTTGGACCGGTTTACCGGGACGGGAGAGGTTTTAGCTTTTAGAAACAACAGCGGTCTGGAATGGTTCTATCCGATGAACGGCGCAATTAAGCCGACGGCTTTGTTGATTGACTCGGTGTGGCAGATCTTTGGCCTTTTTCTGACCTGGAGCGGCGCCGCCGGCGTTGGGCGGGCCCTGGGGGTCGAAAAAGTCGAGATATTCGACCAGGTCCTGCCGAAAGACCGTCAAATAATCTATGATGTAAAAATTAATAAACTGATTCGTCCCGCGGGAACGACGGACGTCTTTGTTCAGGGGGATGCGCGCGTTTTCGCGGATGGCCGTTTAATTTTAAGCTGTATGAATGCCCAGGTGGGATGTCATTTGCATATTCGCTACGCGGATTATCCGTTGAAAACTCCAATGTCGATTGGGGGGAGCCTCAAAAGGAGAGATTAGTTGAGCGGCTGGGGTAAAGAAAAAATTTTGTCTTTAATTCCTCAACAGCGCCCCATGCGCTTTGTCGACGAGATATCGGAGTTGGATGAAGAGCATATCCTGGGCGTCTATACCTGGAAACAAGAAGACGCCGTCGAATATTTAGGGCGCTGGCTGATTCCGCCGGCTAAACTCATTGAAATGGCGGCGCAGATCGGAAACGTCGCCTGGTGCATTTATCATATGAGTCATAGCGTTTCTGAAGAGGAATTAAGCCGGATGGTCGGCTTTTTCGCCGAAATCCGCCGGGCGGAGTGCAAAAAATTAGTTTCACCCGGCGATAAAATCGCCTGTTTTGCCTCTTTCGGGGAAGAGGGTTATTTTCGCTCCAACAAACTCCTCAGCGAGGTTCAGATGCAGTTTGACGGCGGGGCCCAAGACGGAGAAGACGTCTTTGAGGGTCTTTTATCCGGCATGTGGGTCCTCCGAACGGAGTAGGATAAATGAGCGAATGCGCTTTTGATCTCGCCGGATTGCGTTCCTTCATTTTGGACCAAGTTAAAAACGACATTTTTGTCCGCATGGCGGTTTTGTCTTTGCTTCATGAGGGGCGGGGACATTGACGAAAACGGCGGAAGATCGGCTTTCAGACTGGGCGGCGCAAGGCGAATCTGAAGTCCAGGAGTTTAAGTCCACCACGGGCCAGCGCGGCCAGGCCGCCAGGGCCGTTTGCGCCATGCTCAACCATAAAGGCGGGCGCGTTATCTTCGGCGTCGATCCGCAAGGGCGCGTCGTTGGCCAGGAAGCGAGCGACAAAACCCTCGATGATGTCGCCGTCTATCTGCGGATGATTGAGCCGCCCGTTTTCCCCGCCATTGAGCGCATCCGGATTGGCTCAAGTCGTGAAGCGATCGTTGTTTCATTTGAGCGCGGTTCCAGGCGTCCGTATTCATTTCAAGGAAAGGCTTACCATCGAGTTGGCGCGACCAACGCGGAGATGTCCCGCGAGGATTATAACCGGATGCTGTTGGAGGAGCTTCATTCCGTTTCGCGTTGGGAAAACCAATTTGCCGAGGGCTGGACCGTCAATGATTTGGATGAAGACGAAATTAGGAGGACGATGGATGAAGCGGTTCGGCGCGGCCGTTGTGAGGATCCTGGAACGCGCGTTCCGGCGGACCTTTTACGCGGGCTGGCCTTGCTGAAAGGGGAGAAACTTCTGAGAGCCGCCGTCATTCTTTTCGCGCGTCCCGACCGCCTCCAGGGCGATTATTCCCAATGCCTGCTTAAGCTCGCGCGCTTTAAAGGACGAGACAAGACCGAGTTTATCGACAATCGCCGTTATTACGGCAACGTCTTTGATTTGCTTGTTCGAGCCGAACGCTTTTTGAGAGATCATCTTCCAGTGGCCGGCCGTGTCGTTCCCAATCTTTTTGAGCGCGAGGATGACCCGCTTTATCCTCCATTGGCTCTTCGCGAGGCCCTGGCCAACGCTTTTTGCCATAGGGACTATTCCATCGGCGGCGGTTCGGTCGGCATCGCCATTTACGATGACCGCTTGGAAATCAGCTCTTCCGGCTCCCTGCATTTTGGGCTTAAAATTTCCGATCTTTATGAGCCGCATGAATCCCTGCCTTGGAATCCAATCATCGCTTCCGTTTTTTATAAGAGAGGCCTCATCGAGGCTTGGGGTCGCGGAACCATCAAAATGGCGGAAATGGCCGAGAGGGCCGGCCTGCCTCGGCCCGAGATCGCGGATCTGGCGGGAGGCGTCGTCGTTTGCTTTCGGGCGACTCGCTACCTTCCTCCAACGAAGATCGGCCATGAATTGACGGAAAGACAAAGGAAAGTCCTTGATGTCTTGGCTTCGGCGGGGCCTCTTCGCTTAGGGGAGATACTTTCCGCCATTCAATCAGCCGCGACGGAGAGAGCTCTCCGTGATGAGTTGAATCATTTGCGCCGCCTTAAACTCGTAATCTGCCGGGGCTACGCTCGGGGCGCGCGCTGGCATTTAAAGAGGGGGGAGTAATGCGTCGTCGAATTCCGTCGAATTCCGTCGAATTCCGTCGAATTCCATCGAAGCCGCGGAGCCATTTTGTTCTCGCTTCATAAGGGGCGAGAGGGTTGCTACAATAGACGAGCGTGGAGTATTTTGAAAAGGATAGAATTAATTCATAAACGGAATCTTCGATGAAAAACTACGAGTGCGCTTTTGAGATTGCTGAACTGCGGTTAAAAATTTGAAATACTACGCCCACACAGCGGAAGATACTGAAGGAAACTTGCTCCCCGAAAACGAGTGGCAGTCGTTATCTGAACATCTTCGTCATGTCGCAGACTTGGCCGTTTCTCCCGCTCGAAAGGGCGGGAGTGGATTGAAACTCTTTTTTCCAATGTGGAAAATTATTTTTCCGATTTTCTCCTGCCCAAAGTCGCTTTAGAAAAATCTCCCAGGGTATGACTTCGATTCCATTGACGATTCGGGGTTTGGCGTCCAGAGAAACGAGGATCGAGCGCTTGCGGGTTATCGGCTTGGTCATGGCGAGGAAGAAGGTTAAATTCCGGAATTTCCGGATAAACGAGCGGGAATAACTCGTAACGCAAGGCTCGTCCGCCTAAAATATTGACTCCTCCGCGTTTGAGCTTTCGCGCGCTCGCCCCGGCCCCTTGACGGAATCTTTTTTTCCTGCTATCATTTAACTGACCGGTTGGTTAATTAATGGTCTTGAGGTAGAAATTTCGTGGCGAGAAAACCATATACAAAAGCGCGGGAAAAAATCCTGGAAGAGGCGGAGCATCTCATCCACCTTCAGGGATATCATCTGACCACGATGGAAGATATCGCCGCGCGCTGTAAGATGACCAAGGCGAACCTCTTTTATCACTTTCCATCGAAAGAAAATATCGGGCTTTCCGTTCTGGACGCGAAAATCGCGGACTATCAAAAACGCCGCATTGAGCCCCTCTGTTCTGGGGAAAACATTGTTAAGGCCCTTGATAAGCTTTTCGAGGGGGCGGCGGAGCATTACGAGAAAAATGGTTGTCGGGCTGGGTGCTTGGTGGCTAATATCGCCCTTGAGATGAGCGATGTCAATTCTCTTTTCCGGGAAAAAGCGAGCGCGTTTTTTTCCGCATGGAGCGAAAATTTATCACGGAGTTTTGCCTGCGCCCAAAAAAAGGGGCTGTTGAGAGACGATTTATCTCCCCGCGCCTTGGCCGAGGCGATTATTTCTCTCTACGAAGGCGCGGTCATGTTGGCCAGAACCCATAAAGATCCGATCGTTTTCAGGCGAATGGGAAAGCTGGCGAGAATCATTTTGACGCAAAAAAGTCGTATAAGGGAGGGTTAAACACCATGGGACCGAAAACACCCTGCGGCTGCTAAATCCGCGCTCAAAGGGGCCTGGAAAACGTTTCCGGGCCCCTTTTTTCTTTGTCAATGAGCCCGCCAAAGGTCTATCGTTTGAAATTGAAAGAACCCTGGAGCGTCTATGTTTTGCGCTGCGGGGACCGAACGCTCTATACCGGGATTTCTAAAGACGTTCAAGCCCGGATAAAAGCGCATCGCCAGGGAAAAGGCGCGGCTTACACGCGCGGTCGCGGGCCGCTGAGATTGCTTTACGAGGAACGGGGGCTCACCTTGTCTCAATCCCTGATTCGAGAAGCCCAAATTAAGAAATTGACGCGCGCTCAAAAAGAAAAATTGATCAAGCGCAAGGGCGGACAAAGGCCAAGCCGTAAAAGGGTATGATTAAATCATGAGTTCCTATCAGCTGGATTTTAATCCCGATGTTTTGCCCATCTTTTTGGCGGTCGCCGATTCTCAGAAAATTTCCGCCGCAGCCAAAGCCGTCCATTTGTCTCAGCCCGCGGTTACCGCGCGCATCCGCAATTTAGAGCGGCAATTAGGCGTTCCACTGTTGACGCGTTCGACCTTGGGCGTTCGCTTGACATCGGCGGGGCGGGCTTTTTATGAACGCGCGAAAAAAATTTATGGGCTGATGGACCAAGCCTCTTTTGAAGCGCAAAAATCTCGTTCTCTAAAAGGAAAATTGATTCTCTCCGCCAGTACTACGATCGCCTCTCATATTTTGCCGCCAATTTTATCCAAATTTAAAAAAAGAAACCCCGCGGCGTTATTTGTTATCAAAATAGGAAATACCGAAGAGGTCTTGGAAGAGGTCAAGCAAGGGACGGTGGCCCTGGGTTTAGTCGAAGGCCATGGGCGCGCCTCGGCCGTGGCGCTTAAGCCTTTTCTGGAAGACCAAATTGTCTTGGCCGGGCCGGCTTCATCGCCTTTTCGCCCGCGCAAGGCCAAAGATTTGTTTCAATGCCCGCTTTTGGCGCGCGAGCCGGGAAGCGGAACTCGCTCGGTGGTTGAGCGTTCCTTAAGAAAAGCGGGTTTTCCCATCCGGCGTTTTTCTTATGCGGCGGAACTGGGAAGCACGGAAGCGATCAAATCTGCGGTTTCATCCGGTCTTGGCTTCGCTTTTATGTCCCGTTGGGCGATTCAAAATGAACTCGAACTTAGGCAGTTGGCGATTTTTCCGCTCAGCGATATTAAAATTAAGCGCCTTTTTTATTGGGTCGTCCCTTCCGGGGGAATGCCGGATATTTATTCGGAATTTTTCTACTTTGCCCGAAAAAATATTCCCGTTTTTCCGAACTAATCAATTTCGTTTCTGGCGCTTTCGCTCAATTAAGCCCATAAGAAAAACTGATAACCCATCAGATAAATAATCTTTCTTTTGTTTGAATTTTCGCATATGATGGATATATGCGGTATCTGGCGAGGCAAATTTTTCGGGGGGCCTTGGCTCTTTCAATTGTGTCTTTGCTCATCTATTTAGAGTTGCCGGTCAGGGCTTCTTCGGAAAATATCATCCGGCATCCGAAGAATTTCTGGGCGCTCAAGGGTCAAAGGCTATTTAACGAGACCCCGCGATTCCTTAAGGAATATAACCACAGCTCTCTTTCCTGTTCCAGCTGTCATCTGCGCGGAGGGCAAAAGCCCTTTGGGGCGTCCTTGATCGGCGTTTACAATCGCTATCCCCGCTATCAGGCGCGGGCCGGGCGCGTGGTCACTCTTCCGGAGCGAATCAACGGATGCTTTGTCCGTAGTTTGAGCGGAAAACCCTTGCCTCTAAAGGGAAATGAGATGAAAGCTTTTATGGCTTACCTTCAGTGGCTGTCGAAAGATGTCCCGGCCGGGAAAAAAGCCCCGGGCTTTGGCATCAAGAAAATCAAGGGGATTTTTAAAACTAACTTATCGCGCGGAAAAACTCTTTACGCCGTTCGTTGCGCTCGCTGCCATGGCCGCAACGGAGAGGGCGTCTTTAGGGGCGATGGCCGCGCCCTGGTTCCGCCGGTCTGGGGTAAAAAATCATTTAATATAGGGGCGGGGATGGCGCGCTTAAGCGTTGCGGCGGCATTTATCAAATGGAATATGCCCCGATGGCAAGGGGGCAGTTTGTCTTCCCAACAAAGTTACGATATAGCGGATTACCTGATTCATCAGCCCCGGCCTGATTTTGCGGGAAAAAATAAGGACTGGCCCAAAGGCGGAAAGCCCGCCGACGCCAGATATTAATCGTGGTTAAATCAAAAGGAGAGAAAAATGAAAAAAGTAAAAATCGGAAAATGGACCTGGGCGGCGTTGATGGCAATGGCGTTCTTGGCGGTTTCTTGGGTTCATCGCGGTTATGCTCAGGGAAATTTCCAGGGAGCCCAGGCGACAAAGCCCATGTATAAGGCGATTTTTCAACTCGATTCCGACGCCCCTTCGACGATGAAAAAGACCCTCAATAACATCAAAAACGCGCTTGAGGATTCGCGCCTCCATGGCAAGGTTAAAATCGAGCTGATTGCCAACAGCATGGGGTATAAGGTTTATCTCAAGGGTAACGGCTTTGAGAAGCTTTTGCGCAAACTTAAGTCTCAGGGCGTTATCTTGGCTCAATGCTCCAACACCTTGCGCGAGCTTAAAATTGACAAAAAGACCCTTTACCCGTTTATTTCCTTTGTTCCCTCCGCTGCGGGAGAAATCATCATTCGCGAGGGCAATGGCTGGGCTTACGTCCATCCCTCCTAATTTCGCGACAGGAGAAATCAAATGAGAAAAATAAGACCCTTCGTCTTGGCCCTGGCCGCTTTTTTATCCGCGGGGCCGGTTTTGGCTCAGTCTCGCAATCTTGAGCCTATCCCCGCGCATCGCGATTCCGACGTTCGGGTCTTTTTTTCTAACGGAAAGAATCTTTCGGGCATTGCGGCCTTAAAACAAATGCAAAAGGGGGTTGACTTTTCCCTCTGGATCGCGGGAAATCAATTTTTCGCGATGCCGGAAGTGTTGGGGCGCTTTCAAAAGGCGCATCCCGAAATCAAATCAATTGGCCTTATCACCTTGCCTCCCGGAAAAATCGCCCGCGCGATTTTAAAGGGAGGCTGGACCTATCAAGGGCGCAGTTTTCATCTGCGCCCCGATCTTTACACGACCGTCGATATCGCGCATTTAAAAAGCCTTAAAAAGGCGGGGCTGGTCGAGCGATATTTCATTTATCTCCATAATCAGTTGGCTTTGATGGTGGCTAAGGGAAATCCCAAACATATTCGCGGAATTGCCGATCTGGCCCGGCCTCATTTGCGCATTTTTCTCCCTAATCCCGTGACCGAAGGAATTATGAGCGTCTACGGCGAAGAGGTTCTCAAAAAGCGCCATCTTTGGAAAGAACTCACGGCGGGGAAAATATGCGCCGGCTGCTGGGGCGCGCCGAATGTTTATTTTACTCGCGTTCATCACCGGGAAATTCCCAAGGCCATCAACGCCGGCCGGGCGGATGTGGGTTTGGTCTGGGCCACCGAAAACGTCCATGCCCTTAAAAAAGGCTATGCTGTCGAAGGGGTGCGTCTTCCAGCTCAAGACAGCCTCAAAAACAAGGTCAATTATATCGCCAGTATTCTCAAGAATGGAAAGCATCGGCATAACGCCAAAATCTATGCCGCGTTTCTAAAGACAAAAAAGGCCCAAA
The DNA here is from genome assembly GCA_027406905.1 of Elusimicrobiota bacterium. Taxonomy (GTDB): domain Bacteria; phylum Elusimicrobiota; class Elusimicrobia; order UBA1565; family UBA9628; genus JAKAQV01. The sequence continues at coordinate 173,573 of DAHZHT010000001.1, forward strand.
GGGCTTACGCCGATTACGGTTTTGCCGAGGCCTCTCTCCCCGACTTTAAAATGCGCCCGATTCCCTGACAAGAGTTTTTTCGGGTTTTTAATTTCGCCCTCGTCACGCGGATTTTACTTATCCGTCGTCTCAAAGAGATAAGCGAAATTGATATGATGGGAAGGTCAGGCCCTAAGTGAAAAAAAATCTTCCGTCAAAGAAATCCTTGGATTTTTCTCCTGGAGAAATATTTCTAAATCGGGATCTCAGTTGGCTTGATTTTAACGAAAGGGTTCTCTCCGAAGCGGCGGACCCGTCCGTTCCGCCCCTTGAGCGCCTGCGCTTTTGCGCCATCGTCAGCTCGAACCTGGATGAATTTTTCATGGTCAGGGTCGCGGAAATCGCGCGTTTGGCCCGCCGTTATCCCAATCGCAAGTTTCCCGACGGGCTGACCGCCGCTAATTTGCTCATTCAGATTCGGGAAAGGGTTTTGCGGCAGAAATCCCGCCAGGCCGTCATTCTCGATGAGATTTTTCAGGAATTAAAGCGGCATGGGATTTCTATTTATAATCACTTGGAGGCCCATCGGGCTTTGGATGCCGAGATTCGCAAGGGCCTTCCCGAAATCAGCGTCGTCACCCGAAAGTCACGTGATCCTTTTCCGCATTTGAAAAGCGATTGCCTGCATGTCTTCGTGCGGTTTCCCGGAGAATACGCGATTTTAACCATCGGAGACCGGGAAAAAAGGCTTGTCCCTCTTTCGGCTCGGAAAAAGTCTTTGCGCTTTGCCTTGGCCGAGAGATGGCTTTGCGTCAAAGCCCCGGAGCTTTTTCCGGAAAAGAAGGTCTTAGAGGCGTTTTCTTTTAAAATCCTTCGCGAAGCCGATTTGTGGTATCGCCCGGATGATGAGGAGTCCTTGGAATACCAAATTGAGGAAGCGGTTAAGAAACGTTCCTCGGCGAAAATTGTCCGCTTGGAAATAGATGCTGCGGCCTATACCGAGGGCTCTTTGTTTTTGGGAACGGCCTTGGGTCTTGATTTGGCGGCCCTCTATCGTTTCGATCTGCCGCTGGATTTAAGGGCTTTGACCCAGATTTATAACGCTCACGGCTTTGACGCCCTTCGCTATCCGGCGATTATTTCTCCGATTCCCAAGCCCCTGAGGGAAAAACAAATTTTTGAAGGCATTAAAGCCAACGATATTTTGCTTCACCATCCCTATGACTCTTTTGATATTGTCATTAATTTTCTCAGGGCCGCCGCGCGCGATCCCAAGGTCACTCATATCTCGCAGACGGTTTACCGGGTTGGAGCGCGTTCCCCGATGATGGAAGCCCTTCAAGAGGCGGCCAGAAATGGGAAAAAAGTGACGGCATATGTCGAGGTCAAGGCTCGTTTTGACGAGATGAATAACGTCAAATGGGCTTCCGAGCTTCGCCGTTCCGGGGTTCGCGTCGTGCGCCCTTTTGGGAGGCTGAAAGTCCACAGCAAATTAACCGAAGTCATTCGCCAAGAATTGTCCGGGCCGGCGTCTTATTTACATCTGGGGACGGGAAACTATCATGCCACTACCGCGCGCCAATACACCGATCTGGGGATTTTTACGGCCGATTCTTCGCTGGCCAAAGAGGTTCATTCTTATTTCAATTGGCTCTCTCGCCGGATACCATTGCCGCGTTTTAAAGAGCTTTTAGTCGCCCCCCAGAATCTGCGCAATCAAATTCTGCGTCTGATCCGCGCTGAAATGGAGATTCAAAAAAACGGCGGAAACGGGCGCATTATCGCGAAAGTTAATTCGCTGGTCGATCCGGATATTATAGAGGCTCTCTACCAGGCGTCTCAGGCCGGGGTTCATATCGATTTGATGGTTCGCGGTATTTGTTGCTTGAGGCCCGGAGTTCCGGGCTTAAGCGAACGGATTCGGGTGATGAGCGTCATCGACCGGTTTTTAGAGCACAGCCGCGTTTATTATTTCCGGGCCGACGGCGAGGGAAAACTTTACCTTTCAAGCGCCGATTGGATGCCCCGCAATTTCTATACCCGCATGGAAATCGCGTTTCCGATTAAAGATGTAGCTTTAAAACGCTATATTGTCAGCGTGATATTGGCCAACGGCATTCAAGACAATGTAAAATCTTGGAATCTTCAAGCCGATGGAAATTGGCTGAAGGTAAAAGTTCCCGCTTCCAGAAAAGTGATTCGCTCTCAATCGGTGTTCACGGCTTTGGCTAAGGAAGACTATCGCGATACGGCTTTGGCGCACCGCCGCCCGCGGCTAGTTTAAAAATGAAAAAGCGCACTATTTTTATCGGCGATATTCACGGTTGCTTAAGCGAGCTTAAAGAGCTTTTGCGCCAGCTTGCGGTCGGTCCCGAGGATGATTTAATCAGCCTCGGGGATCTCATTTGCAAGGGGCCCGATTCCAAAGGAGTGCTCGATTGGGCCATTAAAACAAAAAATTTGCGCTGTATTATCGGCAATCATGAGCTGAGATATTTGCTCTATTGGAAAGAAGGTTTGTTGCCGGATCAAAAGCCATATGATTTAGAAACGGTTCGCCAATTGGGAAATCAGTTCGGGCGCTATATGCGTTTTTTAGATTCCCTTCCGGTCGCTATTTTAGGGCGCGGATGGAGGGCGGTTCATGCCGGTTTTGATCCCAACTATCCTTTTGAGGGCCAGTCGAAATGGGAATTAACCAATATTCGCCGCCTGGCCGATACCAAAAAGCCTTGGTATGAATCCTATAAGGGCCGCGAATTGATTGTCTTTGGACATTGGGTGCGCCGCGAGGTTCTGCGGAGAAAAAACGCCATTTGTCTTGATACCGGATGCGTTTACGGCGGGAAATTAAGCGCTTTGGTTTGGCCGGAGAAAAAAATAGTCAGCGTGCCGGCTCGGCGGGTTTATCGGTATAAAGAATCATGGCTCTGACTCAAAAAATTCTCGTCATCGAAGACGAAAAGCCCCTTTCTAAGATTCTTAAATATAATTTCGAGAAAGAAGGCTACGAGGTTTTATGCGCCTTTGACGGGCAAGAAGGGCTTGAGATGTTTCAAAGTCGGCGCCCCAATCTTATTATTTTGGATTTGATGATCCCCAAAATCAGCGGGATGGACCTTCTTAAAGAAATTCGCTTAAAATCAAAGACCCCCGTTCTCATTTTGACCGCGAAAAAAGACGAACTGGATCGCGTCTTGGGCCTTGAAATGGGGGCGGATGATTATGTCACAAAGCCCTTTAGCGTCAGAGAACTTTGCGCCAGGATCAAGTCCATTCTTCGGCGTTTTTCTCCCGCCGCAAGCTCTGATGAAATTCCGCCGTCTAAGTATGGAACCTTGGAGATTGATTTTAACCGCTACGAATGTTTGGTGGGTGGAGTTTTAGCGCCTTTGACGAGTAAAGAATGGGAGCTCTTAAAACTTTTGGTGGGCGCTCGCGGACGGGCTTTGCCAAGGGCGGAAATTCTTAAAGAGGTTTGGGGATATGATCGCGGTCTTGATTTAGATACGCGGACCGTCGATCAGCATATCGCGCGCCTTCGCGATAAATTGGGAGTCGAATCCGGATTGATTGTCACGGTCAAAAATGTCGGATATCGTTTTCGGGTTTAGGCTCTGGGCTTATGTCTTGGTTTTTCTTTTTTCGGCATGCCTCTATTTTATTTTTGAGAGATATCAGCTAAGGAAAAATATCAGGAAAATCTCCCAAGCCGCTGAAACCGTCGCCTCCGGCCAATCAGCTTTAATTCCCAAAATGCCGCCGGGGGAATTGGCGCGTTTGTCTTTGTCGCTTAATCTTCTCTCGGAAAGGTTTCAGTATGATTTGTCCGAGATGAAAAGGTTAGAAGAAATAAGAAAAGAATTTGTCGCCAATGTCAGCCATGAACTTCGGACCCCGATTTCAACGATTAGGGCTTTTTCGGAAACCCTTCTTGAGGGAGCCTTTAAAGACCAGAAGCGCTGTCTTGAATTCGTCAGGGAGATTTCGGCCAGCTCCGAGAGGATGGAAAAATTAGTCGAGGACATTCTTCAGATATCGGCCCTTGAGTCGGGAAAAACGCCTCCGCGTTTTGAAATGACGTCTCTGATGAAAATCGCCTCCGAGACAGTCGCCAGCCTTATCACCTTGGCCCAGCAAAAGCAGATCGTTCTTAGAATCGAGCCCTTTGGAGATTTGCCGGAAGTCCACGCCGATCGCGAGTTGATGAGAAGAGTTTTTATCAATCTAATTGAAAACGCGATCAAATACACTCCCGAGAAAGGTTATATTCGAGTCAGCGCGACCTTGGAAGAGGGAAGCGTCAAGGCGCTCGTCGAAGATAACGGGATCGGCATATCTCCGGAAGATTTGCCGCGCATTTTTGAACGCTTCTATCGGGCGGACAAGGCGCGCTCCAGAGAAATGGGGGGAACGGGTTTGGGGCTATCGATTGTCAAACATTGCGTTGAGCTTCATGGCGGAAGCGTGGGGGTTGAAAGCGCGTTAGGAAAAGGATCGAAATTTTTCTTCAAGGTTCCGGCGATAAGTAAGTAGTAAAATAAATCCATGCTTGCGGCTTTCTTTTCCCTTGGCGGCGTTTTAATCGGATTTTACTTGGGGCGAAAGTTTTCCCTTGTCGGCTCCCAGGCCGCCTTGTCCGCTCGTTTGGAAGAGGCGTCTTCGCAGCGGGATCAAATTCGCCGGGAACGGGATGAGGCCCTTCAGAGGGCGGAAGAACTCAATCGGAAAGTCGGCGAACTCGAATCTTTTCGCGATCTGGACCTTTTGCGGGAAAAAATATCAAAGGAAATAGAGTCGGTCGCGGGAAAGGCCCTTGAAAAAAATGCCCTTCAGTTTCAAGAGCGGGCGGAAAAGGGCGTGGGGCTTGTCTTAAATCCGTTAAAAGAAAAAATTCAAGATTTCGAGAAAAAAGTCGAAGAAAGATACGTCAATCAATCAAAAGACGTTTTCGCCCTTAAAGAAGAAATTAAACGAATTGTCGATTCTAACGAACGAATCTCCAAAGAGGCGGACGCTCTTTCCAAGGCCTTAAGAGGGGAACAAAAAACCCAAGGCGATTGGGGCGAAATGCAGGTGGAAACGCTTTTAGAGGCTTCGGGACTTCGAAAAGGCGAGGAGTATATCGCGCAAGGAACCGGTCTTAACATCAAAGATGAGGAAGGCCGCCTTCAAAAGCCGGATTATTTGATTAACCTGCCGCAAGACAAGCATTTGATTTTAGATTCCAAGGTGTCTCTGAGCGCCTGGATTGATTACTGCCAAGCCGCTTCAGAAGAGACCAAGCGCGAATTCTTGAATAAAACCGTCTCTTCCATCCGCGCCCATATCGAGGAATTGTCCGCCAAGCATTATGCCTCGGCCAAAGGACTTAAAACCCCCGACTTTGTCTTGATGTTCGTTTCTCCCGAAGGGGCTTTGTTGGCCGCTCTTAAAGAATCCCCGAGCCTCTTTGAATATGCCTGGAATCGCGGAATCGTCGTCGTAGGGCCTTCGACCGCTTTTGCCACTTTAAAAACAGTCGCTCATGTATGGCAAAGCGAGAGACAAAGCAGAAATGCGCTTGAGATCTCTCGCCAAGCCGGGCTTCTCTACGACGGGTTTGTTTCGCTTAATGAGGGCTTCAAAGAATTAGGAAATTATCTGGAGAAAGCCCAGTCAAAACGGGAAGAGATGGTCAACCGTTTATCCCAGGGGCGCGGGAATCTGGTGAAAAAAATAGAAAATCTTAAAAAATTGGGAGCTAAGGCCACCAAACAAATTCCCGAGGAAATGCTTGAGTCCGCCGATGAGGCGGAGATTGATTCTAATTGAGGTCGCGGCAATCTTCAGAAGGAGTTCCCTTTTCTTTCCGGCAATTAAGAACTTTCCAAATCGAATAACTCAATACCGGAATTAAGACGAAAACCCCCATCGTGAAAATGAGAGCGTTTCCAAAATCAAAGGGAATCAAAGGTTTAAGGGCGCTCTCTAATATCCCGCCTAAGACAAAGATTATTCCGCCTCCGAGAAGAGTCAGGCTGCCCGTCAGGCTACCGATGGTTTTGATTTCCTCCGCGCTAAATTTCCCCGTGGTCTTAAGCGCGGATCCAAACACCCCGCCCAAAATCGCCAGCATTAGCATGGTGCCCAATCCAAACAAAAGGCCCGGCAAGAATCCAAAGGCGGCGGAAGGCATTCTCGGGGAAGCCACGGTATAAACAAAGAGCGCGAAGGGGCCGACTCCGAAGCCAGCGATAAACCCATGGATCATCGCCCATTTGCGGGGAAACTGGTTTTGAGCTAAGAGAGGCGTCTCTTTATGGTGGGGGGAAATAATCGAGCCTTCCGTTTCTAAATTCGCGGGATTTTCATGGTGGTGGCCCAAGAGATGGAGATGGAGATATTGCCCGCGCTTTCGCATCTGAAAGCCCGCCCATATCATGACGACTCCGACGAGGGCGTTAATGGTAGGGTTAATTCTGGGGTTAGAAAGCCAGGAAGCCAAAAACAGATAAGCGAGTTCGGAGCCTATCGCGCGCTGAAAAGCGAAGGCCAGGGAAAAATAAAACCCCGCTTGGATTCCCTTTTTGCCCGACGCTCCTTGAACCGCGTAGCTAAAAGTAATCGGCCAGGTGTGCTCATCCGGTAAAATCCCGTGGAGAAGCCCGTATCCGAAGCACTGCAAAAGAAGAGAAATCACTCCCTTATTCTACAAACTCTCAAAAGCGTCTCCGTGGCCTAAGCCGAGAATGGAATTTAATTTTATTTGAATCGAGGCCGGATTTGCTATCCTGAAAAAAGACATGAAATTGATCGTTTTAGCTTTACTTTTGTCGTCAGGCCAATGGCTTTTCGCATTGCCGTTGGGACAGCTGTCGGTTTCATCCGATGGAACCGGATCCGGGACCATCACCAGTTCTCCATCCGGAATCAACTGCGGAAATACCTGTTCCGCCAGTTATCCCGCGGGAACGCAGGTCAGTTTAAGCGCTAATCCTGCTTCGGGCTCTGTCCTTGCGAGTTGGAATGGGGATTGCTCTGGGGCCGGGGTATGCCTTATTTTGATTAGCAGTGGAACTCCGCAATCGGCGGTCGCGACCTTTAACAGCGAAAACTCCAATACTATTTCATTGACCGTCTCCTTGTCGGGTTTAGGAAATGGATCGGTTGTGAGCGCCCCCAGTGGAATTAATTGCGGAAGCGATTGCGCGGCTAGTTTTCCCCCGGGAACCCAGGTTTCCTTGACCGCTGTCGCGGAGGAAGGCTCGGTCTTTGCCGGATGGAGCGGAGGCGGCTGTTCCGGAACTGGCGTATGCACGGTTTTAAGTCAATCTCCCGAGTCGGTGAGCGCGGCCTTTAATCTCTCATCATACCCCTTGACGGTCTCGGTATCGGGAAACGGGGAAGTCACCAGTTCTCCCGCGGGAATTGATTGCAAGGCTGGAAATTCCGGCGACTGTTCCGCCAGTTTCGCTCCGGGGACAACCGTTAGTTTAACCGCAACGCCTGCCGTTGGGTCCTCGTTTACCGGCTGGGGGCAAAGCTGTTCAGGGGAGGAGAACTGTTCAATTCCCATGAATTCAGCGCAATCAGTTTCGGCCGCTTTTCAACCGTGATTTTTTCGAGATATCAGGCTTTCTTTGATTAAAGACAAAACCGCCATCCGGATAAAAACGCCGTTGTGAACCTGCCTAAGAATGAGAGACCTGGGCCCGTCCGCGAGTTCGGAAGAAATTTCAACCTCGCGGTTCAAAGGCCCGGGATGCAAAATGACGCAGTCTGGCTTGGCGTATTTTTTGACGCGCTCTTCGGTTAAGCCAAAGTTTTGGAAATAATCCCGCGCCGTGAAATTAAGTTCTTCTTTTAATCTTTCCCGTTGGATGCGAAGACACAAGACGGCGTCTGAGTCAATTAAACTCTCGTTTAAATTATTTGAGATTCCAGCGACCAGGTCTCTCAATTCATCCGACAGAAATTCGTGAGGTCCGCACAGAAAAACAGCGGCTCCTAATTCTTTAAGAGCGAGGATATTTGATCTCGCCACCCGGCTGTGGAGAATATCTCCGACAATGAGGACTTTAAGCCCCTTAATTTTCCCTTTGGATTTCTTGAGAGTGAAAATATCCAACAAGGCCTGGGTCGGGTGTTCGTTGGTTCCGTCTCCCGCGTTAATAAAAGAAGAAGGGCTTTTCTCCGACAGGCTCTTGATTACTCCATTTTCGCCGTTTCGGATGATGAAAAAGCGAACGCCCAAGGCTTCCAGGTTTTTAACGGTGTCTAAAAGAGTTTCTCCCTTTTCAAGGCTTGAGGCTTGGGCCGAAAAAATAAGCGAATGTCCCCCCAAACGGTTGACCGCGACTTCAAAAGACATCCGGGTTCGGGTCGAGGCTTCAAGGAAAATCAACGCGGCTAATTCTCCCTTTAATTTCAAATTTTGAGAAGCGGGGTTTTTTTGAAATTTTTCCGCGCGCTTAAAAATCGCGTTGAGGTCCTCGGAATTTAAGCCTTTAAGACCGATTAAATCCTTGCGCGTCCATTTCGCGGAAAAATTTTTCCGAGAGCTCATTTTTTGAGATTTTTAGAAGAAAAGTGAGATAGGGTCAAAGACAATATCCCGCCTAGAATCAAAATAAGACCCCAGCTTAGGTCGACATTGATTCCCAGAGATTTCTGATAGGCCGCGGGCGGCATCAAAATCCCTGTTGCAAACAAAAGAAGGCCCAAGCAGATAAACAGCCATCCAATTGGTTTTCGAATATCAAGTCCCATAACTTTATCTGAAAACGAAATTGAGAGCGACGACTAAAATTAAAACCAGCGTTCCTAAAACGGCGGGGCGTTTGAAAAAAGGCTGGGTTTCTTGTCCCAAAGACGCGGTCAAAGAATAAACGAGGCCGGATAATTCCGCCTCGGGTTTGGGCTCGGTCATCAAGCTAATTAAAATAGTCGTTCCAAAACAGGCGCTAAAAGCGTAGATCGCGGTCCAAAAGTTTTGCGCCATTAGGCTTGGATAGGTGGCTAAACTCATGATCCAGCCTCCGCTGATGCCGGGAAGAGATCCTTGCGGGACAGTGAGGCCATGGTGGATGGTCGCGGCCAGGGTTCCGATTAAAAGCCCCCAAAAGGCGCCGTGGCCGGTCGTTTTTTTCCAAAACATCCCCAAAAGAAAGGTCGCAAACAAGGGGGCGTTGACGAAAGCGAAAACCAGTTGCAAAACGTCCATGATGTTATTAAAACGCGCGGCAAGGTAGGCCGCGAAAATTGAAAGCAATATCCCGCCGACAGTGGCCGCGCGCCCCATCCAGAGATAATGTTTGTCCGAGGCTCCGGGGTAAACGTAGTGTTCGTAGAGATCATAGGTCCATATTGTGTTAAAGGCGGTGACATTTCCGGCCATTCCCGACATAAAACTGGCGAGAAGGGCGGTGAGGCCCAGCCCCAGAAGGCCTTCGGGGTAATAGCGCTTAAAAAGGGCGGGAATGACCATATTGTAGTCCAGTTCCGGAGACCCGTCTAATTTACGCATGACATGTCCGGTGGCCTCATCTCTTTTGATGGGAATAATTCCCGCGCTTTGAGCGATTGGAGAGGCGTTCATTTGCGGGGAAACCGCGGGGGTTAGGGCGATTGCGATAAGCCCGGGAACGATCACGATAAAGGGAAAAAGCATTTTTGGGATGGCGGCAATTAAAGGGGTTCTTCGGGCCGAATTCATCGAATCGGCGGCCATGGCCCTTTGAATGACTAAAAAATCCGTGCACCAATATCCAAAAGAAAGAACAAACCCAAGCCCCGCGGTCAAGCTGAACCAGTCGACTCCCATGGGATTTGTTCGCGCGTGGCTAAGCCCCATCCAGGCATGAGCCATGGCGGGGTTGGGAAGATGAGCCTTCAAGGATTTCCAGCCGCCCAAATTTTTCAGCCCCAGCCAGACCAGCGGGATAAGGCCGGCCAGTATCAAAAAAAATTGAAGGACCTCGTTGTAGATGGCGCTGGTCAGGCCGCCGAAAAAAACGTAGGCTAAAACGACGATGGCTGAGATAAAAATGCTGACGTGAAAAATCCAGGAGTGCGGAAGACTAAGAGCGTCCATCAGGCCGTCGCAGATGTGAAGGGCCATCAAGAGTTTAGCCATCGCGTAAAGAGAAATTCCGGATGAGAAAATAGTCATGACGCCAAAACTAAGAGCGTTAAAGACATGGGTTTTTGAGTCAAAGCGGAGTTTGAGATATTCCGGAACCGAGCGAGCTCTGGAGCCGTAATAAAACGGCATCATAAAGACCCCGACGAAAACCATGGCCGGGACCGCGCCGATCCAATAAAAATGGCTGGTGGCCAGGCCATATTTGGCTCCCGAAGCGGCCATCCCAATGACTTCTTGTGCGCCGAGATTGGCGGATAAAAACGCTAGTCCCGCGACCCAAGCGGGAATGGCCCTTCCCGCCATGAAGAAATCGTTTCCGGTTCGTGTCGAACGCTTGAGAAAATATCCTATGCCTAGAACAAAGGCAAAATAAACCGATAGGACGATCCAATCAATAGGGGCTAGATGCAAGACAACTCCTCTGCGCGATATCGCGCATGGGTTATTATATAACTATAGGCGAATGAAATCGCTATAGGGATTTTCGGTCATCAAAAACAAGAGCAGATAATCTCTTAAGTGGCGCGTTAAAAGAAAGTTGTTGCGCACATGCTCTTTGCCGTTTTTCCCCAGTCTTTGGGCCATGCCCGGATTTCTAAGAAGTTGCCGCATCCAATACGTGGTTCCTTCTATCGAATGAACCAAGATTCCGGTGTGTTTGTGAATAACCTGCTGAGGAATGCCGCCGACCGCGCCGGCGATGACGGGCTTTGATTTCCACAGGGCTTCGGAAACCGTCAGACCAAAGCCTTCCCGCAATGATTTTTGCAGTATGATGGCCGATTCTCTCTGAATGGCGTTGATTTCAAGATTGCTGGTTGGCGGCAGGGACAAAATAATGATGTTTTCATTGCCTTTGGCCTTGGCCATCACTTCTTGGTAGACAATTGCGCCTTCCGGATCGTCATCGGCCGAGCCGCCCACTAAAAGCAGACGAGCCCCGGCGCGGGGGCCGAGGGCTTCAAACGCCTCGATGACCCCCAAGGGGTCTTTGAGGCGATCAAAGCGGGAAACCTGGGTGATGAGAGGCTTGTCCCTGGGGATTTTAAGGCGAGAAAAGACCTCGTCGATTTCCGCTTTCGTTAAATCGCGATTTTTTTCGCTGAGAGGATCGATAGAGGGGGCGATCAGGGTTTGGGGTATGGGAAGCTCTTGCGAGAAATGGGGGTCCGAGATAACGCAGGCGTCGTAGGATGAAACCAGGGGCTTAAAATAATTCCAAACCAGCGGAGCGGCATGCGAGAGATCGATATGACATCTCCAGATCCAGCGATTTTTAAACTGTTCTCGTTTTTTGACCAAGGCGGCGGGCTGAGGGTCGTGAATGAAGACAAAATCCGAGCTAAGATCGATCTGGGAGGCGTTGGCTTCCACGGTCTCGGCGTAGGCCTTAAAATCGGCCTCGGTGATGTCTTGCGCGGTTCCGTGGAGAGCGTTGTGGAATTTTTTCGTCGCGTTGTAGAAATCCTGGGCGCCTTTGACGATTTCCCAGCGGGTCTTGATTCCTAGTTCGTCGAGAAGGGGAACCATGCGGGCGAGAATCTCGGCGACCCCGCCGCCGACCTTGGTTGAATTGACATGAACAACGCTTTTACCGGCCAAACGTCCGGCGAGGGTTTCAATTTCGTCGACGATTTCAGGTCCGGCGATATCTCGATAGGATTTTAGCATGCTCATTTTTTTGCCTCCAATCTTTGTTGAGTCATCTTTAGTATATCTTCTTTGATTTGAGACAATGTCTGAGCATGCGGGTCAAGTTCCGCTATTTCTTGGGCTAAATCGGCTTCGTCAATTTCTTCTTCGAGCCATTTTGAAAAATCGCTGACCCCCTGGGCCGATCTTAAGCGCGATTCAAAGGCGTGGAGATAAATCGTCGCCGGACTTGATTTTTTAAGAGCTTTCTGAAACTCTTCTAAATCACGGGCCTTAAGTCCCGTCGATACGGAAAAGCGGACGGAAGAGAGAAGATGCAACTCTTGTCCCGGCGGGGCTGTGCGGTTATCGGTGTGAGATTCCAGATGGCGACTTAGGATAGAGACTAAATCTTTTCTGATTTGCTCGAGGCTGGAATAACTCAAGGGTTCGATGACCCCGAGCTTTTCCGCCAATTCCTCGTCTCCCAAGGCATTAGAAGCCCAAAGAGAAAAATCGTTGGCGGGGCTTGTGCCCGCGAATTGGTGGGTTTGCAGAAATCGGTGGGAATGGGCGTAGATGACGGAATCGGGGCAAGTTCGCAATATTTCCAACAAATTCCGGGCGTTAGAGACCGTTTTTCCCGTCGCGAGAGTCAGGCTGAGTCTTGCATAAAACACGAAGGGATTTTTCGCTTTCTTAAGGTTGTTTGTTTTTTTCATATCGTTGAACCAGTAATTCAATAAATCGCTTTACATATCCGCGATTGTGGATGAGAAATTGAGCGTGAGAGGTTTTTGCGGGCCCCACGCGGATGGAGAGGGCCTTGGATCCCAGGGTCAAAAAGGCCTCTTCGTCGGTCGTGTCATCTCCGATAAAGCAGGCTTTCCAGGAAACGCCCAATTGATCAATTAAGTGGAGAAGGGCATGACCTTTATCCCAGTTAAGCCGCGGGCGAATGTCGAAAAGTTTTTTGCCATGAACGATTCTTAAATACTGCCGGTAAGGGACCATGCGTTTTTTGAGCAAAGTTTCCAGATTTTTAACGTCAGCTTTTTTTCGCGCTCTTCGGTAATGGAGGCTGAGGCTAAAGCGCTTGTCCTCCAGTTCCGTTCCGCTAAAGCGCGCGATATCTTTTTTGAGCTGTTCGGACAGAGCTTTGATGTCTTTAAGCAAGGTGGCTGTTTGAGGGTGAACCCAAAGTCCGCGTTTCGTTTTGATCTCAAGTCCGTGATTGCCGCAATAAATCGCCCCGGGAATTCCGACTTTGTTTTCAACATCGACAAGACTTCTTCCGCTGATGATGGCCACTCGTATTTCTTTTTGGCGGGCCAGGCGCTCTAAAAGTTTTCGTATTTCCCTTGGGACTTTAGCTTGGTGGGGCTTAAGAGCGAAAGGGGCCAACGTTCCGTCGAAATCAAAACCGACTAGTAGATTCCTATCGGGGAGATGCCCGTTTTGAGCGCAAATCTTTAATTCATTCCAGCTTCGCATGGCTTGACGCCCTCAGCCCATTATAAAGGAATATTGTTAGGTTGGCAAATCTCCCTAGGGGCCCGTGAACTTTTTTCGCGGGCGCGCGTATTAATAGCAAGGCCGCCAAGGCGAGCCATATTAATATAAGGAGAACAATCGAAATGAAGAAAAGTATCTTGACGTTGACTGGAGCGGCGATGATGGTGAGTTCAGCTCTATGGGCCCAGTTTGGCGCTCCCGCCGGCAATAACCAAAACAATCAGCCTAATGGGCAACCGAGCATGCAACAGGGGCAAGTTCCAAATCAAGCTCCGAAACCGGCCCAAACCCCGCTGATTCCCTCAAACCCTGTCGTGCAAAACGCCCAACAGGTTCAAAAGAGCAAGGTGGACCTGAAAAAAGTTCAGAAGAGCGAAATAAAGACCTTGGCGGATATCCAAAAAGCGGAAGATCATGATCTTGATTCCGTGCGAAAAGATACCAGCCTCAGCTCCTCGGCCCGCCAGAAAGCGATCGCCCAGATTCGCATGAAATACGATCAGATGAGAAAAGACGCGCGCGTTGCCGCCAACAAAGCCGGAAAAATGGACCTTAGAAACGAGCAGAAAGCTAAAGCCAAAGAATTAAAAGCCGAGAAATCCCAGACCCCTCTCGGTCAGTAAAAATTAGCGGGAAAATTTCCCGTTTGTCTTTCAGAGCCCCCTGTGCGCGTAGGGGGCTCTCCTTTTTTAGGCGAAGGGCCGTTTCTGTTGTAGAATATAGGGGTGAATATCCCTTGCATGACTGCCGCGCAATTAAAAGCCCGCATTGATCGCGGCGATAAATTGTTGATTTTGGATGTCCGCCAGGAGTCGGAGAGAAAAAGGGCGCATATTCAAGGGTCTCAGTTTATTCCGCTGGACCGTTTGTCCGAGCGTTGCCATGAGCTGGACAAATCTTCCGAAATCGTGGTTTATTGCCATTTGGGCGGGCGTTCGGCCCGGGCTACGGCGTTTCTTGTTCAGAACGGATATAAGGCCGTCAACCTCGAGGGAGGCATTACAGCCTGGATTGATTGCGGGCATCACGCGCCTGCTCTCTCTTCGAGCGAAGCGAGAGCGTGCGCGGACGACTCAGGGCAGGGAGTTTCGTCCGCGCCTCCAGGGGAGTGACCTCCATTGCCGGAATTGCCGGAGGTTGAAACGGTTCGGCGGGTCCTAGAAGAAAAAATCTCGGGGCAGACCTTTCTCTCTTATCGGCTGGGAACTCCGACTTTTTACCGCTGTCCCGATGACGCGCTTCTCAGAAATCTCCAAGGCTTAAAAATACTCGGCGTCTCTCGCCGCGGGAAATACCTGATATTAAGATTCCACAATAACCGCGAACTAATTTTACATTTGGGGATGTCGGGAAGAATTCATTTTAACGAGAATTCTCCGCAAGCGAGAATCAGCCTTTATTTCTCCAAGACCTCCGTCTATTTTCAAGACGCGCGCAGATTCGGCCGCGTAATGGGCCGTCTGCCCCTTTTGGGGCCGGAGCCTTTGTCTCAAGATTTTAACGTTGATTATCTGTCTTCTGTTTTGAAAAATAAGAAAGCCGCGATTAAATCCGCCTTAATGGATCAGTCAATCGTGGCCGGTCTTGGCAATATTTATGCGACGGAGACTCTTTATCTGGCCGGAATTCGCCCCGGACGGAAATCCTGCCGCGCGCGTTTAGATGAAATTCAAAAAGTCGTATTTTCGGCTCAAGAGTTGTTGCGGCGGTCCATTTCAATCGGGGGAACGACCTTGCCGGATGAGTCCTATCTCGATCCATTGGGTCGGCCGGGCCGTTTTCAAGATCAATTAAAGATTTACGGAAAGACAATATGCCCCAAGGGGCACGCTATTTCAAGGACCACACGCCTGATTGCCGGGCGACGCGCTTATTACTGTCGTTTTTGCCAGAGATAGGGACAGTCCCTATCTCTTATTGAATTTGCCGGACCGAGACGGTTTCTCCGTTTGAGGTCGCTAAATGAGGGTTTTTAGGGTCGGTCGTTTTCTTTCCATCGATGACGAAAAGATACTGACAGGGGCCCTTGGGAAGAGGCAGAAACACGCTCCACTCCCCGGATTCTTTTTTCATCATCTTAATAGTCTTGGGCGCCCAATGATTGAAATTCCCTATCAAATAAACTTCCTTGGCTTTAGGAGCCTCAATCTTGAATTCAGCAAAGGACAGCCGCGGCTTGAAGGAAACGTTTTTGTGAAGGTCAGCGGGAATCATATTGTCCCCGGTTTGTTTTAAAACCCCGGGGTTGATTCCAGAGAAGAAATCGCGGTATTCGCGAATTTTCTCAAGGAAGAATGTGGAGGGAACCAGCAGAAGAAAACCGATCAAGAACATTAAAAATACGACAATTTTATTGCGCTTGCTTTCTTCCATACTGTGATATTACCATTATTTTCGTTTGGTAAAAATATGGTAAAAAAACCGGGTTTGCCTTGACAAAAAAGAAGAGAGGGGCTACACTCAAAGTATGGCCTTCATTATTAAACAACAAACCGATCCCTTCAAAAAATATTGGTGGCTGATTCTTCTGGCCTTTGGCCTAGTGGGGCTTTGGGTTTGTTACCCCGCTTTTAACTCTTCTTCCAGCGCTTCTCTTGCCGGGGCCGAAGCGGGTCTGCATCCCATTAATCAAAGTCTCGATTCCACCCAAAATCCCAATGGAGCGCCTGGGGGGCCGGTGGATCTGTCAATGAAATCCTTTGAGGCCTACGGGAAAAAAGCGCTGACCGATCCTTTTGCCTCTCTTCTTTTTTCTCCGCCGCCTTCGGCTCCCGCGGCGAGCGCGCCTTCGCCCAAGAAATCAGGAAAGAAATCTTCCCAGTGGGCGGATGCCTTGGCCAGCTTGGCTTCTCAAGGCCAGTCCCAAGCGGATGCGTCAGCCCGCCCGGTTTTGTCGGCTGCGTTTCCCAAGGGAAATTTTTCGAGCCTTTCCGGCCTTGGGGGAAGCGAGAGCTCCGACGCATTCGCCCCCTCGGGAGCGGGAAATTCTTCGGGCGGGTTAAGCGGTTTTGGCGCGCGGACGCCAAAAATTGGGATTAGCTACGCCCACGGAACTTCGGATTCGGGCCCGTCTCAAGCCAATGGCGGAGGCGCGATGGGGGCTTTGAAAAATACCGCCGCTCAGATGAAATCCGCGGCCTTGGCTCTCAATGGAACGCAGTCAAGCGCGTTGGCGTCTCAGGCTTTTGACGGCGGAGCGATAGGCAACGGGCTCATTAAAGATCCTAAAGGAATGTCCTCGGCCATTGGAATCGGTCAAGGGACGCCCATTAATCTCAAGGCCAATGATCCCAATTTAAATCAGTCAAAACCGAAGGCGGTTCCGGCGATGCCTTCGCCGATGATGAATCAACAACCGAGTATGATGCAGCAGATCATGCAGATGCTGATGATGGCGGTTGTGGGCGGGCTTGCCGGCGGAGTGGTCAAGGGAGTATTGGGGGCCATCGGATTGGCCGCTTGATTTGAGAGGTGTTTTTATGGAAACAAAACAAAACGGTCCTAAAATCAACAAAGGTGAAAAAACGGGGCTAGCCGGAATTCTCGGAGCTTTGGGGTGGAACGCGGCGGAAGGAGAAGCGGTATCCGGAGGTTTGGGTGGAATTATTGACGCGGCGACTTCGGGCGGGCTTTTGGCGACCAAGGCCGGAATTGTCGGGCTTGTCTTGGCGGGAAGCACTATCGCCGGGGGCGTGGGTTGGCTGGGATATAAAGTTTTGGGTCCCGGCCCCGGAGACAAGGCGCATGCCCATTTTCAGGTTTTTCAACCAAGGCCAGCGCAGTCGGCCTCATCCGGTTCCCAAGGCAATGGCAACCCTTCGAGCTCGGGAAACTCCTCTCTTGGATACCTCAGTTCGGCCAATCAAGGGGCGATGGGAGAAGCGGCCGCTCCAACGAATTCAGCTCCGATTGCCTCTGCGGCGATTGGGGCTGCGCCCAAATCTCCCAATGCGGGTAAAGTTTTTGGCGGTAAAGCTTCAAAGGTGATGCCGAAATTAGCCGGAGCCGCTAAAATTGGGCAACTTTCTAATCTTAATGCGGTAGGGGCTGCCGCTGCCGCGAAACCTGCTGCGGCAAAACCGATGGCGGTTGGGGCTCTTCCCAGTGGCGCTGGATCGGGAGCTCCACATGGCGCGGTGGCGGGGCGGGGATTTGGCGGATCTTTGGGCAAGGGTGGTGGCGGTTTTCAGGCGATGAACAGAGCTGGAACCAGTTATGGCGGACTTGGCCCCAACAATGTTCCCGGCAATGGCCTTTTCGATGGCACTCATGCCTCTGGTATTGGAGCTCCCAGCGGTTCAGGATCGGGAGGAGTGGGAAGCGGGGCCCCTACGCAATTTCCCAACGCGTCCAGTTACGGCGGTCAATTTGCCCCTCAAGGCGGCAATCAAATGCCCTATACCGGCAACGGCACGGACGTGACCCCGTGGCAGGGCGCGATCAATTTGGCGATTATGTTGTCTCTTTTGGCCGCCGGTCTTATGTTCGCGGCTTATAAAGTGTCGCAGTCTAGCATAGCGCTGCCAACAAGAAACATAATAATGGCAGTTCTTGGAATGGTGATTGCCGCAGTTGGGGGGTTTATTGCTTACCTTGGGAGCCAAATCGCGGGAGGTCAATTTGGTCAATCGTTTCAAGGTGGAGCCTTTACCTTGGCGGGAACATTTATCGCCATGTCGGGCATGGCTATTGCAGCTGGAGGTGTTTCCGGAGGTTTCTCGGCAGGAGCGACTGCTGGTATGTCTGGGGCTGTCACGGGCATCTTCATGGCCTGTGGAGCCGTGGGACTATTGAGCGCCATGGTAGGATATCTTGTTCCCGGTCAGCAGTATCCCTCGACGATGTTCTACGGGAACCCTCCCGACTGGACCAACCAAAATGTCCAGGTCAACCCTAATCCCTATCAATATAATCCTTCCATGGGCGGTTATGGCGGCTCTAGTATGGGAGGCATTCCCTACTAACTGGGTATTGACAAAGTCAGGATTTCTGTTACACTTCTAAGGATGTATCCCGCATAGGTTATTCGCGGTCGAGGGGGCAAAAAAACGCGAAGATTTTGCCTATGCGGGCGATAAAGGCAAACCCGTGCCGAAAGGCACGCGACTTCCTAGTCTTTATTATTTAGACAGGGATGTCGCGCCGTAAGGCGGGGGCGCAAAGCCGTGACTCCTTTCGAGGAGCGTCAGGCTGCCGAAATGAATGGCCCAAGCTAAGGCGAGAGGCCTGTCGTGTTATAGACAGGCGCGTATTGCCGCAGGGAGAATTCTCTCTGCGGGCTTTCTTGTTTTCTTTTCCGTGCCCGCCTTTTCCCAACTCCTGGCTCAAAGCGCGATTGGAGGCCTCCCTGGGAATTTTCTTCTCTACGGCGTTGGGGCCAAAGCCCTGGCCATGGGTGGAGCTTTCTACGGTTTGTCTAATGACGCGACCGCCGGCAACTGGAACCCGGCGGGATTGGCTCAACTGCAGAGAAAACAATTGACCTTGATGGACGGCGCCTTGCCTCAGCAGACAAGCCTTGATTATCTCGCATATGCTCAGCCGCTCAAAGGCGGCAGCACCTTTGCGGGGTCTTTTACCAAGCTTTCCGCTGGCGGGTTTCAAAATGAGACCGCCACCTACAACCCACAAGGAACGCTGACTGGCCTGACCTCGAACGGATCTTTCACCAACGCGCAACAAGCCATCAGCTTTTCCTGGGCGAAAAGCTTGACCAAGACGACTTCTTTTGGCGCGACGGTTCAGGAAATCTCAAATAGCCTTGCCGGATACGCGAGCAACACTCAAGCCCTCAACATCGGAATGCTTAAGACTTTCGGGTTTTATCATTTGGGCTTAGGCGTTCAAAACGCTTTTTCAAGAACCGCCGGCGCGACCAGCGATCAATATCCGGTCATCGTCAGAATGGGAAACGCCATTGAACTCTTTCATGATCGCCTGATTCTGGATATGGACTTAAATAAGCCCTTGACCCCGGGGCTTGACGTCAATTTCGGCGGAGAATATCACCTCTCCCAATGGTTCGCGTTTCGCTTTGGTCTCATGGGAATTCCTCAAATTCAGGAAACCGATTTCGGCTTTGGGCTCGATTTCCAAACTTTTCAGGTGGATGTGGCCGAGGGAATTGGAAATCTCGGAAGCAGCACAAAAATTTCTTTAGGGTTTAAATTCGGCGAGAGTAAAACCGCCAACACCAATGCCAAGGTCAAAGCGGTTTTAAAATCCGCTTTTGAGGCTCTTCAGGAGGGAAACTTCACCTTGGCTCAGGCCCGCTTTAAAGAAGCTCTTTATATCCAGCCGGGAAATAACAAGATTCAGCAAATGATTGATCGTCTTAAAACCGTCACTAATCATGTGCCTCAAGCGACCGGAGGAGAGGAGTTTCAGACCTTCGTGCGTAAAGGCGCGGTTTTGTTCGTGGACGGCAACGACCTGAGGGGATCCGTCAACGCCTTGAGATACGCTTACAACAAAAATCCGAAAGACGAGAAGTTATTGCTTCTTCTCAATGCGGTTGAGAAGGCGGCCCACGTGACCGAGCTGACTCGCCGTGTCGGAGGGCCGGAGCAATTTACTTGGGTGGATCAAAAAGTTTATGACGCCCGGCAGTCGGTTTATGAAGGGCACTATGACGCGGCTATCCGCCGCGCGCAAGACGTGTTGGATCTTGAGCCCAATAACGTGACCGCTCTTGAGATTCTCGGCAGCGCGTTTTATCTGATGGAGCAAAAGCAAAAAGCGATCGCGGTGTGGAAAAGGGTTCTAGAACTTGATCCGCACAATAAAGAGGTTCGCCAGTTCATGCAGGCGAAATAAGAAATGAAACATTTTAAAGACTTGAAAATGTCATCAGGAGCGCCTACACTTATATCGAAGACTAGCAAAACTTATCTTGATCAAAATGTGATGAAAAAAACCGCGATTTTTTTAATTTTTCTCTCCGCGATATTGAAAGGCGCCCATGCCGCTCCGCTGGTCGCTCCGGACATTGATCTTCTTAAGGAACAAAACCGAATCAAGGCGGAGTCGGAAAAGAAAATACAAGATGAGATTTTAGATCCCATTCTGGGGCCGGGAGAAGCCGTCGCTTTTGTCGATGTGGAAATGTCAGTTAAAGTTGAGAGCGAACGCTCGACAAGAAAAGGCGTTGGCGAAGCGCAGAAATACCATCAGAAAAACAACAATGACAATAGCGCCAACATGAATACGAATTTCGTCATGCCCGGAATTCCAAAACCAACGGCCATTACCGCCGGCGGCCCCAAGACTCCTCCCAATTCCGCTTCCGCTCAAGCCGCCCAGGAGTCCAAGGGAATTCAGCAAGAGACCTATGCCGTCAACCCTATTTTTAAGAAGCTGACGGTTACCGTCATCCATGACCAAAATGTGCTCAAAGATAAAAATCAGGTAGAAATGGTCAGAAGCCGCATCGTTGACGCGATGGGACAATATCATCTGGCGCCGGAAAACGTTTTCTTTCGGGCCACGCCTTTTGCCCATATCAAAAATGACTGGAAAGAAGATTTAAAAAAACCTTCCGTCTATTTACCGCTTCTCTACGCTTTTCTTTTACTGCTTCTTTTGTCATTTTTGTTTGGGCCCTTGAGAAAATTTTTGAAAGCCTACATTCAGGCCTTGATGGAAAAGCCGAAATCGGAAGTTGAGGTAACGGGAGAAGAAGGGGGCGGGGATGATGAAAACGACGGAGAAGACGATAATGCCTTAAGCCAAGAAGGGAAATTGGACATTAATTTTACGAGAAAGCCGGATGAGCCGCCGCCCCCGCCGCCGGATGAGGAGGATGAGATGAAAAAATTCGAACCATTCGCTTATATTAATGATGAAAATGTCAAACGTTTGGCGTATATGTTTATTTTAAGGAAAGAAGAGCCCTGGGTCGTCGCGGTCGTGGCCAGCTATCTCAAGCCCGATTTGGCCCGGCAGCTGTTGACTTCTCTTCCGGTCGATTTGCAGGCCAAGGTCGCTCTTGAGGCCTTGACTGTCCGGCAAGTGACACGGGACCAGGTGATCGCGATAGACGGGGACGTTAAGGAAAACGTGGATTTTGTGGTCGGCGGAATCGAACGCTTGGTCGTTTTACTCGATGAGTCTGATTCCGCGACCCGCGCCAATATTTTAAATTACCTCAAAAATGAAAAGCCGTTGGTTTATGAGGCGGTGAGAAAGCATATTCTCATCTTTGAAGACATCGCTTCTTTTCCGGATCGCGATATGCAGACTATTGTGCGCGAACTCAAGACCGACTTGATGGCGCGGGCGCTTACCGGCGCTCCGCCCGAGGTCCTTAATAAGTTCCTCAGCAGTATGTCGGGGGGAGCGGCGAGCTTGCTTAAGGAAACAATGGAATATACCCAGGGCCTGAGCCCTAACCAAATCGAGGATGAGAGAACAAAGGTCATGGATTTAATTAAAGCTCTTGAGAAAGACGGAAAAATCTCCGTTCGAAAACAAGGACAACAGGGGTATGACATGGTCGAAGGAATGCAGGAAGAATTAAGCGCCATGGAAAGACGCCAGAAAAGATTTCAAAGCGCCAGACAGAAAAATCAACCGGAGACGCCCTCCGTTTCCGCTGATCCGGCCAAGGCGCAGGCCTATTTCGATGCGGCGGTTTCCCAATATCAAGCGGGGCAGGCGGAGGCCGCGGTTTCGTATTTTGAAGCGGCTTTGACGCTTAACCCTTCTCTTTGGCAGGCCCATCAATATTTGGGGACGTTGCTCTATCAGAAGGGAGACGTTCAAGGGGCTCTTGCCCATTACGAAAAGGTTTTGGAAATAAATCCCGACCCCCAGCTCAAAGTTTGGGTGGATGGCTTTAAATCTCAGGTAGGAGGAAACATCAATGGCTGAAGAAAATAAAGATCCCAGGAATTTCCCGCCGCCTTTGCCGGGCGCGCCTATTGACCCCGGCGCGGCACAGAAGGATGCCTCTTTCCCGGGGCTTCCTCCTTTTTTGCCGCCGGATGCATTGCAGCCGTCTAAATCTCTTCCGCCCTTGCCAGGCTTTCCTCCATCTAAAAATGCGTCTTTGCCTGGGCTTCCACCTCTCCCATCTTTGCCAGCAGCGAGACCAAATCCAAACGCTCAGTCGGCTCCTCAAGAGCATGTCAATATCGAGAAAAAAATATCGGAATTAGAGAAAAAGCTTCAGGAGGAACGAGAAAAGGTCTTGATGGCGCAGCTTAAAAATCAACAGGAAGCGGTGACTTCGGCCAAGGTCGAGTCCTCGCTTAAAGAACTCCAGGAGAAAATTAGGCGCGAGCGGCGAGATCAAGAAACCGAAGAATCCCGCCTGCGTCTTGAAAATAAACTTCGAGAAATGGAGGCGCGTTTGGCGCAAGAGAGGGAGACCTGGGTTTCGACCCTTAAATCTCAAATGCAGTCGCGGGAATCTCAAGATAAGGATATCGAGACGCAGTTTATCGGGCGCATCCAGGAAATGGAGAAACGCTGGATTGAAGAAAAAATGCAATGGCAAAAAGCCTTGTCCGCCAAAGAAGAGGAAGCGCGCAATTGGCGGATGGTGGCTGAGAAAATGAGGGTTTCCGAAATCGAGCTAGGCAAAGCCTTAATCGAGAAAAAGTCCATTGAAGAAAAGATTAAGGAAATCGAAAAGAAAAATCTGGAATTGGAAAACAGATACGGCCTTGTCTCCGGCAACCTAGTTGAGCGTGAAAAAGAATTAGCCAAAATTAAAGCCGAACTCACTCTTGAGAGGGAAGCACCGAAACGGGAAATCGAAAACTTGGAAAGATTGCTCAAGGGACAGGAGGAAAAAGAAAGGCGCCTGTTGGGCGAGATGGAAATTTTAAAAAAGGAATTTCTGTTGAAAACCGAGTTCGTTATCCGCGAGAAAGACGACAAGATAAAAGAAATCATTCGCGATAAAGACAGCGGCGTTGAACGCCTTCAGGCTTCTTATGAAAAACAGATAGCGATGAGCAAGACAGCCTTTAAAGAGGCTGAAGAAAAATACGCGGCCAGCATCGAGAAACTGCGGTTAGAAAAGAAAGCGGAAATACAGGTTCTTAGAGACGGGTTTCAGAAAGAGTTGGAGGTCGCTTTAAAGTCGGAAGAGGAAAAAGCAAAGCGGCTACATGATGAAATTTCCCATCTCAAAGAGCAGGTGAGCCAAGTCGAATCGAGCGCCGCTCGGGAAAAAGAAAAAGCGCTTGATGAACTGCGGATTCAATTCCAAGGAAAAATTCTCGAGTTGGCCGCTCAATCAAAAGAGCGAGAGGCTTCGCTTAATTCTGAAATTCAAAGATTGCGAAGCGAGTTGGAGCATGCCAATGAGCCCCTTGTCCAAGCTAAAGCGGAACATGAAACTGAAATTCAAAAACTTAAAGCCGCGTCGCGGATGGAATTAGACGCCTTGCGTTCTGAAAATTCAGTCTTGAAGACCAACCTTGCCGCAATCGAGGCCGTTAAGACGGGCATGGAAGAAGAATTGTCGCGACTTAAAAATGAGCGCGATCGGATGTTTGAGCAATCCGAGGCAAAATTGCGGGATGAAGCCGCGCGTATTCAGGCGGGGTTCAGACTTCAAATGGAAGCGCTCAGAGAATCCGCGCAATCTAAAGAAGAGAAACTCAAGACCGAGATTGCGGCGCTCAGAAAAGAGAAAGAGGAGATAATCGGGAAATATCAGTCTCAGCGCGAGTTGGAATCGAGAAACCAGCGTCTTGAGTTAGAGGCGGAGATTAAAAGCTATCAAGAGAAAATTGAGCGTGAGAAGAAAGAGGAAGTCGAAAGATTGGTCGCCTCTAAAGCGTTTGCCATCGCTAAGGAGATTGAGGAGAAAAGTCAGAAGGAAAAAGAAAGAGAATTCGGGCGCTTAAGACTCGCGGCGGCAACGGAGCAAAAAAATCATCAAGAGAAGGAAAAGGAATATCAACAAGAGATGTCTAGTTACCAGAATCGGTTGATAGAGATGGAGAAAAAAATAAAGGAACTGACGGAAAACGAGGAGTCCTATAAAAAACAGATGTCGGATGTTAAAATGCGGGAAGCGCTTATCCAGGCGGAAAAAATAAGTGCGGCTAAAAAGGAAGAGCGTTTGCGCGCCGCCTTGGCGGCTGTGCGCGGAAGGTGGGAGAAAGAACTCGAAGCGCAGGCGCGCAAGAAAGCGGAAGAACTCTTCGGAATAGAAAAAGCGCGTCTTCAAACGCGGTTTCAGCAGGAGGTTGAGCAAAAAGCGGAAGAGGTTAGCCGGAGCCTTCAGCGTAAAATGCGACAGGAGATGGAACAGGAAATGGAACTGGAAAAAGAAAAAATGGCGATTGAAGAGCGGAGAAAGGTAGAAAACGAAATTGCTAGACTCAAGGATGAATCTCGGAAAGAGCAAAAGGATTTGGAGGAGACTCTGGCGGCTTATATGGAAATGAAAAGAAAGAAGGAAGAAGCCGAGAGACTTTGTTCGGCCCAAGGGGCGCAGCTTTCTTTTGTCAGAAAAGAGGTGGAAAAACTTCAGGAAGAGGTGCGCCAGAGACTAGCGAAAAAATAGAGAAATGAATTTATGATTTCGGTTCACAAACTGAACGGCCAAGAGGTTTTTATCAATGCGGAATTGATTGAGTGCCTTGAGAAAGGACAAGAGACAATCGTCTGCCTCGCGACCGGCAATCGCTTTCTGGTTAAGGAAAACGTGGAGGAAGTCGTTCAAAAAGTGATTGACTATCGAAAGAAGGTCAATTCGGATTCTAAAATCGCCAACCCCATCGCGGGTTTTGAGAGAAAGAATCCTTAAGGAGATGAATCAATGGATATAGCGACGGTACTGGGGATATTGGTTTTCTTGGGGCTAGCCGTCATAACGATTTTCTTGTCGGAAGGCTGGGTAGGATTTAAGCCTTTCTTTAACATGGAAGCCTTTTTGATGGTCATGGGGGGAACTTTTTGCGCGACCTTGGTCAATTATCCGCTGTCACAGGTGGTCGGGCTTGGGCGCATTGTGCGCAAGGTTTTGTTTTCCGCGCCCGAGGATACTCCCGATATCGTGGCGACCTTCGTCAGCCTTTCTCAGAAAGCGAAAAAAGAGGGATTTCTAGCCCTTCAAGCCGATGTCAAATCTATTCAAAATGATTTTCTGCGGCGGGCGATTCAATTGGTGATCGACGGCGCGGACCAGGAGTTTATCCGCAATATGTTGGAAACGGAAATCGGCTTTATTCGGGAAAGGCATAAAGTGGGGCAGGAAATTTTCAACGCGATGGGGACCTATGCGCCGGCTTTTGGGATTATCGGCACGGTTTTGGGAATGATTTTGATGTTGTCGACTATCGAAGATGTCACCCAGGTGCCGCGGCGTATGGCGGTCGCCTTGGCTTCGGCTTATTTCGGCCTGGGGTCTGGATATCTTATTTTTCTTCCGATGGGCGGAAAATTGCGCCGGAGATCCGAAGAAGAGCTTCTGGTCAAGGAAATCATTATCCGCGGGGTGCTTCTCCTTCAAAGCGGCGCGACCCCTAGCGTGGTTGAGGCCAATTTGAAGGCTTATCTTGAGCCGGCCAAGCGCGGGGCCATTAAAACCCAGACGGCTTAAACTTTTATGCCTCTCAAACCGCCAAAAGGTTTTATCGACGAATCTGACCCCAAGGTCGCTCAAATCGGCCATCCGGCCCCGCCATGGCTGGTCAATTATGCGGATCTCATGACCGAGATTGCCTGCTTTTTTATCATCCTCTATGCCCTTTCAACTTCTCTAAACAAACAGGTCCAACAGGCCGTTGAGGAAGTTCAAAAGATGGTCAACACAAAACAAATCAGCGGCACGGTTAAAGTGGACCGCGAGGGCTTAAAAATTACGCTTAACGAAGAAGGGCATGTTTCTTTCTTTAAAAGCGGCGAGGCCGACACCACGCCTGCCATGGATGCGATGATTGCCAAACTTGTTCCAACCCTTAGGAAACTGGCGGAAGATCACGACATTATCGTGGAAGGCCATACCGACAACCGTAAAATCGCCAACCAATATTTCGACTCGAACTGGGAACTCTCGACCGCGCGGGCGACGACGGTCGTCAGGCTCCTTAAAAATAAGTACGGGCTTCCTCCAAATCGTTTGGGCGCTTTAGGATACGGCCAATATCGTCCCATTGCCTCCAACAACACCCCTGAAGGCCGCGCGGAAAACCGTCGCGTCGTTTTTTGGGTCAAGAATCTTTCCCCTTCGGATAAAAAAATCGCTCCGGTTTCTGGCGGGGTCAAAGTCAAGGCTTTGGCCGCTAAGCCCCAAGCGTCCGTGCCTGGCAAAAAAGGGAATCAGCCGGATATAAAAGGGTTATAATGAATTTAATGTTGGATTTTAAAAAGGCATTGTGCCTGCTAATATTGGGATTTGGTTTTGCCTGCGCCACCCTTCCCAAAGACGTTCCGAGGCCAATGCCTTTACAGCCTCTTCCCGTCGCGTTTCAATCGCCCCCTTTGTTTAGCCGCGCGGATCTTAACGCTTTTTCTTGGAAGGCCCCGGTAGGTCATCCGCCTTTTCCTCATCTCAGATTAACCATGCTCCCTACCCAAAATTCTCAAAACTCCGAAATTTTTGTCGCCCAGATTCTTAAGTGGTTGTCTGATCACCAAGGGCCTTTGAGCGGCGAAATGGCGCCGGGAACGGTTTTTTCTCAGATCCGAGAGCTTTTTAGGGATAATTTCGAGGCGGCTTCTCAAAATCTTGAGGGCGCGGATATCCAGACTGATGTGGACTGGTCCGTGTCCGTTCCTGTTTTAGAAGGCCGCTACGAGCAAAATGAAATTAAGATGAATCTTGCGATTGCCTTCATGACGCCGGAAGGCAAACAAATTGAAAAAATTAAAGTTCGCTCTTCGGAATCAATGGGCGCCAAAGAGTGTTCCCGGTATGTGAGTCTTGCCCATGAAGAAGGTTTTCCCGCCTCTCAAACTCAGTGTTTTGAAAGAGGGTTTCTTGTGGCTTTAAGCGATTTGTTGGGGCGTTTAGAGTCTTCTCTCATTCATTCAAAGGCCTTGGGGCTTTACCAGTCACAGCTCGTTTCCCATCAGTCGGCGCAAGAGCCTCTTTCGCCCAATATTTTCAATTCTCCAAAGACGGCGGAGCCTTTGAAGCCTTCTACGGCATCTTCTAATTCTCTTCACTCGGATGTGGATTCTCCGACCTATGCCTTGAGCGCCGCGAGAGACAATTACGCGCTGGTGGTTGGCATCCAAAAATATGAGAATGTCGCGGACGCGCAGTTTGCCGTCAATGACGCGCGGGCGATGAGGCGCCATTTATTGGCCTTGGGCTTTCCCGATCAAAATATCGCTTTTTTAACCGACAGCCAAGCGACTAAAAGCGGAATTGATAAATATGTGGCGAGTTGGCTGCCCGATCACTCTTCCAGGAAGTCTAAAATATTTTTTTACTTTTCCGGGCATGGGGCTAACGACCCCGTATCTCATCAGGCGTATTTGGTGCCCTGGGATGGAGATCCTTCTTTTTTGAGCGCCACCGGATATTCCATTGCCCATTTGTACCGGCAACTCAATAAGATCAAGGCCGGGCGCTTAATCGTCGTTTTAGATTCCTGCTTTTCAGGGCAAGGGCCGCGTTCGGTAATGGCCAAGGGGCTTCGCCCATTGGTTGAAAAAGTGGATATGGGGCCGGCGAGTTTGGGGAAAATCGTCGGGTTAGCGGCCGCAGGGCCCGAGCAAGTTGAAGGCGTCATCCCAGAGGAGGGTCACGGAATTTTGACTTACTACCTTTTAAAGGGGCTTAACCGTTCTCAAGGCCTTGGCAAACTGAAAGAAATTTATCATTATATGGAGCCGCGAGTCGAAGATGTCGCGCGCAGCGAGGGGAGAGTTCAAACCCCTCAGTTAATGGGGAAAAATACCCTGATCACGTTAGGAGGCGTTTTAAAATGAGAACTTTAATTCTTTTCGTTGTCAGCGCGGCGGGTGTGGCGGCGTTTTCTTTCGGGTGCGCTCCTAAAACGGGCAATTATCATATGGTTCATTCTGATTCTAAAAATGCCCAACAGGATCTCAATCAGGCGATTTTAAACCATCCGCTCAATTAAAAAAGTTTCTTTAAGGATATGAAAAGATTTCTTTGGACTGCGGCCGCTTTAAGTTTTATCTTGGCGTGCCATGCGGCAAAAACTCCTAATTATGCCGCGATTAAAGCCGATGCGGCCAAGGCCGAGGCGGAATTGCCCTCCGGATCATCTAACATTCAAGGTTCTTCTCAAACCGCTTCTTCTTTCGGAAACGGCGGTTCTAATTTAGTCGATAGTTCTTTGAACGCTAAGATTACGGGCCGCAGCAAGCGGATGAAATGCACCTGGGTTGAGTCCGAGGGGGTGGCCGATGTCACTAACTCGATGAGCCCGGAACAGTCAAAGGCCATGGCGATATCGGAAGCCCGCCGCATGGCTCTTGAAAAAGTTCTTGGGGTGCGCGTTCGAGCGAGCGATTTAGTCTTTCAACAGTCCGGCTTGGAAGGCAATAACAGCATGATTCAGAGCCTGGTCCAAACGATGAGACAAGGAAGAATTATTGACGAAAAGGTGGGCAAAAATGGTTATGTTCCATCTTCCCAGTGCCCGTATTGCCGTTATCAAGCGAAGGTTCTCGACTGCGTTAAGCCCTTCCCGCGAAAATCCGATCAGAATTTTTGGGTTCGCATTAATCTTTCCAAACAGCATTTGGTCAACGGAGAATCAGAACAGGTGGACGTTTCGGCCTCCACGCGTTGCTATGTTTATCTCTATGACCAGTCAATGGACGGCTCTCTTTCCCTGATTGTCCCTAATGATTATGTTTCTCATCTTAAGGTGGGGCCCAATAGCCCGCTGGTTTATCCCGATCCCAATAAGCCGGAAGAAGAAGGCTTGGCCTTGGTCGCCGAAATTCCTCCGGGGCAGAAAATGTCGGCTGAGACAATTTCTGTCATCGCCTCGAAAGAGCCTTTGCCCAAGCCTTTTTACCAGGTTCGCAAGGAAGACGACTATTTTTCCCTTCTTAAGCGCTTGAACGCTTCTCGTTATGACTGGACTGATGACGCCGAACCCTATTTTATCTACGCCCATTGAGCAGCCCGCTTCTCTGCGTGTCTATACCGACGGCGCCTGTTCCGGTAATCCGGGCCCCGGGGGCTGGGCCGCCGTTATTGTCGAGAAAGATTTAATTCGGTGGGAAATAGGCGGCTCGCAAGCGCACACGACCAATAATCGGATGGAGATATTGGCGGCAATCGAGGCTTTAAAAATTCTGCGAGACTGGCCTATTTCTTCAGTCCAAATATTAACGGACTCGAAATATCTTTTGGGAGGGGCCGAGTCTTGGATGAAAAACTGGAAACAAAAAGGATGGAAAACCGCTCAAGGCTCTTCCGTTTTGAACCGCGATCTTTGGGAGACGCTGGATGGCTTGATTCATTTCTTTGGCGGGCGATTGTCATGGAAGTATATTCCAGGACACGCGGGGCTTTTCGGCAACACTCGGGCTGACGAGATTGCCGTCGCCTTTTCAAAGGGCGAACCGATTCAAATTCTTTCATCTCCAAGACCTGTTTAAACGACACTGGCACCCTTTTTGTTTGAGAATTTCCCTTTGCCTTGATAAGGTGTCGATATAGATATTTTGGACTGAGCTTCCTTTGGCAAGATTTTTATCGAGCGGGCTTTGATGATGGTATCCGCGCCGATTCATTTCTTCAACTAACTTCTGATGGCGCGTAAACAGCGCTTTGAGGCGCCCTTCCCAGCGCAAGGTCTCGGGATGACGGGAATATCCCTTTTTCTTTTCGGTTAAAACGCTCCAAATTGCGTGTAATTCACGATGTTCCCCCAATAAATGATTGCGGCACAAAAGTCTCGGAGGCAAATCCCAGATTCTCATTAGCATTTATTTTACTGTATTACTTTCCCTGCCTCTCAATTTGGGCATTTGATAGAATGAGGCCATGGATATTGCGTCTAGCCAGAGGCGGCAAATATTTTTGCTCATTTTCTTTCGTTCCTTTCGCAGCGTCGCCGCCGGTATGGTGACCTTGGCCTTTCCCTACCTTATTTTAAAAAATTTACATTTTAGCTCCCTGACCTTGGGTTTTATCTATACCGCTGCGACCTTGGCGACCGCGGGCCTGGGGCTTCTCTGCGGCTTTTTAGCTGATGTGTGGGGAAGAAAAAAAACTTTGATTTTTATCAGCGTCCTTTTGCCTTTGGGATGCGGAACGGCCTATTTGTCCCACAATCTCTTCTGGATTTATGCGGCCGCGATGTTGGGAGGGTTTTCCGCGACTGGCGCTTTGGCCGGCGGTGGCGTGGGGGGAGCGGCGCAACCAATTCAAAGCGCTCTGATCGCCGATTTAACCTCTCCCGAGGACCGAACCTTCTACTTTTCTATTTTTACCTTTATTTCCGGGGCGCTCGCTGCCGTTGGCATCCTTCTGGCGCGATTTTTCTCGGCCAAAACTAATTTTCTGGCTGCGACCATTATTTCCGCGTTGGGGCTTTTGGGCCTCATCCCTTTAAAGCTTAAAGATCATATCGGAAACGCGAAAAGAATGCAGGGTAAAAAAACGATAGGGAAATTCGCGGTGACGGGCCTTCTCAACGGATTTTCCCAGGGGCTGATCACTCCGTTTCTGGTTCCCTTCTTCGTGATTGTCTATCATGTCCCGCGCCCTCAAATGGCCGTCTATGGGTTTTTAAGCGGGCTTTTAGGAGCTGCGGCGATGCTGGCCGCTCCTTATTTAGAAAGAACGCTTGGGTTTGTTTACAGTATCGCGGTGACGCGCGGAATTGGCGCATTTTTGCTTATTCTTTTGCCGGCGCAGAGAAATTTTATTTTAGCCTTGGCGATTTATTTTTTGACTCCGGCCTTGCGGGTCGCCGCCCTTCCGGCTCAACAAACCGCGATGACGGAATTTGTCCCCGGAGACGAACGCGGGCGAGCGCTGGCTTTAAATCAGGTGGCTCGTCTGGGATCTTCTTCCACCGGCACGGTCTTTACCGGGGCGATGTTTAATCTTGAGGAAATCGGCCTTCCGTTTTATCTTTACGGAGCCGTCATGGCCGTAAATATCGGGCTTTATTTTTTCTTTTTCGGCGAGAAAAAAAGAAATCGAGAAACTAAAATTGAGATCGCGCCCTAAGTGATTTTGAGAATTTGATAGAATGCCGAACTAAGGAGACGACAATGCGAATATTGATTACGGGCGGAGCGGGATTTATCGGAAGCCATCTTTGCGAACGATTTTTAAAAGAGGGGCATTCGGTGACCGCGATTGATAATCTCTTGACCGGGCGCTTGTCCAATATAGAACCTCTTTTTAAAAACCCGCGTTTTACCTTTATTAAGCAGGACGTGACTAATTTTATCCATGTTCCCGGAAAAGTGGACGCGATTTTGCATTTCGCCAGCCCCGCCAGTCCCGTTGACTACGCCAAATACCCGATTCCGACGTTGAAAGTCGGCGCGCTCGGAACGCACAAGGCCCTGGGCCTGGCCAAGGAAAAAGGCGCGATTTTCATGCTGGCTTCGACGTCCGAGGTTTACGGAGATCCGGATGTCAGTCCGCAGCCGGAAAGCTATTGGGGGCGGGTCAATCCTATCGGCCCCCGTGGAGTTTATGACGAGGCCAAGCGCTTTGCCGAGGCGATGACGATGGCCTATCACCGCTATCACGGCCTCGAGGTTCGCATTGTCAGAATTTTTAACACTTTTGGCGAGAGAATGCGCACGGAAGACGGGCGCGCGGTGCCGAATTTCACGATGCAGGCTTTAAAGGGAAAGCCGATCACGATTTACGGGGACGGCTCCCAGACCCGCAGTCTGTGTTACGTCTCCGATCTTGTCGAGGGGCTCGTTCGCCTTCTTAAATCCAATATCAACTCTCCCGTCAACATCGGCAATCCCCACGAGATGACCATCAAGGAAATCGCCGAAACAATTAAAAGGTTGACTAAGTCTAGGTCTAAAATTGTGTATAAGCCTCTTCCTGTCGACGATCCAAAACAAAGGCGCCCAGATATTACGTTGGCTCAAAAGAAACTAGGCTGGAACCCGCAGGTTTCCTCTGAAGACGGTCTCAGGCGCGCGATCGCTTATTTTAAAAACGAGATCTGAAAAAATCGAAAAATCGCGTGATAGCCAAGCGCGACTTGTGCCCTTCTTTTGTGCGCGCAAGAGCGCGTTCATGAGCTTTATTGGGCCAGTAAGCGGGATGTCTGTTCCGATTAACTTCGCGGCACAGGCTGCTGGCATCTCGTCCGAGTTTATGGCCGATATCCCTATATGACAATCCAGCGCTCCTCCAAACTGCGATCTTTTCTCGTTCATGTAATGTGATACGCTTGTATTTCCTCATACCTGCCTATCCTACCGCAGGTCTTCACTTTTTCAAAGTGTTGCAATAGCATATTGAACTTGCGGACGATAACCGCTGCTGAATTCTTTAAGAATTCTTGCTAAAATAAAATTCGGAGAATAACATGGAACTAGTCAAAATCAATCCATCAAAAACCGCTTTCGTTGCCGTTGATCTGCAGAAAGGAATCCTAGGGTTTCCCACCTTGCCCCATTCACCCCAAGAAGTCGTCAAAAATGCCAAGACGTTAGCCGATTCTTTGCGCGCTAAAGGGGGTTTCATCGTCTGGGTGCGGGTCGCGATGGCCTGGGATGGGAAAGATCGTCTGGATATTCCCTGTGATTCTCCGATGGCGATGAAATCTCTCCCCGCTGACTGGTCCGAGATTTCTTCCGATCTTCATATTCAGCCTGGGGATCACATCGTGACCAAAAAACAGTGGGGAGCTTTTTATGGAACAGATCTTGAGCTTCAACTTCGGCGCCGCAATCTCGACACGATCATCCTGGGCGGAATCGCGACTTGTTTCGGAGTTGAAAGCACCGCCCGAGCCGCCTATGAACTGGGCTTTCGGCAGGTTTTCGCTCAAGACGCCATATCTTGCCTGAGCGCGGAAGGCCACGAACACGCTCTCACCCGCGTTTTCCCGCGCATGGGACACGTGCGAAATTCCGTCGATATCTTAAGCGCCCTAAAATAAGTTCTCCAAGCGCTTTTGACTAGTGTAGTGCGTCCAACGCTTCTTTGCATCTGGCATTTGCACCCCGACTGTTGCCGGACTTGCTTCCGTCGGGGTGGCGACCGAGCATCGGCAAGGAAGTGTGACCGAGGCATAAGCCGATGGAAGACCGTTCACCTGGCTTTATCGCTTTAGCGGGTTTTCTGGCTCATCAGTAGAGACTGTAGAGGCATATCCCGCCTAAACAGCGCGATGGATGGAGGCGATTTAAAAGGTTGTCCATCAAGAGGTTCGATCTTTGGTAATAACCTTGGTCGCCCTTATAATTTCCAATATAAGGGTTATAGAGTATGTGGGTAAATCTCAAGGCTAATAATTCTTGGCGCAATTGCCGCCAATCGGCAATGGAGGCATAGTCGAGAACTCCGGGGTTTAAAGGATCGCCCCAGGCGTATTGGTAGTTGAGATAATAGCCCCTGACGTCCCGGAAAAGAAAAATTTTAGAATTTGGCGGCAGGCGATTGGCTGTTTGACTCATTAAATACCAGGGCCCGAGGCTTTTTTCAAGATAATGCTCCGCAGGCGGCTCTGGAGCGGCATCGAGGTTTAAAAAGGCGTACATTTCGTTGTTGGAAGAGAGTTTGTTCAAGGGCCAAAGTCCAATTAAAATCGCGGAAAATGCCAGAGCTCGCAAGAAGGTTTTTTCTCCTAAGAGTTGAGCGCTCCAGGCGCCAACTAAAACCGCCAATATGGCGGTCGCCGGTAAAAAATAGCGCCAGTCTTGGTAGACATAAAACCAAACCGTGTAGAAAAAAAAGATAAAGAGGAGAATTTTTTTCTCGATTAATTTAAGAGGCGGTCGCCGAATGAGACGCAGGGAGAGCAAGATCAAAAAAGGAATCATCATCCACTGCGGATGGTGTAGGAATTTCGCGGGTTTTAAAATGAGGAGAAAAGGGACGCTTAAATAATGAACGAAGGTTTTGGAAACTCCTTCGGTCACTGAATCAGATAAGCGCTTCCAGGCCGCCATATCCAGGGCGTTGGCGCGAAAAAATTGTCCCAAATAAGGCCATACCGGGTTGCCGGTTTGAAGCCAATTTTTTAAATACCAGGGAAATCCCAAAAGGAAGGTTCCGCTTCCGTATATAAAAATTTCTCTCATCTTTTCGCGGATGGAGTGAGACTTTTGGATTAAAATTAGGGCGCCTAAAGCCGCGATGGCCCATAGCCCGGTAATTTTCGCGCTGGCGGCAAGGCCGCTTAAGAGCCCGCAGAGAAATAAAAGTCGCTTGCGTTCTCGCTTAAGCGGTTCTGTCGACGATGCGAGCAAAACAAAAAAAGAGGCGGCGATGGCTTGGGCGATATTGAGATCTGTTTCCGCGTTTCCTATGACCCGTTGAAACAACGGTTGAACCGACAATATCGCGCATGAAATCTCCGCCGCCTTTTTCCCGAAAAATCGCCGGGCAATCAGCCATGTCGCGGCCAAAAGTCCAAGCCCGTTGATAAAATTGACGACATGCGCGGCGCGGGCGCCGATTAGAGACAAGCACAAAAGATAAATCATTTCAGTATTGAGGGGATAATGAGCATTGGCCGACCATCTTAAATTAACCAAGGCTTTGTCGTGGAGAAAAATTTTGGGAAGAGCCAGGTGATAAGCCAGGGAGTCCCAATCGGTGTCCGGGGCTGAGCTAGCGATAAACCCTCGCAAAAGGGCGGCAAAAATGGCGGTCCAACAAAGAATGGATATCCAATCTCTTTTCTCTTGGGCGAAATCTTTGATTTTTTGGACGGCTTTGGCGAAAAAATTTTTTTCTCGCCAGGCTCCCCAACAAAGAAGCGCAAAGAGGCTGAGCAATACCGCGTTTTTATAAAGAGAAAGAAGCCCGAGACTGAGAATGATTAGAGAAATCAATCCCTCTCCGATAATCAACGATAAAAATGATTTTTCCGGTGCTTCTAAAACTTCTGAAATCTTAAGCGAATCTAGGCCTGCGCGGCCTAGAGATAAAAAGCCAAGGGCGAGGATGAAGGCGAAAACAACGCTGGCGGCAAAATGAAGCGAACCGTTGAGACTTCTAAGAGTTAAAGCGGTTGGATGAGAAAATAAATAGGACAGACAATAGCGGCTTTGAAATAAAATAAAGGCGAAAGCGAGAAAAAAAGATAAAAACAGGTTAATTTTGTTCTGAGAGCTTATCTGCAATTTTCCCGCGCAATTCAATCACGGCCCGAACGTAATTGTCGGAAGGGTTGTAGGAATAAATGGAGTTCCAGATCGCCGAGCCCGGGTTAGAATCTCCGGGGGCGTATCCATGGGCGATGAGGTAATGGGCGACGCTGGCTAAAACATCGGGCCAACTCTTCCAGTTTTTAACTCCGTCTCCATCGAAATCGACGGCATAGGCATTGTAGCTAGACGGCATGAATTGAAAATATCCGAAAGCTCCGGCGTAAGAACCCTTGATGGATTGAGGAGAAATATTTCCTTTATAACAAAGTTCCATGTAAGCGGCCAGTTCCTGCCGCGCCCAATCGGATAGGGCCGGAATCTTGGCCGCGATGGTGTAAAGGGCCGATATGACCGGAATGTTTCCGGTGACATGTCCCCAGCGCGTTTCAACGCCGACCAAGCTGACTAAAATAAGAGGGTCAACGGGATAATCCTTTTGGATTTGAGATAAAAGCTCCACATGCCTTTGATAAAAAGCGGCGCCGAAATCAATATTAGCCTTGGTCATGAATCTTTTTCGGTATTCTTCGTAGGGCATTTTCTCGGCGGGGCGGTGAAATAAGCCGAGAATCGCGGGGATGATCTTGGTCTTTGGGCTAAACAGCGCCCTTCGGACAAAGGAGTGGGGAACAGCGGAATCAGAAAGGCGATGAATGATGTCATGATAAATCGTTTCTTTACTGAGGGCTTTTTTGCTTTCGGTCAAAGAGGAGCTTTTTTGCTTGAGGAGAATTTGAATCTGATTTATCTGACTAAAAAACGCGGAATCATTCTGCGGGAGTTGTGCCGCTTGAGAGAGGAAGGCGTTTCCGAGCACTAACGCCAGAGAAAAAGATAATTTTTTTGTGTCCATAATTTAAGTTTAGCATAGAAAGTCTTACATAAGACCATGATAAATTCCTATGATTGAAAACATGGCGCGCTCACGGCCTGTCGCGGAAACTTTGCCGCTTGGTCTCTCAGGGCTTAATTTCCTTCAGCATTTTTTTCTGGTCGCCGCCTTCTTTGTTTCCCCGCTGATTTTCTTTACCAATCTCACTCGCAATCCCTATATCACGCAGATTTGCGCCCTCAATATCTCGATTTCTATCGCCCTGACTCTCTGGATGTTCCAAAATTACGGAGAGTTGCGAAAACTTAAGACGGTTCTTAATCTTCCGATGCTATTTTGGACCTTAATTATTTTCATCAGTTGGGGGTACGCCTTTTTTAGGCATGTTAAGTTTTTCAGGCCCTCGGTTTTTAATGAAGGCCTCAACCATGAAATTTTTTGGGTCATCAACTGCGTAGGGGCTTTTTTTATCGGGGTTGCCTCGATCCGGAATCAAGAGGAGGCCGGTGAAGACGTCAACATCTGGGCCTGGGCGGGTTTTTCCGTCACGTGGGGAAGTTTGTGGTTTCTTTTCCCTCTCATGAGGAGCCCCAATTCTCCCGCCACCGATATTGCGGCCTTGGTCTGGAATGGTTATGGAGCTTTTCTCTGGGCGCTGGGGGTGGGGTGTTGCGTTTACTTAAGCTTTAAAAGAAGAGCCATTGATTATCTCCATCTCGCTTTGACCGTGGGGTTTTTAGCCTCGGTTTACGGCGTCCTTCAATACTTTAATTTTGAGTTTATTTGGCCTCATGCGCTTAATCCTTATGGGGGGCGCGCGGTTTCAACTTTTGGAAACCCCAACTTTCTTTCTTCTTATAATGTCGTCTTGCTTCCCTTTTGCGTGGTTTTATGGGCGCGTTCCAAGGGCGGGGCGCGTTATTGGTATGGAATCTGCGCGTTGACATTAGAGGCGGGGCTTTTGTGCAGTCTGACCCGCTCTTCTTGGCTTGGAGCTTTTGTGGCTGTGTCTTTTTTATTTTTTTCGAAAGGATTTATTCGTTTGCTCCGAAAAGAAATACGCCTATTCGGGCTCTTTTTTGGAGTGGGTTTTGCCGTCTTTATCTTATGGCCACATAGCCTTCTTTCGGCGGGGTATCATCCCAGTGTTCTAGGACGCTTGGAAGAAGTCGATACCTTGCTTAAGCCCGGGCCGACGAAACAGGCCTATAGTCCTTGGCATCAAAGAGTGATGATTTGGACTTGCGCCTGGTTGATGGCCAAAGACAATCCCTTGACCGGCCAAGGTTTTGGGCTTTTTGAGTTGTTCTATCCATTTTATCAAGGCCCGGTTTTGCGGGCTACGCCTTTTTATTGGAATTTAAGAACCCACGCCAACAATGCCCACAACGAGGCGCTGGAGGTTTTATCCCAGACGGGGCTATTGGGACTGGGACTGTTTATTTGGGTATGGGTGGTTTTTTTTCGTTTTGCGCGGGATTTTACCAATCAAGAAGAGGATTCCCTTCAGAATTTGTGGGTTTCCGCTGGCGCGGCTGGGGTGTTGGGTATGCTGGCTGACAATCTCCTCAACGTGTCTCTTCATTTCGCGGTCCCGGCCTTTCTTTTTTGGTGGGTGGTGGGATCCTGCGTTGGGAATGGGCGTGTCAATTTTTCAAAGGCGAATGAGGGAAAAAATAAAAAAAATATTTGGGTTTTTATCTCTGTCCTTGGCTTATGCGTCTGGATGATTGGGCGTTGGAGTTGCGTTTGGGAAAGAGAAGTCCATTACTTTTCCGGTTTTAAATTGGCTCGGCAAGGAGACATGGCTGGCGCGATTAATCAACTTGAGATTTCAAAACATTGGGGGCCGCCCGAGGTCAACGCGATTTACGAATTAGGCAACGCTTACGCGCGTTCCGGATTTTTTAGGAGAGCTGAAAAAAATTATCAAGCGGCTCTTGACTCGAACGCGGGATACGACGAAATTTTCTTTAACAAAGGGGCTATCGAGGCCAATCATCTTAATGACATTGTCGACGCCATTAATAATTTTCGCGTCTCATGGTTGATTAACCCGCTTTTGAAAGACGTTTACAATAGCTTGGGCGCGCTTTATTTAAGAGATCCTCTCAAATATCTCTCGCCGGCCTTAGATCTTCTCTCATATGGAGTCAAGGTATTCCCTCAAGACTCCGGATTCTGGAATAATTTAGGCTATCTTGAAACCCTCAATAAAAATTATCCTGAGGCCGTCAGCGATTATCAAAGAGCTCTTCAAATCAACCCCAATTTGACCGCTGCGCGAAAGAACCTGGAAGTTTTGACCCACTTTCGCCCCTAATAGTTAGGGACAGTCCCTAATTCAGTTGAACTCTGTAATAATTTAGCAAACACTTCGGCGCAATAATGATTAGGATAAGCGAAATCTATTTAAGGAGAAATATAGGTTAAAGTCCATGCTTAGAAGGAGGCAGAAATTTTTTTGGAGCTTAATTATTGGCTCACTCACTGTCGGCGCGTGGGGCGGGATTCTCGCCGGACAAGAGCCGCCGTTAAGCCGCGATATGCAGCTGGGAATTTTTTATTTCAAGAGGGGGGAGGATTCCGAGGCGATGGACCGTTTTATTGAAGTTCTTAATGGCGGAAACCCGACCGAGAGAACCCTTGCCAACAAATACCTTAATCGCATCACCCGACGCTTGTCGGGAACAGAGTCAGTTCCTAAAAAACCGGCTCAAACACCGGAAGAAAAAACGCCTTCTCATTCCCCCGTGTCCGCCACTTCAAGTCCCGTAAAACCCGCCCCAAGTCTCACTCACTCCCAAGCTCAAGCCGCTCCAGAGCCTATCACCGCGCCGCATGAACCATCTGCGATACCCCCTCAAACACGAAAACAGAGCCCCGTGCCCCCTGCTTCTCCTGCGCCTCAAGCCGCGCCACTGAGCCCTAGCGCCATTCAAGAAGAAATCAAGGGAAAAATTCAAGGTTTAGCCGATTCCGGATTGAGGCGTTTAAAGCGCGTCCCTCGCATCGTTATTCTCCGCAAAAAAGACGGAAACCCCTGGGCGATTGGCTTGCCATCGGATATCCTCTTTGGGAAAAAAATAGAGTTTAAAAATCACGCCAATGAGATTGTTTCCAATTTAGCTTCCGTCGCTTACGGAGAAGGACAAGCGAAGGTGTTCGTTTTCCCGGAAGGAGCGGCTTTGGGGGATGTGAAGGTCATGGATATGCGCAGAGCGGTCGCTCTCGCCGATTCCTTGGTGTCTCTGGGAATTTCACCCAGCAGGGTCCAGGCGGAACTTCTAACCGGGGGTTCATATCGCATTCCGAGTTCGCTTCTTTCGTTTAAAGGAATTATTCTCGTTTTCGATTATCATTCGACTCTTGATCTCAAGGCTCCGCCGGATGAAGCCGGGCCGCCATTGTCCATGGGCCTTTCGACTTCACGGTTTCGAGTCGATAAAGGACAAGGCGTTTTGATCGAGTTTTCCGTCCAAAAACCGCGTTCGGCAGTGAGTTTTTGGAGATTTGAGATTTTGGGGCGCGAGAACGCTAAACCAAAGACAATCGAGGAAGTCGTGGGAAGCGGCCCGGTTTTTCACCAGGTCTACTGGGACGGCAGGAAAGATTATTCCGGCTCTCATGAGCCATATGGTTTTTATGAATGTCTTTTAACGGCGAAAGACGGCTCTGGGCGAACTAGGACGATTCACCGCTGGGTTGAATTAGCCGGGCCTCAGGCGAAAAAGAATATTTCAAAATCAAAACCGGTTGCCAAGGCCGCCAAGGTCGGAAAGGTGGTTCGCGTATCAAAACTTTCCCGTCTTAAGGCCGCCGGAAAGTCTTTTCATGGGAAAAAAGTTTCCTATGTTCAATTACGCGCGAGTCACAAAAAGGAAATGAAGTCGAGTCCGCGCGGGAAAAAAATAAAATCCCGAGCGAAAGGGCCTCGGTTCATGGAAATCATCGCGTTTAAAACGGGGAGTTATCAGTTGCCGAAGGCGATGAAAAGTAAAATTTTGAAACTCGCGCGCGACATGGCTAAGAATAAGAAAGTCCGATATGATATCATCGGTTATGCCAAGCCCGCGGAAAAAAATGCTAAAAACTTATGTCGGCAGCGGGCGCAGATAGTCGCCGGATTACTCATCAACAAATATCGGATTAATTTTAAAAGGCTTAAAATCAGCGGGAAGGTGTCGGGTTTAAAAGGCTCTCGCGTAGTGGTTTTAGCGCGCATGGCCGAGAAAAAGAGGAGAATTCAAAAGCGTGGACGAAAAGCTCATTGATGAATGGGCCTTTGGGATAAAGGCTCCCAAGGTTTCTCAAAATCTGGGCATTTACCTGAGCCCTAACGTGGCCTATATTGCCCAATCGCGTCTCAATAAAGGCCGTTTGGTCCTGGATCAGCTTTTTCGCGTGGCCCTTCCCAAGCCTAAAGCGGTGGCCCCGCCCAAAGAGTCTTCTCAAATGCCGGGAGCGGAGTTATGGGGAGACTTTAACGATATTTTAGACGTTGTGCGTCCGGTCGTAGGCAAACTCGTCAATGCCCCCAAGGAGGTCGTGGTTTCTCTTTCTCCGGAACTAAGTCTTCTTCGCTATTTTCAGATGCCTCAAATCGAGCAGAGATTTTGGAAAACGGCGGTTCCTTTGGAGGCGAAAAAGCATATTCCTTTCGCCTTTCATGGTCTTACCAGCGATTTTCAGGTTTTCCCTTCCTCGGTTTCAACTCCGGACGGAAAAGGGATGCAAGGGGTCTTATTTGCCGTGACATCCAGGTCGACCTGGGAAGGCGCTAGAGATTTGATGAAGGGGTTGAAACTGGAGATGGTGGCTATGGAGACCAGCGTCAACTCGTATTTGAGATTTTCTCTAGCCATGGATAAAGGGATTGTGGGCCCCGCCTGCCTCTGGGTCCACTTTTCCGATGTGAAGGTTCGCATTATGGGATTCGCAAAAGGAGTTCCTCTCTTGCTTAGAGAGGCCGATTGGTATCCAAATGCCGATCTAAGAACGCTGGGGCTTCCCAGCCTTGCTGAGTTCATCAACCATAAATTAGGTTTTGGACCCATCCAAAAGTGCTTGGTTAGCGGCGCGGCCGATGAATCTGTCATCGCGGGCCTTTCCCAGGAGATGAATCTCCCAGCGGAACCGAAAAACCCCGGACTCCCCCTGGGGATAAAGGGTGGGGATTTTGAATCTTACGCCGCCATTGGCAGTTCTTTTCGCTTTACCGCTCCTTCCCCGGCCAATATGGATTTTTCCGCGTCGATGAAGGTGACGGATGGCGAGAGAAAAGCGGCGATGTTTGTTTTTGGAGCTTCGGTTTTCGTCGCCGCCCTTTTTATCGTTTTGGGGCTGTTTTCAGGGTTTCAGGTTTTCATGAAGTCTCGGGAGCTTTCGGGAATTAAAAGAGACCGCCATGTCGAGGCTCTCTTTCGGGGTAAATCCCAGGCGGATATTCAAAAGATGATCTCTAAAATAGAAAAAGAAACCGCTTTTTTGGGCGGCGCCAGCAACAAAAGAAATGATCCCTCTATTCTCCTTGAGGATATTACGGATTCCATGCCTGAGAATCTTTGGCTGACCGATATAAAACTGGATAATCCCTTGCCGCAGCCGGGGCGCAATCTTGGACAGGTCATGAATCTAAAATTATCCGGATATTCCACGGCCAAATCTCGGATGGGCGAGGAAGAAGACGCGCGAAATTTCAAGGAGACTCTCGAAGAGTTGCCTGATTTTAAAAAATTTTCCGTTCAGATACAGTTGCATCAAGGGCAAAACATGGGAATGTTTGGGGGCATCAATAAAGATCCCCATGAAGTGGAACGTCAACGCGAAGAAAGAACGGGTTTTGATATTACCGTCCAGCCGCAATACGGTTTAAATTAATTTTTATGGCCATAGACATTAAGGATATTGATAGAAAAATTCGCCATTTTCAGAGAGACTTTAGCGATACTATTTTCGTCCTCCAAAATAAGGGGCTTAAGTATTTTCAACGCGTTTGGTTGGCGGCGTTTCTCATTATTTTTGTTCCCTATAAGTTCTTTTATCAGTCGATGGGTAATGAGGTTTCATCCTTGGGAATGCGGATCAAGACGGCCCGCGCGGCTAATAAATACGCCAAGACCTATAACGATGCCATGGAAAATCTTCTCGTCGTTGAGCGCCGCCTTCCTCCGGCAAGCAAGGGGACCGGCTGGTTAAGCGATATTTCCATTTCCTCTCTTAAAGACGAGAATATCACTCCCGATTCAGTCTCTTCCGTTCATCAAGTCCCAAGCGGAAAACTGATTAAGGAAAGCATCTCCGTCGATTTTGAAGCGAAATTCCCGGAAATTTTTACCTGGCTTTATAAGATTGAACATAACCGCTATCTCATTCACGTTGATTCCCTACAGATAAAAAAGAAAGGACTTGATGAAAACAGGGTCCACTGCACTCTTTCTACCTTAATTCAGGGCGGATCTGGAGGAAAATCCTAAACATGGCTAAAAAAAGTCCCGCGGGGTGGGTGGCTCTTTTGCTCGTTTTAGCCCTTCCGGGACTCGCCTTTTATTTTTGGTGGAATCATTTGGGAGGGAATCGTCCTGTCTCTGGGAAACTCGAGAAAACGCCGCCTTTTTCCAGCGTTTTCAATGCCGCTCCTCCCGGCGTCAAAGTCTCAATCCCCCGCGTTTTGAATTCTCCGGGCGCGCCTATTTCAAGTTCTCAACCCGTGGCGAAATCTATGGCCGCTACAAGAGCGACGCCTGCCGTTCTTGCTCGTCCCATGGCTCATTTACAAGAAGCTTCGCGCCCCTCTTTGAAACCGTCTCCATCTAGTCCTTTGGTCAATGCGGGAAAGGCGGTTGTCGCCTCTCCGGTTTCAGCCACGACTTTAAAATCAGCGGCGTCAAACTCGCAGAAATTAACGGTTCCAACTCTGAAAAGAGATCCCACCCTCTCTCCCGCGGACCGACAGGAAATTTACGATTTGCTTCACCCGCGGCCTAAACCCAAAATTGTTCGCCGGCGGGTTAAAAAGAAAGAGGGCCCTCCTATTGAAAGTTTGCTCGATTTGTCGGGAATCATTTTTATGTCTCCCTCAAACGCCAAGGCGATCATTAATGGCAACCTTATGAAGGTGGGGCAACTGGTGCACGGGGCTAAAATTATTAAAATCGAGAAACGGAAAGTTATTTTCTCTTATCATGGGAGAAAAGTAATCAAGGTGATGAATGGTAAACTTTGAGGAGACTATTATGAAGATCATCGCGCAGCGTCTTAAAGGTCTTGCGTGGGGAAAAGGTTTCTGGCGTGTTCTTTGCCTTTTATCAGCCTTGGAATTGGCCCTTTTGCCTGGAATGACGGCCTTAGCCCAATCCGACAGCTCAACTCCGGAGGCCAATCCGCAGTTTCAAAATTCAATGCAAGGTTCTAGAACTAATTCCGGCGCTCCAGTGGGAAGCGTTTCCGCCGTTAAAGCCCATGCCGCTTCGGCTTCCAAAGCCCTGGACCAGGCAAGTTCCCTCTCTCAAGCGGGCGCGCCTCCGTC
Source organism: Elusimicrobiota bacterium (assembly GCA_027406905.1). Classification (GTDB taxonomy): domain Bacteria; phylum Elusimicrobiota; class Elusimicrobia; order UBA1565; family UBA9628; genus JAKAQV01. The sequence continues at coordinate 217,457 of DAHZHT010000001.1, forward strand.
GGGAATTCAAATCGGCGCTTCTACCCCGCCAACACCGCCGCGTAAAAAAAGAATTCCGTCCCCTTTGGATACCCGCGTTTCGATTCGCGTCAAGGGCGCGCCGCTGGCGACTTTTTTGGACGCTATTTCCGCCCAGGCCAAGATTAATTTCTTGGTCAGCGAAGGTCTTGAGTCAGTCAAAATTACCGCCTTTTTACAAAAGGTGACGGTTCGCGAAGCCTTGCAGATCCTTCTTGAGATTAAAGGCTTAACCTATCGGCAGATCGGCAAAAGTAATACCTACGTCATTAAGAAACGCTCCAAAAATGCCCCCAATTTTATCACGCGCATTTATTCTCTCTCTTATATTCCCTTAGTCAACATCGGACAACAAGGAAATCAGGGGCAGCAAGGCGGCGGCATGATGGGTGGCGCGGCAGGAATGCTTGGCGGGATGGGAGGACCTTCCGCAGGAGGAAGCTCTGGCGGTGGCGCGCCTGGCGGCGCGGGCGGTGGCGCGGGCGGCGCTGGCGGAGGGCTGATGCCTGGTCAGGGAGGGCAGGCTTTGGGAATGGGATCGATGATGGGAGGCGCCGCCGGGGGCGGCGGGCAGCAAGGCATGAGCGGTATGCCGGGAGCGGGAGCCGGAGGGGCGAGTTCTATCGTGACCGTGGTCCAATCCGTTTTAACCAAGGCCGGCCGGGTGGCGGTGGACCCTCGGACTAACTCTTTAATCGTGACGGATGTGCCGGAGGTTTTTCCCCAGGTGGATCAGCTGATTGCCGAGCTTGATAAAAAAGTTCCCCAGATCATGATTGAAGCTCAGATTGTTGAAATTGATTCCAATAGAGCCAATGATCTCGGTTTTGAATGGGGCGGACCCAACGGAGAAATGGGAACTTTTACCGGCGGACAGAGAGATACTTCATTTCCAATGGTCTTGACTGGCGCCAGTGGACAGCCGCGCTTTTTTGATCCGGTTCAAAACGTCATGAGTACCTTGGCCCTTGAAGGCGGCGGCATGATGGGCGGTGCTGGCGGCGGAATGGGCGGCGGCATGATGGGCGGCGGCATGATGGGTACGACCTTGGGCGGTATTGGCTCAACTGGCGGGACCTTGGCTATTCCCACGACTCAACCGGGAATCAATCCTTTGACCGGGCTTCCGATGTTGGGTTCAAGCGTCATGACCAGCGTTCTTAACTTAAGCCAGCTGACCATTACTCTTCGCATGCTGGTGTCCCGCTCGGAAGCGCGCTATTTGGGCAAGCCCAAAATCTTGACTGTCAATAATACACCGGCAATGATCTCTATTACTGGAAATACCGCAATTTATATGTCGGAACAGACCACCGGCGGCGGCATGGGAATTACCCAGGCGACCTATTCCCCGGTAACTGCAAAGACTGGTTTGACTTTAACTGTCACTCCTCAAGTCAACGGCGATGGGTATATCACGATGGCGGTCAATCCTAAGTTTACCGATGTTCAGCCCGCAGTCATTTCGAGCGGAGCCAATCCTGTTTATGACACCCTGGACCGAAGCGCTCAAACCTTGGTCCGCGTTAAAAATGGAGAGACCTTGGTTCTTGGAGGGCTTTTGCATTCAACCGAGCAGAAAACCGTGCGCAAGGTTCCGTTTTTGGGATATATCCCCGTGATAGGATGGCTTTTTACCAGCGTTCAGGCCCAGCGTAAAAACACCGATCTGGTCATCTTTATTACGCCGACTATCATTAACGACTAAAGGCCTTGACATATTCGAGAAACCCGCTATACTTCTAAAAGGGGTTAAAATTTAAATGCCTGACAAAGCCTTGTTACCGGATATGATGGTTTCCTCCGGTTCGCTGACGGCGGAACAAAAAGAGAAAGCTCTTAAGGCTTCCCAAGAGGCTCAATGCAGTTTTGAAGAGGCGGTCATCAAGCTTGGTTTCGCTTCCGAAAGCGTGGTCACCGTCGCTTTATCTAGGCAACTAGGCATTCCCCTAGCTTCTAGAGAAAATAAAATTCTGATACCGGAAAAAGGCCAGGGGCTTGAGAAACTAATTCCTGAAAATTTCGCTCGAGATCATCTGGTCGTTCCCCTTTTTCTTGAAGACGGTACCTTGGGAGTCGCGATGGCGGATCCCACCAATGTTATGCTTCAAGATAATATCAGGGTCTTAAGTTCTAAAACTATTCATCCCTTTGTGGCGGCAAAAACTCAAATTTTGAAATCCATTGACGAACTTTATGGCGGCGCCGGAGGCGGTCTCGTTGAGCGTACGCTGGAAGAAGGCAAAAGAAGCGGAGGCGTCGTCGCCGAAGAATCCGATTCCGCGGATGTCCGCGTGGACCTTGACAGGGCTGTTTCAGGTTCAAAAGACGCCCAGATTATTTCTCTTATCAACGCGATCTTAAAACAGGCCGTTAATGAGAGATGCTCCGATATTCATTTGGAAAGTTTTGATAACCGCGCGAGTTTGCGCTTTCGCATCGACGGGATTTTGTATGAGAGAAGCTCTCCTCCCAAAGCGATATTCTCGTCTTTGGTTTCGCGCATCAAGATTCTCTCAAAACTCGATATCGCCGAACGCCGTCTGCCTCAAGATGGAACCTTCGCAATTAAACTCCAAAACCGCAATATTGATCTCCGTGTTTCCATTTGTCCGACGGTCTATGGCGAAAAGGTGGTTATGCGTATTTTAGATAAGGGCGCTGTTAACCTTGACGTGGATAAAATCGGCTTTGAGCCAAAACAGAAGGCGGATTTTTTGGACGCGGCCAAGCAGCCGCATGGCCTGATATTTTTAACTGGTCCAACGGGTTCCGGGAAAACCACCACCCTTTATTCCGTCTTGAATACCATCAAAACTCCGGAGCTCAATTTTATGACGATTGAGGACCCGGTTGAAATTAAGCTAGACGGTCTTAATCAAGTTCAGGTTCGCTCCGATATCGGACTTACTTTCGCGGCGGCCTTGCGTTCTTTTTTGCGCCAAGACCCGGATGTGATATTAGTGGGAGAGGTCCGTGACCAAGAAACCGCCCAGACTTGTTTGCGGGCGGCATTGACCGGACATCTTGTTCTTTCAACCCTTCACACCAACGACGCGATGTCGACAGTCGTGCGTTTAATTGATTTGGGAATTGAGCCGTTTTTGCTTTCCGGAAGCCTTCTTTTGGCGGCGGCCCAGCGCTTGGTTCGCATTCTCTGTCCCCATTGCAAAAAACCTTATAAACCGGACCCCGCTCAGCTGGAGGCTTGCATTAAAGAATCCAGATTGCCCCAGGCTCAAATTCCCAACCTGGCAAGCATTGTTTTTTACAGAGCGCATGGCTGCGATAAATGCTCTCAAACCGGTTATATGGGGCGACGGGCGATCTACGAAATTTACCGCATTATTCCGGAGATGAGAGAAATCATCTACAAATACGGCGGCGATTTGGCGCGACTCCGCGAGGTGGCGGTGAAAAACGGCATGTGGGATTTAAGGGCGAGCGGCTGGAGAAAAGTCTTGTCTGGTCTCACGACTCCTGAAGAGGTGCTGTCGGTCACGATGAAGGAATAGGAGGCGCTATGTCTCAATTTTCATATGTCGTTCAAGACGCTCGAGGCGAAGCTATTTCCGGAACCCTTGAAGCGGGAGATGAAAACGAGGCGGTGGCGGCCCTTCAATCGAAAGGCTATTTTATTTTATCCTTGTCTTCCAATGATACGAAGACAGGCGTTCGCCAAGGCGCCTCTTCAAAATCGAAAAAAGTTGCCCAGCAGGATCTTATTTTTTTCTCGGAACAATTATCGACGCTTTTAACCGGCGGCGTGCCGTTGGTTCGGGCTTTGTCCTTGCTTGGCGAACACACCAGTTCCCAGGGGCTTCACGAGGTGGTGGGGGCCGTGACCCAAGACGTATCTCGCGGAACGGCGCTTTATAAGGCCTTGGCGAAACATCCCGATATTTTTGATACGTTGTGGGTCTCCCTGGTTCAAGCGGGAGAAATGGGAGGGCAACTTCCTAAGGTTTTAAGGCAAATCGCCAGTTACTTGGCGGCTCAAGCGGAGTTAAGGGGAAAAATCATTACAGCCTTGGCTTATCCCGCGGTTCTCGCTGTCATGTCGGGAGGGGTTCTCGCTTTTTTTGTCGTTCATATCGTCCCTGTTTTTGCCAAAATTTTTAAGCAATTTCACATTAAACTCCCGATGCTGACTCAAATGGTCGTTTCCACTTCCGAACTCATCGTTCATCATTTAGGCCTGATTATTTTTGTCGCGGTGGGAGGTTATATGGCGTGGAAATCTTATACCTCGACCGATGCCGGTAAAATTGCCAAATGGAATTTGATATTTGGCATTCCATTTTTTGGCAGTTTCATCAAACACATTATGGTCGAAAGGCTCTTGACCACTCTTTCGACTTTAATTGAAAGCGGCGTCAGTATTCTCAATGCGATTGCGGTTTTAGAAGGCGTTTTTGCGTCCAATATTATTTTCCAAATGGCCCTTAGCGGGATTAAGGTAGATGTGGCGGCGGGAAAATCGATATCGGCGGCCTTTAGGAAATCGGGGGTTCTGCCGCCGCTGGTGACCGAGATGATGTTCATGGGAGAAGAATCGGGAAAACTGCCGGATATGCTTCAGACCATGTCGGGGTTTTACCGTCTTCAAATTGACCAGTTCACCCGCCGCTTTACCGCGATCATAGACCCGATATTGGTCGTGGGAATCGGCGGTCTTGTCGGCGTCATCGTTTTGGCCGTATTTATGCCAATCTTTAAAATGTCGACGATGGGAGGGCACTGATGAACGCGCGAAGCGGTTTTACCTTAATCGAACTTCTAGTGGTAATTTTAATTGTCGGAATACTCGCGGCCATTGGATACCCTTCCTATCTGCGTTCGATGGAAACCAGTAAGGCGAACGACTCCGTTGGGTATTTGACGATGGCCGGAAATGCCGATCGGATGTACGCGGTAGATCATAACGGGGCCTATGTTCCATCGGGACAAATTACTGATTCATGCGACAGCGGGGCTACTTGCCCTCAGGGAAATGCGTGCGACTTGGTCTATTGCGGTTATATGCCGACCGATAACTATAGCGAAAAACCCTATACTATTACTATTGGAAACTGTTCCCCCGGTTCTTATTGTGGCTCTGTCGCCACTGTGAACCGATGCACCTCCGGTCCATCTCCATGCACCAATACCTCTCCTTACACGAGCTGGGGATATAATATTGATTCTAACGGAGTGGTCACCGCTCTTAATTCCAGTACGCCGCCTCCGCCGCAATAAGAACAAGGGAAGTAAATGGAAGAAACGGAAAGAAACAGAAAGCGACGGAAAGAAACGGAAAACAAATCCTTTGCGTTGCGTCTTTCGCCATTTCTCTCTGTGACTTCGAACGCGGGCGCCACTTTAATTGAAGTCCTAGCCGCTGTTCTTTTGGCCGCGGTGATGACTTCGGCGGTGTTTAGCGTGGTTTTGGGATCCAAGGGGGAATCAAAGATCACGGAAGAGCATAATTCTGCGTCTCAGTGCTTGACCCAATTGACAAACGAGCTTCACTCATTCGTTACCGGATATTGGAGCTACGCTAGCGATAGTTTTAATCCCAATATGCCGGAAATCTGTGGGCCTTTGTCGAGTGGATGCGTCTACGGTTCAGGAACTGCTCCACAATGGACATGGTCTTCCTCCGGAGTTACGGATAGCTGTAGCGGCTGTTATGTATTGGCGCCGGGGACCCATAATCTCACTGTTGGAAGCGATGGGCTTACGGGCTTAGGCACGCCTTTCTGCATGCCTCCTTGGATGTGGCAACCCCCTTATAACGCGAGTCTGTCTTATACCGTGACGGCTCCTCCAATTGTTTCGGGTCAACAGGTGGGAGGGCCGGGGGTTCAGGTCACGATCAACTGGAGTAATCCATGAAGGTGCGCTCTGGGTTTACCTTGGTTGAGATGATTGTGGCCGTCGCTTTAAGTTCTATCGTTATGGTGGGTTTAATTGACATTACCGCGAGCATGCTTGAGCGGCATTTTGAGGGGATTCGCCATGGGAAAATTGACAGTGAAACTCTTTATTCCCTGGAACAGATGAGGCTTGAACTTGAGGCCGCGACCTATTACTCTTACCCGAATACCTCTAGTCCTTCCGGCATGTCTGTTCAGGGTTGCGGAAATTACTTTTCGGCGAACAGCCCGGGGACGCAAATTTACACGGCTCCCGGAGCGACAATAAGTTCCTTCGCCTATTGTCTCCAGAATCATTGCGCTGCGGGAACCAACCCGGCCCTCTGTGATCCTTCGGGATATACCGGCCCTTACGATTTGGTTCGCTATAGTTCTACTGGTTGTCCCATTTCGTGCGGGAGCGGTTCCGCTCAAACCTTGGTCTACCAAAATGTCTATCTGGAACCAGGTTTTTCGAACCCCTTTTATCTCAATCCTCAATTCAGCGGGGTCGATTTGCATATGGTGGTGGGTTATCCCGTCGCGACCGCTGTTGAGCAAACTCCCAGTTATTATCAAATTGATACGACCTACATTCCGGACTCGGGGCGCATGCAGTGAAATTTCTTGTGAGTTCAAAAGGTCAGGTCTTAACTAGCACTATTATCACGGCCTTAGTGGTACTCCTTATCGCCGCCGGGCTGATGCGCTTGGTTTTCATGCGCTATACCGCCGCTAATAAAGTGACGGTCGAGCTTAAATCCGCGCGTTGCGTTCAGCTGGCGGTCGCTCAATTTTTTTCTACCTGGGATAGACTCAGTTCATCTGCGGGAGTGACAGATCCTCTTTGCAGCAGCGCTTCTCCTCTGTTTAGTTGCAGTGGAACTCCTGGACAGTGTAGCTGTACATGCACATTTACAAGCGGTTCTTTAAACGGCCTTACTGTGTCTGTAAGCGCTGGCCCCAATGGGGCGAACCCGCCCTGTACCTTTACGGCACAAACTACCACAGCTTCAATTGCGCCCTTTGCCCCGGCGCCCCCTGCTTGCCAGTGAAACGCCTGATTGTCACCGCCGATGATTTTGGGGCGAGTTCTTTTGTCAATGAGGCGGTGATCCGCGCTTTTAAAGAAGGCATTTTGCGCTTCGCGAGCCTTTTGGTGGACGGTCCGGCGGCCTCTGAGGCGGTGAAATTAGCCAAGGAAAACCCCGGCCTCGGAGTCGGGCTTCATTTGGAATTGGGGACAGTCCCTAACTCCCCGGTGGTTTCAGGATTAGGGTATTTCTTCCTCAAAAAATGGCGCGCGAGTTTGGATTTTGAAATTAAACGCCAGATTGAGAAGCTTAAAAATTTTGGGGTTATTCCCACTCATGTGGATGGACACACCAATATCCATATTCACCCCGTCATTTTTCCCGCCCTTTTGCGTGCTTGCCAAAAACACGAAATTTATCGCCTCCGGGTTCCCGCCGGAGAGTATCATTTAGGGCGGCTTTATTTAAAGAAAATTCCATTTTTAAATAAGATGGAATACGCGACGTTTGGAATACTCGGCCCCTATCTTAAAAAACAAGCGAAAAAAATCGCGCCTGAAATCGAGATACTCCCCCGTTGTTTTGGCCTTTTGCGCTCCGGGCGCATGACGGAAGACTACGTTTTAAGGCTTTTAGAAAATTTGCCTGCGGGAGATAGCGAAATTTATTTTCATCCCTCGCTTGACCCCAAAAGCCGAGTGACTGGAGATTTTCCGACAAAGACCCATCAGACCATAACGGAATTTGAAACCTTGACCAGCCCGAGGATTTTAGAATCTCTTAAGCGTCTGGATATTTCTTTATCCCAGCGCGGTGGGTCAGGTAAAGAAAAAATCCAAACGAAGACCACAGAATCTCGCGGATATGGCGGATGATGGCAAAACTTAGTCCTTGCCCGGCCGTATACCCAAAAGCCTTGAAGATCAGCACTTTTCCGGCTTCTTGAGTTCCCAGTTTAGCCGGCACCATGAAAAACACCGCCTCAAAGGCGTTTGAGAGAGCTTCGATGACCAAGGCCTTAAAGGCGTCAATCGGCAGATTCATAAATGAGCAGATGACCGCCACTTCAATCATCATCGAGGCGTATCCGATGGTAAAAAACAAGACGGAAAGGCCCATCCGAATGGGGTGAGCCGTTAAATAACGTCTCATGTTTTCCCGGATGGCAGAAATTTGGGGCCCCCCGATATCGCAAACAAATTTCCCCTGTTTATTTTTATAAGCGAGAATAAAGAGAGAAAAGGCGATTAACGCGGCCACAAAAAGGGCTCCTAAAACAATCCAAAGAATTTCTCCGCCGTCTAAGGCGTTCATTTTACCTAAAACCAAAAATAAAATTCCAACCAAAATAAAAGCCATTTGGCCGAGGCTTTGAGAGAGTTTGCCGATAAAGACGCTGGTGTTTTTGGTTTCAGAGTTGAGGTTTGGCCCTAAAAAAGGCGGACGGACAAATTCTCCGGCGACGGTGGCGCTGGGAGTGAGATAATTGACTCCATCTCCCGCCAGTCTACCTTGAGCCAGCGACAGAAAGCGAACTTTTTCGGCGTCTTGCGGCGCCAAGGTAAAACGCCAAGCCCAGGCATTGAGGCTTTGTTCAAGAATTGGAATGGGGAGAATCGCCAGAAACCCCCAAACGCCGAACTCGCGGATATGAGCCGCTATTCTGGCGGGGCCAAGGCGATCGATGAGAAAAAAGAGAGTGAGAATGCCAAGAACGATGACGACGCGATGAAACCATAGAAGAGCTTTTTTAGAGCTCATCTTTCTGCGGCAACTAAAGCGGGCGCATCAATAGTTTCGGGGAAGGAATAGGTTTCTCCTCTCCAGGAGACGGATTGATTTTTCCATCCATATGTCCAGGCGAAAAAAATGATGATTTCGTTTAAGGGCAAAAGGAAAAAAGAGCGCCAGTTTGGTTTCTCGCCGGAAGCGCTTAAAATCCTCTCTTGCGCCAGAAATTTGGATAAAATGACGGCAGTCATTAGCATCAGAGCGTTTGAACTGGGGCCGAAGAGAAACAAAGAGAGAATTAACAGAGAAAATCCATGGAGAAACAAAAGTCCTAAGTATCCGGAAGCTCGACAAGTCCTAATCGTGTGGGCCCAGCGGATTTGATGCTTTAAGTATTTGAGAAACCCTGAATCTTCGGTCACGCATTCTACTAAACAAGAGGCGGCGGCGATTTGAAGCCCAAGGGCTTTGACCGCTTCGCCTAAAACAAAATCATCCGCTAAGTGGCGGGAAAGATACTCGAATCCTCCGATTTTTTCAAAAACGTCTTTGCGAATCAACATAGCCGCTCCCATCGCAAAACGCATTCCGAAAGAATAAGCCGCCATGGCTTGGGGAAGAAAATAGGCGTTGATGGATAAAGCTTCCATCGTGGGCCAAAATTTGCGGCTTTGAGATCCCTGGTAGAACGAGGTGACCAGCCCAATTTTGGGGTCTGAAAGAGGGTCTACCATCCGCTTTAAGAAATCTTTTTGGACTCGGACATCGGAATCCGCCATCATCAAGAGAGGATATTTGATGAAAGGTTGCGCGGAAGAGACGTTGTTGATTTTAGGGTTAGGCCCTTCAAGCGAGTTGCCTTGGGAGAAAACGATTTCGATATCTTTTTCCGGAAATTTCTCCTTTATTTTTCGCGCGATCGGTGTTGCGGGGTCGTCGGGATTTTCGATGGCGAGGATGATTTGAAACAGGGAGTAATCAAGGGAGCAAAAGCTTGCTAGATTTTCGACCAGCCCCGGTTCGTCGCCCTTAAGCGGCTTAAGGATGGTCACCGGAGGATAAGAATCAGTCCGGGATTTTCTTTTCTTTAAAATTGAGGGGGCGAGCAACGCCGCTAAAAGAGAAAAGGCGATTGAAAAAACGGCGATTCCGTAGAGAAAGATTAAAACCGCATCAACGGCTGTCGGTTGAGACATCATCCCAGCCTAGACAGCCGCCATGTCTTTTTTGGGGGCTTCGGATTTGGCGGTTTTTCGATTTCGCAGATACTGGAAAAATTCCTTTCCTTCTCGAAGCCGGCGTTTTCTCTCATTGGGATCTTTGAGCATTCCTGCCAGTATCCTCAAAATGGGCTTGGGCCGAGCGTAGAAGCGGGAATAGAAGCGCAATACCGCTTGCTCGATTTCAGAGCTTGAGAGATGCGGGTAATGGAGAGTGCAGGCCTGGGTGCCGTCGGAACGGGACAAGGCGCTTTCGTCGTACCATTTATTGGCCATCGCCTGCCGATAAAGCTCGGTCCCGGGATACGGCGCCGATAAGGAGACCTGGATAGTCTTGACATCGAGCTCGCAGGCGTATTTCATCGTTTCTTCGATAGTATCCTTGGTTTCTCCGGGAAGGCCGAGAATAAAGCAGCCGTGAATATCAATTCCAAGTTTGCGGCAATTTTTCGTAAATTCCTTGGCGATGTCGGTGCGGACGCCTTTTTTGATGTTGTTGAGAATTTGCTGATTGCCCGATTCATAGCCGACAAGCAAAAGGCGAAGCCCATTTTCCCTGAATATTTTTAAATACTCATATGGAATATTCGCGCGGGAATTGCAAGCCCGGGTAATTCCCAGTTTTTTAAGCCCTTTGGCGATTTCAACGGCGCGCGATAAATTGGCGGTGAAGGTGTCATCGTCAAAAAAGAAGTCCTTTACCTGGGGAAACATCTCTTTGGCCCGCGCCATCTCATTGATTACGCTTTGGGCGGAACGGACCCGATAAAGATGGCCGCTGACGGTTTGAGGCCACAGGCAAAAGCTGCAGCGGGCCGGGCAGCCGCGACCGGTGTAAAGAGACAGATAAGGATGCCGCAGATAGCCGTTAAAATAGTTTTCGATGGTTAGATCTCTTTTGTAAACATTGATGACGGAGGGAAGCTCGTCCATGTTTTCAATTAGCGGGCGATCGTTGTTGTGCGAGATCGCTCCATTTTTTCGATAGCTCATTCCTAAAATATCTTCCCAGGGTTTTCCTTGAGCGATTTCGAGAATGGTGTAGTCGAATTCCTCGCGCGCGACAAAATCAAGATGCGGAGCGGCTTCCAATGATTCTTGCGGCAAAACTGCGACATGGGCGCCCACAAACCCCATGAGCATTTGAGGGTAGGCGTCTTTGAGGGCCTTGGCGACCTTGACATCGCTGTCAAAAGAAGGGGTGGAGGTATGAATGACGCAGAGTTCAAATCCCTTCGCTCTTTGAATGACCTCGGCCAGGCTTAAATCGTCGGCGGGGGCGTCGATAAGTTTTGAATTTGGAATCATCGCCGCCGGTTGGGCCAACCAGGTTGGATACCAAAATGAGCGCACCTCCCGAGTGGTTTGATAGCGGGATCCGGCCCCCCCGTCAAATCCTTCAAAAGAAGGCGGATTTAGAAAAAGGGTTCTCATTGTGTTCATCGGGATATACCTCTTTATTTTAGGCGGCCGACGGAATCAGCTTTAGGGCGGACGTTTCAAGAGAGAAAAGCGCGGCGGTGAAAAACAGGTCTCCCAGAGCCGAGTTCCTTAAAAAGGGAAGGGCGGCTGTATAGCAGGCGAGAAGCCCTGAACCGCTGTGAGGATAGAGGCTGGAAGTCGCCCAAACCCCAAAATTAGTCACGACAAAAAATAGAAGAGAACTCATCACGCAGGCCAAGGCGATGGTTTGCGCGTTTCGGCGGCTTTTGAGGAAAAGCCCCAGAGCCGAGACCAGAATAAATGAAGCGTAGACAAACGGCATCGTTCCGTGAAAGCCCAGAAATAAATCGCTGGCAAAAAGCGCCGCGAGCGGGACGGTTAAGGCCAAGGCGGGGGACAAATAAGCTCCGCCCAGAAGCGCGATGGCGGTTAAAGGGGTGACATTGGCCGGATGGGGCAAAAGCCGCGCCACGGCCCCCATCAAAATGACGCTGACAGTAACGGTGATCGTTTTCTTGTTATTCATATCTTTCCTATTATACCAAATTAATTAACTCCGCATTAAAAGGAGGCTACCCTCAAAAAGAAGTATTGAAAACGCGGCGAGAGCGATTTGTGAAACCGGATCGGGGGTGACCAAAACGGGCGCGATAAAACAAAGAAGATAAATCTGCCGCCAATATCCCCGCAAAACCGATTTTTTGAGCAAACCCGCGCGATTGAGCCCGTAGAGAATCAAGGGAAATTGAAAAAGAAGCCCGCAGCCAAGCATGAGATGAACGACAAAGCGCAGATAGTGTTCAAGCCCAATCAAGGGTTTAATTTGGGGCGTTCGGTAAGATAAAAGAAATTTGAGCGCGGCGGGAACGGCGATAAAAAAAGCGAGACAGGCGCCTACTAGAAAAAGAAAATAAGAGATGGGAATCATCGTCAGAATTCTTTTTTTCCAGGGTTCAGAGAGAGCCGGAGCCGCGAAAAGATAGGCTTGGCCTAGAATAAAAGGCAAGGTGAGGATAAGCCCGGCAAAAGCGGAGACTTGAAGGCGCGTAAAGAAGGCTTCGGTCGGGTTCATAAAGACAAGATATCCGGCCGGTCTTGCTAAAAACGAGAGAATAGGGCCTGAAAAATAAAATCCGATGGCGACGCCGACGGAAAGAATGGCGACTGAAATAGTGACTCTTTTTCTGAGCTCATCAAGATGCGACAAAAAAGGCATGGTCGCCTCTGTTTTAACGGGAGCTTCAAGAATTTCAGCGCTCATGGGACTGGGAATACTGTTTCTTCCTTTCCTTCAAACCAAGGTAGTCGAATGACCTTGATCCCGAGATTTTTAATGAGGGTTTCAGTCTCTTCATCTGGAATTTTCTGATCATAGCCCAAGACTAGAATGTCGGGTTTTTCTTCTAAGAGTGATTTGGCAAAACTATTTTCTTTTCCGATTCGGACCGAATCGGCGATTTTGAGATCTTTTATCCACTTAAGCCGGATGGCGGCGGGGACGGCATATGGTTTTTTGTTGTGGGTATCGCTGGATAAAATGACGATCAGCTCATCTCCAAGTTTTCGCGCTTCCTTAAGCATCTTAAGATGAGCTTTATGGACGCGGTTAAAGCATCCAGCGGTGAATACTTTGCGTGAGGTCAAGGATTCCTTTATGAGGCCTAAGGTTTCGGGAGAGCGTCCTGGGTCTTGGCCGCTTCGATTTTTTTGTCTTCTTCAAGGCCTTCTTTAAGACCCTGCTTGAACATATTGACCGCGCGCCCGCATTGCTTGGCGAACTCCGGAATCTTATTAGGGCCAAACAAAATGAGCCCTACGATTAGAATAACTAGAATTTCTCCGAAAGAAAGGTCCATAATTCCTCCATCAAGATGGGGACATCTCCCATCTCTTTTATATATCATATCACGAAATGAAGCGGGTGAACCGTTATTGGCATATGGGGGTGGCGGTTTTTTTTCTTTGCGCCTGTTCCAATAAGAAAATGGCGAGCGGAAACGGACGCGCTTATTATCAGGCTTTGAATTGCCAGGTCTGTCACCGGATTGGAAATGAAGGGGGCGCTCAAAAAGGGCCGGATCTCTCTTTTGTCGGGTTCCGAAAAAGCGCGGAGTGGCTTAATCTCTGGCTTAAAAATCCCCAAGCTTGGAAACCGCAAACCCCCATGCCGAATTTTCACCTATCGCCTTCGGCGCGCAAGGCCCTGGTGAAATATTTGTCGAGCCTTAAAGGCCAGGTTTTTGACGGACATCGGCCATGGAATACTCCCGAGATTCGCCGCGATCCTATTTTGCGGGGGCATATGATTTATATTCGGGTTGGCTGCGTGACCTGCCATGGAATCGGCGGATCTGGCGGTTATCCCGACAATAATGTCGTGGGGGGGCTTATTCCTCCACTTGATTCCGTCTCGCGCTCATTTACCAAGCAGGAGTTGGTGCGGAAAATAAAATTTGGCGCGACGCCGCAGAAAGCTAATCCAAAAGGGCCTCAGCCGCTTCTTCAGATGCCGGCCTGGGGGCAGGTCTTAAGCGATGGGGAAATTTCCGCGGTCGCCGATTATCTCCTTTCGCTTAAATCCAAACAATCGGCGGCGGGAAATTGGTAGGATGAGAAGATAGATGGCGATTTCGAGTTTGCGCGGGCGCGTGATTGACTCCAGAGACGATCGGGTAGTGTTTGAGGTTTCTGGGGTGGGCTATGAGGTTTTTGTTTCCCGTGGAGTCATTGACAGGATTGTCCAGGAGGGCAAAGGAGAGATTTTGCTTCAGATCGTGTCTGTATCCGGGATGTATGGGGGAGGAGAAACCTTCTACGGTTTTTTGACGGCGGAAGAAAAAGAGGTGTTTTCGCTTTTTAAAGACAATATTCCAGGGACCGGGGCGAAAAAAGCCATGGAGTATGTGGAAAAAGCCGCGAAGTCTTTTCCTGATTTTCGGCGCGCTATCCTGGAGAAAGACTCGAAAGTCTTGGGAGCGATTTTTGGCTTTACCGCGAAAACAGCGGAAAAATTAATCGCCGGGCTTAAAGACAAGATCGGAGATATTTCGTTGGGCGGAACCGAAAAGATACGGCGCTTGCCTATGGCGGCGGATACTTCTCTGTCTCAGGTCTTGAACGCTTTGTCGAGCTTGGGCTACAAAAATTCGGAAGCGCGAGCGGCTTTAGAGGCCGTCATCGGCGAAAATGGAGCGGCGAATTTGAGCGCGGAGGAAATCGTGCGTAGGGCGCTTAAGAAACTCTAATGGGCGAAATTTCAGATTCGGTTCTAATGCCAGATCCCGCGGCGGGAGAAGAGGTTTTTGATAGAGCCCTCCGCCCTAAGACTTTAGACGAGTTTATCGGCCAAGAAAAACTCAAGACCAACTTGAGGGTCTTTATCGAGGCCGCGCGCAAACGCAAGGAGCCCTTGGATCATTGTCTTTTTTATTCTCCCCCCGGGCTTGGCAAGACGACTTTGTCCTATATTCTAGCGCGGGAAATGGGCGTTAATTTGAGGACTTCCTCGGGACCTATTTTAGAACGCGCCGGAGATTTGGCCGCTCTTCTGACCGATTTGAGCGAGGGAGATGTTTTCTTTATCGATGAAATTCACCGTTTAAACGCCGTGGTCGAAGAGGCTCTTTATCCGGTCATGGAAGATTTCACCTTTTTTGTTTCGACCGGCAAGGGGCCTTCCGCTTCAGTATTAAAACTAGCGGTTCCGCGCTTTACCTTGGTGGGGGCGACGACGAGGGCCGGGCTTTTAACCGGGCCTTTAAGAGACCGCTTTGGCATCGTTGGGAATCTCGGTTTTTATAATAATGCGGAGCTTGAAAAAATCGTTCTCCGGAGCGCCGGAATTTTAAAAATTCGCATATCCGACGATGGAGCTTCGGAGATCGCCCGCCGTTGCCGCCAAACTCCCAGAATCGCCAACCGCCTTTTGCGCCGCGTGCGCGACTTCGCGGATATTAAAGGCCAGGGGCTCATCGATGGCCCCATCGCTCGTTATGGCCTGGACGCTCTTGAAGTCGATGCGGAGGGCTTGGACGCCGGAGATCGGCGGCTTTTGTCCGCGTTAATTGAGAAATTTTCCGGCGGGCCCGTCGGCCTTGAAAATCTGGCGATCGCGGTGGGAGAAGAGTTGGATACCTTGACCGACGTTATTGAGCCTTTCTTGATTCAGTCCGGGTTTATGTCCCGCACCCCGCGGGGGAGAGTCGCTTCTCAAAAAGCGTATCGACATTTAAATTTCCCAGTTCCCCCCGTGCAACAAGATGCCGGGCTTTTCTAATCAATTCCCCAAAGTCGCTTTTCTCGTTTTAGGCTTAATCTCTCTTGCTCATTTAAACGCCTGGTCTCATGAGCGCTTAATTCGCGTGGGAATCGTTCCGCAAGCGGATTCATTTGTCTTTACGGTTCAGGGCCATTACCGGGCGCTCGATTTTTTGGGTCGCCCCAAAAATCTCGTCGATGGAAAGACCTACACTGTCAAACCTTCCGCGAAACTTTTGTCGCTAGGACGCTGGACCTTGCCGGCCAAGGCTTGGCTTAAGAGTCAAGATCCCAATGCGGCTCTCTGGATCGGGGGTCGGCGTTATCCCGGAGATTTTTTGGCGCTTTTAAATCCCAACAAGACGGTCACTGGAATTGAAATTATCGGCATCGAGACTTACTTGTTGGGGGTGGTCGGCCATGAGATGGACGCGTCTTGGCCGCTAGAGGCTTTAAAAGCGCAGGCGGTTGTGGCCAGAACCTTCGCCTATTTTCAGCTTGAACAGCGCCACCCTCAGGGTTATGACTTGGGAGATGACGCGGGCTCTCAAGTCTACGGCGGCGTCAATCAAACGCCGAAAAACATTATTTTAGCGGTTGAAAAAACCAAAGGAGAAGTTTTGGGATATCAGGGAAAACTTTTGAGCGTCTATTATCATTCCTGCTGCGGCGGCCATACCGCGGATGCGGGGTGGGTGTGGGGGGGCAAGAATACGCCGCGGCCACTGAGGGGAGTGCGCGACCCCTATTGCAAATTTTCGCCTTATTACCGCTGGAAGGTTTTTTTTAGATCGGATGAAATCAAAGCCGCGCTTGAGAGTCGCCGCCTCATAGGAGGAGCGCTTAAGTTTTTTAAAATCGGATCCCAAAAATATGATTACGCTAAAAATTTTAAAGCTCAAATTGGAGATACTCCTTTGAGCGTGGGCGCCAATCGCTTTCGTCTAGCCTTGGGGGCTTCCAGTCTGAAAAGCGCGCGAATTTTTAGAATTAAAAGAGAAGCGGGTGGCATTGAGTTTTTCGGAGGAGGCTCCGGCCACGGGGTGGGCCTTTGCCAATGGGGAGCGCGCGGCCAAGCTATGCGAGGCAGAAGCTATGAGAAGATCCTAAAATTTTATTTTCGCGGTTCGGTCCTTTCTGTCGTCGAGTAAAAATGATTTTTTTGATTTTTATGATGGCCGCCTCTTGAATCTTCGTTTCAGTTCTGTTAATCTGTTGAAGGTGTCGGCTGGCTAAGGGGTTTAAGAAAAGGGAGAATGCTCATGAACTATCATCTAAAACGAATTAATCCGTACTGGCATAATCATCCCATGATTCCCACCGGAGTCGTGGTGGGCGTTATCTGCGCGGCCATGGGATTTGCCGCTCAACGCCCCGCTATCGAAATCGTGGGAGTGTCTATCGCGGGATTATCCCTGTTTGTGGCGGTCAAGCCCGTCTTTTCGATTTTATTTTCTTTGATCGGGCTTTTTGGAGGAATCAGCACGTTTTTAATCGCCCCCGGGCTTAACGCCGACAGTTTGACGCCGCCTCTTAAGTTTATTTCCATTCTTCTTTTCACCGCGTTTTATGCGGCGCTCATGGACGCGATGCTTTTGGTCGTGGCTGTGATTTATAATTTTTTAGTCGGTCCCGGAGGCCTTTCCGGGCTTCATCTTGAATTATCCGAGGCGGAGGCGGAAGAAGAGACCGAGGGATGAAAATTAACGCCATTTACGCCTCGCGCGAACCTAATCGCGCGGCAGTTCTAATCGAAGCGTTATCGGCCAGTCAATTCGCGGTGTCCGTGGCGCAAAAATCAAAAGAGGTTTTGGATCAACTCTCTAAGCAGAACGCGAGCCTCCTTTTAATTGGCGAAAAGTTGCTTGACTCCGATGGAGTTTCATTCGTTAAAAACCTAAGGGCCAAAGGGTCTTATAAACAAATGCCGATAGTCGCGGTCGTCGAACATGGAGAAGCCCAGGCGGTCGCCCCGCAGCGGAGCGCTTATGCCGCCTTTGGGAAAAAACCCGTCGACGCCATTCGCGTCAAGTTTTCCAGCGAGAGCTTTTCAAACGGAGTGGCGGCTTCCGTGTCTTCCCAGGCCAGTATCCGTCTCGCGTTTTTTAACGCGGGGGCGGATGAGTGTCTTTCGTTAAATTGGGATGCGGCGGAATGCGTCGCCCGCATTAAGGCTCTTTTAAGGCGCACGCAGACGGTTCCTTCCGAAGAAATTATCAAAATGGGGCTCATCGAACTTAATCTGACAAGCTATACCCTTCATATCGGCGGCAAAAAAGTCAATTTGACCTCTAAAGAGCTCGATTTGCTTTATGTTTTCTTAAGTTCATCGAATCGCGTTTTGAGCCGCCCGTATTTAATTGAGCGCGTTTGGGGGTATAATTATTTCGGGTCGCCGCGGACGGTAGACGTCCATGTAAGGCGTTTGCGGGAAAAATTAGGCCCGGCGGCGAAATACGTGACGACCATCCCTTGCGTGGGATATAAATTGATTCCCCCAAGTTCTGAAATGCGGAGGTAGCGAAAATGACAAAACAAAGCCATTCCAAACTTCTGGTGATCGATGATGACGCCCATCTGCGCGAGAGTTTGGCCGAGGTTTTGGAGCTGGACGGATTTGAGTGTTTTTTGGCTGGAACGGCCAAGGCCGGGCTTGAGAGCGCCGCGAAAATCAATCCCGAGATTGTCATCATGGATATTCAATTGCCGGATTCCTCCGGGTTTCAAATATGCCAGGAATTGCGTAAACGCTCGAAAGAGACGATATTGATCATGATGACGGGTCGCTTTTTGTCTTTAGACGAGAAAAAACAGGGTTTTGCCTTGGGCGCGGATGATTATTTGACCAAACCTTTTGATATCGTCGAGCTTTCCGCGCGAATCCGGCAAATGTTGACCCGCCGGAAAGGTTAATCTTAGGCCTCATGCCAGCATCGGCTCAAAGAGGCAAACTCGCCTATAAAATTCTTCTCTGGTTTTTGGTCATCTCTTTAATTCCAATGGGAGTCGCGGGGCTCTATTTGATTAATATTTCCCAGGCTTCTCTTCATCAGCAAATTTTGGGGACGGAAAAATCCTTGGCCGAGAGTTTTGCCGAAACGGTCTATAAATATATCGCGACCTATCGGGATATTCTGGAAGAATCCGCGGCATTGCCGCAATTTGTTTCAGGAAACAAAGAAGAAGAACGATCTTATCTCAAACGCCTGATGAGCCTCCATGTCGCTATTCTGGAACTATCGGTTTTAGATTCTTCCGGCCATGAAACGATTCGGGAAGGGCGCTTCCTCGGTCCCAACCCCCAGTTGCGCGATATGGAGTCGGAAGGTTTCTTTGATACGGCCTTGGCGCGAGGGGAATTTATCGGGGGGCTCAAGCGTTTTCAAGGCATTTATCCGACGGTCACGATTGCGGTTTCTATTGGATCCGCGAAATCAGGGCAAACTCCCTTGGGAGTCTTGGCGGCTAAGATCAGCCTCAACGGGCTTTCTTCAATGTTGTCAATGGAGTTTCCGCCTTCCAGTCAAACCTCGGCGGCGGTCGCCGCCCCTGATGGATTTTTGATTGCCCATTCCGATCCGGAAAAAGTTTATAAACCGGACGCGCGTTTAAACAGCGAAATATTGAAAATTCTAACGACGCAGGTCGCCGATTCCGGCGGGGGAGAAATAACCCTCTCCGATGGAAAAAACTTTTTAAGCGCTTATGCCGATGTCAATGGTTTGGACTGGATCGTCTATGTTCAAGAGTCCATTCAAGCCGCCTATCATACGGCGGCGAAAATGCGCTCGCAGATTTTGAGACTATTGGTCTGGGTGATCATCGCGATTATCGTTTTATCCTTGGCGGTTTCAAGACATATCACGCAACCGTTAAGGGCTCTTAAAGACGCGGCGCGGAAAGTCGGCATGGGACAATTTGAGGATTTTCCGGACGTGCTCACCACTAACGATGAAATTGGAGATTTGGCCCAAGCGTTTTTGTCGATGAGCGAGTCGTTAAAAGAAAAAACCGGGGAATTAGTCGACACTAAACAAGAGCTTGAGCGCTTGAACCGGACCCTGGAAAAACGAGTCGAAGCGCGAACAAGAGAACTTAAGGCCGCGCAGGAAGAACTCATTAAAAAAGAGCGTTTGGCCGCGATTGGACAGATGGCTTCGGTTGTCGGACATGAGATTCGCAATCCCTTAGCCGTCATCAATAACTCGATTTACTTTATTAAAACGAAGTTAGCTTCTGTCCTGGCTCAAGATCCCAAAGTTTCAAAGCACGTCAAAATTATCGAGTCCGAGATTCAGCAGGCCAATGGAATTATTAACGAGATATTGACCTATTCCCGGCAGCGCGAGCTTCAGCCCGAGACGGTGCGGCTCAATGATTGGCTGGAAGAACTTCTTTCAGTGTATCCATTTCCTTCTCATATTACGGTTCAAAAAATTTTCGTTCCCTCCAACCCTCCGGTTGAAATCGACTTGACCGAAATGCAGCAAGCCCTCAGAAATTTAATCGGGAACGCCATTGAGGTGATGCCGGAAAAGGGAATTTTAGGAGTTAAAACGTTTTTGTCCCAGTCTAACATGGCGGCTATCGAGATTTCAGATACCGGTCCCGGCATTCCGCCGGAGACGCTGGAAAAAATATTCGCCCCGTTTTTTACCACCAAGGCGCGCGGAACGGGCTTGGGGTTGGCGGTCGTAAAAAAAGTCATCGATCGCCACGGGGGAAGGGTGGAAGTGGCCAGCGTCGTGGGGCGTGGAACCATTTTCCGCCTTCATATTCCGATTTCCAAAAAGGTGGAAGCATGACAGAATCTAAGGCTCGTATTCTCATCGTCGATGATGACCCGCACATCCGAGAATCTCTGTTGGATGTCCTGGAAGATGCCGGTTACGCGGTTTCTACGGCCTCCAGCGAGAAAGAGGCCTTAGTCAATGTCCACGCGCATAATTTCGACGTCATCTTGATGGATTATAATCTGCCGGATTCAACCGGCATCCAGGTCATCAAGAAAATCAAGAAAATTAGGCCAATTGACTCCCAAAGCCAGATATTGATGCTCACTGCGGATAAAAGCCAGGAGACGGCGGTAATGGCCATTCAAGAATCCGTGGCGGATTTTTTAGTCAAGCCAGTTGACGTGGATCGCCTTAAACGCGTCATTTCCAATTCTCTGGAAAAACTTCGTTTGATGCGGGAAAACGAGAGAATAACGCTTCAACTCAAAAAAAGCAACGAGGAATTGGAACATTTAGACCGGATGAAATCTAAATTCCTTTCGATGTCATCGCATGATTTGTCGAACGCCTTAATGGCTCTCCAGGCCAGTTTTGAACTTCTTTCTCAAACGATTAACCCTTCGGAAGAGCAGGAAAAAAGAATGTTCGCTATTTCTTCCAGCATCAGCCAATTAACTCGCCTGACCGCCGATTTGGTCGATTGGGCATCGATTGAAAATGGAAAATTTAGAATTGAACGGGAAGTCTGCGCTCCGGAAACCCTTTTGCGGGAGATATTGCTGGGTTCTCAGGCTCGCGCGCAGGCGCGGGGAATTAAGTTTACGGAAAAAATAGAAAAATCTTTGCCCGATATTTATGCCGACAAGAGACGCATTTCCCAGGTTCTCAATAACCTGCTTGAAAATGCCATTCGCTATACTTCCAAAGGCGGAGAAATTTTGGTTTCCGCGATGAAAATCGCGAACGGAAATTCGGAAGTAGCGATTCAATTCGGGGTTAAAGATTCAGGAGACGGGATACCGCCAAGCGAACTCGGTAAAATTTTTCAAAGTTTTTATCAAGGTTCCGATTCCTCTAAAAGCGGACGCCTGGGGCTGGGACTAGCGACTTCCAAGGAAATTGTCGAGGCTCATGGCGGAAGGATATGGGTTGAAAGCGAAGGAGTCGGCCGGGGCGCGACTTTCTTTTTTACGGTTCCAACCTCAAAAAAACCATGACCTTGCGCCGATGGGGACGACTTTTGTTGCCCCTTGCCTTTATCTCCTGCGCGACGGTGAAAGTTCCCATGTCGGTTACGTTTCCGCCGGCGATTGATTTGTCTCCCTATCGGCATTTCGCTTTTGGCGACATGAACGGAAATCTTGGCCATCGTTTTCAAGACGCTTTGGAAAGCTATTTGTCGCGTTCGATAAATTTTAATTTCATGAATAGAGACCGGCTGAATGTGTTGACCGCGGAATATGATTTGGCTCAAGCGCAAGATTCGGCGGACGCTAAAATGAATTCTATTGCGATGCAGATTCATGACGCGGCGTTTATTTCGGGGACAATCAATAAAAATTATTACCAGTTTATTGCGGAGTCTCCGGATACCTGCCAATGGAATAACCGCGCTCATCCCTGCCCTTTAAAAACGCGGGTCGGGCGGATTCGTATCGGCGGGCATTTGGATGTCACGGATGCCGAGAGTGGAAGGTTGATTCACTCCCAGGCAATCGCCAAAGTCTGTCAGGCTCAGACGCAGGCCAAAAACGCTTCTCCGCCTCCTATTGACCGCTCTCAATTAACGCAAAATTGCGTTAATTCCGCGGCGCGGGATTTGGCGGCGCTTTTTTTGCCGTCCAGGAGAATGTTTTATCCGAATTTCAGAAAAGTGGGAGATGTTCCGGCGGTTGCCCAAGGAATTGGAGAGGTTGAATCTGGCGACATAGCCCAAGCGGCCAAGGATTTTAACGCCGCGCTTAAAGATCCCAAGGTCATCTCTAGGGATTTTGGTAAAAAATCTTTGTCTGAAATCTATTGGGATCTTGCTTTGGCCCAAGAATATTCCTGGCAGTTTGGGCCAGCCTTGGATTCCTTAAAGAAATCATATGCGCTGAACCCGGTTTCAAGAACGCAAAAAGAAGAATCCCAACTCCTTAATCTTGAATCCGCGCGAAGACGGCTTTTAGGAGTGACTCCTCTTATGTTGGCGGTCGAAGGCGGAGCTTTCCATCAGGTTCAGGAACTCCTTCAAAAAGGAGCGGACCCTAATTCGCAGGATGCCTCGGGAAATACGGCTTTAATGCGGGCTGTTCAGAAGCAGAATTTACCGATGGTCCAAATTCTTCTTCGTCATGGGGCTTGGCCCACGATTAGAAACAGTCAAGGACTGAGCGCCCTGGATATGTCCAAAGATCCAAAAATTTCTGATCTGCTCAGAGAGACTTTCTCAAAACCTTCGGTTTCTCATCCAGAAAGGCTTGCGCAACCTTCAAAGATCGTAATTCACTCCGATGTAGATAAAGTTCCGTATCATTTTCCGGAAGATCCGTTTAAAATCGCCCTGGTTGTCGGTATTGAGCGCTATGAGAACAATCTCCCATCGGCTGATTTCGCCGATCACGACGCCCAGGTTATCCGAGAGCATTTAATGGCTTTGGGTTATGCCCCGCGTCATATCCATTGGCTGAAAGATCAAGAGGCGACTCGCGCGGCTTTGGTCAAAAATTTAGAGGGCTGGTTGCCTCAAGTCGTTTCCTCATCATCGACTATTTTCTTTTATTACTCCGGCCATGGGGCTGCGGACCCCCAGACTCATAAAACTTATTTAGTTCCCGCTGATGGAGATCCCAATTATCTTCAAGAAACGGCTTATCCCCTTTCGCGCCTTTACTCGACTCTAGGGAAATTATCCGCAAAACGGGTTATTGTCGCTTTAGACTCTTGCTTTTCAGGCCATGGCGCGAGGTCTTTGTCTCCAACGGGGATGCGGCCTTTGGTGACCGTGTCTCCATCTGCGCCCATTTCAAAAGGAAGGGTTGTCGCGATGACCGCTTCTTCCGGGACACAGATCGCGGAAGTGCTTAACTCTGAAGGACATGGGTTATTTACTTACTATTTTTTGAAGGGTCTCAACGGCGCGGCCGCAACATCTATCCCGGAGGCGTCCGCGCACGCTTTTGCGGGAAAGGCAGATGCGACGAAAAAAAACTTAAAAGAGATATCATTGCAGTCTCTATACCAATATTTGCGTCCGCAAGTTGAAGACGCCGCTGGAATGAAAAACCGTTCTCAAACTCCGGAGCTTTTGCCCGGGAGCGTCCTTGATTCCAGCCCGATTGTTTTAGTTCCATGAATTCTTCTCTCAATCTTTCCGCTGATTTTAATTTGGAATCGTACCGTTTTTCTTATCCTGAAGAGTTATTGGCTGTCAGTCCATTAGATAAGCGGGATAATTGCCGCTTACTGGTCATAGAGCGGGCGAGCGGTTCTGTTTTTCACAAGCGTTTTTATGATCTTCCTGAATATCTAAATCCGGGAGACTGTTTGGCGCTCAATGAGACCAAGGTTTTTTCCTGCCGATTAATTGGCCGAAAAAAAAGCGACGGGAAAGCCGATATCCTGTTAACGCGGGAAATTAGTCCGGGATATTGGGCGGCTTTAGGTTCGGGTTTTAAGAAAGACCAAGAGCTTATTTTCCCGGGGAACTTCACGGGAAAAGTTGAAGGGCTCAATGAAGACGGTGAATATTTGTTGCGTTTTGACCGCGAAGATGTCGAGTCTTACATGAGCCAAAACGGCTTTTCCCCGCTTCCGCCTTATATCCTCAAAAAAAGAAAATCTTTGCCGTTTTTGGAATCATCTGAAAAAAAAGATTCAGAATCTTATCAGACCGTTTATGCGCGGAACCTGGGCTCTATTGCCGCTCCGACTGCGGGGCTTCATTTCACTCCAGAGCTGCTTAAAGAGATTGAAGGCCGCGGAATCTCTATTTGCCGTTTGACCCTCCATGTCGGACGCGGCACTTTTAAGCCGATTGTATGCAAGGATATACGCCAGCATAAAATGCTTCCGGAGTATTATCATGTCTCTAGCGAAACTTCGCGGACATTGGAGGAGGCAAAAAAGCGCGGGGGAAAAATTGTCGCCGTGGGGACGACCGTGGTCCGGACTCTTGAAACCTTGGCCGTCCGAAAAGATGAATTATCCGGATGGACGGATTTATTTGTCTACCCAGGTTATCCGCTTAAAATGACCTCGGCCTTGATCACGAATTTTCATTTGCCGGAGTCGACTCCTTTAATTCTCGCTTCTGCCTTTGCCGGACGCGAAAAATTGCTTAAAATTTACCAGGAGGCTTTTCTTTTAAAGTATCGTTTGTTTTCCTACGGCGATGCGATGCTGATTCTATGAACTTTAAAATTTTAGGGCAGGACGCCAAATCTCGCGCGCGGGCCGGGGTTTTAAAAACCCCGCATGGGGAAGTTGAAACTCCGGTTTTTATGCCGGTCGCGACCCAGGCTTCGGTTAAAGCCTTGTCGCAAGAGGATTTAGAATCCTTAGGGGTTCAGGCGATTTTGTCTAACAGCTATCACCTCTATCTAAGGCCGGGAACAGCGGTGATAAAACAAGCGGGCGGTCTTCACGGTTTCATGGGATATAAAGGAATGATTCTCACCGATTCCGGCGGCTTTCAGGTTCTCAGCCAATCCGATTTGAGGACTATCGATGATTTTGGGGTTTCTTTTAAATCTCATATTGACGGGAGTTCCCATCGCCTGACGCCCGAAAAAGTGATCGAGATTCAATCGGAATTGGGGTCGGATTGCTGGACGGCTTTGGATGTATGCGCTCCCTATCCGTCCGATGAGGCGCAGACGAAATTGGCTCTTGAGCGAACGATGAGATGGCTGGACCTTTCGGAAAAGGCCTTTCTTCAAAAAAAAGGCGAAGGCTCTCGCGCTTTATTTTTCCCGATACTCCAGGGAGGGTTTTTTCCGCAGCTTCGCGCGCGCGCGGCGGAACACATGAGTCGTATCAAAGCCGATGGGATCAGCCTCGGCGGGTTTTCCGTCGGAGAGCCCAAGGATTTGACTTGGGAGATTTTGGGAAAGACCATCGAAGCCCTTCCCGCTTCAAAGCCACGCTATTTGATGGGAGTGGGGACTCCGGAAGACCTTTGGGACGCCGTTTCTTTGGGGGTGGACATGATGGATTGCGTTTGGCCCACTCGCGTGGCCAGAAATGGGCAGGTGATGACTCGTGTCGGACGGTATAACATCTCAAACAGCCTGTGCCGGACTAATTTTGAGCCGCTGGAGTCTTCCTGTTCTTGCTTTGTTTGCGGCAGGTATTCAAAGGCCTATTTATCCCATCTCCACCGTAGCCGCGAGCTCTCGGCCCACCGCTTGATTTCATACCATAATATCCACTTAATGCTGGTCTTGGCGCGAGAAATCCGTCATAGCGTCTTGGAAGGAAATTTTTACGATAAGCGCCAGGAGTTTTTTTCTCGGATCAGAAAAGACTCCAAAGAAGTTTTAGCCCTTGTCTCATAGCGCGGAGGTAATTTTTAATTTACCTTGGCATCTTGGCCTTATTTCATTTTTGCGGATTGTTGGGGTTTTGATTTTGGGGAGCCGAAAGCTGGGAATAGTCCGGTTTTGTCCCCATGTTCCACCCGACTTTGACACTTCAAAATCAAGAAATATTTATTTTTTCAGTATCTTTCGTAATTTCAGATCAATTCTGTGCCACTACACTTTCCTCGGATCGGACCCTTGATTTCCCCAAAATCGCCCTCCACGCGCCACAGATCTCTGTAGCGGTCATAAATTTCTTCATCGCGCAAAACCGGAGTCCGAGACGTTGGTCAACACGCTCAGATCCTTGGTACCTCCGCCATATTGCCTTTAGATACTCCCAGCGTGCCTTCTTTCTCATTCTAACCCCCGGCGCTCGGTTAGATTCTTAGATGTCTCAAGACAGAGCCCTTGACAATTATCACATATATGCTATACTAGATTGTGGGGGTAAAACCAAGATTTCGCGTTTACTTCTATCGGACACGGAAGGGCGTTTGCCAAGCCTGTGATTATGCCCGCGCCATGGACATTCATCATCAGGCGAAAGCCAAAAGATGGTTTCAGGCTCTATCTGAATTGGGGGAAGAATTGCCGGAGGAATACGGCAAACATCTGCGCGGCGGAATCTGGGAACTGAGAGTCATTATTGGGCATCATCAGCACAGGTTTTTGTATTTCTTTCAAAATAATGTGATTGTGGTGACTAACGCCTTTTTCAAGAAATCGCGGGATGTCCCCGAGGTGGAAATTGAGCGGTCTAAAAAAGCCATGGCGGACTGGACCGCTCAAAAACATGGGGAGAAGATATGACAAAAAGAAGACTTAAAAAAACCAGGGCTGTTTCTCTTGATGAGGTTTTCGCGAAATCAGAAAAAGACCCGCGCTGGGATGCGGCTTATGCCGAAGCCGACCTTGAAGTGCGCGTTTCCCTTCAGATAGCGAAGGCTCGCAAGAACGCCGGGCTCAATCAAAAAGAGTTGGCGGAAGCCATCGGAAGCGCCCAGTCGGGGATTTCCAGAATTGAACATGGCGAGCAGAATTTAACCCTCGCAATGCTACAGCGGATTGCCAAGGCTGTCGGGCAGCAGGTTATTGTTGAATTTCGCCCGTAATACGGCCAATCCAAAACGCGCAAAATCGCGCAAAGATTTATCCGAGGCTCGGAGAGTGATGGACACTCCCATGGACACCGCGCTTAAAAATTAGTTTTGTTTTTCCGAGTCAAGAAATGAGAAAAGCCTTGGGAATTCGTTATAATCTAAGGAGTTGGAAGGGTGCGTGAGTGGTTTAAACGGCTCGCCTGGAAAGCGTGTAGGGTCTAACAGCCCTCAGGGGTTCGAATCCCCTCCCTTCCGCCGGTTTGGACACTTTTCGAAACGGGGTTTGAAGAGAGGATTCGAAGCCGACGGGAAAAAGCCAATGATTTGGCTTTTTATCCGCGGCGGGCCGCGAAGGAGCGCAAGGCAAAGCCGAGCGCGGGCGAGCGGGAATCCTCCCTTCCGCCGGTTTTAATGCCTTCCCTATCTAATATTCGACGCGAAAACCTTTGGACTGCGGCTGTTCTATTAATTTCGTCAATTATTATTTTAGGAAGCGCCCCGGCTCAATACCTAGGTCGCCAGCAAGATGATTTAATGTATGCCTTGGCCGCCCAATCCTTGGCCTACGGACAAGGGTTTCGTCTTATCACCAGTCCCGGCTTGCCTTGGATGAATGTGGTGAGCCCGGGACTTCCGGTATTTCTTTTTCCCATCGCTTATTTTTTTCCAGGACATTTCGGGCTTTTTGAACTCTTTTGCGCTTTTATTCTTTCCCTGTGCCCATGGGCTTTTTGGCTATGGCTTAAAAAAAGAAAAGCGGCATTTCCCGCTGATATCCTTTTGGTTTTAATTTTTTCCAGCAGCCCGATTATTCTTTCTCAATCGGGCACCGTGATGTCGGAAAGCCTCTTTGTTTTGATGACGCTACTCTTTTTAATTTCCATGGAAAGTTTGTCGTCTTCGGTCCGAACCTGGGCGGGGGGATTAAGTTTAATGGCGCTGATTCAAACTCGCTTGGCCGGAGCCTTTTTAATTCCAGCCGCTTTCTCTCGTTGCCTTCGGGAGCGCAAAGGCAAGGAGTTTTTGGGGATTTTAACCTTGTCTTTGTTTCCATTAGCGATTTGGATGTATTATTCGCTGCGCTTTTCCGGGCAAATCCAAAAAGTGAAAGAGGGGCTTGATTTCTACGGCGTGGGCCTTCCCGCCGTTTTCACCGTTTTTTTGAAAAACGCGGCTTATTATTCCATGAGTTTGGGATTTTCTTTCTTGCCGATCCGGACCCCTCCGGCGGCGGGGGAAATGGTTGGCGGCGTTTTATTTTTCGCCGTTTTGTGGGGGTTATGGATATGGATCAAAAAAGATTTATTTGATCCGGCGGCCTGGGCCTTGATTTCAACCCTGGTTTTGCATTTGTTTTGGCCCTGGCATTATGATCGCTATTTGATGATGCCCCTTCCGCTCATTTTGCTGGCGCTTCACGATGGAATCAAGCGCCTGGCTGTTTTTGTTTTGCCGGCGCTTTTATTTGCCCAGATGGTTTTTTATCTCCCGCATTTTTTGTCTTTTTCTGGGGATATCAAACAGATGGAGCTTAAAGAAAGTTACGCTTGGTTGCGCGCCCATACAAACCCCCAGGATATTTTGTCGAGCGCGATGTATGTCAGAGACGGGTTTTACTCGGCTCGTCCGAGCCTTCCCTTGGCTCTAAAGCCCTCCGCGAAATCTTTGAATCAGTTTTTTGAGAATCACCAGGTTCGCTACGTTTTGTGGGAGGGAAATTTAGACTTGGGCCTAAGCGTTCCGGGAAAGTCGCCCATTAATTCCACGCTTCAAAAAATCGATCAGGAGTTGCAAAATTCCAGGTTTTTTAAACTCGTTTATGAAAACAGAAGAGAAAATTCAGCTATTTATAAAGTCCGATAATTTTTTCTGGGCGCTTTTACTGCTCTTGTCTTTGGCCGCTTTTCTTCCGTCCTTGGGCTCTAGGGATTTTTTCTACGATGATCAGCCTCTGGTGGGGCACAATCCCATCCTCGAAGCGGGGTGGAATTCTTTCCCGCGTCTTTTTTCGACCGGATATTGGGAGTCGGTTAAAGGAAGTCAGGCTTCGGTTTCCGAATACAGGCCTCTTTTAATGGCTACCTTCTTTGCGGAAGAGCGCGGGTTTGGAAAAAATTTATTGGAAATGCACGCCTTGAACCTTGGTTTAAATTTTTTGGCGGGAGGGCTTCTATTTATTTTGCTCAAGCGCCGATACGGCTCTTTAGCGGCGAAAGCGGGCTCTCTTTTGTTTGTCGTGATGACGGTTCACCTGGAAAGCGTTTTTTTATTGGTCGGCCGCTCGGAACTCTTATCGGCGGTTTTCATTTTTTCTTCCTGGATTTGTTTGGATTCCCTCGCTCAAAAAACGCGCCCTTTCTTGGGGGTTTTGTTTTACGCAATGGCGCTTTTAACCAAAGAGTCTTCCATTATGTTTTTGCCGGTTCTTTTTCTGGATGACTGGGCGTCTTCAAAAGCGGTTTCCAATTTCCGGGCCCGGAAGATGATTTACGCTTTGATGGTTTTTTCGAGTCTGGCCTATTTGGGGCTAAGGATTCTTATTCTCAAACGCCCGTTTCACGGCGGAAACCCTTATTTTACGAATGGCCCCTTGATTAAACTCCTAACTATGAGTCTTTTCTTCTGGCGCCACTACTTTTGGCCCGGCGTTTCCGCTGTCGGGATTTGTTCTGATTTCACCAGGCCCTTGATTCCCGACGCCGCTAAGACCTCGCCACTGGCCTTAAGCGCGTGCTTTTCGCTAATTTTTTTAATCGGAATCTCGTTTTATTTTCTATTTTATCGGCGCTCGCGCTGGGCTTTTTGGGTTCTTTTCCCTTTTTGGTTTCTGCTTCCGACCAGCCATTTAATTATCCCTTTGGACACCATTGGCGCGCAGAGATTCCTTTATCTTCCTTCCGCCGCTCTCGCGGCGGGATTTGGCTTTTGCGTCGCTGAGTTGTCTGACAAGGCCTGGGCTCGGCTGCTAGCCATAGCCCTCATTTTATGGCAGGCCTCGCAATCCTTTTCTCAAAGTTTTAATTGGACCACTCCCATCGGTTTTTATTCCGCCGCGGCGCGATGCAACCCCGTTTCCGCCGCGGCTCAATATTCTCTGGGGGTTCGGTTTTTTGAAAAGGGCTTAGACGGGGAAGGCTTAATTCATATGAAGCGCGCCATTGAGCTTAATCCCAGGTATGGAGACATCTGGTATGATTTGGCTCGGCTTAATTTCGATAAAAAAGATTTTTCTCGCGCCCGCTTTTTTTTAAATAAGGCTTTGAGCCTTAACCCCAGGGATTCCGATGCGCATATTCTATTGGGAGAAACAGATGATCTGGAAGGCCGTCAAAGACAAGCGGGCCTGGAATTTAAGAAAGCCGTTTTTCTCAATTCCAGAAATCCATTGGCTCAATATCACTGGGGCTTATGGCTTTTAAAATCGGGAAAACCTCAACAGGCGCAAGCCTATCTTAGGCGGTTCATTCAAATGGATCCGCAAAATCCGATGGCCGCTTCTCTCGCGAAATGGTTGAGGCAGGTCAAAGGGCGGTAGCCGCTTTTTAGTAAAATAGCTCGTGCGAAACAAAGGGGTTTTAATTGTCTTTGAAGGGCCTGATAAATCCGGTAAATCGACCCAGGCCAAGCTTTTAGCCCGCGAGCTCGAAAAGCGCGGTTTGCCGGTTCTTCACACCCGTGAGCCGGGAGGAACTCCATTTGCGGAAGATATCCGGCATATTCTCCTCGATACTTCTTATAAGTTATCGCCTTTAAGCGAACTTTTTCTCTACGAGGCGGCGCGCGCCCAGCATACGCAAGAGACCCTTTTGCCCGCTCTGAAAGCCGGGAAAATCGTCATTTCCGAGCGCTATGTTTTGGCGAGTTTGGCTTATCAAGGCTACGGACGCGGGATTCCGCTTAAACGCGTCAAAGACCTCAATGCGGCGGCTTCCGGAAATCTTAAACCCCATTTGACGATTCTCATTGATGTTCCGGTCCGTTCTTTTTCTAAAAGGATGAAAGGCTCGCCCGATCGCTTGGAAAAAGAAGGAGTTGATTTTCGTCAGCGCGTGCGCCGGGGGTATCTTGAACTCTCTAAAAAAGAGAGAAATATTTTTCTCATCGATGGACGTGGCCGAATTGAGGATATTCACGCAAAGATTATTTCCAGAATTGAGAAACTAATTGAGCCTTCCGGGCGCAAAACATGAATTTTAGCGAGATTAAAGGACAAGATAAGGCCATTAAGAACCTCCGCGCGATTTTAGCGGCGGAAAAAATTCCCTCGGTTTTTCTTTTCAGCGGCCCCGACGGCGTCGGAAAAAAATTGGCCGCTCAAATTTTCGCTCAGATCGTTTTGTGTTCCCAGCGAGATAAAAATCAGTCTCCTTGCGAGGTTTGTCCTTCTTGCCTGGCCGTCCAG
Organism: Elusimicrobiota bacterium; assembly: GCA_027406905.1. Classification (GTDB taxonomy): domain Bacteria; phylum Elusimicrobiota; class Elusimicrobia; order UBA1565; family UBA9628; genus JAKAQV01. The sequence goes on from DAHZHT010000001.1 coordinate 248,862, forward strand.
CGGGAAGTTCATCCGGATTTTAAGATGGTCGACTTATCTTATCAGGCCAACTTAAGAGATGAGGAATTGTCAAAACAGCGGACCCTGCGCGTCGACACTATCCGTCATTTGCGCTCGGAAATGTCCATGGAGCCGATGCTGGGAGGTTGGAAGGCGGCAGTGATTGTCGATGCGGAAAATTTGGAGATAGAATCTTCAAATGCGCTCCTTAAAATTTTAGAAGAGCCGCCCAGAAAAACGTTTTGGATTTTGCTTAGCTCCCAAGCCCAGACGCTGCCGAAAACGATCTTGTCTCGGGCTCTTAAAATCCCGTTTGCGCCTATTCCAAAAAAATTAGTCGCCAAGGTTCTGGAGGAAAGAGGGATAAAATCGAATTCGGCTCTTGAGCTTTGCGCCGGATCTATCGGAAGGGCTTTGGAGTTTTCAAAAAGGGAAAATTGGCCCGGGGTTTTAACCGAGAGCCCTTTATCCGCCATTCAAGCCTGTGAAGCTTTGCCGCGGGATCTGCCCTCTTCCCGCCGGGAAGCGGAGCTTGTTTTTTTCTCTTTGTCGGAAAATTTAAGGCGGTTTTATCATCAGGGAAAAATTTCATTTGAGCGTTTTGAGAAAGCGGCCAGAGATATCTCTTGGCTTAAAGTTGCCGTCCGCTCAAACGCCGATCCGCGGGCTTCCGTTTTGCTAGCCTGCCTTAAAGCCCAGGAGGCGGGTTTAAAAACCTAAATTTATGAAAAAAATTTATATTACGACCCCCATTTATTACATCAATGCCGCTCCGCATATCGGTCATGCTTATACCACAATCGCCGCCGATGTCTTGGCCCGGTTTTACCGCAGTCAAAACCGGGAAATTCATTTTTTGACCGGAACCGACGAGCATGGTCTTAAAATAGAAGAGGCCGCTCGCGCTTTGGGGATGGAGCCTCAAAATTACGCCGATCAGATATCCGAGAAATTTCGCGAGCTTTGGAAACACCTCGATATCCGTTACGATGATTTTATTCGGACAACCGAAGAACGCCATGTTCGCTGCGTCGAGGATGTTTTTTCCCGCCTTTTAAAATCGGGAGACGTTTACAAAGGATTTTACGAAGGGTATTACTGTCTGTCTTGCGAGACCTACTGGACCGAGAAAGAAATTCTTCCCAATGAGAAAAATTTAAAGCTTTGCCCCAATTCCGAATGTAAAAAACCTTTGGAGCGGGTCAAAGAGGAAAGTTATTTTTTTAAGCTCTCAAAATATCAACAGGCTCTTATCGAGCATTATCAAAAAAATCCGGGTTTTCTTTCTCCGGCTCACCGCGCTTCTGAAATCGTCAATTTCGTTAAATCCGGCTTGCAGGATATCTCGGTTTCCCGCGCCAAGGTCAAATGGGGGATTCCCGTTCCCGGAGATTCGGCCCAGACGGTCTATGTTTGGTTTGACGCTCTTCTCAATTACGTGTCGGCGGTCTTGGAATCTAAAACCTCAAATCCTTCGGGCGAATTCTGGCCGGCGGACGCGCATATCGTCGGAAAAGAAATATACCGCTTTCACGCGGTTATTTGGCCGGCGATGCTTTTGGCCTTGGGATTCCCTCTTCCAAAGAAGGTTTTCGCCCATGGTTGGTGGACGGTCGAGGGTCAAAAAATGTCCAAATCAAAGGGCAATTTTGTCGATCCCTACGAGGCGACCCGTGAATTCGGGGTAGACTCTTTCCGTTACTTTTTGTTGCGCGAAATGCCTTTCGGGCAAGACGGAGACTTTTCAATTGAAGCTTTGCGGCGCCGGTATAATTCGGATTTAGCCAACGATTTAGGAAATCTTATTTCCCGCGTCGTTGAGATGACCGATAGGTTTTTGGGCGGGAAACTTCCGACCCAGAGCGATCCCGAGAAGCATGAATATCCCCGGCGCTGGGCCGAGAAAACCCCGGCCATTCAATCGGCGATGGAAAATCTCAATTTTTCGGAAGCCCTTTCCATTATTTGGTCGGTTATTTCAAGCCTGAATCAATATGTCAATGAACAGGCGCCCTGGAAGCTTCAAAAGACCAGCCCCGAAAAAGTCGAGCCGGTTCTCTTTAATCTGGTTTGGTCCATTCGAATCGTGATGGGCTGGCTCGAGCCGTTTATGCCGCAGACGGCGGCCAAGGTCCAAGCTCAATTAGGGATAAGGCAATTGCCACGGCCGGTGACTGCGGAAGAAGTCTTGGCCGGAAAGCCGACGGCCAGCCACGCGATTTTAAAAGCCCCGCCTCTTTTTCCGAGAAAGACTAAGCCCTAAATCGCCGGCGGAGCGATTTTAAATAGCCGACGCAGTCCTTGGATGACAAGCCCGACCGGCCCCAGCAAGACATAGACAAAAAACAGAAGAAATATGGCGTTTTGCGGGTAAAGGAAAATCGCAAAACCGGTCAAGACTAGAGTCACTAAAATTTTTGGCGAGCGAGGTCTCAAAGGAGATATGTTTTTAAAGGTCGGATAGGGGATGGTGGATATCATCAGAAAGGCGAGGATAAAAACAATCAGCGGAACCAGCGGATACAAAAGCGGTATTTGATCCATCAAAAATTTCCATGTGCGCGCAGGGCGGCCCTCTTCAACAATCTGATAAAGAAGGACAAACGAAGCCAAAAAACCCGCGCCCGCAGGTACCGGAAGGCCGGTAAAATGGTTTTTGGGCGGAGCTGAGCCCTGGGCGGAAATATTAAAACGAGCCAGCCTTAAAGCTCCGCAAAGGGCATACAAAAAAGCCAGAGGGTATCCCCAGGAGCCGTAATCCTTGAGAATAAAGCCATACATCATGATGGCCGGCGCGATGCCAAAAGTGAGAAAGTCCGAGAGAGAATCGAACTCAATGCCGAACACCGATTCTCCGTGAAATAGGCGGGCGACACGGCCATCGAGGGAATCGAAAATCATTCCGGCTAATATCGCGGTCGCGGCGGTCGGAAAATCGCGTTCATGAACGGATAAAAGGGCATAAAAGCCGCAGGCCATGTTTCCGACGGTAAAAAGAGACGGCGCTAAAACGCGCCCGCCGCGCTTAAGACCTAATTTATCCATTCGGCAATCGGGGTCAGGCTGGCGAATACCTTATCCCCGGGCTTAACAGTGGCGCGGGCAGCCGAAGGCAGGTGAACGGCGACTTGCGAGCCAAAAGAAATCAGGCCGTAGCGTTCTCCGGTTTTAAGAAGGTCTCCTTCCTTGGCCCACCAGGTAATTCTTCGGGCTAATAATCCCGCGATCTGATCTATGGTGATTTGTCTTTGGGGCTGTCCGCACTCAAGGGTCATCGAACATTTTTCGTTGCCAAGGGCGGAAGCCAGCATCGCGGCTTTAAAGCTTCCTTTTCGGTATTCTATTTTCTTGACTCTTCCTGTCGCGGGAACGCGTTGGACGTGAACGTTTAGAAGAGAGAGAAAAATTCGGATGGTCGTTGTCTCTTCCGAGCTTTCGCGGGAAACGCTTAAAACGGTTCCATCGCCGGGAGAATAGATTTTAGAATCGTCCTTGGGTGTGGGGCGGTTGGGGTCTCTGAAAAAATAGAGGCAAAAAAGAGCCTTCATAATTCCGATTGAGCCAATAACTTCCCCCAAAACCCGCGCTTGAGAAAAACGGACGGCCGTCCAAATCCCCAAAGCGGCGACTAAAAGGGATAAGACGATAAACTTAATTCCTTGAATTGCGATGCGCATAAATTCTGGGCAGGGCGGGAATCGAACCCGCATGAAGTCGCCTCCACACGATTTTGAGTCGTGCGCGTCTGCCAGTTCCGCCACCTGCCCGCTTCTTGAAATCTTATCATTTTCAGAGTTTCTCTCCAGTGCCGCTTGAAATTGCCGCCGATCCTGCTATAATCTATTTGTGGAGACCATTGAAGATTCGATTAAAACCGTCCCCAATGATCCCGTGGAAGGCTGCTCCATGGTTCGTTCGAGTTTTCTTTTTCCCCGATATTCTGCATGGATTGGCGTGGCCAGGCTTTTTGATTTCGGCCAAAGCTTGAACCGCTATAATTACAGCCCTACTCCGGAGGAGGCTGATTATCAGTCTTTACTTTCGGATTGGCTTGCAGTCGGTGACGATATCCGCTGGGCAATCGGAACCTGCGGGCAGAAAACCGCAAACGCCCACAAATGACGGGACCCCTTCAACACCCGTCTCAAAAATCTTCCAGCGCGATTGTAGGAGTCGCTGCCACCTTTTCCGGCCCGATACCTTCTCCAGGCATTCTCAAACAATATAATGAAATTGTCCCTGGGGCCGCTGAACGCATCCTTAAAATGGCCGAGGAACAATCCGCTCATCGGCGTCAACTTGAAACCAAGGCCGTTGACAGCATGAGTTTAAACGCCATGTTGGGGACAGCTGCCGGCCTTCTCATCGCTTTGGCTTTCGCCGCCGTCGCGGCCTACTGTATTTATAAAGGCGCCAATTTAACCGGTCTTGCCATGGTCATTGGAGATATCGCCGCCTTATTGCTTGCTTATCTCAACGGTAAGAAATCCACGGATCGAGATCTGGCTAAAAAACGGAACGCCAACCGACTTGAGCCTTAATTTTTTGTCATTAGGCTCCCTAATTGCTTTCATCACTTGCCTCCTATACACACCAACCTGCGCCCTCGCGCTTTGAACACCCGTGCCGGACCGTGGAGAAGTCAAATCGCTATTTGGGTGGCATTGGTAAACCGCGCGGCTATCACGGCAATATTGTAAAATGAGGGCACGAGCATGCCTGAACTCAATTTGGCTCTGGACAAAACGCCGCCGCAATTTTTTAAGCGCGGCTGGAATTGGGCTTTAAGGCGTCTTATTTTGCTTTTGGGCCTTGCCACCGACGTCTTTGCCGTCGCCTTCGCTTTTTATTCGGCCTATTGGTTGAGATTTCATTTCCATCCGCTTTTACGCTTGATTCCTCCGCCCAAAGGGCTCATTTCTCCCTGGTCCGATTATTCCCCGATTTTGCCGGTCGTGGTTCTTATTTGGGTGGCCGTTCTTTTTTTTGGAGTCGAAATTCATCAAGAGCCCCCTCTTCCCACGGAAGATAAAATCGTGCGTATTCTCTCGGGCTCTTTTAAGGCGACCATCGTCGTCATGGCTTTGAGTTTTTTATCCAAAAGATATTCTGACTCCCGCCTTCTTTTACTGATGACGGCTCCTTTGGCTTCCTTATATCTAGCGGCGGATTCAGCCTTGATTAATTGGATTCGCTGGAAGATTTTAACGCCTCTTGGAGGCCAGGACAAATTGCTCGTGATAGGGGAAGGGCCGTTGTCTGAATCAATGATCCAAAAAATCACGCGCCTTCGACATCGCCAGATACTCAAAAAACCTTCCTTGCCAAGGCAAGAAATATTAGACTTGGCGCGTTCGGAAAATGTGAGCGATGTCTTGCTCATACAGACGGATTTAACTCAAGAGGAAATGGCGGCTTTAGCCGAAGGACTTGAGTCTTTGGGCGCGCAGATGAGGATTGTTCCCAGTCTCTTGGAATTGCGAATGGGGGAGGTTCAGGTGGATGAATCCCTGGGGGTTCCCACGTTTTATTTTAAGCATGGATCTCTTTCCGGAGAGAACTTTATCATTAAGCGTGTTTTTGATATTTTATTTTCCGCCTCGGTCTGCATTCTGGGTTTTATTCCCTTTGCCCTCATCGCCATTCTAATCAAGCTCGATTCTCCGGGTCCGATTTTTTTTCGCCAAAAGCGCTACGGGCTTTATCTGGGGGTTTTTGACGCCCTTAAGTTTCGGACCATGGAGGCAGACGCTGAATCTAAAGTAGACAGGGTTCAAGAGGCAACTCCCGCTGGGGCGTTCTTTAAGATTAAAAATGACCCCCGAGTGACTCGAGTGGGAAAATTGTTGCGTCGGTTTTCATTGGATGAATTTCCCCAGTTTTTAAACGTTTTAAGCGGTGATATGAGCGTGGTTGGGCCGAGACCTCTAGCTCTCAGGGATTTGGATAGGCTTAAGGAAAATTTTGGGCCCGCCTATAAAAAGCGTCTTAGCGTTCTGCCGGGAGTTACCGGGCTTTGGCAGGTTTCCGGGCGTTCGGACTTGTCCAATGAACAAAGTTTCTCCTTGGATACCTTTTACATCGAACATTGGTCCTTGGGGCTGGACATTAAAATTATTTTAAAGACCATCCCCGCCGTTTTATTCGGGAAAGGCGCGTATTAAATCAATGCCCAAAATTGAATCTAAAAACTGGATTTTAATCGCCTTGTGCCTTTGGGCTTTCCTTCAACCCCTCTCCATTGCCGGGGCCAATATCGCGATTGCCTTGATTCTGTTGGGGCTCTTGAGCCTGCGGGTTAAGGGCCTTTCATCCTTTAAAGACTCGGCTTTACAAAAACCTCTTTGGATCTATATTATCGTCGGTATTGTATCAAGCGCCGTTATGGCTGGGTTTAAGGATGGCCGGGGGCCTTTGACGCGCGACTTCCAATTGGCGGCTGATTTTTATATTTTTTCCCTCGCTTTTGGAACAGAAAGCGGGTTTGAAACGTTCTATTTTTGGGTATTCGGTTTTTCCAGCGCGGCTTTGCTTGGCCTTGTTGAATTTTGCCTGTGGAAATTTTTCCCGACAGCGGCGGCGCATTTTAATGAAAAAATTTTAAGTTCTCATTTTTGGTCGGCTCTTTATGCGACCAACCGCGCTCATGGGACAATTCACCCCGTCACTTTTGGCGAGTTGATGGCCATGGCCGGGCTTGGAATTCTGTCTTGGAAAATGACCGCCCGGCGCCAAGGGGAAAAAGAAGAGCCCTGGACGATTCTGTCTGGGATATTCATTCTTGCCTCTCTCGCTTTAAGCGGAACCCGTGGCGCGTGGATGGGGTTTTTTATCGGGATTTTTGTCTTAGCTGTTTTAGGATTTCGCCTGATTATTTTTGAATTTTTTGCGTCTCTATTTTTAATTTCTTCCCAATTTCTTTTCAGCCCGCGTTTCGCGCAATCAGCAGGAGGAGCTCTCAGCGATAAGGAAAGTAGCTTCAAAATTCATCTTGCTTTATGGAAATCAGCCTGGAAGATGTTTTTGGATCACCCGATTCTCGGCGTCGGTCCCGGACGCTTTAGCTCCTTTTTCGGCCAATATCATTCCCTGCCCTTTGGCGGGCAGCCCACCTGGGGAAACGCCCATGATCTTTATCTCCAAAGCCTTGCCGAACGCGGAATCGTTGGGTTTTGCGCTCTTATGTTTCTTCTAGGAAGTATGGCTTTTCAGGCTTTTAAGATTTACCGCAGGGACAATTCTTTTTTAAGCCTTTGGTTTTTATCTTGGATAACGGCTCTTGTTTTTATGAGCTTTACCGAAAGCGCTTTTCAGGTCGCGATGATCTGGATGCCGACGATAGCTCTTTATGCGTGGATGGAAAGTCAAAGCCGCTTAAACGAGAGGAGACGATGAAAGGAATTATATTAGCCGGCGGCAGCGGAACGCGGCTTTATCCCCTGACCAAGGCGATTTCAAAACAGCTTTTGCCCATTTATGATAAACCGACGATTTATTATCCGCTCTCGGTTTTAATGCTGGCCGGAATCCGGGAGATTCTGATTATCAGTACTCCGCGAGACCTGCCCTTGATTCAAAATCTCTTGGGAGACGGAAAGGCCTGGGGGCTTAGATTTTCCTACGCGGAACAACCGGCTCCCAAAGGAATCGCCCAGGCGTTCATTATTGGCAAGGATTTTATCGGAAAATCTCCCGTTTGCCTGATTTTGGGGGATAATATTTTCTACGGCCATGAACTGGCCCCCACTCTTGAAAAAGCGGCTACGCTCAAACAGGGAGGGCTCGTCATGGCTTATCAGGTGCTTGACCCTCAAAGATACGGCGTTGTCGAATTCGACAAGAAGGGGAGGGCCAAAAGCCTGGAAGAAAAGCCGAAACATCCAAAATCTAATTGGGCGGTGACCGGAATTTATTTTTACGATTCAGAGGTCGTTAAGATTGCGGAAAAACTCAAACCCTCTTCGCGGGGCGAGCTTGAAATTACCGATGTCAATTCCGCCTATTTGTCGCGCGGAGGTTTGCGCGTTCATCTGTTGGGTCGCGGCACGGCGTGGTTAGACACCGGAACGCCGGATTCTCTTTTGTCTTCGGCGCAGTTTGTCCAGACTCTTGAACAAAGACAAGGGCTTAAAGTGGCTTGTGTCGAAGAAATCGCTTTTAAAAAAGGGTTTATCAAACGCAAACAGCTGGAACATTTAGCGAAGCTTTATTCAAAAAATGATTACGGGGCCTACCTTCTGCGGGTTTTGGAAATGTTTTAAGCTCAGACAATACCCGCGCGATTTGAGAAGCGGCGTTTCCGTTTCCATAAATCATTCGCGGGCGGGCCATTCGCTCATAAAGACAAGAATTTCTAATCAAGTCCTTGGCGTAAAGCTCGATAGCTTTGGCTGTCGGGGCAAGAACGGCGGCTTCCTGAACAATTCCTTCCGGCCTTTCAGTTAAACAGCGCGCCAGAATCAGCGGTTTTCCCAAGACCGGAGCTTCTTCCTGGATGCCGCCGGAATCGGTGATGATTAAATGCGCTCGCTTAATCAGATAAACGCAAGACGGGTAATCTAACGGCGGGGTCAGGAAGATATGAGGCGCGTTTTTTAGTTTTTTTCCCGCCAAGGCGCGGATAGAAGGGCGTGGGTGGACGGGGTAGATGATTTCGAGGGGTTCTTCTTTGGCCAGATTTAAAAGGACGTCAAAGATTTTTTCAAGGCGCCTTCCCAAATTTTCTCGGCGGTGAAAAGTCGCGAAAACAATTTTCCTGGAGGAATCTAAAAAGTTCCACTTCCGATTAAGCTTTGACTTCAAATGGTGGTTCTTTTCCAGGAGACTCAGAGTTTGAGTTAAAGAGTCGATGCCGGTGTTTCCAGTGACGAAAATTCGGGACGAATCAACTCCTTCCCGAGTGAGGTTCTCCGCCGATAACGGCAGAGGGGCAAAATGGATTTGCGCAAGAGAATCGATGATCCTGCGATTTTTTTCTTCAGGGAACGGAGAATTGGGGTTGGGGCTTCTGAGTCCCGCTTCGATATGGGCCACAGGAATCTGCGCGCGCCAAGAGCCTAAAGCCGCTCCTAGCGCTGTGCTGGTGTCTCCCTGGACAAGCGTCCAATTTGGTTTCCATGACCTCAAAATTTCCTCAACTCGCCTTGAAACTAAGGACGCGATTTTTTGAGGAGATAAGTTTTGATTGTTCAATTTAAGATCATAATCCGGCGTAATCTTGAAAAAATTGAGAAAGTCTATTGCCAGGTCCTTGTGTTGGGAACTTAAACAAACCTTGGTTTCAATAGGGGGATAACTTTTGAGCGCGTTAAGAACTGGCGCGGTTTTGACGATTTCAGGCCGCGTTCCCAAAACAACGAGAATTCTCATGCAAAGGCGGGGTCATCGGTGCGCTCCCACAAGGTCGCTAGTCCTTGGCCGACGCCGACGCAGAGAGCGGAAACTCCGAGATGAGCTTTTCGTCTTCTCATTTCATGAAGTAGGGTTGTCGCAATTCTCGCGCCACTGCAGCCCAATGGATGCCCGAGGGCGATAGCCCCGCCATTGACGTTGAGCTTTTCCAGCGGAATCTTAAGCTCTCGTTGACAGGCGAGGGTTTGGGCGGCAAAGGCTTCGTTGATTTCGAAAAGGTCAATGTCGGAAATTTTTAGGTTTGCGCGTTTAAGAAGTTTTTCGATGGCCGCTATGGGGGCAATTCCCATGTAGGAAGGGTCCACTCCGACAGCGCTTGAGGCTCGCCAATAGGCGAGGATTTTTAGATTGCGTTCCCGCGCCAAGGCCGCGTTCATCATCAGCAGAGCCGACGCCCCGTCATTGAGGCTGGAACTATTGCCCGCAGTGACGCTGCCGCTAGCGCGGAAAGCGGGTTTAAGAGAACTTAATTTTTCTAAATTAGTGTCGGCTCTGGGGCCTTCATCTTTTGAAATCGTAGTTGATTTTTTCTTGACCCAGGTCGTAATCGGGATGATTTCTTCCTTGAAAACCGATTCCGAGGCCGCGACCGCCCTTTGGTGGCTCAGGAGCGCGAATTCATCTTGGTCCTTGCGCGCGATTTGATGTTTTTCCGCCACGTTTTCCGCCGTCTCTCCCATGCTGTAGAGGGGAAACATCTCTTTCATTTTGGGATTGGGAAACCTCCAGCCCAATGAGGTGTCATATGCGGTCAAATTTCCGAAGGGATAGGCCGCTTCGGCTTTTGGAAGCGCCCAGGGAGCGCGGCTCATGCTTTCGACTCCGCCTGCGATATAGATCAAACCCTCGTTGGACATAATGGCGCGAGCCGCGCAATTGATGGCTTCTAATCCCGAGGCGCACAGGCGATTGACGGTGCATCCTGGAACGCTTTGGGGAAGTCCGGCCAGCAAAAGCGCCATTCTCGCGACATTGCGATTATCTTCTCCGGCCTGATTGGCGCAACCAAAATAGACATCCTCGATTTCTTTGGAAGAAATCTCGGGAATTTTTTGAAGAAGGCTTTTAATCGCCTCGGAGGCGAGATCATCGGGCCGGACGGAGGCCAAAACCCCCCCGATTTTTCCAATCGGCGTTCTTAAGGCTTTAACGACGACCACTTCTGATGGATTCATATCGAAATCTCCGATTTTTCTTCGTTTCTTTTGGACTCCGCGATTTCTCCAAGCGCCAGATCGACGATTTTTTTTGCGGCGTTTTCAAAGCGCATTTTAGAGGCCGCCTGTTGGGAATGCGTTCTCATTTTTTTAAGTCCTTCTTTGTCGGCAAGAAGAGCTTCCAAATGAAAGGCGATAGAGGCTTGGGGCGTGTAAGAGCCTTGGTAAGGCGCGATTCTTCCAAATTCCGGAGAGATTAAGTCCTTGGCGCCGTAATGGTCTCCGGCTAAAATCGGGCATCCGCCAGCCATCGCCTCGACAATGGTTAGCCCATAACTTTCATGGATTGAGGGCGAGATAAATAAATCCGAGATTTCAAAAAAAGCTTTTTTCCGGGGCGGAGACAAATATCCCGGGAAAAAAACTCGCGCGAGTTTGAGCTTTTGCGCCAAGCGGGAAATTTTTTCGGCATAAGAACGGCCTTGCATAAAGGCCGGTTCTCCACAAATAAAAAGGCGAATTTGCCCCGCGATATCGGGGCGTTTTTTCTCGAGAATTTGAACGGCTTTAATCAAAATGTCCAAACCTTTTTCGGGAGAAATCCGGCTGACGGTCAAAAGGACATGGTTGCTTTTTGACAATTGGTATTTTTCGGATATCTTTTTAACTTCTTCTTGCGCTAAGCGGGGTTCGATGGTTTCCGACCAGGTTCCCCAGGGAAGAACCACCCCCTTGTCGGACAATTCTTGGGCCGGCATAAGATTGGGATAGAGAGAGGCGAGTTTTTCTTTCATGGCTTGAGAGGGGAAGATAAGTCGCCTTGAACCCATTACGATTTCTCGCTCTTTCTCGAAAACGAGTTTGAGAATGTCTGGAACAAAACGCCGCGCTTGCAAGGCCCTGAGTTTCTCGTAAGCGGAGGTGATCCAATGTCCCGGGATTATTTCTTTTAGATAGAGGCGGTTAACATAATCGACGACGTCAACGTGCCAAAGAGACAGAATTGGATATCCGCGCCGGGACAATGCCGCGATATCGGGAGATTCAGATATATCATTGACGAGGATGCAGGTATTTTGAGGGGTAAATTCGCAATTCCTGTCGAGTATCCAGTTCGTGCTCTTTTTCTCAAACCAGCGGGAAAAACGCGCGTAGCGAAATTCGGATAAAAGAGAAATATGCTCTCCGGGAAAAAGCGGAGGCCTGAGCGCGGCATATGAAACCTGCGCGCTCGGGGGCTCGGGGCCGGAGCCTAGGCAAACAAAGTCAAAGTCCTGATTGGGGATTCCGAGGATTTGAGAAAGGTGAACCCCGACCATGGCGCCGCCGCCTAAGGGGGTTTTATCCATTGGATATCCCAAATGCGCGGCCACGAAGACGATTTTGTTTCTCATCTAGGGATGATTGTATCATTTGAGATATGAGCGCAAAAATTCTCGTCTTCGGGGGGAGTTTCGATCCGCCGCATAAAGGCCATCAAGCGCTTCTTAAAGCGGCTGAGGAAAAAATTCATCCTGATAGAGTGCTCGTAATTCCGGCCTACCGTTCTCCCTGGAAAAAAGACTCCTCGGTTTTGCCGGAAGAGCGCCTTCAAATGGCGAAACGCGCTTTTCCGGAGGCGGAAATAAGCCAAATAGAAATGCGCGCGCGCAGGCGGGTCTATGCCGTCGAAACCCTAAAGCGGCTAAAAAAAGAAAATCCTGATTGCGAGATTCACTTTGTGATTGGTTCGGATTTAGCCGCACGTTTTGATGAGTGGAAAAGCCCATTGGAATTGCGAAAACTGGCCTGCTGGTGGACGGCCTTCCGGCCTCCTAAAAATGGCAAAATTCCCTCTTTTTTTAACTCGCTTTCCCGCGCGATGCCGGATATTTCTTCGACCAATTTAAGAACTGATTTGTTGATGGGAGACGAGGTTTCCGGTAAAATGGATTCCCGTGTTCTTGAGTGGATTTATAAGCGAGGTCTTTACGGGGTGTCCAATCTTCCGAGACTTAAGAAAATCTTAAAACCCGAGCGCTTGTTTCACTCTATTTCAGTCGCAAGGCTTTCTCGCAAGTTGTCTTCCGTCTGGGGGGTAGATCCTTTTGAGGCGGCTTTGGCCGGGCTTTTGCATGACACAGGCAGAAGTATTCCGATTTCAGGGATGAAACCCTATTGCCAAAAACGTCGTCTGAGAATTCCTCTTTTGCGGGAGATTTCCGCTTATCAGCCGATTCTCCTTCACGCTTATATCAGCGAGGATATTTCTCGGCGAATGTTCGGAATTAAAAATGCGGATATTCTCAAAGCGATTCGGCATCACACCTTAGGCGCCTTGGCGATGGGAAAATTGGAGCGCTTGATTTATGTTTGCGATACTTGTTCTGAAGACCGGAATTATTCCGAGGCCGCTGAACTTCGCGAACTGGCGGCGCGAGATCCTCAAGAGGCTTTTTTAGAATGTCTCAATGGAAAAATCCGGCATGCCTTGTCCTTGCGCGGTTGGATTCACCCTCTTCCTATCCAAGTATGGAATTCCCTTATTCTTTAGTTCAAACCGAGCGCTGGCTGGCCGGGGTCGCCGTTTGTGTTTTATTCTTGTCTGGCCTCATCGAATTTTTTTCCCCTTTTCCTCAAACCTTGCGCTCTGGGAGGCCTTGGGTCATTGAGAATAAAAATGGTTTTATCGTTGTTCATGCGGGTTCTCAAGAGGAGAAAATTTCCGCGCATGGTCCCCAAAGGCGGGAGATAGAAGAGATTTTTAGGGGCTTGGGAGTTGAGGTTCACGATTGGAGGGTTTCTTCCCAATCCTTTTCCGGGGATTTAAACCGTTTTTTATTTTGGATGAAAACCCGGGGCTTAAAATTAGAGCAAGTCGACCGTGTGTCTCTTTCCGGCAATTCTAAAACCGATCAAGAATTGGCGGCCAAGCTTCTTTATCCGCCCAGAACGGACTCTTCTCTAGCGGTGGTGACGGAGATTATGAACGCCTCGGAAATTCCCGGGCTCGCCACGCAGGCCGAGAAAGTTCTAAGATTAAACGGCATAGATGTGGTCGGGGTCGGTAATTCCAAGGCGGTTTTTCCCCGGACCGTGGTCTATGACCGGACGGGAAACCCTCGGGTAGCCTGGCGGGTCTGGCGCGCCTTAGGATGCTTAAACGCGCGCGAAGAGACCTTGGTTGATTCAAAAGATTTAGTGGATGTCAGCGTATTTTTAGCCGCTGACTGCGGCTTTAGCGTTAGCGGAACTTCGCGAAATTTGAGTTTAAAGCGGATATGGCGGAATATTTTTTTGATAAAAGGAGAATAAGAGATGGAGTTAATTGAAATACTCAAAGCCGTTGTCTCTTCGGGGGCCTCTGACGCCCATCTAGTCATCGGAAAACCGCCGATAATGCGCTTAAACGGAGAGATAAAGGAAGTTCCCGGTTTTCCCATTCTCAGCGCGGAAGAATCCAAACGACTCGTCTATTCCATTCTCTACGATGAACAGCGGGCAAAGTTGGAAGCCAATTGGGAACTGGATTGTTCTTTTAGCGCGACGGGCTTATCGCGCTTTCGCGTAAACGCTTTTGTCCAAAAAAACGGGGTTGAGGCCGTCATGCGCGTGATTTCTTCTAAAATACCGACGCCCGAGGAGATTAATCTTCCGGAAGCCATCGCGCGCTTTGCGAGCTTGGACCGGGGTCTTGTGCTCGTCACGGGCCCTACCGGATCCGGGAAATCGACGACCCTGGCGTGTCTTATTGAAATGATTAATCAAAAATCTTCGGTCCATATTTTGACGGTCGAAGATCCCATTGAGTTTGTCTATGAACCCAAGCAGGCGATTTTTCGCCAGAGGGAAGTGGGGCAAAACACAAAGTCATTCGCCGCCGCCTTAAAATCCGCTTTGCGCGAAGACCCGGACGTGATTTTAGTCGGGGAATTGCGCGATCTTGAGACCATTCAATTGGCGGTGACGGTGGCTGAGACCGGGCATCTTTGTTTCGCGACCCTTCATACCCAGGATTGCGCCTCAACTATTGATAGGATGATCGATGTTTTTCCGCCGCATCAGCAGGCTCAAATTCGGGTTCAGCTTTCAACGGTGTTGCGCGGAGTTGTCGCGCAGACCTTGGTGCTTAAAAAAGACAAGCAGGGACGCGCGGCGGCCAGAGAGATCATGGTGGTTAATTCCGCGATTTCAAATTTAATTCGCGAGGGGAAAACTCATTTAATCTACGGCTCCATTGAAACCGGGGCCAAGGCCGGGATGATTTCGATGGATAAATCCTTGGCGGAATTGGTTAAAAAGGGAATTGTTTCCATTGAGGCGGCTGTTGAAAAAGCGAGAAATCCCGATTCTTTAAGGCAATTGGCGGGGCTTCCCCCAAAGGCGGCTGAATAATGACTCAAAAATTAAAAAAATTCGCCGTCTTGGCGGCCCAGGCGGCCTCTGATAAAAAGGGAGAAGATATTCTTCTTTTGCGCCCTGGCAAAAAAAGCCCTCTGGCTGATTATTGGCTGTTTGTGACCGCGACCTCGCGTCCGCATTTGGAGGCGTTGGAGTGGGAAATCAAAAAAAGTCTTAAAGAGGGTGGCCTTGATTGTCTCCATCGGGCTAAGCCCGCCTCCGATCATTGGCGGGCGCTGGATTTTGGCGGGCTGATGGTCCATATCATGACTGCGGAAACCCGCTCTTTTTACGCCTTGGAAAAACTCTATGCCGATTCTCCGGTGGTCGATTGGGAATTGGAACATTCTCTGGCGTCAAAGGGGGCTTAATGATCGCAAGTTTGCAAAAGAAAATCGCGGAAAGAATTCGCTCTTGGGCGAAAGAGCGGTCTTGGAGCCTTCCCCAAGAATTGCCTCTTTCTTTGGCCCCGGCGCACGTAAAAGCCGACTTAAGTCTGGTTTGTCCTCTTCAGATCGCCAAGATGAACCAAAAAAATCCGATGGATTTAGCCAAGGAAGTGGCGGAAATTCTCGCGGGATTAAGCGAAGTTGAACGCGCCGATCCCGCTTTGCCCGGATTTGTCAATTTGACTCTTTCTCCGGAAGTTATCTGGGAGAATTTGAAAACGGCCATTCGGTCTCCGAACCTTTATGGCCGCAACCAAGATTTGATTCCCGAGAAAATTATCATTGAATTTGTTTCCGCCAATCCCACCGGTCCTTTGCACCTTGCCTCCGGCCGCGGCGGGGCCTTGGGAGATTCCTTGGTTCGGGTTTTAAAACGCTTGGGGCATGAGGTTTCAGCGGAATATTATATTAACGACGCGGGAAATCAAATCGAGAAATTTGGAAAATCCCTTTGGGCGCGAAGAAAAGGCGAGAGCGTGCCCGAAGACGGCTATCATGGAGAGTATGTCGCTCAACTCGCCAAGTCTTTTCCGCAAGAGGCGGATTCCTGGAGCGCCGATGAATTGGCCAGGCATGGAATTGCGGCTCTTCTTAAGACTCATCGGGAAGATATGGAGGCTTTTGGAGTCTCTTTTGACCGCTGGTTTAGGGAATCCGAGCTTCACCAGGCCAAGGCCTTGGACGCGGCGCTCGATATCCTCAAAGCCCGTGGGATGGTCTATCAAAAAGATGGCGCGACCTGGCTAGGCACGGCGTCTTCATCTGAGGACGATAAGGACCGCGTTCTCATCCGGCAAGACGGGCGCCCCAGCTATTTTTTAGCCGATATCGCCTATCATCAAAATAAATATTCCCGGGGCTTTTCGCGTTTGATCGACATTCTGGGCGCGGATCATCATGGATATGTGCCGCGGATGAAAGCGGCGATAGCGGCCTTGGGCTATCGGGAAAATTCCTTTCACGCGATCGTTCACCAGCTCATTCTTCTTTTTAGGGGCAAAGAGCCGGTCAAGATGTCTAAGCGCGCAGGCGAATTCGTGCGGCTTAAAGAAGTTATTGATGAGGTTGGAAAAGATGCCTGCCGGTTTTTCTTCGCCCAACGGACCCCGAATTCTCATCTTAACTTCGATTTAGAGCTCGCCAAAAAACGGACTTCGGAAAACCCGGTTTATTATTGCCAATACGTTCATGCGCGCATCTGTTCGATTTTTGACGAAGCCAAGAAGCGGGGAATTGGGGGAGATGGGGACAGTCCCCATCTCTTAGCTCCGGAAGAGCGCTCTCTTTTGATTAAAATTGCCTGGTTTCCCGAAATTTTAAAGATTGTCGAAAAAGAATTGTCTCCTCACCCACTGGCTAATTATGTCCTTGAATTGGCGGGTTTGTTTCACCCCTTCTACGAGAAATGCCGGGTGGTCGATCCTCAAAACCTTGCCCTTTCCCGCGCCCGGCTTTTTTTATGCGAGGGCGTTCGCCTAATCATAAAGGAATCCCTTGGCCTCATTGGGGTCTCATCTCCGGAAAAGATGTGAAGCCCGCAAGCAAGCATTGACGAAAGGGGAACATCCTGTTATACTTAAAGTAAGGAGGTAAGGAAAAATGAGTTTTCTTCTTACGGCTTCGTTGAGTTCAAAGTCACAGTTGACAATTCCAAAGGCGGTGCGAGCCGTCCTGGGGCTTCATTCAAAGGGAGACTTGGTGGGCTTTATCGTCGATCCTGATGGAAAGGACGTGAAGCTCGCTCGAATGGAAGCGGTCGTGGCTCAAGAGGACTTCGCCTCGGAGGATTACCGAAAACTCCTGCGTCTGCCGAAACAGAAGGGCGGCAAGCGTTTTAAGACTATCTCAGCCCTGGTTCGTGATCTCAAAAAAGAGTGAATTATTTCCGGACGGCGGCCTTTAAGAAGGCTTGGCGCGGCCTTGGCCGCGAGCGGCAGGAAAAAGCCGAAGAAACTCTTCTTAAGTTGGCCGAAGCCCTTGAAGGGCGCCTGGTCATTGAGGGCCTTGGGCTTAAGCCTTTGCGGCGGGGGTTGTGGGAAGCTCGCTCGGGAATCCATGACCGTATTATTTTTCGCCGAAGGCGGGATGTCGTGGAATTTTTTTTGATCGGCAGCCATGATGAGGTCGTCAAATTCTTGAAGAATTCCTAAGCGCTCCCGCATTCGTTATAAATCTGTAACCTTAAAATACTATCCTCTTTTCAAAGCGCCAAAGCTATGAGCATCCGAATATCGCATCCGCGCGGAAATAAGGGACTGTCCCGTGGAAAAAGGGACTGTCCCTTGTTTCTTTTGTTCTTGTCCTTTTTGTTTTTGCCTAAGATTTCCCGCGCGCAACAAATTTTTATTGATTCTATTTTTACCCAACAGGTTAACCCCAATTGCATCGTTCAGGATACCGTGGGCGGCGTTCCGCGCTTTATCTGTCCTCCGATCCCGCTTTCTCCGACGGATCTCTGTAGTGGAATTAGCGCCCCATCTTGCGGCAGTTATGAGGGATCGCCGACGATTAATCCTGATTATAATGTGGGATTTGGAAATATCTCCAACGATCCTCATATCGAATTTGATCAAGCGGGAGCGGCGGGGAATGGCGGTTATGGCGCGGCCCAATGTTCCGCGCTGGCAACTCAACAGTTAAGTAGTCTGGGAGCCCTGACTACGGGAGGGGTAACCACAACCCAAACCCAATCAGCTCCATCTACGGTCCCTTTGATCCCATGGCCATCAGATGAGGCCTCAAATATTTGCAATAGCGAGATTTATCTCTGCGCCTCAATCGGCTATGATTTAAGCGAGGCGCTTTTGCCCGGCAGCGGCGTTCCTGAGGCGCCCATGGCGATTGATTCGCTTGAGTTTGAGGTTTTTCAATACCAGAATGGTTCCAACCCCTTGGCTCCCTCATCGACCCCTCCTTTAAGAACTTTCTTTATCAACAATGTCGGTTTCATCCCTCCAAATCCTGGGTGCTTTGGTAGTGGAAATGGGATCAGCGGAGAACCGGGATGCCCGGATTTGGGGCCTTATTGCGTTCCCTGGGACGGCTCTATTAACATCCAAGGGATTTTTGGGAAGACCAACGGTCAATTCGGTTTTCGGGCGACAGTCGCGACCAACGAAACTCAATCCCTGAGCGGAAATATTCAACTTTCCAATGTCCAGGCCTATCCTTCGGGCTCGACCAACGATGCGGACTTTGTTAATTATCGCTTAAGTCAAACAATTCCCTCCTCGCCGGGTATGGTGGATATCAGTGGCAGTGGTGGTAATTTTACTCTTAACTCTGGGACTTTAGCTCCAGGAGATGGGATTACCTGGACCCTTACGCCTCTTACAACTACCGGGCCATTAAATACTTCGTATTCAGGAACCATTATCTCAACCACCTCATATGGAGGGGTGTCTTTTTCATTGTCAGCAACCAACGGCAGTGGGGCAACTATCGGAGGAGTTTTTACTTGTAATAGTGGATGTAACGCTAACGAGAACGGTCTTTCTCTTTCAGGTACTCCAATCCTCGATATCTCTCAAGTGTCTTATGTAAATGGGACGGTCGCAGGATCGGGAAGCGGTAGTATTACTCTCGGGAGCGTTAGTGGCACGTCGAGCTCGGTAAACGTTAGTACTGGGTATATCAACTATAGCAATGTCGGTTCTTTTACCGCTGGGGCCAATGTATTGCAGCAGCCAATTACGGTTAACGTGGTCGATGTCCATGTCGTTCGCTCTTCTCCGACCTTGGTCGGAAAATTGACTCCGGTCGCGGCCCAGCCTTACAATTTGACTTATCGCCTCTCGGAAGACGCGACGATGTTTATTGAAATTACGACCGTCACCGTTCCCAGCGGGGTCATTAATCAATCCTCGGTCACTATTGTTCGCCATCTGGTCAACGGTCTCCCAAGAGTTGGCGAAGGCTATCCCGGAGGAACCCTGACCAATGGAGACGCTTGGGATGGGCGTTACGATAACGGAGATTTAGCTCCTCCTGGAAACTATCTAGTCTATCTCCAGGCCGAAAATGCGGATCAATACGGGCTTGATATTTCCGTTCCTTATACCTATCCCATGTCCATTAATCCGCTTCAAATCACCGATATCGCGGTGACCCCTCTTGAAGGCGGCTCGACTTCTCTCGCGGTGATTGGATATACCTTGACCGAACCCGCCACGACATTTTTAGATATCTATCCCCCGGGCGTTCAATTCTGTTCTCCGGTGTCGATAGGTGGCCAGAATATTGTTCCTCTCTCAAGCGTTGAAAATCCGGTGTTAGACGTTCCGGGAGTCAACCAGGCGATTTCGCCGCCCAAACAGTTTTATCCCTATCTGGGGCCTTGCCCAACGGGGAGTTTTCTCCCCAATGTTTCTCCGATTCAGCATATCGTCCAAGCTCAACCGTCCCGCACTCCGGTCATCGATTGGTGGGACGGGAGAGACAGCTCGGGAAATCTTTTACCGGATGGAAATTATGTGTATGTTCTCTACGCCGAACTCGCTTCTCAAAACGGCTATCCGTTTAACGGAAACGCCAATGATTCGCGCATTTGGACCATGGTGGCTAATACTGGTTTTATTCCGGTGGTTCGGGGGCTTGTGGGAATTAGTCAAATTACTCCGACTTCAACTGTCGTCGGTTCAAGCCCTCCCGTCGCGGGAATTAACCCCTTTGAGTTTACCTACACCCTGACTCGTGACGCCACGGTCAAGGTCGATATTTTTAACGAGGCTAACTCAACTGCGGTCGTGCGCCACTTAATTTTGGGCGAAGCCAGACCCGCCAGCATTCCCAACACGGAAATTTGGGATGGAACTGATGATAATGGGCTCTACGTCTCATCCGGGGATTATCTCGTTCAACTCGAAGCCTGGGACCCGGCTTTTCCCGCATTTGTATCGACAACGACCGCCATTTTCCCGGTCGATATGTTTCGCACGACTAATTTGACGGTGTCTCCGCTTCTTTCAGGAACGACGGCCACGGCCTTTGTTAATTATGAGGAATCTAACGCCATGTGGACCGCAATTAACATCTATGAACCGGGGACCATTATTAAAAATGTCAATACTTCCTGGCCGCCATGCGGGCAAGTCGTTCAAAATACTCCTTGTAATAATGTCGTCGCCTCCAACGGGGTTCCCGAGGTTCCTTTCTACCAGATTTACGGAATGCGCTCGGGGCGTTTGGTGGTCTCGGATAATTGGCCGGGAATAGACTCAAACGGAATTATGGTTCCGGACGGCGATTATCCTTTTACCCTGGTCGCGCAGGCGACGGTGCCGGTCGAGGGAGGGAATGTCTATTCGACTGACCGGATTGTGGGAGTTATTCCAGTCTCCCGTGGAATCATTGGCGTTCCCATTTTTAATGTAGAGCCGACCATGGCCAAAACTTATTACTCAAGCCAAACTGTCGAGCTCGATCCCTTTACCATCAATTTTGAATTAACGCGTCCGTCTTCAGTGACAATCAATGTCGTCAATGACAATACCCCGCCGCAGGTGATTCGCAATTTGGTTTTTGGTCAATCTTATGACGGAGGGGTTCCCGTCAACGCCGTGTGGGACGGACGGGACAATTATGGCAATTTCCCGCCTCCTAATTTCTATACGATCGTCATGACGGCTCAAGACGTGGCTTCGGAAAACTCCTTACTCTCTCTGTCAACCTCAGCGGCCACAATTAGCTATTTCCCTATTCAGATTTATGATTTGGCGGTTAGTCCCATTAATCTCCAAAATACGACGGCAAAAATTTTCTACCAGGTTTCCGAGCCGATGAAGGTCGCGGTCTTGGTCTATCGTCCCAATACTCAATTTCCCAATTCTAATATCAACCAGTCTTATTGTCCCCAGATTGGAAGTCCAAGCCCGCCTGCTTATACGACCACTGGTGGAATCGGTTCGTTGGTCAAGGTCCTGGTTTCAAACCAGCCGCCGCGGCAGCCGGTTGAGACCGATTGGGATGGAACGGACTTAAGTTTCACCAAGGTTCCGGATGGAGACTACATTTTTACGATCATAGGCTCCACTGACAATACAGCTATCAACACTATTACAGGGCTGGTCACGCCGGGAGACCTCTGCGAATTATCCATTGATCAATATATCGAGAATTTGCCGGTCAGCAGAAACGGCTCTTTAAATCCTCAGGGAGATTTCGATCAGAACACTTACGCTTATCCTAACCCCGCCTACGGGCCCACGGTGACTTTTTCAATTTGGGTGCCCTTCCAGGGCGATGTCTTCATGCGGATATACACGATGGCGGGAGAATTGGTCTATCAACATGATTTCGGACAGGTTCCTCCCTCTTATGACAGCCCGTCTCCGCTGACCTATGTATGGAATAAAGACAATGAAGCCGGGCGACCGGTCGCGAAAGGCATTTATTATGTGGTCTTTCAGGCCCAAGAAACCTACGGAAATAAAAATTTTGCCCAAACCGTTAAAAAGGTGTTAATTCCATGAATAAAAAAAGGGGACAGTCCCCTTTTTCTTTTTCCCGAAAAGGGACAGTCCCCTTTTTTATCTTTCTCTTCATTCTTTCTGCCCGTTCGGCCTGGGCCATTAGCGCCGGGGCGGGAACCGGCGGCGCGGCTTTTTTAGACATTTCTCAGGGTTCGGCCCGCGCCATGGCCTTGGGACAATCCTTTGTCGCCTTAGCTTCCGGAGTCGACGCCATTACTTGGAACCCGGCGGGACTGGCGATGACAGATGAGCGGGAATTTTCTTATTCTTATCTTCAATACATTCAAGGCGTTCAGGCTCCCGTCTACGTGGCTTATGCCCAGCCCGTGGGACAAACGGTTTTCGGGTTTAGCGGCTCTTACATGAGCGATAATAATTTCGACGTTCGCGATCAAAACGGGGTTCCGCTTTCTAATTTTAACGTCCAGGTCAATAATGGATATGGAGCGGTTTCTGTCGCCCGCTCTTTTTGGTATGAGCGCATTTTTTTGGGCGGAACCCTTCGCGTGGTGCATCAAGATTATAACGGGGATATCTCGGATAGCTTGGTTGGAGATGCCGGGATTATCATCAAGCCTAATGATTGGCTAAACCTTGGAGCTTCTTACCAAAATTTCGGTACCAGCCAATATGTCGTGGGATCAACCATGCGCGCGGGCTTTGCCATTATTCCCAATGATTTTTTTAAACTCAGTTTCGAGGTCCATCAATTCGCCGGCGATATTCCGCGGCCCGGAGTCGGCGCGGAATTTACCGTTCCCGAAGAATATTTGGAAGTGGGTCAATTAGCTTTTCGCGCCGGATATTTTGAAGCCGACAACTATACAGCGATTACCACTCCGAGTTCGCCCGCCATTAACCTCAACGCGGTTAGCGGCATCAGTTTGGGTCTTGGTTTTTATACCTCCGCCGCTTTTGGTTACGGCTTAGGGGTCGATTATGCCTTTGTCCCGATGGGCACCTTGGGAACCGTCAATCAGTTTACCTTGACCACTAAATTTTAGCGATGGGGGGGCCGGAGGCGTTAAATTTCGTAACCGTTAGCGACTTGACACAATTGAGAGTGACTGTTACACTTGAAATGTATGAGAAGGAAATATCAACTCAGCCGGGGGCAAACGACAGTGGAATATCTTTTAACCACGTTGGTTTTAGTCGCGGCCTTTTCCGGGTTTTACGGATTTATTCAGCAACAACTCAAAAGCCTCTTTACGAACGCGGCGATGATGATTCTGTCGACGTGGATATGAGAGGCCAAAAAACACAGGAGAGAGAAATGAAAAAAATGAATGAGTGGCTTAAGTCTCAACGCGGTCAAAATACGGTTGAGTATTTATTGATGTTGACGGTCGTCGTCGGAGTCGTTTTGGCGGCAGGCTTTGCCCTTAAAAAATATATGCCGACCCTTTTTCAGAATATTCAAGGCATGATTTCAGGGGCGGCGTCGAATATGGGACAATGATTCTCAAGAGAAAACAACGAGGTTATGAATAGCGTTTCGCCTAAAGGTATCGGGAGGCTTGGTTCTTATACAACTCCGAGGGTTCGACCCCCTCGCCCGATATTTGTTGATGCCGGACAGGTCATGGTTGAAACGCTTCTTATTTTGCCGGTTTTCTTGACGATTGTTTTTACCATCATGGAAATGGGCTATATCGCCTTTTGGGTCATCGTGCTTAACCACGCGACGTTTGAATGCGCTCGCGTGGGGGCGATGACGGCGGCGGGAAAAACAGGAAGCGTGAGTAATCCAACCGGGACGATGCAGGCGCTTTTAAGCCAGCATATCAAGGGCGCGACATTAACCTCGACTTTAATTCCAACTCTTCAAGATCCGCAATCAGGGGTTCAAAATCAGGATTTGGAAGTGACCGCCACCTACAACGTACCGCTGGTTTTTCCTTTGAGTAGTTTAATTTTATCCAACGTTCATGGGCAAAATATCCGGCAGATTCAAGCGGTCGTGGATATGCCAGTTGAGATTCCATTGCCGTATTCAAATAACTGAGGCTAAACGATTATGGACAAAAAAAATATTCTGATTCCCGCAATCCTGGCGATTGCCGCGGCGACGATTTATTTGATGATCTTGACGGCGAAAGAGCGTTCCTTGATGAGCGCTTACGAAACGACTCATGTCTTGGTGGCAAGACTAGACATTCCCGAGCGGACCGTGCTTAAGGAAAATATGGTTGAACCTCTCTCTATTCCCAGAAAATTTATGCAGCAAGACGCCTTTGAAATTCGTTCTCCTTCGGATATCAGCATGATTTCAAATTTGGTCACGCGCATTCGGATTCCCCAGGGCGATCAGATCACTCAATCGGCGGTCATTTCAATGTCGGCCAAGGCCGGTCTTTCGGTTAAAATTCCTCCGGGCTATCGCGGGGCGATATTGCCGATTAACCCCGCGATGAAAGATCTCATTAAGCCGGGGGACCATGTAGACGTTCTTGTGACCTTTAACGCGAAAATGGCCGATGGCCATAAAGAAAAAGTGACCGCGACTATCCTACAGAACTTGATGGTTTTAGCCGTTGGAGATAATATGGGCCAAGGCCTTAACGCCAAGCAGGCTAAAGCCCTTAATTCCCAGCAGAGTCAGCTTTCTTCTCTTTCGGATAAGGCCGCGGTTTCCGTCGCTTTAAATCCGGATGAGGCCCAGTATTTAGCCCTTTCGATGAAAGAGGGAGAAGTCACCGTCGTCTTGAGAGGCTTGGGAGATTTGGAGATGCACCCAATGGAAATGGCGAGTTTCAGAAAGCTCTTTAAATAAGCGAATTAAGTAAATTTGGGGCTTTGCCCCGGCTCAACAGTACGACAACATGATGATGCGACAGTGGTGGGGAGTATTGATTATTCTGATGGCGGCGCAGTCACGCGCGCTTGCCGCGGATGAGACTCCGCTGATTTCCATATCGGCGGATATTGTGGAGATTTCAGGTTCCGTGAACAGAGCGGAGGGTTTTAACTGGGGGCCGTTTCAGACCGGGATTACCTTTGCCGAGAATTCAATTCCCGGGCTTATTCGTCTTGGTGATTTCGCGAGGAAGACGGCTTTGCAGACTTCTCTTCAGATGATGGAGACAGACGGCAAGGCCCAGACCTTGTCGAACCCCAAGGTTATCGTTCAATCGGGGCAGCAGGCTAATTTTGTCGTGGGGGGAGAACAGCCCTATCCGGTGGTCAATGTTCAAGGTGTGGGCGTGAGCTTTAAAAAGATCGCCACGATTTTGAACGCGGCGGTGAGCGTGGACCCAAATAAGAAAGATCATATTATGGCGCAATTTCAGTTGGAAGTTTCTAATCCTAATTATTCGCAGACCGTTCAGGTCGGGGGAAGCGTCGTGCCGTCTATTACGACGCGCCAGATACAAACTTCGGTTGAGGTTAGAAGCGGGGAGACCTTGGTCATTGGAGGGCTTAAAACCAGTTCTAAAAATATCACCAAAACACGAGTTCCGTATTTGGGCCGCATTCCGCTGCTAGGGCTTTTGTTTACTCAGACCAGCGTTCAGGAGCAAGAGTCGACCTTATTTTTATTTATCACCTTGGATATCGTGAAATAAAATGGCAAACCCAGAAACCAAAACCGTCAGTTTGCCGGGAAGGGTCGCGGTCTTTACCGGGCCCAAAGAAGGCGTCGGGAAAAGCTCTATCTGTCTCAACCTGGCCTTGGTGTGGGCCGGAACCCAGAACCGAAACGTTTTGATCGTCTCGATGGACCCTTTAGGACGCAACGATCTCTCTTTTCAGTTGCGCCTTAATTCTCCAACATTAGCGCAGCTTTCCTCCTTGGTCGCCCCTAACCCTTCGGGATTAGGAAAACTTTTGCGCGGGCGGATTCCGATGAGCCAGTGGGGAGTCGGGGTCTTGCCGTTGGGAGACAAAAGAAAAGACATTACGACGCTTCAGCCCCAGGTTGTGGCCAAGGTGTTGGGAGCTCTTTCGGAGACTTACGATATTTTTATCGATGTCGACCCTTATTTCCCGATGCAGATATTTTCCCTTGATTTTGCCGATCTCGTCTATTGGGTCTGCTTGCCGCAGAGAAGCCATTGCGAGGCGACCTATAACATATTTTCCGAGCTCAAAGCCCTCCATTTCCCTTTAGAGCGCTTTGAAGTGGTGATTAACCAAGCCAATCTCCCTGGTTCTTTAGCTCCCCAAGAAATTGACAAATTTTTCCAGACTCTTCAGAAAAAAGTGCTGGCTTATATGCCTTGGGAAGAGTTGATTCCCGAGTGCGCCAATACCCAAAAAGTCTTGGTCGCGGAAAATATGCAAAATGAGTGGGCAAAAACCCTGAAAGTTTTGCTCGCTCGCCTTGGGAGCGCGATTCCAGCGGCGAAATCATGGGAATCCAATCTTGAAACCAGTGAGTTTCAGCAGGGCTCGGAACTTCTATGGAAGTCCGCTCTTGGCGCGGATTCGCCCGAGGCGTCCGCCAAGAAAAAGCCAGAGCCGGCGCGTTTGCCCGCGGAAGATCTTCCGCCTTTTTGGGATGAACTCAAAGGGAAAATGCATAAATTGGTCGTGACCGCGATGGAAACCGAGCGTATTCGCATTTCAGATGAGACCGGGCAGAACGAAGAAAATCGGGCGAGAGTCTCGGCGATCATTGAAAGCCTGCTTCAACGAGAGCCGGATATTAAACTCTCGCGCCAACAGCGCGAACTTTTTACCACTGAACTCATTGATGAAATCCTGGGCCTTGGGCCGCTTCAGTCTCTATTGCGGGATCCCGGCGTCAATGAAATCATGGTCAACGCTTACGACCGAATTTATATCGAGCGTCAGGGGAAATTAGTGCTTCTTCCGGCGCGGTTTAGAGACGATGATCAGGTCGTTCAAGTCATTAAGCGCATCGTCGCACCGGTGGGGCGCAGAATTGACGAGTCGGTGCCATTGGTCGACGCGCGTCTTAAAGACGGTTCCCGGGTCAACGCCATTATCGCGCCGCTGGCGGTTTCCGGACCGACGCTCACTATTCGGCGCTTTTCGGCAAAGCCCTTTACTTACAAGCAACTGATTGGGTTTGGGGCCTGTACGCCCGATATCATCGATTTCATTAAAAACTGCGTTATCTTGCGCAAAAATATCCTCATCTCGGGTGGAACCGGAACCGGAAAAACCACCTTTTTAAACATGTTGTCTAATTTTATTCCAGAAGATGAGCGCATCATCACCGTTGAAGACACCGCGGAACTCAATTTGATGCAGGAGCATTGGGTGCGCTTGGAATCGCGCCCTCCCAATATCGAAGGCAAAGGGGAAATCTCGATTCGAGACCTGATTAAAAACTGTCTGCGCATGAGGCCGGACCGCATTGTGGTCGGCGAGTGCCGCGGCGGAGAAGCCCTGGACATGCTTCAAGCGATGAATACCGGTCACGAAGGATCATTAGCGACTTTGCACGCGAACTCTCCTAATGACGCGATTTCGCGTTTGTCGGCGATGTGTTTGATGGCCGGAACGGAACTCCCAATGTCGGTTTTGGTGGATATGATTTCAAGCGCGGTTCACGTCATCGTTCAGTTGACCCGGTTTGCCGATGGAAAAAGACGAGTGACCTATGTGACCGAAGTAACCGGAAAAGAGGGGCTTAAGATAACGATGCGGGATATTTACCGATATCACCAGGTGGCCGTCAACGAAAAAGGACAAAGCGTCGGCTATTTTTCCGCCTGCGATTATGTCCCCACCTTTCACGAAGAGTTTCATCTCAAAGGGCTTAATGTTCCAAAATCTATTTTTGAGAGCGAGGAATCCAAGGCCAAAAGGCAAGGCCTCCCCTCGCCGGAAAAACAGGCGCTCTCGTTAGGGATGGGAAACCCGGGCCCAGCGCCAGCGGCAAAACCAAAATGAGAGAACGAAAAAAAATAGCAAGAACGGAAAGAAACCGTGGGTTTGTGCCGGTTTTAGTTTCTTTGATTTTCTTTTTGTCTCTTTCCGTCCCTGCTTTCGCCGATTATTTTAATCCGGCCCAGGTCAATTATATTTTTAATCCCCAAAGCGGGGCGGAGTCAGACGTCCAGCGTTATTATCATTATTTTAAGAAAGACCGCGATCCCGCCCTGATCGTTCCCGGTTGGGTGGATCAAATTATGCCGGCGATGCTTGCCCATCCGGTTTGGCAGGACCCGGAACAAGGAGTGCTTAATGAGGCGCAGATTTGGCAGGGACCGCCGGCGGTCCTCTATGAAGTTTTTGAGTTGACCCGTAAAACTTTGTCGCCGAAAGACGGCGGCCAATTGCAAGATCCCAAGACTCTCGCCGGCGATTATGAAACCGAACGCATTCGTTTTGAGATGGCTTTGGACCGCCTCTATCGCGCGCGGCTTGAAAACTCCCTGGCCGGACGCGGGCGGGAAGAAATGGCGATTTTTTCGTTGATCGACAAGGAAATGGAAAGTCTGATTACGGGTTTAACCAATGGGAATGTCAAGGAATATCGGCAAGGGGTCATGGCCATTTCGATGTTGTCTAAACAGGCCTTTCAAAGGCTTAATCAGCCGCCGGCCGGCTACGCTCCTCCCGATGTTCCGGGCCCGGCGTCTCCCGCTCTAGCGACTTTTTTAACGCTGGTGGGGGTGGCCGTCATGCTTTTTGGAGGATGGCTTTTGGGCAGCCTCAACAAGTCTCAACTCCAAGAAGCGACCGATCGTTATAAAGCCAAGGCTAAGGAGTGGGCATATGAATATCAACGCCAGTTTTTAACCGTTAAAGTCAACTATTTGGTCGGGGGTCCGATTGCCTTGGGGTTTTTAGTCGGGCTTTTGACTTTTAATATCTTCGGTTTTATTATCTTTTTTGGACTTGGGACCTACGCCGGACTGGTTTTGCCTGGATGGCTTTTGCGCAATATTCGTTTTCGCCGAGGAATGAAATGCGAAAAGCAATTGATGGACGCTCTGATTTTGATGTCCAATGGCCTTAAAGCCGGAGTCGATTTGGTGCAATGTTTCGGCATGGTCCAAAAAGATTTGCAGCCGCCTATTTCGGAAGAATTCGGGCTTTGTCTCAAAAATTATCAGCTTGGGACCAGCATCGAGAAAGCTTTGGAGGGGATGGAAGAAAGGGTGCAGAGCCGGCTCTTGTCTTATTTTATTAAGGCCATCGTCATTCAAAGAACCGCCGGCGGAAACTTGACGAAGTTGTTTGACCGCATTGTCGAAAATATCCGCGAAGAGACTAAATTGGTGGAAAAGACCGCAGCGATGACGGCTCAGCAGAGAATTCAAGCCATTGTCGTCGGCATTATGCCGTGGATTATGCTTTTAGTGATGTTTCTGTTTCAGCCCCAGCAGATGTCCGCTTTTTATTTCAGTCCTCTGGGCGTGATTACGCTTCTTTTCTGCACGGTTTGGATCGCCATCGGGATGAAGGTGGTCAATAAATTGGGAGATGTTCAGGTATGAGTTTAACGATGACGCATTACCTTCTGTTGATCTTGGGTTTTTTGGGTTCGATGGCGACCTACACCCTGGTCCATCGGGCTTTTACCCCGGCATCTACGGATGAAGCTGATGTCGCTAAAATCGCTAAATCGGAGAAATCCCTTGAGACGGCTTTTTCGGCCTTAAACCCCAAGGGCTCTTTTGTCGAGCGGCTGGATTTATGGCTCCTTAAGACTTTAAAGATCGGCAAATCCATCGAGAACCTGCATATGATGATGGGTAAACCGGATAAGCCGACTCCGCTTGATATTCTCCATCAGAAAGAGCTTTTGTCGTCGGCTTTTGGGGCTTTATTCGGGCTTTTGACGGGAAATATTTTGTTTGGAATTTTTGGCCTGGTGGTCGGCTTTATTTTGCCGGACAGCCTTTTTAAAAAGCAAGTCGAGGTTCGGCAAGCGGCCATCCTGAGAAATTTCCCCACCTTTGTCGATTTGGCGGCTTTAACCATCGAATCCGGGCTTGATTACTTGTCGGCTTTTGAACGCATCGTCAAAAACGCCAAGACAAAAACCGAGCTTGAAATCGAGATCGATAAAACCTTGACCGAGGTTCGCCTGGGCTATTCCCGCCGCGACGCCTTGGAGCGCATGGCTTTGCGGACCGGGCTTCAAGAGATCCGTTCATTTGTAGGCCTGATTATCCAGTCCGATGAGTTGGGAACGTCCTTGGTCGAACTTTTGCGCAATTATGCCGCCGATATGCGTTTCCGGCGTCTCAACAAAGCCGAAAAATTAGCCGCTCAGGCTTCCACCAAAATGTTGATTCCGCTATTTGTTTTCATTTTCCCGACGGTGTTTATCATGATGCTTTCGCCGATGATTAAGTCTCTTCTTAAAGGAGGTCTCGGATTTTAATGGGCGCTCTTATCGCGGCTTTTTTTCTTTTGATTTCTTCCGCGCTTTACGCGCAGGATAGCGACAAGAAAATGGACGCTTTATTTCTAAACCTCTCGCAGGTGACCTTGGGGCCGGTCAGCTCCAATGAGGAGAAAAAAGCGATTGACACCGTCGATTTGGAGCAGTCTCAAATTACGCGCGCGATGCTTAAAGAGGTTTACCGTAGCGCCTATAACTTATATAAAAAAGGGGATTTTGCCGGCTCTAAAAGGTTGACCGCCCAAATATTGACCATCGATCCGAATTATCAAGACGCGCAGATCCTCCAGAATGCCGCGATTGATTTAAAAGGATCTCCGCGGCCTCTTTTCGCCGAACATAAACTGGCCGTCGATAAGTTTGACGAGGGAATGGAATTTTACCGTGAAGGTCGTTTGGTCGAGGCGGAAAACCGGTTTAAAGAAGTCGTTCAACTATCGCCCTATAATATCAAGGCCAAGTTTTGGCTCAAAAAGTGCCGGTTTAAATTGGCTCATGAGCATTTCGTCCGCGGCCGGATTTTCTATCAGAAGAGGCAATATAAAGAAGCCTTGGATCAATGGTATTCAGCCCTTGTTTTAAATCCCAGATATCCCCACCTTCAAGAGGCGATACAAAGAGTCGAGATGCAGCAAAAAAACAGGGACATGAATAAAAAACTTGAGGCGGCCTTGACTCTTTACGGCGAAGGCCAAACTGATGAGGCGCTCAAGATTTTGGATCAGATATTGTCCTACGAACCCTCTAACGCCAAGGTTCGAAGCTTAATGGGCCAAATTCGTTCGGAAATGGCCAATCAGCATGTGGTTGCCGGCCGAGATCTCTATCGCCAAGGGCATTTTAATCAAGCGATTGCCCAGTGGAAACGGGCTACAGATTATGGATATGACACGGAATCAGCTGATCAGTTGATTGCCCAAGCCAAAGACGCGATCGTCAAAAGGCATCAAGAGTTAAAAGCGGAAGAAAAGGCCGCGCTCAAGAAAAGAGAAGAGGCTATAGCCGCGGCTAAAAAGAGAGCCGAACAGAAAAAAGAAAAAGAGAAATCTGCGCAGACCGCTTCTGTCTCGACTAGCTCTCAAACCGCCCAAGGTTCTTCCACTCCGCCGCTACAAACCGCCGCAGTTTCCGAGCAAGATAAAAAAGCCGCGAAACAGCATTATCTCTTGGGCGTTCAATATTATATGCAGCATAATTATGAACAGGCGAAAAACGAATGGATCTTGGCCAAGAAATACGACCCTGAAAACTCCGATGCCGCCGCAGGCCTTGAAAAAATAGATCAGATTTATAACAAAGGCGGGCTATGAGCCCAAGTAAGGGCGACGTGAAATGAGCATCTCCTCGAAATGGTTCCTTTGGTTTACCGCGATCGGAATTTACGTGATGTTTCTGGGCGGTATTTTCTATTACAACCTTTTTAAATGGACTTTTGATCAAAAGCTCAAGCAAGAGACCTTGGACATGGTCCATCTCTATGCGCCGACCTTGGTCAGGGGGCTCAGCCATGATCAGAGCGTGATTTCAATTGATGAGTTAGATACCATTACCCGGATTGCGGGCGATCGTCGGGTGGCGGCCTTGGTTTATTTAAATAAATATGGAGAGGTGCGTTGGTTTAAGGACCCATCCAAAATTACGGAAAGCTTCGACGAGTTTTCCAGAGAGGTGACTCTCCCGACGGACGCGATTGCCAAGGCTTGGCAAACGAAGTCTCCGGTTATTCTTCCCGTTCCCAATCTTCCTCTCTATGATATCGCGATTCCGCTCTCCTACGAAGGCCGCGCTCTTGGAATCTTGGATCTCCAAGTCAGCCGCGAGACGGCCGTGACCGTGATTAATAGCGCGATGACTAAATATGCCGTTGGCGCGGTCGGGGTTCTTCTGCTGTTGGGCGTTCCGCTTTATTTCTTTCTCCATCGTTGGGTTTTGATCCCGCTTTTTAATTTGAGAGAAGCTATTGAAACCCTATCGTTTAAAAATTTTGAGCTTAAATTTCCGCCGCGTTCGGATGAAATCGGCGATGTCGCCGAGGCCCTTAAGATGTTTCTTTTTAAGGTGAAGGGGGAATTGTCTACGGTTAAGGTCCGTGAATCGCAGCGCGGCTTATCCGAAGCGCGCTGGTGGCGTTCGATTCTTTTTGCCGTGGTCCCAAAAAACTATCACGCGATTGTCGTCGATGAGGACAATAGCGTTCTCTACACTAATTTCCAGTTGCCGCCGGTTTCCGGGATTCCGGGAATTGAGGAAAAAAACAATCAAAATAAACCCGCTTCAAAACCGCATTTATTGGACGTGATTGATACCCAACAGCAGGAGGTGCTTCGATTAATTGGAATTGCCCTCGATCGTCCCAATCAAGTGGTCGAAGCCGACACCGTTTTTAAATCCGAACCTTGCCATGTCAAGGCGATTCATTTAGAGGAAGAAGGGGAATTGCGCCGAACGCTGGTTCTGTTTGAGCCTAAGAACCCTCGGATTGCGCTTAATCGGTGAAAATTTTTAACGCGCTGTTTCTTCTTGCCTTTTTCCCTGTTGCTGTTTTGGGCGGAGAAATTCCGTCTTTAAAACCCCTAAAAAATTCGCAGGCCCCATCATTTAAAGGAGCGCAGTGGGATAAAAAGGCTTTGGATCTCGCGGCTCAAAGGGCCTTAAATTATTTATCGCAATTGCCTTTAAAATCTAAAATCCAGGCTGGCGGATATTCATGGACGGTTCAAACTTTAACGGATTCCGCGCAAGAACTTTTGAATATCAATCGCGATAGCCAAAATCAAAAGCAATTCGCTTTTGCGCTTAAAAAAAATTTTGAAGTGTTTGAGTCTTTGGGCATTGACGGCAAGGGAAGAGTGATCTTTTCCGACTACTATGAGCCGGTTCTGCCTGCCCGCTTCCATAAGGATTCGGTTTATCGCTATCCGATTTATCGCTTGCCGATGAATAAGGCCCTTGCTTCCTTGAGCCGCAAAGAGATTGATATCCAGCATGCCTTGGCCGGGAAAGGTCTCGCCTTGGCCTGGCTCAAAGATCCCTTTGACGTCTTTGACCTTCAGGTCCAGGGTTCCGGCATTCTCAAGTTTCCAGATGGAAGCGAAATTTTGGCGCAGTACGCGGCGACCAACAACTTGCCCTATCGCCCCATCGGGTCGATTTTGGTTCGTCAAGGAGTTTTTAAAAAGGGGAAAATATCGAAAGACGCTTTACATGCTTATTTAAAAAAACATTCCGATCAGGAAGAAAAAATACTGGCGCAAGACCCGCGCTATGTTTTTTTTAAACTGGATCCGTTTCAGCCCGGGGAAGAGCCCCAAGGGACCGCGCATCAACCTTTGGTTCCCGGCGCTTCTATCGCCATTGATCCCGCTTCTATTCCTCTTGGGGCTTTGGCTTATATAGAGACGACCTCTCCGGCAGCGGATGCCCAAGGACGTTTTTTGGGGCGTTTTAAGCGCCGCAGTTTTGCCTTTTGCCTAGATACTGGCGGCGCGATTAAGGGCCCAGGACGAGTAGACATGTATGTGGGGCATGGAGCTCAGGCCCAGACGGTTTCTTCCAATCAATGGAATTCAGGCAAGCTGTTTATCTTGATAAAGAAGAACAAATCCTGACTCATTATTGAAAGGGCGGTTGAATGAGCCACCCTTTCTTTCTGGCGGTTTTAATGAGAGCCTGATTTTTTCCGGCAATCAGTATTTTAAGTCCGTTTCCATAGCTTAAAATTGCCTGATCCTGTCTCCAAAATCCCAACGACAGAGCTGGAGTCCTTCCGGTATGGAATATAATGGTTTCAATTTCCCCGCCCCAAAAGGGAAGCGGCTGAGCGATTTCCCCGTTAAAAAAACCTTTTTTATCGAGTTTGATCTTGATTCCGGCGGGATGGGCGTAGGAAATGCCCGCCCAGTCCAAGGCCGCCTGCAAGGTGGGTTCCGCGTTGTCTGACAGTATCCAAATATCAAAGCCGGCGGCATGAAGGCTTTGAACGAGTTCAATTAGTGGGGGGAGAACGCGAATCCCGCGCTTGAGATAAACCGGAGAGCGGTCTTCCGGCGGTTCTGAAATTATTTCTTTCCTCAAGGCCTGGAATTTTTCTTGGTTGAGGGTTATATGGGCGTAGGCCGCTGCTTCTTTCGGAGAAAATCCGAACCAGAGACGGGAAAGGTATATCCGGCAGGATTTGGTTCCTGTTTCCCGGCATTGGTCTTGGTAACTCTTGACGAAATATTTCAGATATTGATGATAGGTCGGTTGGGTGTTCCAGATAGTTCTAGGAAGAGGCGAAAACTGCTCATAGGCGGCCCTGATTTTTTGCCTCCCGTAGGCGATGGGAACGATATCCCAAAACGGGTTGGAAAATTTAAAGTCTGCGCGGCGGACCAGACGCCAAAAAACGAGCGCATCGGGGTCATTGTTGACGAACACTCCTTCCCATGGGAGAGTGGCGATGGGGGGCTTTTTAGGATTATATGAAAGAGAGGCGTTTCCTTTTTCCGCGATGAGTTTTCTGATTGCTTGCGTGATTTGAGGCGACCACCCTTTCCCGGAGAAAGCGGTGGGGCTTTTCTTGGGCTTGGCTGAGGCTTTTTTTGTGGAAACATGAGATTTCCAATGCGGGTTTAATGAACGGGGGAAAACGCGCCAGGGAAAAAAAGAGACTAAAACCAAAGCGCAGACAAGAATAAATTTTTTTTTCGCTTCTTTTTTCGCCTCCATTTTAGTAAAATACTAAAAATAGGGTCGCTTAATCCTAGAAGAAATTTTAATATCTCCGGTAGAGGAAATCATGAAATCAGGAATTCATCCACAGTATATGACGACGACGGTCACTTGCGCTTGCGGGGCTTCTTTTGAAACGCGTTCCACGAGAAAAGAAGTCAAGCTGGAAATTTGTTCCGCCTGCCATCCTTTCTTTACCGGACAACAGAAATTTGTGGACGCCGCTGGACGTGTCGAGCGCTTTAAAAAGCGCTTTGAATCTACCGAAGGTAAAACGGTCGTTCGGAAATCCGCAAAGGCCCCGCTTAAAAAGCTGGCGGCCGTTCCGCGGGCGAAAAAAACTTTGACTTCGGCCCCTAAAAAAACCGAGAAAAAGTCGACCTCTAAAGTCTCCGCGAAGAAATAGTCTTTAGGGATATTTTTTCCCTGATGGCGATGTTGCCTCCTTCCGTCTTAAAGTTAGAAGAGGAATTTTCTGAAATCGAGGCGCGGCTTTCCCAGCCTGGGCTTTCTCCTGAGATCTTGAAAAATCTTTCCGCGCGCTATAATGAATTGCGGCCTTTAGTCTCTAAAATCAAGGAAATTAACGAAGCTTATAAAGAAATCAATGAGTTGGACTCGATTCTTAAGGGCGGAGAGGCGGATAAAGAGTTCGCTGATTTGGCGCTGAAAGAAAAACAAGCGTTTTCTCAAAAGATTCAAAAAATCCAGGGAGAACTTTTGGAAGCCTTAAAGCCAAAAGATCCGAACGATTCTAAAAATGTTTTTTTAGAGGTTCGCGCGGGCGCCGGGGGAGATGAGGCTGCCTTGTTTGCCTCGGAATTATTGCGGATGTATAGCCGCTTTGCCCAAGATAAAGGTTGGAGAGTAGAAACGATGGAAGCCAATTCCACGGGTCTTAAGGGACTTAAGTCGGCGGTCCTTTATATTTCAGGAGGGCCGGTCTATGGATGGTTTAAATATGAAGGCGGCGTTCACCGCGTTCAGCGCGTTCCGCAGACAGAGGCCTCCGGCCGCATCCATACTTCGACGGTCACGGTCGCGGTGATGCCGGAAGCGCAAGAGGTGGATGTCGATATCCGCCCTGAAGATCTCAAAATAGATACCTATCGCGCCGGCGGCGCCGGCGGACAAAACGTCAATAAAGTGGAAACCGCGATTCGCATTACCCATATTCCGAGCGGAGTCGTGGTCCAGTGCCAAGATGAGCGCTCCCAGCTTAAAAATAAGATGAAGGCGATGGCGATGCTTCGCTCTAAACTTTATGAAGAGGAGCGGCAAAAACAAGAAGAAAAGGTGTCTCAAAATAGAAAAGTTCAGGTTGGGACCGGAGATCGCTCGGAAAAAATCCGGACTTATAATTTTCCGCAAAATCGCCTCACCGACCACCGTCTGGAGCGCTCTTGGCATAATTTGCCGGTTTTGATGGAAGGCGCTATTGGACCGGTTCTTGAGGCCTTAAGAGAAGAGGCGTCAAAAAATGGAGAAGAAAACTCGTGATGCTTTCGGTCTTGAGAGAAGGCTTTGAGTATTTAAAGGAACGCAATGTTCCCGAAGCGGAAGCTTCATCCGAATTTCTCTTGTCTCACGCGCTAAAGGTAGGACGCGCTCAAATTCAAGGAGGCTTGATTTCTTCCATTTCGCCGGATGAGAGAAAACGGTTTTTAGAGTTGATTCGCCGGCGAGCCGCCCGCGAACCCTTGGCTTATGTGACAGGCGTTCAGCCCTTTATTGATTTGGAAATTCTATGCGGCCCCGGTGTTTTAGTTCCCAGGCCGGAAACCGAAGAACTTCTCATCGAGGTTTTTAAGAAATTTCGCGCTCGGGAAAAAGATGAACTTTCTTTTTTAGATATCGGTTCCGGAACGGGCGCGATCGCTATTTCTTTGGCTCGTCATTTTAAGAACTCTCGCGTTTTTGCGATGGAAAATAGCGCTCGCGCGCGAAACTGGATGATAAAAAACCTTGGTCTTTATCCTGAGGAGGCGAAAAAAATATCTCTTCTCCAGCAAGATCTGTCGCGAAATTGGGAATTAAGAGGCCAGCAATTAGATTTAATCATTTCAAATCCGCCTTATATTCCAAGTTCCGAAATAAAAAAACTTGAAATCGAAGTTTTAAAAGAGCCGCGCGCGGCCTTAGACGGTGGCCGGGATGGGCTTAAATATTTGAGAAGAATTATTTCCCGCGCGCCGAGACATTTAAAGCCTCAAGGGCTTCTGTCTGTTGAGATCGGGTTTAATCAAGGATCTGGAGTTAAAAAAATCATGGAAAGCTGTGGTTTTAAACAAGTGGAAATTAAAAAAGATTTCGCGGGAATTGAGCGCTTCGCTCTGGCCCGCAAGGATTAAACATGGACCAATTTCTTATTGACGGCGGCAAGCCCCTTAAGGGCGTGGTTAAAATCAGCGGTTCTAAAAATGCGGCGCTCCCCATTTTGATCGCGACCTTGCTGACTGATGAGATCTGCGTCATTGATAACGTTCCCGTTTTTCTCAGAGATATTCGAACGACTCTTCAGTTGCTTGAAAGTTTGGGGAAAAAAGTCGTCTCCCGTGGTTCGCGGGTGACTGTCAAACCTCAGGCATCTTTGAAAACCCATGCCCCGTATGATTTAGTCAAACAAATGCGCGCCTCCGTTTTAGTCGCGGGGCCGTTACTGGCGCGCTTTGGCGTGGTGCGAGTTCCGATTCCGGGCGGGTGTTCTATTGGGCTTCGTCCAATTGATATTCACCTCAATGGTTTTAAAGCCTTAGGCGCGCGGGAGTTGGTCGATCAGGGAGATATTATTCTCTCTTCAAGAGAGTTGTCTCCGGGCCGGGTTCGGCTAAAATTTCCCAGTGTCGGAGCGACTGAAAATTTAATGATGGCTGCCGCCGCGCTCAATGGGGAGACGATCATAGAAAATGCGGCAAGAGAGCCGGAAATTGAAGACCTGGGGAGGTTCCTCACTTCTCTGGGCGCGAAAGTCAAGGGTTTGGGAGATTCAAGAATTTCCGTGCGGGGGAAATCCGTTTTGCATGGCGCGCGGTATTCCGTTATCCCCGATCGCTTGGAAGCCGGCACCTTTATGATTGCCGCCGCCGCGACCCAGGGCTGCGTTGAGATTGTGGGCGCCGATCCCGGGCATCTCAAAGACCCGATCGCCAAACTGCGCGCTTGCGGAGTTAAGGTTAAAATCGGGCTTCGAAAAATAGCCGTTATTTCCAATGGAGAGGCGTTAAAACCCGTTTCGATTAAGACCGGCCCTTACCCTGAATTTCCAACCGATCTTCAAGCCCTTTGGATGACCCTCATGTGCTTGGCTGACGGCAAAAGCGAAGTGGAAGAAACTATTTTCGAAAATCGTTTTCTCCATGCCGCCGAGCTTTTGCGCATGGGGGCTTCCATCTCCGTTCATGGAAACCACGCTCAGATTTTTGGAGTTAAAAAATTGAT
This sequence comes from Elusimicrobiota bacterium, assembly GCA_027406905.1. Classification (GTDB taxonomy): domain Bacteria; phylum Elusimicrobiota; class Elusimicrobia; order UBA1565; family UBA9628; genus JAKAQV01. The sequence goes on from DAHZHT010000001.1 coordinate 287,215, forward strand.
GGGTGCTCCCATTATGGCTTCCGATATCCGCGGCGGGGCGGCGCTGTTAGTGGCGGCCCTTGCCGCCGAAGGGCACAGCGTTTTGCAGCGCGTGTATCATATCGACCGCGGCTATGAGAAAATTGAAGATAAATTGTCGGCTTTAGGGGCTTTAATCCGGCGCGCTAATGACTCTCGAAAAATCTCTCCAAGCTCTTGAAGAGCGGCAAGAGCATAAAATCGTCCCTGGCCTAGATAGAATCTCAAGGCATTTGTCCTTATTGGGAGATCCCCATAAAGATTTTCGCTCCATTCATGTCGCGGGGACCAACGGGAAAGGCTCGACCTGCGCGATTTTAGAGTCGGCGCTTCGCGCCGCGGGATATAAAACCGGATTTTATCTTTCCCCGCACCTTCAGAGCCCTCGAGAGCGGATTCGCGTAGGCGGAGAGTGGATTTCCGAAGAAGATTTTAAGAGGCTCTTAGAGAAAACTTTGCATCTTGATCCGGAGAAAAAATTAACCTATTTTGAAATCCTAACTTCTCTAGCCTTTCAGTATTTCTCCGAAAAGAAAATCGATGCGGCTATTGTCGAGACCGGGCTTGGGGGCCGTTTGGACGCGACCAACGTGATTGAAAAGCCTTTGGCTTCGGTAATCACTTCAATTGATTTTGACCATACAAATTGGTTGGGAAACACTCTGCAAGAAATCGCGCGCGAAAAAGCCGGAATTATCAAGAAAGGTTGCGCGGTATTTTGTCCGCGATTGCCGGAGGCCTCCATGTCTTCAATTCAAGAAAAAGCGCAATCTTTAGGAGCGCCTTTGAACGTCATTGAGACTTCTTGGCCTGTCAAAAAAACTGATTGGGAACAAAATATCCAGATTCTTGAGACTCCTTGGGGGAAAGAAGCGAAATTAAATCTTCTGGGAACTTGCCAGGGCAGAAACGTGGCCTTGGCTTGGGCGGTATTATCTTATTTAAACCGGAATCAAGATTTGAAGATTTCTCATGCGGATGCGCTCAATGGGCTTGCCTTAGTTTCTTGGCCGGGCCGTTTTGAGGTCATCAAAAGCTCTGAGGGCAAGACGGCAATTTTAGATGGAGCCCATAATCCGGAAGCGATGCGAAATTTTTCCAAGACCTGGGCTCAATCTCCGTGGGCCCAAACCGAGGCCTTGTGGATCATCGGCATGATGAGAGATAAAGACATATCTTCATCTCTTAAGTCCTTGCCTCAAGAGACGCGCTCAATAGTCGCGGTTTCTTCTTTGCATCCCCGCGCGGCCAGATCAGCTGATCTGGCGAAAATAGCTCGCGAGATTTTTCCGCTTGCGCGGGTCTGGGAGGCGAATAATCTTGAGCGGGGCTTAGACATTTGGCAAAATCAAGAGAGGGAAACTCTTGTCGTTTGCGGTTCCCTTTATTTGGTTGATTCGGCAAGGCGATATTTAGCGAAGAGAGGATTTAAAAATGGGAAAAAATAACATATCCATTGGAGTCGATGTCGGCGGAACTTACACTAAAATCGCGATCTTAGGAAAAAATCAAAAAATCCTCGCGAAAAAACAAGTCCCCACGCAATCATCCTTAGGCCCCAGGGATTTTGTCTCCCGAATTTCAAGCGCCGTGATAGAGATGGAAAAACTCTTAAAGGCTCATGCCGATGGTTTTGGTCTTGCCTTGGCTGGCGCGGTCGATCCTGCGTCCGGGAAAATTTTGTTTGCCCCCAATTTAAAGGGTTGGCCGAATTTCGATTTTAAAAAGGCGTTTTCAAAAAAGATGGGCGCGCGGAAATTTGTCGTTGAAAATGACGCCAACGCCGCGGTCTGGGGCTGTTATGTCTTGGATTTCAAGAAAAAAGGGGAAAATTTTTTGGGGCTGACCTTGGGAACTGGAGTTGGCGGCGGCATTGTCTGTTACGGAAAACTTTACCGAGGATCTGCGGGAAGCGCGGGTGAAATTGGGCATATGAGAGTGGCCGTGGGCGGAGAACTGTGTCATTGCGGCAGCCGAGGGTGTCTTGAGGCTTACGCGGGGGGATACGGGATTATTAAAACCGCTCGCCGGATGCTTTCCGAGTCTCCGGATAAAGGGCGGATTCTCTCATCTCTCTGCGCTGATCCCAACGCCCTTGAGCCCAGGCATCTTAGCGAAGCCGCTCAGATGGGAGACGTTTTATCTCAAGAAGTCTGGGCGGTGACCGCGCGCTATTTAGCTGCGGGAATCGCGAGTCTAGTGATGATTTTTAATCCCGATGGAATTTCTCTTTTGGGCGGGGTTTCTGCGGCCGGCCGGCATTTGATGGATCCTCTTAAAAAAGAGCTTTCTCAAGAGCCGTTTAAATTGCCGTTTTTGCGCGCAAAAATCCGCATGACCGAAAACTCCGATTTCGGATGCATCGGGGCCGCTCTACTGGCCTTGGAAGGCTAGGGCTTTAAAGCCGGGTCATTGGGCGCTGCCTTTCTGGATACCATTCCGATTCCCAATCGGTTTGTTGCTGCTGAGCTTTACTGGTTGGCGGCCCGCCAGCCGGCAAGCGAAGGGTAACATTAAAAGAGACCTGTTTGACGTTTCCAGGGCGGAATAGAAATTGCGCGGTCCCAATAAAATCATGCCAGAGTTTCACGACCGTCAGTTCTTTGTCATAGAGGGCAAATGACTGCATTTGTCCGACTCCGGCGTTGGTGACGGTTTGGGATCTGGTGATAAGAAAAACGTGCCAGGTCGAAGAGGCGGGGGCCCAGCCAAAATCAGTGTTGACGGTATAGGTCTGGGGACTCACTCCCGGAACGATTGGGGCATATCCGGCCGATATCCCAAAATGAGTTCCTTTTTCCTGACCTTTCATGAGGTTGAGTTGAAAAGACTGTTCTCCGCCGTCGAATTGATAGGTGTTGGATTGCGTAATGTTGATTCCCGAGGATGTCACATAGGTGAGATTTTCAGCGATGGGTTGTATCCTCTGATTGAGGGGAATCGGTTGGTTTGTGACTTGCTGTTCATTATAGCCAGAGGTAATTCGGAGCATCGAAGCAGGAGAAAAGGTATAGACGTCCTCGAGAGTCGCCATTTCGCTTTGAATTCCGTGGTCCGGAGCGCTGGAGTCAAGACCGAAGCCGTTCAGTTTGCTGCGCCCGGTCATACTCTGGATGACGTCGACATCTCCGACAATGGTGGGAAGACGCAGATCTCCGGAGGCGGAATAATTGTTGATGAATACGTTGCTTGAAATGGCGGTAGGGTTGGTTGCGTAAGGGCTTAATGGATTGGTTTTGCTGTAATAAGCGCTTGAATATTGAAGCGTGGGGGTAAAATTAACTCCGCAGCCCATACGGTAAACATTGGAGCCTTGCCAGTTAATTCCGGCTGAATGTTGCAGGAAGGGTTGTCCCTGTTGAGTGGTATTGTCTTCAAAGGCGCTAAAGGTGTTGATCAGGGGGTCGTGTTTGAATCTTAATGGCACGGTTTGAAAATCAAAGCGGGGCGCGCTCTCGGAATAAGTTTGAAACCCTCCCCCGTTGACCCCGTTGGGATTATAGGCGTTGTCTACCCGTGAATAGCTGACCCGAGCGAAATATTTGGCTTGACGATAGACCAAGGCCGAGCTATTGATGAGTTGGTTGGCGACGGGATAGAGATTGGAGCGGGCATAGTCATTGTTAAAGTTTTGGTCGGACTGGGCTTGAATGCGGGCCTGGAAAGACAAGGAGCTGGTCAATTGATCGTATTCGTCTCCATAGACGCCCCATCTCTGGAGTCCGCTGGAGATGAGATTGCCGCCGACGGTTTTGGGCGGATTTTCGTGAATCGTATAGAAATAGAGGGAACCCCGTTGATTTTTGCTCTCGTGATGGTCTATCTCGCCTCCCATGCCGACGCCTTCGTTTGAATAGTAATCCAAGAATTCCTTGGTCTGGAAGGTCTTACTCCAATCCTCTTCGGCCATGTTCTTCAAAAAATACCCGTTGCGATAGTCATATCCGGGGTCGGAGGTGATGTGAAAGGTCCCATTTTGCTTGTTTTTGGGAACCAGCGATTTATAAAAAAATGGCATGTAAAATAGGGGCGTTTTACCGAGGCAAAAGGTCGTGTTGTATCCCAATAGATATTTGTTTGGAACGACAAGAAGATGGCTTGAGTGAAAATGATAATCCGGATTGGGATACACGTTGCAACTGGTAAAATCAGCGTCTTGATAAACGGCTTTTTGCCCTGGTTTTAAAGTCGCGGTCGCCCCGTGGACTCGCCAATAGCCATATCCCGCTGAAGCGTGAATCAGGGTTCCGGTTTCGGTCGCGAAATCGTATTTCCCGGGATTTCCGCTGATTGCCGATCCGGAATCCTTGATGATGAGAAATCCTTTTGAAGTCCCGATATTGGTCTTCTGATTAATCCAAAGTTGGTCGGCTTTGATGGTTCGCGTAGATTGGTGGATGACGATATTGCCCTTCATATGGATTACGGGGCTTGAATAGTCCACCTCATCGGCTTCAAAAATCGTCAAGGTTTCATCGGTGGATATCTTGGGGGGAGCGGGGAGCGCATATCCCGTATCTGGTTGCGCCAAGATGGAGTCGGGGCGTATCGTGGAAGAAGATGTCTTTAAAGCGGTTTTTAGGCTCGAACTTGAAATAGTTACAGGCAAGGTCGTTGAGGAGGCGGATACCGCCGCGAATACTTTGGGAGTTCCTAAAAGAAGAATAGAAAAGATGAGGGAAATCACAGGAGAGGGGCTAATAAGGATGCCATCAACCAAGAAAGGCCGCTCCTTTCCGGCCTGTTTTCCATCCGTCAATTAAACTAAATTTTGACCGTCCCTTAAAACAGTCTATTTTTTGTATCATGGGAAAAAGGAGGATTCAAACATGGGAGATTCTTTAGTTCAAAAGCCGGCCCCTGATTTTAAGGCCATGGCCTTAACAGGGAAACTGTTTAAGGAAGTGAAATTGTCGGATTATAAAGGGAAGTGGCTCATTCTTTTCTTCTATCCGCTCGATTTTACTTTTGTCTGTCCTACCGAGATTACGGCCTTTAGCGACCGCGTGGAAGACTTTAAAAAGCTGGGATGCGAAATTCTTGGTTGCTCAATCGACAGCCAGTTTACCCATCTTGCGTGGGTGAACACGGAAAGAAAAGACGGCGGTCTTGGAGAAATCAATTATCCGCTTTTGTCTGATATCCACAAGAAAATCGCCCAGGATTATGGGGTTCTCAGCGAAGGCGGGGTGGCCTTGCGGGGGTTGTTTCTGATTAATCCGAAGGGAATGGTGGCCTATAGCGTGGTTCATGATTTGTCGGTTGGCCGCAGCGTGGATGAGACTCTTCGGGTCCTTAAGGCCTTCCAGCAAGTCGAGAAAACCGGCGAGGTTTGTCCGGCCAACTGGGACGACGGGAAAAAGACGATGAAGGCTGATCCAGTCAAATCGAAGGAGTATTTCAAGGTCGCGGCGTAAACTTCCGCCATTTTAACGGCCCGCCTCAAATTCAAGGCGGGCCGTTTTATTGGGGGGTTAGAGATTTGGGATAATTTTTGACCGCTGGCCGCATGAAATGGCAGGTGTATCCATGGGGATGCTTGATGAGGTAGTCTTGATGGTAATCTTCCGCCCGCCAAAAAGGCCCGGCGGGAGCGATTTCAGTGGTTAAAGGCCGTGGCCACTGATGAGATTCCTCCACCTCTTTTTTCATTTTTTCAGCTATTTCGCGCTGTTTTTGGCTGTGATAGAAAATAGCGGAACGGTATTGAGTTCCGACGTCATTGCCCTGCTGATTGAGAGTCGTAGGGTCGTGCATTCGGAAGAAATATCCTAATAATTCGGAAAAGCTGATCCGATGGGGATCGAAAACGACACGGACCGTTTCCGCGTGTCCGGTTTTCCCGGTGTGGACTTCTTCATAATTGGCATTGGGAGTATGTCCGCCTTCATAGCCGACTTCAGTTTTAACCACCCCGGGGATTTTCCGCAGAATTTCCTGCATGCCCCAGAAGCAGCCTCCAGCCAAATCGACGGTTTCAAGAGAGTCTTTTTTTGAGACGGTCTTAGCGCTAATCGGCCAAAGCCCCGCTTCTTCAAAAGCCGGTAGATATTTTCCATATCCTTCTTTTTCCATGTTCGCGAGGGGGATAAAACGCAGAGAGGCAGAATTCATGCAATAGCGCAACCCGGAAGGGCCCGGCCCATCCGGAAACAGATGTCCTAGATGAGAATGAGCGCTCTGAGAAATAATTTCCGTTCGAGTCATCCCATGAGTGGTGTCCATTTTTTCAATGATATTTTTAGGCTCCAATGGCTTGGTGAAGCTGGGCCAACCCGTTCCGGAGTCATATTTGTCCAGAGAAGAAAATAGCGGGGCTCCGGAGACGATATCCACATAAATGCCGGGGGCGTGATTATCCCAGTATTTGTTGTGAAACGGGGGTTCTGTTTCGCATTGTTGGGTCACCGCGTATTCAAGCGGAGTGAGCTTTTTCTTCAGTTCTGCGTCCGAGGGTTTGTGATAGGAAGCCATGTTCTGGTTCTCCTGAGAAGAGGCTGTGGGCATCGCCGCGCCGATTATTGACAAGCTGATAAGGGCGGTGATGGCCGATTTCATCAATAGTTAAAGAAGTTTTTCAGAACGTCAATAGCGTTTTGAGAATCCTCTTGGTCTGAAGTCTTGATTGTCACCGATGTTGAATTAACGCTAAAAGACGAATTTTCCTGGGATAAATGGATGACGAAGGCGGCATGATCCGCACCTTTCATCTTATCGGTCATATGGAAAAAGAGCATGCCGCCGGTCATTGTGCCAGTTTGAATGAGCGCTTTTTTAGGGAATGATTTATAAGTGAGGTCTCTTCCGAAGGGATCGTCTGCGGGAGTGGGTTGCTTAAATGGCGTGGGCAAAACCCAGATCATCGATCCCAGTCCCAAGGTCACGATGGTAAAGACGGTCAGAGCCGTATAATAAAGAGTTTTTTTGACGACGATATAAGGGTGCTTGCTTTGCCAGGCTACATCAAAGACCTCTTCCGGGGAAATGGGCTTATAAACGCGCCCACCGGCTTCAAAATAAAAAGAACCGGGAGTGGCTGAATAAATCTTTTTATCTTTGGAATCAATTGATATTAAGACGGGCAAAATGTCCTGCCGAATCAGGCCTTCCCGTGTGAAAAAGAAATGAACCAGTTTGGGCGAATCGAGAAAGACGATGCCGACTGAAACCTTGGTGTTGGGAACTTGAACATGAATTGGCAAAAGCGAGGGGTCTTCCAGATAAAGAGGTTTGGGCGTGTAATAGGAGGCGCAACCGCTAAGCCATAGAGTCAAGAGACTCAAGGCGCCCCAGCGAATCTTTGGATATTTCATAGGAATTATCATAGCAAAACTGGAAAATCGGCTTTTAAAGCGGTAGGATAGGGGTAGACTTTTAATCAAGAGGCCCATGGCCTTAAGGAGGACTTTATGGCGATCAATATCGGGATTAACGGGTTTGGGAGAATTGGGCGTTTGGCGCTTCGCGCCGGAATTAACAATTCTGAATTAAATTTTGTCGCGGTCAACGATTTAACCGACGCTAAGACCTTGGCCCATCTTTTCAAATATGATTCGACTTTTGGAATTTACCGCGGAACTGTCGAAGCGCATGGAAACGATCTGAAGATCGATGGCCGGCTTATCAAAGTCGTCGCTGAAAAAGATCCCGCTAAACTTCCCTGGAAGGACTTAGGCGTTGATTTGGTTATCGAGTCGACCGGGCGTTTTACCGAAGCTGAAAAAGCCAAAGCCCATATTTCCGCCGGGGCATCTAAGGTCATCATTTCCGCTCCCGCCAAGGGGGAAGACCTGACCCTGTGCATGGGAATTAACGAAAAACTCTATGATCCGGCCAAACATCATGTCATCTCCAACGCTTCCTGTACGACCAACGCTTTAGCTCCCTTGGCCAAGGTGCTTGACGAGGCTTTTGGAATTAAATCGGGCATGATGACGACCATTCATTCCTACACCAATGATCAGGTGGTTTTAGATTTTCCGCATAAAGATTTGCGTCGCGCGCGGGCGGCGGCCCAGAGCATGATTCCCTCGACCACGGGAGCGGCTAAGGCCATTGGTTTGGTTTTGCCGAAACTCAAGGGAAAATTGACCGGTTTATCCATTCGCGTTCCGACTCCGGATGTTTCGATTGTCGATCTCACGGTTTTAACGGACAAACCCGTCTCAAAAGAAGAAGTCAATTCCGCCTTCAAAAGGGCTTCGGAAGAAGGAGATCTCAAGGGATATTTGTCTTATGCCGAGGTTCCGCTTGTCTCCAAGGACTTTACCGGAAACCCTTCTAGCTGCATTTTCGACTCTCCATTAACCGATGTGGTAGATAAAAATCTCGTTAAAGTTTTTGGCTGGTATGACAATGAATGGGGCTATTCCAACCGCGTCATTGATTTGGCGGTGTTTGTCGCCAGGAAAGGAATTCTCGCGAAAGTTTGATTTTTTGCATATGAATAAGCGGAGAGTCGTCGTTTTAGGCGCCCCTATGGACCTTGGCGCCAGCAAAGAGGGCGCTTCCGGGGGGCCTTCGGCCATTCGCCGCGCGGGGTTGATTCCGTCTCTTGAGAAAATCGGGCTCTCCATAGAAGATATCGGAGATATTTCCGTCCCCGAGCCGTCTCCTTACAAAAATAGGAAACTTAAAAATGCGCCGGCGATACTCAAGGTTTGCCGCGATTTGGAAAAGCAGGTTCGTAAAGTCTCGGGGAAGGGGCATCTGCCTTTAACCTTGGGGGGAGATCATAGTTTAGCGATGGGAACGGTGTCCGGAGTCTCCGGGGCCTACCGCAAAAAAGGTTCTTCCATCGGTCTTTTGTGGGTGGATGCCCATGCCGACATCAATACGCCTAAAACCTCTCCTTCCGGCAATATTCATGGAATGCCGGTCGCGCATCTCATCGGCATGGGACATGCGCCTTTTGTGCGTTTAGGCGGCTTTTCGCCCAAGGTGGATCCTAAACACGTGTGTCTGGTGGGAACCCGCACCGTCGATGCGAGCGAGGCTGATAATTTGCGGGAATCGGGGGTCAAGGTTTTCTCGATGCAGGATATCGACCGCATGGGGATGGCGCGGGTGATGGAGCAGGCGCTTTCAATTGTCAATAACGAGACCGCTGGGTTTCATCTCAGTTTTGATATCGACGCGGTTGATCCGCTTCAAGCTCCCGGGACCGGCACGACCCAAAGAGGCGGGCTGACCTACCGCGAGTCTCATTTGATTATGGAAATGGCTTCCGAGTCCAAAAAACTTCTTGGGCTAGACATGGTTGAGATCAACCCATTAGAAGATATTCAAAACTCGACAGCGGTCTTGGCGGTCGAACTTGTCAGTTCGGCGATGGGCAAAAAAATCTATTAACTAAATGTCCCTGGGAGGGGAAATGGAAGAAACTCAAAAGCCGGCCTTAAAGCTTAAGCGCTTACAAGAGATGCCCGTCCAAGGCAAAAGAGTTTTAGTTCGGGTGGATTTCAACGTTCCTATTAAAAACGGGGCTGTTTCAGATGAGAGTCGTTTGCGCGCGGCGCTTCCGACGCTTAAGCATTTAAGCCAATCCAATGCGAAAATTATTCTCATTTCCCATTTAGGCCGCCCCAAGGGAAAACCGGAAGAAAAATACAGCCTTAAACCCGTCGCGAAAGCCTTGGAAAAAATTATTGGAATGCCGGTCGCTTTCTTTCCGGAGTGCGTTGGCCCTGAGGCCAAAAAAGCGGCTTTAAGTCTCAAAGAGGGCGAAATTCTCTTGATGGAAAATCTCCGGTTTCATGCGGGCGAAGAGAAAAATGATTCTCTTTTCGCTCAAGATTTGGCGAGTCTGGGAGAAGTCTTTGTCGAAGACGCTTTTGGCGCTATTCACCGCGCGCACGCCTCGACAGTGGGAATTCCCAAAATACTTCCTTCTTGCGTCGGGTTTTTGGTGCAAAGGGAACTTGAGTTTTTAGACCGGGTAATTGGCAACCCGGCAAGGCCGTTTGTCGCGATTATCGGAGGGGCCAAGGTTTCCGATAAATTGGGGGTTCTAAACAAGCTGTTAGACCGCGTAGACACTCTTCTCATCGGCGGCGGCATGGCCTATACATTTTTGGCGGCGCAGGGAGTTTCAATTGGAAAATCTCTTCTTGAAAAAGAAAAAATCGCGGACGCTCAAGCGGTGATTGATAAATCTTACTCTAAAAAAGTCACCTGCCTTCTTCCGGCCGATCATTTGGCGGTTTTGGAGATTAAGCAGGGCGCTCAAGTTTCCGTCACGCAAGGGATGGCGATTCCGGAACAGCTGATCGGCGCTGACATCGGCCCCCATACAATTGAGATTTTCCTGGAAGAAATTGAGAAAGCCAAAACTATTTTTTGGAACGGGCCGATGGGTGTTTTTGAAATTCCTGAATTTTCCTCTGGCAGCCGCGCTATTGCGGAGGCGATGGCTAAGGCCGGAAAAAACGGCGCCGTGACTATCGTTGGGGGCGGAGACAGCCTCGCGGTTTTAAGCCAGAGTGGATTGTTCGAGCAGATGAGCCACTGTTCGACTGGCGGGGGAGCCAGCCTTGAACTTCTGGAAGGAAAGACTCTCCCAGGGCTTTCGGCTATTTCCTCATAAATTAATTAGAGGCTGGTTTTGAGTTCGTTGTCGCATAAATGAAACTTTTTCGCTCAATTCGGTTTAATATCATTTTAGGCGCCTTGATCGCTTTTTTTAGCGCGCTTGGAACTTTTTTTCCGCAATCTCCAGTCTCTCCGAATAAAGTCGAGCTTTACCGTTCTCTCCATCCCCTTGGGTTTAAGATTCTAAATTTTTTCGGCGCCTTTAATCTCTATCAAACCTGGTGGTTTATGGGGCTTTTAGGGCTCATGGCCTTTGATATTGTCGTTTGCAAGCTTTGGAATAAACCTCCCGATATCGGCGCGACCGCTTTGCCTCCGGAAAATACCGATGAAGAAGAGGCCGAAAAGCGCTTGTCTCAAAAAGAAAGAGCGTTGCGCCTTAAGCCTTTTCAGTTCTCTATGGATTCTTCTCTCAGTTTTGACCAAGCTTTTAAAAAAGCGAGTTCATTTTTTGAGGACCATGGCTATGCGGTTCATGATGAATTTTACAGCCCTTCCGGCGCGGCTTTTTTGGCGACGAAACATCGGCTTCAGCGTTGGGGCTCTTATATAGCCCATATCGCCCTGGTCATTATTTTGATCGGGGCGTTGATTAAAGCTTTATACGGTTTTGTCGAGATGGATCCGGTGATGGAGGGAAACGCGGTCGCGATGAAAAACCGCCCCTGGACTCTCTCGGTGGATAAATTTACCGTCCATTTTTATAAAGGGACTTTTCAACCGAGTTTATTTTCCTCGGCCCTGCGCGTTAAAGCCGGAGACAAGTTAATTGGACAAAAAACGATCTTAGTCAATCATCCTCTGGATATCCACGGGGTGCGTTTCTATCAGGCTTCCTGGGGAGCGGCGGGAATGTTTAGGACCGTGACCTTGGATCTCGGTGGGACCTTCTTGACCTTGCATCAGCGCGTTCCTAAAAAAGTTCCGGGAACTCCGTTTTCAGTAACCGCCGATATCTTGATGCCGGATTTTACCGTCTCCAATGGGCATGCCGACACCGCTTCTCTGGACCTCAAAAATCCGGCGGTGCGATTTTTATTTAGCGTCGCGGGAAAGCCGACCCCGCCTTTGTGGCTTTTCTCTCTTTATCCGCATGTTTGCCTCAAAGAAAGTCCGGACGGAACTCTTGAGCACGCCGAAACGCCGCCTTTTTCTTTGGCCTCGGTCGATCCGATTTTGTTTTCCGGAATTCAAGTGGCATATGATCCGGGATATCCCTGGGTCATTTTAGGAGCTTTGTTGTGGGTTCTAGGCCTTATTTTGCTTTTCTATCTTCATCGCCGCAGGTTTTGGGTTCTTATCGAACCAAGGGGAGAAGGCGAAACTCAATTTTCAATTGGCGCTTGGAGTTCAAGAGGAGGCCGGGAATTCGAAAGAGAATTCAATAGCTTAATGGGACAAATGAAATCTCATTTAAATATAATGGAGGTCCCAAGATGAACCCTGAACTTATATTAATTCAAATCGCCTTAGCCGCTTATTGGGGGGCCACAATTTTATCCTTCATTTATTTGGCCTACAAAGATGAGCGCTTAAACCGCTGGATGTTAAATCTATTGGGCCTTGGAATTGTTTTTCACCTAGCCAGTTTTGGATTTCGCATCCATTCTTTCTGGCAAATTTCGGAAAATCGCTATTTTCTTCCGATCAACACTTTTTTTGGCGCTTTATCCTACTTAGCCTTGGCTGTTTGCGTCGCTTTTTTCGTGATTGAAAGCCGGCATCATTTGGGAATCCTGGGGGCGTTTGTCTTGCCGTGGGCTTCGTTGAGTCTTGGGATTGCCGTCTTGATCGCTTCTCCTGAAATTTCCGGTTTGGTTCCCGCGCTTCAAAGCTATTGGATTAATATTCACCCCGTAGTCTTGATGACTTCTTATGCCGCTTTCGGCAACGCTTTTGGCGTCGGTCTCGCTCTTTTAGTCCAGGAATACCAAATTAAATCGCGAAAGCCTACCCCTCTTTGTTATCGCCTTCCTTCTATTGAAGAGTTGGATAGTCTCAACTATCGCATTATCGCCGCGGCTTTTCCTATTTTGACCGTGGGGATCATCATGGGAGGCGTGTGGGCGGAAAACGCTTGGGGGCGGTTTTGGGGATGGGATCCCAAGGAAACCTGGGCTTTGATTACGGCCTTGGTTTATGCCGGTTACCTGCATATGCGCTACATGATGGGGCTTCGCGGCAAGAAAGCCGTCTATGTGTCGATGTTCGGCTTTGCCTGTGTCGTCTTTACCTTTGTCGGCGTTAATTTTTTAAGCGGGCTTCATGGATATCTTTCTAAGGGATAATTAAAGCGTTTATGCAGATTGTTGTCGCCGGGCTTAGCCATAAAAGCGCGGAATTGGCTCTGCGCGAAAAATTCGCTCTTCTTTCTTTTTCGGATATCGCCCAAAAAATTAAATCGAGTCCCATTACTGACGCGGTTTTTTTATCGACCTGTAATCGTTTTGAGATTTATGCTTCTGGGTTTGCCGGCGGCGTAGACGGCCCTGAGGTCTTGCTGAGTTTTTTTGAGGATTTAATCGGCAAAACCTCCAGCCGGGAGGATATTTATCTTTATAGCGGTTTAGAGGCGGTGTCGCATTTGCTAAAAGTCGCTTCCGGGCTTGACTCCTTGGTCGTCGGTGAAACCGAAATCTTGGGACAAGTCAAGGAGGCTTATGAGCGGGCTAAAAGCGAAGGCTTGACTGGGAAAATTGGGAATATCTTATTTCAACGCGCGCTTTATGTCGGTAAAAAGGTGCGGAGCGAGACCGGGATTTCGGTCGGGCAAACTTCGGTGGCTTCCGTCGCGGTGGAACTGGCTCAAAGCATCTTTGGAAATCTCTCTGAGAGTTCTATTTTGGTCTTGGGGGCGGGACAGATGGCGGAATTAATGATTCGACATCTCGTCACCAAAAAATCTCCTAAAATTTTAATTTCAAACCGAACTCGCGAGCGCGCGGAAGCCTTGGCTCGAAATTTTCGGGCTGTTGTTTGGCCTTGGGAAAACCGGCAGGAGGCCCTTGAAGAAGTTGATATCGTCCTTTCTTCGACGGGTTCTCCGGAGTTGGTCATTACCAAGGAGATGGTGGAGAGTTCGCTTAAAAACAGGCGCGGGCGTTCTCTTTTTATGGTGGATATCGCCATGCCGCGGGATATTGAAGAGGAGATTCACCATCTTGAACATGTCTATCTTTATCGCCTTGAGGATTTAGAGCATATCGTCGCCAAGAATTTAGAAGGGCGCTCGGCGGAAATCTCAAAGGCGAAAGAAATTATCGAATCTAAGACTGCGGAAATTTCCCAGTGGTTCAAAGCTCTTAAAGAAGGCCGGGAATTAAGTTTTAAGCATTCCGATCGTCCCAAGGCGCCCAGGACTGCGGCTGGATGAATAAGGGATACAAGGAGAAAAAAGTGAAAAATAAAAATCGATGGCGGCGGGCGTTTTTAATGGGAAGCTTCTTATTGCTTCCTCTTATTTCCCGGGCGGCGAGAACGCCTTTGGGCGGCCAGGCAAAGGCAAAATCAAAAATTTCGGCGGGGCAGGTTTTCCGGGAGACATTGAAAAATGGGTTAAGAGTCATTATCGTCTATGATCCGCTCGCGCCGGTGGTGACCAGCGTTGTCAACTATGAGGTTGGCTCCGATGAAGTGCCCCAAGGTTTTCCCGGAATGGCGCATGCGACCGAACATATGATGTTTCGCGGAAGCCCCGGAATCTCATCGGATCAATTAGCCGAAATTGGAGCGGATGTGGGGGGGCGTCTTAACGCCGATACTCAGCAAAATTTGACGCAGTATTTTTACACGGTTCCTTCTCAGTATTTGGATACGGTTTTGCATATAGAATCCCTTCGCATGCGCGCGATTTCAGCTAAAAAATCTTCCTGGGATAAAGAGCGCGGCGCTATCGAGCAGGAAGTGTCTCGGGATCTCTCATATCCAAGTTACGTTTTTTATATGAAACTCCTCAAAACTCTTTTTAAGGGGACCCCTTATGAGCATGACGCCTTGGGAACGCGTCCTTCTTTTGATAAGACAACTTCTGCCATGCTTCGGAAATTTCACAATGACTGGTACGGCCCCAATAACGCCGTTTTGGTCATCACCGGAGACGTTAACCCCGCGAAGGCTTTAAAAACAGTGAGCCGGCTTTTTGGGAATATCCCTTCGGTTCAAATACCGAAACGCCCGGATTTCAACTTCGGTCCCGTCAAACCTTCGCTTAAGAATATGGATACCGACAGTCCTTACGGGATGGCCGCCGTGGTTTTTCGCTTCCCCGGAAGCGACAGCCCCGATTACGCCGCGGCCCAGATTCTTTCAGACGCTTTGTCGAACCCTCGGGGGCCTCTCTATGAGCTCCAGGTCAAGGGAGAGGCGCTTTTCACTGGATTTTATTATCAAGGCCTTCCTAAGGCGGGAATGGGTTTTGCGATTGCGGGCTTTCCCAAAGGCGCTAATTCCAAAAAGTTGTTAAAGAAGGTCAATGCGGTTTTGAAAAAAGAGTTGTCAAAGGGAATCGATCCCGATTTTATTGCCGCGGCCAAGCGGCGGGAAGTGTCTTCGGCTGAATTCCAAAAAAATTCAATTGAGGGACTCGCGATGGAGTGGTCGCAGGCAGTGGCCGGCGAGGGACGGCAGTCTCCTGATGAGGATATCGAGGCGATAAAGAAAGTCACTCCCGAAGATGTCGCGCGCGTCGCAAAAAAATACATTGACTTTGAGCGCTCCGCTTCGACGATTTTGACTCCGCAGCCTTCGGGCAAGCCGGTTTCAGGGAAAGGTTTTGGGGGGCAGGAATCTTTTGCCTCTTCATCCGTCAAAGCCGTCCCGCTCCCCTTGTGGGCGAAAAAGGCGGTTGAGAGCCTAAAAATTCCGTCCTTAACCCTTCACCCCGTTGTCAGTCTTTTGCCCAACGGCATCCATTTGATTGTAGAATCCGAGGCGATTAGCCCCACGGTTTCTGTCTCCGGATATATTTTGTCCAATTCCGACACCGAGGCTCTTCCCGGCAAAGAGGGAGTTGCGCGGGTTTTGGGGGAACTTTTCTCCTATGGAAGTAAAAATCTTAATCGCATCGCGTTTCAAAAAGCCCTCGATGATATTGCGGCGGATGAAAGCGCGGGAACCCATTTTTTCCTCAATGTCTTGTCTAGTCATTTTGAAGAGGGGGTCAAATTGTTGGCTGAAAATGAGTTGTCCCCGGCTCTTCCTAAACATAATTTCAAGATCATCCGAAAGGAGGTGTCAGATGAATTGGTCGGCGAACTTCAAAGCCCCGATTATTTGACCGAGCGAGCGGTGGATTTGGCTCTTTATCCTAAAACCGATCCGATTCTGCGCCAAGCGACTCCGAAAACGGTCAAGGCCTTGAGCCTTAATGACGTCAAACAATATTACCACAAGGTCTTTCGCCCCGACATGACCACTATTGTCGTGATTGGACAAGTGGATCCCGAGCAGGTCAAAACAGTGATTGCTCGCTATTTCGGGTCTTGGAAAGCCGTTGGGGCTAAACCCAATATTGACTATCCAATAGCGCCGACGAATCATTTTTCCAAGATCAATGTCCCTGATTCAAGCCGGCTTCAGGATAAAGTTATTTTGGCTCAAACGGTAGAAATGACGCGCTTGTCTCCGGATTACTACGCTCTCAATTTGGGCAATAAAATTTTGGGAGGCGCCTTTTATGCTTCGAGGCTGAGTTTGGATTTGCGCAAGAAGACGGGCTTGGCTTATTCGGTGTGGTCGGAGTGGGACGCTGAGCGCACCCGGTCAATGTATCAGATTGTCTACGGTTGCGACCCTGATAAGGTTTCAAAGGCCAGAACCTTGACTTTAAACGATATCCTCGCGATGCAAAAAAAAGAGGTGTCCGCTCAAGAATTAAGGCAAGGAAAAATTTTACTTTTGCGCTCGATTCCTTTAAGCGAGGAGAGTTTTGGAGACGTGGCTTCCCGGTGGCTTTATTTTTCTAGGTTTGGTCTTCCGCTTGATGAGCCCGAGCGCGCGGCCAAAATTTATGTCCATTTAAAAGCCAAGGACGTGCGCCAAGCTTTTTCGCAATGGCTTCGCCCCAAGGATATGGCTGAAATCGTGGAGGGCCCGGCCCCGAAATAGGAAGTTAAACCTCGCGTAAAGCCCAAAACACTTTGCGGGCAAAGACTTTTTTCTCTTGACATAATTAATATCATATGTTAATATTTATCATATGAGTCAAGTTTTCAACTTGAGGTCTTTGCGCCCTGTCAATGATTGGCTGGCCCGTTTTGAAGACACTTGTCGCTCAAGAAAAATTCGCTTAACAGCCCAGCGGCGAGCTGTTTTTGAGGCCTTAGCCGCTGATCCAGGTCACCCTACGGTTGAAGAGATTTATCTCAGACTTAAAAAAAATTGGCCGTCTCTGCCTCTTCCGACGGTTTACCGAATTGTTGAGGATTTAATTAATTTAGGTCTTATTCGCCGTGTTGCCTCTGAGAACGGGCCCTTGCGTTTGGACGCGAATATGGAACCTCATCAGCATTTGGTTTGCCGTGTTTGCGGATGGATGAAGGACTGGCGAGATCCGCTCTGGGCTCAGACGCCTTTGCCTTCCTTATTATCTGGTGGATTTATGGCGGAAGAATATGACGTTCGAGTTTCAGGCCTTTGCCGCTCTTGCGCTGATAGGAAACCAAAAGTAAAAAAAATCGGATCATATTGAGGAGAAAAACATGAAAATCAACATCGGGATTGGAGAAAAAGGACGAAAGGAGGTTGCGGGTATTTTAAACCGAATCTTGTCGGCGGAATATGTCCTCTATACGAAGACGCGTAATTTTCATTGGAATGTCACCGGGCCTAGGTTCAACGATCTCCATAAATTTTTTGAAGCGCAGTATGAGGAGTTAGACGATATCATTGATGAGGTCGCCGAAAGAGCGCGGGCTTTGGGCGAAAGATCTTTTGGAAGTCTAGCGGAATTTTTGGCGGCTTCCATTGTTAAAGAGCCTGCAAGAAAGAATCTTAAGGACCATGAGATGCTGCAAGAACTTTTGTCAGATCATGAAACTCTTATTGAAGATTTAAGGTCTCAGCTTAAGCTTTGTGAATCTAGCGGCGATATGGGCACCAACGATTTCTTGACTGGAGTGATGGAACAACATGAAAAAATGGCCTGGATGTTGCGCTCTTTTCTATCTTAAGGTTTTAAATCAATCGAGGGGAATTTTTATGAAAAAATATATATTCTTAACTTTAAGCCTTCTCTCGTTCTTGATATTTTTCTCTCGTGGTCTTTCGGCCGACGATTGGGGCGACGATTCAAGCAGTAACACTCCCGCCTACCCTTATCCGGTTCCTTTGGGACTCGAGAAGCCCAAGGTTCCCCAGAACAATCCGATCACTAAAGAAAAAGTGGATTTGGGGAGATATCTTTATTTTGATAAGAGGCTTTCTCGCAATAACACGATTAGCTGCGCTACCTGTCATGACCCGGCCAAGGGTTGGACCGACCAGAGCCCGGTCTCAACCGGAATTAACGGCTTAAAAGGCGCGCGCAGCGCCCCGCCAGTTTTTAACGCGACTTATAATGAACTTCAGTTTTGGGATGGGCGAGCTCCGAGTCTGGAAGAGCAGGCCAAGGGTCCAATTCAAAATCCGGTGGAAATGGGATTTTCCCTCAAAGGAGTCGAACGGAAAATTGGGGAAATTAAAGGTTATCAAAAAATGTTTAGGAAGGCTTTTGGCCCCGGGCCGATTACGGTCGATCGTATTGTCCAGGCCATTTCGAGTTTTGAGCGGACTATCTTATCTGGAGATTCGGATTATGACCGGTTTATCGCTGGCAACAAGAAAGCCTTATCTTTGTCGGCTCAGCGGGGAATGAATCTGTTTTTTGGGAGAGCCCATTGCGACGCTTGTCATACTGGTCCAAATTTCTCCGATTCCAGATTTCATAATTTGGGCGTCGGGATGAATGCCAAACATCCGGATCTGGGCCGCTATTTGATCACGAAAAAAGAAGGAGACCAGGGGCGTTTTAAGACGCCTGGCCTCCGAGGTTTGTTATACACCCACCCCTATATGCATGACGGCTCGGAAAAAAATCTGGAAGCGGTCGTGGATTTTTATAACAAAGGCGGAAACCCCAACCCTTATCTGGATAAGGAAATTCATCCATTGGGGCTTAATTCTCGACAGAAAAAAGATTTGATCGCTTTCCTAAAATCTCTTAATGGAAAACCCGTTCGGGCCAATATTCCGAAAGAATTTCCTCGTTAAGAGGGCCCGAGATCGTGGAAAAAGCCGACGGTAGAGATGGGGCCGAAAGTTTTATGGCGGGTTTGGATGTTTAAGAACCTGCGCCACTCGCTTTCGAGTTGACGGGGAGTATAATGGTATCCCGCCCAAAGAGCCGTTTTAAACGAGCGTCCATCCCTGAGATAAGAAACGAAGGTTTTAAAATAAAAATTAGGGCGTTTCCGCAACAAGAAATAGATTAGAGAATAAGATTCCACATACCACAATTGAATGGCGCTGGTATTATTCATTTTCATGGGCTCAAGCCGCATCAATGTCTTGAGGGGAAAGAGGTTTTGGCTCGACAGATAAGATATTTGTTGATACCAATAACAGTCTTTTGAGTGTTGTTCCGAGGTCTGTTCAACCATCGCCAGGCCCTCATTAAGCCAATAGGGCGGATAGTTTTGGTTCTTTCTCATCCAATAAGAGACAAAAATGACGTGGGTGGTTTCATGAGCGATGATTTGATAGAGATTAGCCATCGGTTTTTGATCGAAAGAGAGAATCGTTCTTATCTCGGGTTCGGCCAACCCGACGCTCCAGGCGGGCGGGTGAAAGCGCCCATTTTCATAAAGCCTTTGATTTCGGTAGAGATAGAGGGGAATTTTGGCGGCGGAGGAAACCGGGGGCCAACACCAGGCGAGGTCCATTCTCATGCGGCTGTGGATATTTTCCAGCTTGAGCGTAAACCCCATCGGAAGCCAGGTGTCTTGGTGGAGGATTTTATAGTGAAAGGTTGAATCCTTATGCCATTGGAGAGGTTCATTGAGGGGCTCAAAGCCTAAAATTGGCAAGAGAAAAAGCGTCAATAGCGGCGCGGTTTTTTTCTTCACCCTTATATGACAACAATTTTGGAGGCTTCTGGAAAGATATAATTGAACGATGGCAGATAATTCCCGGAAAATTTTGGAGAAAGCGGAAAATTTTCGCGCGCGCGGGCTTTTTTCAAAAGCTCGGTCTTCTTACCTTTTCGCGATTGACTCAAGCTCAGACCCGTCTTTGCGCTTTGACTCTTTTCTGTCCTTGGCTTCTATCGCGCGCAGTATAGGAGAAATTTCCGAAGCCCGCAGGCACATCCAAAAGGCGCGCTTTGAGATGCGGCGGGCCGGTAGAATGGATGAAAAAGAATTCGTCGATTTAGAAGAGATTCTTATTGACAGAGCGGAGGGGAAGTATCAGGAGAGTATTTCTCGCTTAAACGCCTTTTTAAAACGAAAGATTCGGGAAAAAGATTTCCAGGCCTGCGCTTTCATTGAATGGGCGCTCGGCGGAGCCTTGAGATTTTCCGGCCAACTTGAGAAATCAAAAAAGGCTTATCTCCGGTCTTTGGTGTTGGCCTCGAAAGCCAAAGACAGTGACGGAAAAATTTACGCTTTATTGGGTCTAGGCGGAGTTTCCCGGATTCAGGGGAGACTGTCGGATTCCGAGAATTATTACCGCAAAGCCAAAAATTTATTGTCTAAAAGCGCGGATTTGTTCGCGAAAGCCTATGCCTATTGCGGGCTTGGAAACGCGTTAAGGCAGAAAGGACTTTACCGCGAGGCGAAAGGGCTCTACTTAAAATCTCGTTTTCTTTACCGAAAGCTTGGAGATCCCGCCGATATGGGCTATGTCGAATGGGGTCTTGCGCGGGTCAATATGCAACAGGGAAATTTAAAAGAGGCTCGCCGGTTTTTAGTTCGGGCTTTGGCTTTATTTAAGCAGGCTCAGGAAAACCGCGGCCTTGTCCTGGCTAAGATTTCTCTTTCCCAGGTTTTGCATGCCTTGGGAGAAACGCGCGCGGCCGATATTTTGTTTAAACAAGCCGTTGAACTCTCCAGGAAGTCCGGTTTGACCGCTCATCTTGAGTCGTTCACTTAGTTTTCTTTTCTCGTAACAATTCCGATATTGATTTTTTGGCTTTGGGACCCTACAATAAGGGCATGGCGGAAGATCTTTTTGGGTTTGAGGACAATCTTGAGGATTTGTGGAGAAAGGCCGAATCTTCTTCCTCTGAGTTTCTAATTCCTTTTTCCGGCGAGGGCCAGGCATTTCCTTCCCAAACCGCTTGGGAGGCTTTGTCTTTAGTCCGTAAAAAAAGCCGGCGCGAAGCGGAAGAACTTTCCGAACTCTTAAGCTCTAGGTATAAGGCTTTGGAGGAATCAAGGCAGAGGGAAGCGGTTTTGCGCGGCGAAATTCAAAATCTGAAAAGCGAATTGGCGGGACAAGAGGCCACCGTTTTGAACGGCGGGCTTGAGGCCGAGGGCAAAATCGAAGCGGCTTTAAAAAGTCTTGAAGAAGAGAAAAAAACCCACGCTATTGAAAAAGAGAAACTCAAGTCTCTCTTGTCTCAAACCCGGGAGCGCTTATCCGAGCAACAGAAAATTCTCGAACGTCAAGAACAGATGTGGCAAAAAAAAGAAGAGGAGTATCTCCAAAGTTTGCGCGAGATGCAGGCTTTGACCGGCCGGGTTCAACAAGAATCATCGGTTTTATCCCGCGATTTGGAAAAATCATCTCAGAGCCTTAAAGAGGCCAAGACCGCCCTTGAAAAAACCTTGGCTGAACTATTGGAAGAGAGGCATCGCTTAATCGAGGCGGAAAAAGACAAGGCGGGAGCCCTTAAAAAAGTCGCCGATTTAGAAAAACATCTGGAAGAGCTTTCCAAAATTTGGGAGCAAGAGCGCGCGGAGTGGAAAGAACTTTGGGACAGGGAGCGCTCTGCCTGGCAAAACCAGAGAGCGGAATTATCCTCTTGGGAAGAAAATTTGCGCAAAGAGAGGGAAAATTGGCACTCCGACCTTGAGAAAAAGGAAGCGGAACACTTGCGCTTTACGGAAGCGATGAATCAGAGCGTCCGGGAATCGGCCGAAGCGACGGCAAAATTGTCTTCCTTTATGAAGAAGGTTTCAGAAAAAACCGAGAAGGTCAATCCGGCTTTGAGAACGCTTAAACGTAAGGGGTTTTGGTTTTCTATTCTAGCCTTGGCGGTCGCGAGCGTTGGGGGATATCAAGTTTGGAATTATTTAAACCGCTTCCATTTTCATGCCCTTTCGGTTCAACCTGTTTCTCTCTCCAACCCCACGGGACTCGCCTTTGACGGGAATATCCTTTGGGCTTCCGATTGGGATGGAAATTTAAAGTCATTTTCTCCTCAAAAGCCCGATGTCATTACTCGGATCGCCAAGGTTTTGGCGACTAAGCCCTATCACCCCTCGTCTCTCGCCTTTGCGAAAGGCAATCTGTGGTCTTTGGACGCGGCTCAGGCCCGCCTCATCGAGCATTCTTCTTCCGACCCCGGGGTAGTGTCCGCAAGTTATCCCACTCCGGGCCCGGCGCCGACGGCTCTGGCTTTTGATGGAAAATCCCTGTGGTCTTATGATGCAGTCAATGGGCTCCTTTATCAGCACGGTTCTGATCCGTCACAAATCCAGAGCTATTCCTTGGGAAATGGGTTTGCCGTTACGGCCATGTCTTGGGTTCAGGGGAGGCTTTGGGCCTTTGACTCCAAGGGTCGGGAGCTTTTGGTTTTCAAATTGCAAGGGGGGCAGATGAAGCTTGAGGCTCGTTACCCGGCCCATCAAACCATTTTAGGGATTGTTCCCTTCGCTAAGAGGCGAGTTCTTATTCTGGCCGGTCCTAACGCCGAACATCCGACGCCGATTTTGATTCAATATCGATATTAATCGCTTTGGGCGCGGCCTATTGTCGCGGCATTTAACAAATCGAGAGCTCCTCTTCCGAGGCTTTGCGCGCCGTCTGAGGTAATAACCTCGCCTGAAATATTTCTTCCCAGTTCCGAGGCCAAGAAAAGAGTTAAGGCCGAGACGTCTTCTTCTTTTCCAAAATGCCCCAACGGAATGCTGGAAAGAATTTGTCTTTCCATTTCGGGCGTGGGCCAAAGGCGTTCTCGGGTCTGGGGAGTGTCTATCGGGCCCGGCGCGATGGCGTTGACCAAAACCCCTTGCGAGGCCCACTCCGTTCCAAGGGTTTTGGTTAGCGCGACGACTCCCGCTTTTGCCGAGGCCGAAGGGAGAAGCCCCGGCGCTCCGGTCCAGGCGTAGGCGGCTACAAGATTGATGATTCGCCCGCTTTTTTGAGCGAGCATTTGTCGCCCAAATTCGAGGCTTGAATAGAATGTCCCGTTTAAAACGATGTCGATGACCTTTTTCCAGCGGACCGAAGTTAATTTTTCGGAGGGGCGGATAAAATTGGCGGCGGCATTGTTGACTAAAATATCGACGCGCTTAAATTTTTCGATTACGTCTCGGGCTGCGGCGCGCACCTGTTCGGGAATTGAGACATCGCAGGAAAAAGCCGCCGCTTCCGCGCCCAATTTTTCGATCTCAAGAGCCGTTTCTTTGAGGCGCTCGATATTTCGAGAAACGACGGCGACTTTGGCGCCGTGGCGCGCAAAATCTAGCGCGATGACTTTCCCGATTCCAGTTCCTCCTCCGGTGACGACGGCCACCTTGCCCTTCAGAAGTTCCGCAGAAAAAAGAGAATTTATTCCCATCGTGGTTTTCTTTTTTCAAACATCGCGCGCACGCCTTCCTGGGCTTCTTCTCCCGCAAACAGGGAGTTAAATTCCACAAGCCCTTTCTCCCAGAGTTTTTCCTCATCTTTCATTAAAACCGAGCGAAGAGAGTTTTTAATCGCCGCATAAGCCATCGGCGGGAGTTTGGAGAGTTTCTCAGCTTCCTTGACGGAAGTTTCAAAAAAATTAGAATTGGGGAAAATATGGTCCACTAGACCGGCCTCGAGGGCTTCTCCGGCTCTGAGAGTCTTTCCTCTTAAGATGAGGTCTTTAATTAATCCCGGACGCCCGGACATCGAGGCGACAAGCGAAATCAAGGGAAGGGTAGGTGAAAGGCCTAAGCGAACCTCACTTAAAGAAACGCGCCCGGTTTCCTCGGCAATGAGGCGAAAATCGCATCCCAGAGCCAAGACAAAACCACCCAAAAAGGCCGAGCCTTCGATGGCGGCAAGCGTAGGTTTTGGAAAATGGGCGAGTTTTTTGTGAAGGTCAATTAAGCGCAAAAATAAACGGGCGCGAGTTTTTTCTTCCGATGAAAAGAGTTCGGATAATTCCAGGCCGGCCGAGAAGTATTTTGGGATTGAAGAAGAAAGCAAAACGGCGCGAACGCTCGAATCTTTTTCGGCGGCGTTAAGGGCGGCCTCAAGCCCGTCGAAAAAAGACAATGAGAGATTGTTTGAAGGCGGATGATTAAAAACAAGACAGCGGACCTTTCCGAAAGTTTTCTCGGTAATGACGGAAGTTGAGGGCAAGTCGTGAACGTTCTCCATGACTAAAAAATAGCAAATTGAAATGCCTCTTGGGGGCTTAAAAGCGGCAGCTTATTTGAGAGAAGGAATCAGCGGCTTAGAAAAATTATTCTTGGCTTGGTTTTGGAAATAGAGAAAAAGGGCGGCCACTCGCTTGACCGCCAGCGGCAGCAAAACCCGGGCTTCTTCTTGAAGTTCCAAGGGCGTAAACCCATCCTTTCTTCTTTGACCGCGGTCGAGAGTTCCATCTTTGCCTTCGAGGGGGCCGGGACCAAATCCGGCGTCGAACTGCTGGGTGGTCCGGGCCGTTTGGTTAAAAATATCGTAGAGAGAAGAAAATGATTCCACTTTTGAGCTTGGCATTATGAAATTTTCACGGAAGTGAGTTTCCGCGTAAGTCTCATATGCGTCGCTTCCGGGAATAGCGTGCAGGTGGGGCCATAATAAAGTGTGGGCTGGAACGGTGAGATCTTCTAGCAAGTGGGCGACATGCCCTAAGTATTCGTAAGCCTGAGCTTTTTCTCCCGCGCGGTAAAGAAAAATAATCCCTTCTCCCTTGGTTCCTTCCACGGACCAGCGCGGGTCGTATTTCCCATTGATTCCGTAGCCGCCGGTAAAATATTTATAGGCGCGGTCTACCGCGCTGTCATATCCGGCGAGTCCCTTTGTGAGCCCGCGGCGCGGATCCCAAAAATGCCGCAATTCGGGAATCAGTTGTCCGAAGGGATTTTTAAAAGGCATGTCTTCTTGGTAGGAGGCTTTGACAATTTTCGGCAAGTATTGGGCCATTTCTCCGCCGCCAAACTGCGAAGAATACATCTGATAAGCCATTTCCGTTACGAAAATATGGGTGGGGCGGGCGTATTCAGCTTGGAAAGTTCCCCCGGCGTTTTGGACGAAGACCGGGTTTGACCTGACCGGGGCGAAGTCAGGCGCTTTAATCTTAGACCATCCAGAATTAAAATATCGGGAGAATTTATCCGTTTGTCCCCAAGCGGAAGCCGCAAACAAAAAGGCGGAGACAAAAAAAACGCTTTTATCTAAGCGCCGCATCAAGTCTATTGTAGCAAGGTTTCAGCTAGGGATGTCCATGGGGGTGGTTAAATTTGCGGAGATAAGGCTGTGGGAAAATAAAAATGCCGACGAAAAAGGGTCAAATGTTATAATAAATCATGATCTATTCTGAAGAAAAGCCGTTTGCTGGGAAAAAGCTTTGGGCCGTCATTTTAGGCGGCTCTTCCGGTTTTGGTTTGGCTGCGGCCAAGCGCTTGGCTCACGGCGGGCTCAACATTTTTATCGCGCATAAAGACAAAGAAGGCGTTGTCGAAACTTCGATAAAGCCTCATTTTGACGAGATTCGCTCTTTGGGCGTTCGCTTGGTCACTCATAACGTGAATTTATTCGATGAAGATGAGCGCGGGCTTGTTTTTGAAAGCCTATCTAAGGAAGCGGGACCGCAAGGGGTTCACCTTTTTATGCATTCGGTGGCGGCCGGAGCGTGCAAACTTATTTTGGAGGATAAAACCCCTAATTTTAAGTGTGCGGCGATCAAGGGCTTATCAGAGTCTCTCTCAAAGCGCGGAATTTCGGCCTCTTCCGAGGTTTTGCGCGCGGCAATTAACGAGGCCTTCCACGAAAAAAAATGCGATGCCCTCTATACCTTGGCCGACAGCCGCATTCCCTATCGCGAGGATTTGTTAAGCGAAGAGGATTTGAGCCGCACGATTTGGATGATGGGTTATGATTATCTGCTTTGGGGGAGGGAATTGTCTAAGGAAGGGCTTTTGAGCAAAGAGGCGCGTCTCATTGCGATGACTTCGGAGGGCAATGAAATTGCTTGGAAGGGATATGCCGCAGTTTCAGCGGCGAAATGTTCTCTGGAGGCTTCTTGCCGTGCTTTGGCGGTGGAATTGGCGCCTTACGGCGCGCGCTCATTGGTGATCCAAGCTGGGATTACCGATACTCCGGCTGGGAACGCGATTCCCAATTTCGATCTAATGAAGGCTCAAGCGCGGATGAGAAACCCTTATCACCGCCTGACGACTCCCGAAGACGTGGCCGAGACGATTTATCAGGTTTGTCTGCCTGGTTTTTCCTGGGTCAATGGCGAAGTTTTGCGCATTGACGGCGGGGAAGCGATCTCGGGATTGTAAATGGGCGGGTTTTATATTCATGGCATTGGAAGTTCTCTTCCCAAAACGAGAATAAGCAACGATTTTTTACATCGGGAAGCGGGCCTTGAAAAAGGCCAGGACTGGGTGGATTCACGGCTTGGCATCAACAGCCGTTATTCGGTTTTAAGCCTCGATTATATCCGGGAAACCAAAAATAAAAATCCGGATCAAGCGATTTTGCATGCCCGCTCTCGCGGGGAAACGCCGTTAAGCCTCGCGGTTTTGGCGGCAAGACAAGCTCTGGAGCGCGCCCGTGTTTCTCCAAGTCAAATCGGCTGGGTGATCGCCAATTGCGACACGCCTTTTGAAATGATTCCCTGTTTGGCCAATCAAATCGCGCGGGAACTGGGCGCCCGGCCGGGGCCGCACTGCGATATCAACTCCGCTTGCTCGAGTTTTTCTCTCCACATGAAAACCCTCGCGGATATGGAAAAAGAAAGTCTTCCGGAATTTATCCTTTGCGTTCAGTCTTCGGCTTACACCACGCGCACGGACTATTCCGCCAAGAGTATCGATGGGTATATTTGGGGAGACGGAGCGGCGGCGGAAGTCGTCTCTTCCAATCATCCAGGGCGCATCAAGGTCGAACCTATGATTTTTGAAACCAGATCGGAAAACGCCGATGATATCGTTATTGATTCCGCCGGACACTTTAGGCAAAACGGCGCGGCGGTTCGCGAGTTTTCGATACGGAAAACCTGCGAGATGTTCGAGGATATCGCTCAACGAAAAGGGCTTTACGCCGAAGATTGCTATACCATCGCTCACCAAGCTAATTTCGTGATGCAAAATTCCATTCTTGAGCATTTAAAACTTCCGGAAAAACGCCATCTGAGAAACGTTCGGGAGCAAGGAAATATCGCCGCCGCGGGGTGCCCCTCGGTTCTGGCGCAAAATTGGAGCCAATTTAAGAAAGGAGATCAGATCGTTTACGCCGTTTTGGGGGCAGGGCTTGCCTGGGGCGGCGGATATATGGAGGTTCTCTAATGTCTGAAGATGTCGCGATCGTTACCGGAGCGTCCGGCGGAATTGGGCGGGCCATCGTCAAGGTTTTAAGCGAAAAAAGCGCGGGAGAACTGCGAATTGGAATCCATTATAAAGGAAATGCGGAGGCGGCAAAGGCCCTGCAGTCGGAAATAGAAAATTCTTTTTTGGTCCAAGCCGATCTTTCAACGGCGCGGGGCCGCGGCGCTTTGCTGGAGGCCGCTCTCAAAGAGGGAAATCCCTATATTCTCGTCAATAACGCCGGAATTGATAAGCCCCACGAGCCGGCTCTTAATATCCAGGAAGAATCTATTGATTTGATTTTGGGAGTCAATTTTAAAACGCCGCTTCTTCTGATGAGGGATTTCGCCAAGGAGATGATTAAATCCGGTTCCGGAATTATCGTTAACGTCAGCTCCATTTTGGCGAAAAAGGCTTTGACCGGGAGCGCTGTTTACCGTGCTTCTAAAGCCGCTCTTGAGGCCTTGACCAAACAGGCGGCTTTTGAATGGGGGCCAAAGGGATTAAGGGTCAATGCGGTCAGCCCTGGTTTTATTGAAACGGCCATGACCGAGACAATCGCGGAGTCAACGCGAAATTTAATCCGCCAGGAAATCGCCTTGGGGCAATTTGGGAGCGCGGAAGCCGTCGCTTTGGCGGTCGCGCATTTAATCGAGAACGATTACCTTAACGGGACGATCTTAAGCGTAGATGGTGGAATGGGCTTGTGATGGAGTGGAGATTTATCGACAAAATCTTGGAAAAAACGGATTCTCATCTTTTGGCGATTTACGCTTGGAAAGAAGAGGATTGTGCCGGACATTTTCCGGGAAATCCGGTGGTTCCGGGGATTAAATTGGTCGAGATGGCTTGTCAGGCCGGGGCTGTCTTATGGTCTTTGCGGGAGTCGGGAGCTGAAAAAAATAGTTTTTTTCGCTCTATCGAAAACGCTTTATTTAAAAAAACGGTGCGCCCCGGCGACATCGTGACCGTCAAAGTTTTCGTTCAAGAACCATTTTCGGAAAACGGGTTTTTTTCTTTTCGCGCGGAGTCCTTTTTTTATGGGGGGGCCAAGGATGGAGAAGGGGTTTTTAGCGCGGCGTTGAGGTTGGCCCGTCAAGATTGTTTTGAGGTGAAGAAATGAGAAAACGAGTTGTCATTACCGGCGTGGGCGCGGTCGCGCCTAATGGCGTTGGAATTCAAAATTTCCGGGAGGCTTTAAAGGCCGGGAAATCGGGGATTTCTTTTAGAGAAGATCTTAAAGAGATGAATTATCTCTGCCAAATCGGAGGCGTTCCGCCTGTCGATGAGGACGAGGTTCTAAAACTAATTCCCGAGGGCGAGCTCAATAAGTTGAACGAGGCGATGGTCTATGCCGTGATGGCCGCTATTGAATGTGCGCGGATGAGCGGCATGGAAATAGATTGGGTCAAGGGGAAAAGAGATACTCCGGTTTTGTGGGATACGGGCGTTATTATCGGCTCTGGCATCGGCGGAATGGACACCATTCTTGATTCCTTGGCTCCGGTTGTCTTTGACGCCAAAAATCAGGAGCCGGGGCGGGGGACCGCTCCCATGGGAACCGATATCGTTCCGCAGGTGATGTCGAGTTCCATTTCGGTCGCGGTCGGGAAATTTTTGGGAGTCGGCGGACAAACGAGTTCTAACAGCTCCGCCTGCAATACCGGGACGGAGGCTATTTTTGATGCCTGGAAAAATATCCAGTTAGGCTACGCCGAAGCCATGTATGCCGGGGGCGCCGAAGGGACGCATTTCGGGAGCTGGTCTGGTTTTGACGCGATGCGGGACGTTCTTTGTTCCAAATATAATGAGGCTCCGGAAAAAGGCTCTCAGCCGATGGGCGCGGGGGCCTGCGGCTTTGTGCCTTCCGGAGGCGCCGGAGTTTTGAGGCTAGAGAGCCTGGAATCGGCGCAAAAGCGCGGGGCGAAAATACTTTGTGAGCTTGTCGCCGCCTATTGCAATTCCGGAGGCCAGAGAGACGGAGGCACGATGACTTTTCCGAATCCCGAGGGGGTCGTTCGCTGTATCCGAAAAGTCATTCAAGATTCCGGGGTTTCTCCGTCTAAAATTTCTCTAATCAACGGGCATTTGACCTCGACAGCGGCGGACCCGCGAGAGGTGGGAAGCTGGCTAAAGGCCTTGGAACTTGATCCCTCGAAATTTCCCTTGATTCAATCGACCAAATCCATGATTGGACATTCCTTGGGCGCGGCCGGGGCTCTTGAGTCGGTGGCGGTGGTCGACCAAATAGTCAATTCATATGTTCACCCCTCGATTAATTCCGAGAAGGTTCACCCCGAGATTCAGAAAATATCCGAGAGTATCCCTCATCAGAAAATTGACCGGCAGCTGGATTATGTGATTAAGGCCTCATTCGGTTTTGGAGACGTTAATGGGTGTTTGTTGTTTAAGCGTTGGGAGCCTTGATGCCGGGCTTAAGCCTCCATTTTACTGCCTGGAGCGCTTTTAAGGCTTTAATCGGCCTGATCTTGAGTTTGCTTGGAGCTTTTTATATTCGCCTGGGAAAAAATGAAGGCGAACCGGAAAAGCTATTTATCGGACTGGCCTTAATTCTCGCCTCGATCTTTTTGTTTTAAAGCCAGAGAACCTTAATCTCGTCTTCGACGGTTTTAAATTCCCGATCCCCGGTTACGAGTTCCGATTTTTTTATTTTTGCTAAGGCGGCCGAGAAACAGTCTGCGTAGGACATCTTTCTCGTCGCTTTGAAAATGGCGGCTTGGCGGGCGAGTTCTCGTCCAATATCTGTGATTTCAATGGGAAACGTGTCGATGAGCGCTGATATCTCCTCGGCCTTATTCGGGCTTTCGCGGTAAGCGAGGTAGAAAATTTCTCCCCAATTGACTCGGCTCATAAAACAGGGTTTTCCCGATTCTGCCGCTGAGCAGAGAATGTCGCGAACCACCTCATAGCCAGGCTCTTTTTCCAAATAGATCATCAAGGCATGGGAATCGAGAACCTTCATTTGAAATTTTCGCGCGCCCTTTCTTCGGAGCGCTCTTTAAGGAGACGCTTCGACAATCGTCCGCTCGATTTGAGGCTTCCTGCCATTCTCTCGAAATAGTCTCTTGTCATGGGGCGCAAGATGAGCTCGGATTCGCGGGCCGTCCAGCAAACTCTTGTTCCCTTTTTGAGTCCAAGTCTTCTTCTCATCCAAAAGGGAATTACCACCTGCCCTTTAAGCGTGACTATCGACATTCCCGCATGAGTATCCATAATATTCTCCCAGGAGTTCTTTATTTAATTAGTATACCCCGTAAAATAAAGTAATGCAAGGATTTGAGAGTTGAATTTGTGGAGCCGCCTATTTCGCGTCAGCGCGGGTCGGCGCTGAAATCTGGCCAGATTTTAAAGATGTCTTTGCCGGATTCTTCTTCTTGTCCGAGGGATTTTCGGATTTTTTCCGAAAAACGCGAATTTCAGGCGGAACGTCTTCTAGTTTTATCTCCGCTTGGGAGGCGAGAATTAACATGCGTTCAACGGTGTGTTCAAGCTCTCTGACGTTCCCGGGCCAAGAATAGGCTTTGAGAGCTTGCGCCGCTTCCGGAGAAAAGCGTTTGGCACTTCCCGATATTTTCTTTTGCGCTTTTCTCAAGAAATGCTCGGCCAAAGGCAGGATATCCTCGGGGCGTTCTCTAAGCGGCGGGATTTTAATCGGAAAAACCTTGAGGCGATAATAAAGATCGTCTCTAAATTTCCCGCTTTCGATCAGTTTGTCCAAATCCTTGTTTGACGCCGCGATCAGTCGTCCTGAAACCTTAATCGGATGATTGTCTCCGACGCGCCGGATTTCTCCCTCTTGCAACGCGCGCAGGAGTTTGACTTGAAGAGCGGGCGTTGTCTCGCTAATTTCGTCTAAAAACAAGGTGCCTTCGCAGGCCTCTTCAAAAAGACCTCTTCTGTTTCTGTCTGCCCCCGTAAAAGAGCCCTTGACGTGCCCGAAAAGCTCGCTTTCCAATAGCCCTTCGGGCAGGGCTCCGCAATTGATGGCGACAAAAGAGCCGTGGCGCCGGGCGCTTTGCTCGTGGATTGCGCGGGCGATTAACTCCTTGCCGGTTCCCGATTCGCCTAGAATTAAAACGGTGGCTTCCGTTTTTGCGACTTTGTTGACCAGTTCGAGTATATTTTTAATCTTGGGGCTAGCGTAGACGATTCCGCTGAAACTGTATTTATCCCGGATTTCAGAGCGAAGATTTTCCACTTCGGCGATTAATTTTTGATGTTCAAGGGTCTTTTCTATGGTCAGCGCCAATTCTTCGGGGTCGACGGGTTTCGAGAGATAATCAAAAGCGCCGGCCTTGATAGCCTTGACCGCATTGTCAATGGACCCGTGTCCCGTGACGACGATGACCTCTATCCTGGGATCATATTTCTTGACGCGCTGAAGAACTTCCATTCCATCCATGTCGCCCAGCTTGAGATCCGTGATGACGATATTGGGGTTTTGGCTTATTTTATCGCACCCCTCTTGGCCCGATTTAGCCGTGTCAACTTCGTAGCCGCGGTTTCTTAACTCAAGGGTCGTAAGGGTATTGAGAGAAAGATCGTCTTCAATTAATAGGATAGAGGGCTTTTTCAATTTAATTCTCCAGGTAAGGAAGCCACACGGTAAACACGGTTCCTTGACCAAGCCTCGTGTCGATCTCAATTCGCCCGCCATGGGCGACTACGATTCTTTTAGCGGTGGGGAGCCCCAAGCCCACTCCTTGGCTTTTGGTGGAGTGAAATGGTTTAAATATCTTCGCTTTTTCCTCTTCTGAAATGCCATTTCCGGTATCGCTGATGGCGAAATAGGCGAAGTTCTCGGAGTGGCCGGAACGGATGGTCATGGTTCCTTTCCCTTCCATCGCTTGGATGGCGTTTAAAATCATATTCCATAAGACCTGTAGAATCTGATCGGAGTCAAACAAGAATGGATAGAGGTTGGAGTCAAGAGAGAGCGTTAATTTGATATTAGAGGCCGGGTCTTGATTTTGGGTTATCAGGTCGGCAGTCGTTTTGATCAGGGAGTTGAGGTCGGATGATTTTCTTTTAATCGTTCGCGGTCGCGCGAATAAAAGAAGTTCGTTTAGAATCTTATTGAGTCGTTGGCTTTCGCGTTCGAGGATTTTGACGATGGATTCCTTGTCGGATAAGCCCAAATGGCTTTGCAGCAGCTGTTTAGACGCCATTGAAATCGAACTCAGAGGATTTCTAATTTCATGCGCGACGGCCGCCGCCATTTCTCCCAGATCGGCCAAGGCTTGCGTTTGGGCGATCTTTTCTTCCAGTTCTTTGGATTTGTGAATATCGGTGGCGCTGGAAATAAAGCCAATCACTTTGCCGGAATCATCGCGCGCGGCCGAAATGGTCAAAATGAGCGGGATTTCGCGTCCGTCCTTGGTCCGGTTGATGATTTCTCCTCTCCAAAATCCGTGTTTGGGATCTAATATTTTTGCCCACATATACCGGTAAAATTCATCGCTGGTATGTTGGGAGCGCAAAAGGCCGGGGGTTTTGCCTATCGCCTCTTCTCGGGTGTAGCCATAATAATGAGTAAAGGCGTCATTGACTTCTAAAATCATTCCGTTGGGACCGGTGTAGAACATGATGTCATGAGAGGTCTTAAATCCGGTTCTCAACACCTCCGCCAATCTTTGATTTCTTTCCGAACGGCCAATTTCCCGTCCGATGCCGAAAAGAGCTTTCTTTCCCTTGTGAATGACTTGGCAACCCCTGACTTCGACTTCGACTGGAGAGCCGTTTTTATCGCGCATGAGAAGCGTAATCCGATTGCTTCCCTGACGCAAAAGCGTTTCCGTGTATTTTTGGCTAATGGGCTTTTGCTTGGGGTCTATATAAAAATCGTAAATGGACTGGCCAATCAGTTTTTCCCGCGGCACCCCGAGCCTTTGACAGAGAGTCTCGTTGGCCATAAGGATGGTTCCATCCGGATTTCTGAGCATGACGAAATCAGGAGCTTGATCTAAAAATTCGATAAGCTCATCGGCGCAGTCTTTAAACAAAGAAGGGGCTTTCATTGACGCTCTTTCTCATTTTTTAGCAAATTATACGCACTATAAACGTTAAAAACATCTGCTAAACTTGTAATTGATATCCCTATGGCAAAAATGGAGCAGGGGCTTGCTTTAGAGACCCAGCAACGCCTTTCTATTATGGGACGCATGCGGATGGCGGATTTAATTGAGATGCCGGAAAAGGGTTTCGCCTCTGAAGTGGCGAAAATAGAGAAAGACGAACTTTTCCGCAAACTCTATTTCGGCAATGGAAAGATTTTGCCCGCGTTTCAAAGGCAAAAGTGGCCGTCCGGAGAACTCCACTCTTCTTTTTATGAAATTGATGAGAGGACCACCGCGGGAATGGGAGAACGGGTTCCCGTCGAAAAATTGGCGGTGGAGCGAGGCTTGGCGGTGTCGGCGATACGGAAAATGGGGCGCGAAAATTTCGAGAAATATTTTTTGAGGGGCCAGGGAATTAGCCTTGAGGAAATATCAAAGCGGGTGGGCTTTTCAAAAGAAGAGATTCTCGCGATTCATGATTTTCTGCTGGACGTTCAAATCCGTTCCGAGTTTGAAGTTCCAGTATCGGCTCCGGCCAAGGCCCCATCGCGCGAGGTCGCTTGTATCGCGCATTTAAAAGTTTCCGATGGGGAAGTTCGTTTCGAGTTTTATGCTCCTTATTGGGCGCGTGGTCTTTACCATATTCGTTATGAACTCATCGAACGCTGGAAAGCGGGAGATTTGTCTCCTTTGGAAAAGGCGCGGCTTCCGTCATTAATTAAGCGAATCGAAGCGCTGAATTTAAGGCAAAGCGCTTTATATCGGGTTTTTGAATCCTTATCGAAAATTCAAATAGAGTATTTATCCACTCGCCGCCTCGAAAATCTGCGTCCGATCAGCCTGAGAGGTTTGGCGCGGCGTTTAGATCTATCGCCCAGCACTATTAGCCGCTCTCTTTCTCATCGTTCGGTGCGCCTGCCATGGGAAAAAGAGGTCCCGCTGATTTCTCTTCTTCCCGGACGGCGCCGTGTTTTGCGCGAACTCGTTGAAATTTGGCTTGGGGATTCTCCGGCCATGACTGATGCTGAAATCGCCTCAAAATTAAAAATGGAGCGCGGCATTTCCGTTTCCCGGAGAACTGTCAACTCCGTGCGCCATCAAATCGAGAAGCTTTAGTTTAAAGTGTCATGAAAGCGTTCAACGGCGAAGACAGCCACCAAGGTTCCGAGGAAGGCTATCGCCGCCAAGTTTTCCCAAAACACCGCGGAGTTTCCGCCCTTGAGCATGATATTTCGCATGAGGGTCACGAAATATCTCAGCGGATCTAAATAGCTGGCCCAGGCGATTAAGGGCGGCAAATTGTCGACGGGAAATGCGATGCCGGAGAGTTGCATGGCCGGAAAAAGAAAAATGAAACTCGCCATCATCGCCTGTTGTTGATTCTGGGAGATCGTCGAAATAAAAAGCCCGATGGTCACGCTGGTCACGACAAAGACAAGGCCGGCTAAGCCCAGCATCCATAGCGGACCGCGCTCCGGCACGCCAAAGACCAGTATCCCGGCGGAAATCACCAGAGTAAAGACGATGATTCCCATGACGACAAAAGGAATGGTCTTGCCTAAAAGGATTTCCCATCCTTCAATCGGAGCCGATAGAATGGTTTCCATGGTCCCGATTTCTTTTTCGCGGGCTAAGGACATGCTGGTCAAGATAATCGTAAGAATGCTGAGAATCAAGCCGGAAATAGAAGGGACCATGAAATGGGCGGTTTTTAATTCCGGATTGTAAAGAGTTCGAATCGAGAAACTAAATTGAGGGGCGGGGTCTTTATCGGCTTGTCGAATGATCGAAGACAGATAGGCGCGGATTGCGCGAGCCCTGACGCTGTCGGAGGCGTCGATGAGAATTTGAAGACTAGCCGTTCCGCGTTTGGCGTCTCTGCCCAACCCGTTTTCAGGGGCAACTAAAACCGCTTCCGCCTCTCCGGATCTGGTCCATTGATAAGGGTCGTTCCCGCGAACCTTGGCGGGGATAAACCACCCGGAAGCTTCCGCGCGAGTCGTTATTTCCCGTAAGAGAGGATCGGGTTTGCCAAAGACGGCAAGCCGAATATTTCTCATTTCGGTGCGAATGGCCAGGCCAAAGACGATGAGTTGCAAGCTTGGCAAGATGAAGATAAGAACTCTCATCCGGCGGTCTCTGAGCCCTTGGGCGAATTCTTTTTTTAGAAATCCAATCAGCGTGAAGTTCATGGCTCGAGATCCCGCTTAAAGCCCTTAATGGAGCCGATAACCAACAAGGCCGTTAGCAGAGACAGCATCGCAATGGCGGTTTCGAGATCTAGAAAATTGGAGCCGCGTAAAAAAATCGGGCGCAGTATTTGCATAAACCAGCGGACGGAAAGAATGGAGGTCAGATAGCGAAAGAAAATTGGCATGTTCTGAACCGGGAAAATGAAACCCGAGAGAAGAAAGGCGGGGAGTAGCCCGGTGGTAATCGCGATTTGCATGGCCAATTGCTGTTGGCGAGTCACAACCGAAATCAAAAGCCCTTGAGCCAAGGTCGCTGCCAGAAAAGCCAGAGTGGAAAAAGACAACAACAGATAGCTGCCGTTCATCGGCACGCCAAAGACAAAGCGGGCGGCTATAAAGACAAGGAGAACTCCCCCGATTCCTAAAACCGCGTAGGGGGCCAATTTCCCCAAAATAATTTCAGAGGGCTGAACCGGGGTTGATAAAAGCATCTCCATCGAGCCGTTTTCCCACTCGCGGGCGACCGTCAAGGCTGTCAGCAAAATTGAGATAAGGCCATTAATGACCGCGATTAAGCCCGGGACAAAAAACCAGTGGCTGTTAAGCTCCGGGTTAAAAAGATAGCGAACTTTTTCCTGAACTTTGGGCAGAGGGGTTCCTTGTTGAGGAAGCTGGGAATTAAAAGAGTCTTCAATGCCCGCTAGATACTCGCTGATAATTCCTGAGACGAGATTGTCGGCCCCGTCCAGAACGATTTGGGCGCTTTCGGCTTTTCCAGCCGCCAGATGTCGGCCGAATTTTGGGTTGATGATCAGAATCGCCTTTTCTTTTTCGGTAGCGAGTCTTTGAAGAGGATATTGGTCTAAGGGAAGCGGGTCTGTCTTAAAATATCCGGAGCTTTGAAAAATGTCCACGAGATTTCGCGAGGCGATAGACATATCGCCGTCAAAGACTCCGATATGGATATCCTTGATGTCATAATCGATTGCAAAGCCAAAAAAGATGAGAAGCGCAATCGGAAGCCCAAGAGCGAGAGTCAAAGTGAAGGGGTCTCTCAAAAGGTGGCGAAATTCCTTTTTGGCTATCGAATACGCCCTGGAGAAATTAAAGCCGTTATTTTTATTCACGCGAACCCTCGATGAAACGAATGAACACATCTTCTAGCGAGGGGCTTATTTGTCGCGCTTCGGAGTTGATTTCACGGGATAAGCTCGCTAAATTGGCGTTGGACTTTAGTTGAAAGTGCCAGAAAAGTCCGTGCGGCTCTAAATTTTTAATTTCTTTGCGGCTCAATAAATTTTTCGTCCAATCTTTATCGCCGGGATCCGGGCTTTCCACTTCATAGATGGGATCGGGAAAGGCTTGCGCTTTAAGATTTTCCGGAGAATCTAACGCGATAATTTCCCCGTTTCTCATCAGGCTGATTCTGCCGCATTGCTCGGCTTCATCCATATAATGGGTCGTGACGAATATCGTTTTGCCTTTCGAGGCGATTTCGCGAATGAGATCCCAAAAGGCGATTCTTGCCGCCGGAGAGACGCCGGCCGTGGGTTCGTCGAGAAAGAGAATGTCCGGCTCATGAATCATAGAGACGGCTAAGGCCAGACGCTGTTTAATCCCTCCAGAGAGGTCCTGAACCAACATGCTGGGAGAAGAGTCAAAGCCTATTTCTTTAAACAGGGCTTGCGCGCGATCTTCGATTTTAGACGGATCCAGTTTCCGAAGGCTGGCGGCAAAGGCGATATTTTCCTCCACGCTTAAATCGTTATAAAGAGTAAAGCGTTGGGACATGTATCCCACTTTCTTTTTGATGGGCTTAAGCCCATCGTGAGGATTGAGCCCCGCGATTTTTATTTCACCCGAAGTCGGCTTTAACAAACCGCAGAGAACGCGAATCGTCGTCGTTTTCCCCGCCCCGTTGGCCCCTAGAAACCCAAAAATCTCTCCCGGCTTGACCGCAAAGGAGATATTATTGACGGCGGTAAAATCTCCGAAGCGAACGACTAAATGATTGACTTCGACCGCGTATCCATTCATGGGATTTTTGCGTGCCGGACAAACAATTCTTCAAAAGTCTTGACTTTTTCTTGGGCGAGCACTTCTCTGGGAGCGCCGGAGGCAATCGTTTTTCCGGATTCTATCAGGTGCACGTTTCCGCATCTGGCGGCTTCGTCCATGTAGGAAGTCGAGGTCAGTATGAGCAGATGGCTTTCCTCTACTAAACGGTAAAGCAGGGCCCAGAAATCGCGGCGACTGATGGGGTCGACTCCAGTTGTCGGCTCGTCTAAAAGGAGAATCCTTGGGGAGGGAAGAAGCGCGCACATAAGGCCCAACTTTTTATACATTCCTCCGGAAAGATGTCCCGCCGGGCGCGCGACAAATGGGGCCATGCGAGTAATCTGTAAAAGTTCTTGCCGTCGCGTTTGATAATCTTTTTCCGCGATCCCATAAAGGTCTCGAAAGAAATCGAGATGTTCGGAAACGGAGAGGTCTCCGTAAAGGCTTTGACTTTGAGGCATGTAGGCCATCGACAGCCGAGCTTCTTTTTGCGAGTAGGTTTTACCAGCGCTCTTAAATGCCAGTTCTCCCTCATCGGGGTGAAGCAGGCCCATGAGAATTCGCATCAAGGTGGTTTTTCCGGCTCCATCGGGGCCGATGAGTCCATGGATGGTAGAAGCCTTAAAAGAGAGGGAAATCTTGTCTAAGGCTTGATTGGGGCCGAGCCTTTTGCTGACGTTTCGCAATTCAATAGAGAGATTCTCCATCTCATAGACCTAAGCGAACCTCGATAGGCATCCCAGGCTTTAATATTCCTTGGGGGTTATCGAAGGCGACCTTGATTCCAAAAACCAAACGCGATCGCTCTTTCTCCGTTTGAACGTTTTTAGGAGTAAACTCCGCTTCGGGACGAATGAATTCAATATGGCCGGGAAAAGCCCGTCGGTTTAATTCCGGTAGATATCCTGTCGCTTTCTCTCCTAAGGAGAGTTTGGCCAGCATTGGCTGGGGCACGTAGACATAGGCATAAACGGAGTTAAGGTCGGCCAAGGTAAGAATGGTTTCTCCCACGGAAACATAGTCTCCTGGATCTCGCGGGCGGTAAAGCACCGTCGCATTCATGGGAGAACCGATAGCGCACCAATTTAGCCGCAGCATGGCCTGATTGTATTCATTGGTCGTGTGATCCAACGCTTCTTGGGTCGCGGATCCCTTGCGGAAAAGTCTGGTGATGCGGTTAAAATCGGTCTGGGCCAATTGCGCGTCTAATTTGACGTCTTCGCAAGAGAGTTTGGCCAGCGGCTCTCCTATTTTGACGAGGTCTCCTTCCTGGACGAAAACTTCGGAGATATTGGACGCCACCCTGGGCGCGATGTCAATTTCTGTGGCCTCAATGGTTCCCGCATAGAGAAAAGATTTTTGAGCGCTTAATTTCCAGATGATGAACCCGATCAAAAATAAGGCCAAAACGACAAAGAGAGGCTTTTTATTTTTCATTTTTCTCCCCGGCGATATAGTCTAAAGTCGCGATTTGAATGGAGGTTTGAGCTTGCGTGCGCGCGGCTTGAATGGCGGCTTCAAGTTCCCTTAAATCCGCGTCTTGAACCTCGACAATCGTGATGTGCCCGGCTTTATAAGCGGAGTAGACCAGACGCGCGAGTTCGGATGTCTCGTCGGTCGTCTCAGCGTCTATTTTAGACTGGTCTTTTAATTGCGAGAGTTGATCGCGCGCTTTGAGGTAATCACGCTGTAGATTTTCGAAGGCTTCTTCTTTTTGTTGGCGCGCCGCTTCCGCCATTTCCTTATCCTGCTTTGATTTCTCCGCGCTTTTTCCGGCTTCAAAAAGAGGGACGCTGGCCATGACTCCGACGGTATTTTGATAGAGATAGGTTGGGTTTATGTCGACTGCGACATCGGGATAGGTGTAATAAGAGCGGGCCGAAAGCTGAATTTTAGGCAAAGCTTGCGCCGCGTCGGCTTTAGCCGCGAGCTTTGAAGACTCTTCTTGCATCGCGAAAGCCTGTATTTCCGGATGGGCGGCGTCAGGGGAAGATCTAAAAAGCGGTAACTCTTCCTGGGTGGGGGAATCTAGTTTTATGACCGCCGTCGCTGGTTTAACTCCGCTTGGCATTTTTTTATAAGTGGAGATTGAAACCGGGCGCGATAAATCAAAAGATTGAGGCGTTCCCATCAGAGTAAAAATTTCCCTAAGGGAAGACGCGAGATCCGCTTGCGCTTGCCTAAACTGGCTTTGGCGCAGAAGAACGTCTTGATGCGAGGTCAAAGAGTCGATTTTAGACGAAGTCCCGCCTCTGTAACGGGTGTGGATATCGTGATATTGAGCCAGGGATAAAGACAGGGAATCAGCCAACAGTTTTGTTTGTTCTAAGGCGAGTTGCGCTTGAAAATAAGCGAGCCTGGCCGCGAGGATGACCTCTCTTTTTTGGAGATCGACTTGATCTTGGGCGGAATGGGCTAAAGCCAGCTGGCTTTTCCAGTAATGATAGAGAGAGCCTTCATCCCACAAGGTGTAATCAAGAGCCGGGCCTATCGCGGTATTGATATGGGTTCCAAAGGGAACTTTAATAGCGCCCAGTTGAACATCGGGAATAGCGGTCGCATATCCCCAATTTCCTTCCAGGGTTAGGCGCGGCATCACAAAAGAATATTGGACATTGGCCCCGTGTTGGGCCGCTTGGCCTTGAGCTCGGGCCGCCGCTACGGCATGGGAATGCTGGAGGGTGTTTTTTTCAACCTCGCTTAAGGTTAATGAAATTTTTGTCGGGTATTGAGAGCGCGCTAAAGACGGGAAAATCAGGGAAAAAACGAATAAACAAAAGAGACTGTTGGGAAACCTCATATAATTCACATCATATCATTTTGAACTTTTTTGCGATTTCTTGATGTTTTTGGCCCAACGCGTCATTTTGTCAAGAGTCTCTGCGCTCAAAGCGTCTTTGAGCTTAGGAAAGATTTCATGTTCTTCGTAATCCAAATGGCGGCTTAGTTCGTCTTTGAGAGAAGAGAGAACATTGCGGATGGAATAGATTTGGTCCGAATCATGAGAAGAAGCGATGGCGCCTAGAAGGTGGGTGATGGATCTGAGGGAACGGTGCCCTTCTGATATAGATTCGCGAAGCGGCGCGCTGATGTTGGAAGAGGAATCTAAAGGCCGTGCCGATAAAATCTTTTCAAGTCGCAATAGGCGTTCAATGACCCGGCTTTCCGCTTCTTCGTGTTTTTCAAAGGCGATGAGAAAATTTTTTAAGGCTTCAATCAATAACTTTTTGTCGGCTGAGAGGCGATCATCCAAGCCCACTCCTCGCGGTTTCCCTAGGATACTTTCGGCCGCATTAAGCAAAGCTCTTAACTCCGCGTGATCTCTCTCTAAATGTTCGATTAAGTTCATAAAAGCCCCCCGTTGATGCTGGAGAAGGGAGTCCAAACTGGCGAGTGATTTCCAGTATTCGCTCCGGCCTTCCCCAATCGCTCCAGACCACCCCTCTCATCGGAAGGACGTTGATTTGAGTGGCGTTGGCTTCAAGTATGTCTTTTGAAAAATCCAGCGGCGAAATCCGCTGGTAAAAACTTTCCGCCTCTTCTTCGGGAATTCCAGAATGTAGGAAAGGAACTATTTCCTCAAAATGGCGAATTAAATCTGGCTCCACCGTTCGGGCCAATTCCCACAGAATTTTGGCTTTAGAAACGGTAATCATGGTGTTCCATAGAGCTCCGCGGTTCCACAGCCTAGAGGCTTCTTCCGTAGGGGGCTTTTCTCTGAATCGGGACACGGAAAGAACTGGAGAATAATTGACGGGGTTTCCCGTCTCGATCCAGCCATAATCGGTTTCAGGCCTTGTGGCCAGCGCCGCCAGTAATAGGGGATTTTGCGGGTTATCTTTTACGGAGCGAACCGCTAAACGCAGAAATTTAGAAAAGACTCGCTTAGGCGCGACGAAATGATCGGAGGGAAGGATGGCGACGATGGCTTGCGGGTCCCGGGGCAGGATGTGGGCGAGGCTGTAAAGGATTCCGATTCCAGTCCCCAAATTTCGGGGCTGTTTAATAACGCGACCGAGTTTCGCTCCGGGAGGGATAAATGACGATTGGCTTTTGCCCACGATAGTTAGAATTTGATTGAGAGAGCTGATCTCAAGCGCGCGGCTGACGGTTTTTTCAACCATTGTTTGAGAGCCCCCTAAAGCGCAAAACTGTTTCGGACATTCCCGTCCGAACCAGTTTTTGATGGCCGAGCTTAATCGGCTGCCTTCTCCGGCGGCAAGAACGATAGACCAAGGCGTTGTTTCCATACCTATACTCCCGCAACACTTTTTCCTAAGACATTTCGCTGAGCTGAATTGGAATTTGTGTTGCAGAAGAGCTATTAGGGGCAGGCTAGAAAGTTGACACCGCATCTTAAAGGAGGCAATTTATGAAAGAACACTTAACGGACCCAGGGGTTGCGGAAAAATTGACGGGAAACGTCCAGATTGAGCGACATTGTCCGCCCAAGCGCATTTTGGTCGCTTTAGACCCCTCTCAAGCTTCCGCTATCGCTTGGGAAGAGGGTTTGATTTTTTCAAAGATTTGGAATGCCAAAATAGAAGGGGTTTACGTTCAGCCCTGGCTTTGGGCCGGCAATAGCGAGTTTGGATATGCGGATCCGCAGTTGACGGCGAAAATGTCGGAAGAAATCATCGAGCGCTTGCGGCGGAATTTAGGGATTAAAGAGAGAGTCGTGTCTCTTCCCGGCGATCCAATCGATGAAATTGTCCGTTGGGCTCATTCAAATCGCTTTGATCTGATCGTGCTTGGCACCCAGTCGCGCTTTGGTTTGGCCAGGGCGTTTCATTCATCGGTGGCGGAAGCGGTGGTCCGAAAAAGCCGGGTTCCGGTTTTAATCGCGAAAAAGCCCGTTAAAAAGCCCGAACGGATATTAGCTCCATATGACTTAAACAGTCGTTCCGTTTTCGGGCTTGAGTTCGCCGCGGCTTGCGCGAAATCCATGGGCGCGGGTTTGAGAATTTTTCATGTCGCGCCCATTCCGAGCGTGGAATTTTCCGGAGACCTGTCCCATATCAAAAAAAGCGTTTTAAGCGGGCTGGAACGTTTGCCGGATTCTCAAAGGCCGCGGAAAATCGAAACCCAAGTCGCTTGGGGAAAGCCGATCGATGAAATACTCAAGGCTTCCCTGGAGTCCGATCTCGTGGTTTTGGCCGCGCGCTCTCGCGGTTTTTTGGAAGATATGATTTTAGGAACGACGGCGGAAAGGGTTATTCGCTACAGCGAGGCTTCGGTTTTGGCGGTTCCGGAAATAGAGAGTTGACGCCGTTTGGAGCCAAGATGAACTTTTTTAGAGAAGTCAAAGCGGAGCACCGCGTTTTGGAAAAAATTGTAGAGCGCTTGGAACTCGCTACGCAAGTTGAAGGAATCGGCGCGTGGGGGCGGATTTGGGGAGTCTTGGCTATTCTTCTTCCAATCTTGGAAATTCATGAAGAGATGGAACACTCTCTCATCGAGAAAGAGTCGTATTTAAAAGAGCGCGGGGCCGCGGCTATTTTAGACGCGATTGAAGAGCAACATCTTCATTTAAAGCGACTTATCGAACAAATCAGCGCTCTTCCGCTTCAGCCGGACCAAGGCCCGCTTAACCGATTGAGAAAGTGGTCTAAGGAGTTGGCTTGGCGTTTGCGCGATCATTTTAAAGCGGAAGAAGAGCGTCTTTGGCCTCATTACTCTAAAACGATGAGCCGCTCTTTGGGACGTTCCATGGGTAGACGCATAGAGTCTAATACCTTGGGGGTTGAGAAAATTATTGGACAAAAATGGGACCGAGGGCAAAGTATTTCTTGATCGAGGAAAATTTATGAAGGCAAAAGATATTATGCGAAGAAATGTCGTCACCGTTTCGCCGTTAGCGACCGCCAAGGAGTTGGCGGAACTGTTGACCAAACACAAGATTACGGGCGTTCCCGTCGTCGATAGCCATGGGGCGTTGATGGGAGTCGTCTCTCAAACCGATATCGTGCGAAAACAAGCGCGGTCTGAAAAAGACGACGCCTTGGATTATTATCGCGACGTGATGCCTCTTTTTGAGCCCGTTTCAAGGGTCAAGGACGAGGCGACGGTTTTCGATTTAATGACCCCGGCGGTTCTTTCCGCGGATGAGGAAACTCCGGTCGGGGATCTGGCTAGGCAAATGCTCGCCAGGCGAATTCACCGCCTGCCAATTACCAGGAATAAGCGCTTGGTCGGGATTATCTCGACTATGGATATTTTAAGGGCTTTTGTGGAGATAGAAGACGCTAAGGGCGCGGCAAGCTGATTGTAAATTCGCTTCCTTTGCCCAGTTCCGAATGGACGTAGATTTCTCCTCTCCCCAGGTGTATACGCGATTACTGGATAGAGGAACCAAAAACTCATTCACAGATTCTGCGGTGCCGTCACCCATTTGCACGTCCATGTTTTGAACCGTCAACAAATTCGCCGGGCTCGTCGTCCCGATGCCGACGTTGCCCTGAATAAATGTGTTGGTCGTGATATTGACCCCGCCGAAAGGAGTAGACGCCGTGGCGTTGATCGTAGAAACCGCAATCGAAGACGAGACCGTCAAGGCGTAATCGGCGGTATCAGCCACGCTTGAGTGAAAAGAGTAAGCCCCGCTCAACAGCTGCTCACGCGCGCTTGGCGTTTCACCGTTAATATCAACCTCCAAATACGTTGAAGAACTGGAAAACACGCTCGCTGGTATTGGGTTGACCGCGCCCACGCAAGCTCAAGCCTCCATTCAAATTGCGACTTTAGACTATATCGCCGGGGAGAAAAATGAAAA
This sequence comes from Elusimicrobiota bacterium, assembly GCA_027406905.1. GTDB lineage: Bacteria > Elusimicrobiota > Elusimicrobia > UBA1565 > UBA9628 > JAKAQV01. Next base: position 331,634 of record DAHZHT010000001.1, read on the forward strand.
ATAAAAAGCCTCTCTTTGTCGTTTTGGCCTTATTTTGATATAATGATTTTTCAAAGTTATACTTTCAAAATGTCTGATATTAAGAGAGTCGCCGAGAACACGATTAGAGGCCTGTTGAAGCGTTTCCCGTGCGTGGCCGTCGTTGGAGCCCGCCAGACCGGGAAGACGACTCTCATTAAGAATCTTCTGCCGAAGACTCCCTTTTACGACATGGAGCGCCAAGCCGACTTCCAGCGCGCCAAGGACGATCCCGATTTTTTCCTTTCCTCGATTCAGACTCCCGCCGTCATCGATGAGGCGCAAAAACTTCCAGAACTCTTCAACGCCTTGCGCGTCGCCATCGACCAAGACCGTAGGCCCGGACGCTTTCTCATCAGCGGTTCGAGCTCGCCGGATTTGCTCAAAGGGATCACGGAAAGCCTCGCGGGGCGCGTCGCTCTTTTTGAACTCTGCGGATTCTCCACGGAGGAAATGTGGGGGCTAAAACCCTCTCCGTTCTACGAAATGATCGGCGAAAAGCGCTTCGGCGATCTGCCCGGCCTGCGTCCCCGGCTGGATTTAAAGCGCGTCCTGGAGGCCTGCGTATCGGGAACTTATCCCGAGCCGTTTTTGAAAAGGCGAGACCCCGAATACGTCCGCCTGTGGATGGAAAATTACTTTGACGCCTACGTCAAGCGCGACATTCGCGATATTTTCCCCGGCCTCAACATCGCCCTCTATCGAACCTTCCTTCAGATGTTGGCCTTAGCCTCGGGGGAAACGTTCAATGCGTCCTCCTTCGCGCGCTCCTTGGACGTTTCCCAGCCCACAGTCAAATCCTACTGGCGCATCGCGGAGGGGACTTTTCTCTGGCGCGGCTTGCCGAGCTACGCGAAAAACGCCACGAAACGCGTCTCGCATATGCCGCGCGGCCATTGGCGAGACTCGGGTCTTCTCAACCATCTCTTGCGCGTGCGAACGCCGGAGGATTTGAGAGCTCACCCCCAGGTCGGACGCATCTGGGAAGGCTTCGTTATAGAGGAGCTGCTCAAGGGGTTTAGAAACAGGGCGATTTCCTGCGACGCATTCTACTACCAGACCCATAACCAAGCCGAAATAGACCTCATTCTGGAGGGAGACTTCGGACTTCTGCCCGTTGAAATCAAATGGGGCTTTAAAACCGATCCGCGCAGACTCCTCTCCCTGCGCCGTTTTGTCGAGGAACGCGGAGCTCCCCTCGGACTTTGCGTCAACAACGCCGAGAGCGTCGAATGGCTGGCGCCTAAAATCCTTCAGATTCCCGCGGCGTATTTGTAAACGGCGCCTAAAGGCGCGCCGGCAAGTTCCGAAATACGCTCAAGCCGCAATTATAAGCGCAACCCCCGCCATACTGATTTTGGAGATTCGCAGCTCCGGCGTTCCCAGCGGAGCGAAGCCCGGTCACGCGGGTTTTTAGAGGACACAGCGCTAAGGGCGCGGCAAGCTGATTGTAAATTCGCTTCCTTTGCCCAGTTCCGAATGGACGTAGATTTCTCCTCCCATGGCGCGCACGGCTTGTCGGCAGAAGGTAAGGCCAAGCCCGTTTCCCTGAATCAGGCCTTCCCGGCGGGCTTGGGCCTGGTGAAAGCGGTCAAAGAGGGTTTTCATTCCGTCCTGGGAAATTCCGATTCCATTATCCCGAACGGAGATCTCGCCTTTTTCCGTTAAGGAGATGGAAATTTTCCCGCCGAGAGGGGTGAATTTAAGAGCGTTATTTAGCAGATTCTGAAGAGTTCTCTCCAGCAGAGCTTCATCAGAAAAAACGCTCTCTTTTTCGCCGATGGATACCTCAATGGAGATGTTTTTGGCTTGGGCGAGAGAAACTTCATCTTCGATGACGCTCTGGACCAAAGGGAAGAGAGGCGTTTCCTTCTTGGACACCGGCATAACCCCTTCGTCTAATTTGGCGATATCTAAAAACAGATCTAGAAGTTCCGTCATTCGTTTTCCCGAACGGATGCTGATGTCAATGAGTTCGATTTCTTTCGCGCTTAGGGGCCTTGTCCCAGCCACTTCCCGGATGACTTGAAGGACTGCCGATATGTTGGACAGAGGAGCGCGCAGATCGTGCGCCACCATGCGCCGCCATTCCTCTTTTCTCTTGGACACCTCTTCTTCGCTTTCAATTTTTCTTGTTTCCATGTTTTTCATCCCGCGGATCTTCTAATAATTTCAGAGCGAATTTCATCAAGAAGCGTCCGCGCGTTCGATTTAAAGGCGTGTTGGCCAAGAATCAATGGAGCCCAGCCCTTGGGTTTGGCCTTGAGGCGATAGACGATTTTAGACTCGCCTTTAAAAGGGGTCAATTCCCAGGAGCCTTCATAGATCGAAAAGCTTTTCCGGGAAATGTCCGTAAAGGAAATCAGCTGGCGAGGATGTTCGTGGATGAGAAGCTTAAGGCGGAATGTCTTATTGATAAATAGAACTTTCCCCGAAATCTCCTGTCGTATTATAAGAGAGGATTGTTTTTGTTCCAGGATCTCGCTAGAGTCAACGTTTCCGACAAAATCGGCGATGTGGTTATAGTCGGTGAGAACCTTCCAGGAGTTTTCAACCGAGGCTTGGACATAGAATTCGCCTTTAACGAAATAGACCCCTTTTTTAGATCGGATATGGACAAAGAGATTGTGTTTTTGGCCCGAGGCCGAGGCGGAAAAAGCCATTGCCGATAGACAAGCGGCCAAGACGATGGACGCCCGCTTTAATCGAGTCACGATTTTCTCCTTTCATTGGACCGTTTATAAACCCGTGGCCAATGAATTGTTTGCGCCCTCGCCCATATTCCCCGCCTGAGTCAAAATTAAATGGTAATGGACGACGACCTTGTTGTCAACCTTAATCGTATCAAACATCATCGTCGGAGGGGTAATTCCGTAGTCTTCCATTAAAATCGGCTGAGAACCGGTGATGGTGATTTTTGATTTTGAGATTTTGAGCGCAGCGTTAAGGGTAATCGGCTTTGAGACTCCGGAAATTGAGAGCGTTCCCAGGACGGCAATTGACTCTTTTCCATTCAGATTTGACAGCGAGTAAGACTGAAGCGAAAACGCGATGTCGGGATATTTTTTCGCTTTCATGGCCTTTTGAGTATTATCGTCCATGGCTTCAAATTCGGATCTTAAGCCCTTGACGGGAATTGTCAACTGAAGCTTTACCGGCAATCCTTTGAGAATAGCCGTTTTTAGCGTTTCTTTCCCGGAAGCGGCAATAGACATTTGGAGGTTAAAAGTCGAGGCTTTGATGACAAAGGGATGAAGGGTTGAAATTCCCGATATCCAAATTTGACTCTGCGGTGAAGGCGCGATCTTGATTGAAGCCGCATAAGAAAAAGAACTGATAACTAATAAGCAGAAGCTTAGAGCGAGCGTTTGTCGTTTTGTTTTCATAAACTGTTTCTCCTAATTTAGTTTTAAGCAACAAAATGGCCAAGACTGGATTTAGCGGATATAAAAAAAGAGACGGGTGTTTCCACCCGTCTCTCAACTGACTGCGGCAAGGTTTAGAAGAGGAACTGAATCATCATCCGAAGTTCCGGTACCACCGCCCGCACCGTGGTGTTTCCCGTGCCGCTACCAGCGCTGGCCTCAAACGGCATGTCCGCCATCACGTAGGAGCCGATGCCGCCAGGTCCTGTATTATCGAATACGGGCATATTGAGATAAACGGGCGCCTCCGTCACGAATTTGACGTTTTGACCCTTGATGTACCAGGTAAAGGAAGGCGTAAACTCATCGATAACTGAATCTCCGCTGGCTTTGAAGCCTGAATCTCCGACGGTTTCTCCGGTATCAATGGCGGCGTATCGCACGGCAAGCTCATACTTTTGGTGAATTAAATAGCTTCCTTGCAAACGCGCGGTGGCCATATGGATTTCGCCGTAAAGATTCTGATAGCCGCCCCAGTTGACTTCAGCCTCGGCGGAAGCGACGTTTCCGTTGCTGAGCGGTTTGCGAATCACGGCGTCGCCTCCAAGCTCGAAAATATCGCCCATTTGCATCGCCGCTGGACTGCCGCCTGCGTCAATGTAGGGATTCCATTGGCTATTGAGCATCATCGTGGGGTAAGGGAGGTTCAGATTTAATGCCGAGGAGTGGCCAATCTGCGTGTCCTTGCTAAATAGGGCGTTAAAATAAGCCGCTTTTTCTGTGTGATTGACGCCCAGATCCGTTTCAACGACATGATAGATATCCTCATCTACCCCATCGTTGTAGCCCACGCGCATGACCACTTCTGGAATGCCGAAGTTTTCCGGCAAATAGCGTTCTGGAACGTCTTCTCCGGCGCCGGACATGGCCGCAATCGTTCCGGCGAATTTTCCGCGATAGTCTTGCAAGGCTAACCCGTAGTCGCGGGTGCCATTTCCGAATACGTCGCTGGCTATTGAGCGCTCGGAAAACGGCATATAACCCGTGTCGGTGAGATTTTCGCGGCTATAGGGCACGCGGAATTGTCCGACCTTAAGAGAGGTCTCATTGCCTAAGCTGGGAAGAGGAATGTCAACAGACATATCCAGGAGCGTGAAGGCTACGTTGGGGTTATTGCTTTCGACAATATCCTGTCCGCCCAGGGCGAGCTGGGTTTCAAACTTGTAGCCTTCATAGTCTCCCCTCATTCCTAATCGTGATTCTTGGAGAAACGAATACACCCTTTGATGGGCGCGAATCGGATCGGGGACGATTTCGCCTACTCCGTTCATTTGGAGCCGTCCGAATATATTAAGGTTCATCTTGTCGGTGTTGACCACGTCAACCCCGCCGTCATACCAGGGTTGGACGCCGTTTCCGTCAAACGGCTTGCCGTTAAAGAAGGCGCTCGTGCTGGGAACGACGTTCCCGACTGGCGGCACCTCCGCTTTGGCGTTGGATGCCCATCCCGCCAAAAGACCTCCTATTACGATTAAGACTGCGCGCGATTTCATAATTCCTCCTCGTTTCTATAGTCCTTCGGTTATTTCTTCCAAATTCTTAAGCAAGCGCTCGCGCTGCTTTTCCCATTTCTTCGTATTAACTCCAGTTTTGCGCATCTTGGAATCATAGACCAGGAACTCATAAATTTCGTGCCCTTCTTTCTTGGTGATGACCGCCCCATGTTTAGCCATCATCTTGTGGACGTATTTATCCCAAATAACCGGGCTTACCTTCCAGACATCGGTGTCCTTGAATATTTCCGGATCTTCTTTTTTTGCGAAGATTTCTCCTTTGGGCGTCAACTCCAAAAATTGGGCGTTGATAGGCCGCGCGACGGAGTGGCATTTTGAGCATTTGGACAGAAACAGCTTGTAGTAGGCCTGCATTTTCTTGGGATAATGAGAGACATTGATGGTCGTGGGGCCAAAGTCATTGGGAAATACGCTGTTCCGGAAGGCTTCTTCCATTTTATCGGCGGCACGGATGTTGGATAGAAACAAGAACATTCCTAGCGATATTAACAGAGCCCAGAAAACTCTCTGAGTATTCATTTTTGCGCCTCCTTTAAGCATTTGGTTCGGGCAAATTTGTTTACGCAACATAATTGCCAATAAGGGAGATTAATAATCAGGGATGATTAAAAGAGTGGCGCAATGGTGGAGGAAAGACGGATGTTTTTGGCTCTATTTCTGCGGCGGTTGCCGCCAGGAGAGTGGGTAGGGGCGAAAAGGTTGTAACGCTCTTGGCCTATGAGAGGCTGCGTCCAATTTTTTCATGAAATCATCAATATTAATTTTATGAAGGGCGGCTATGGGCCCAAGCGCACGCTCAAAGGCCTTGAGTCCACCGCCTTTTTCCCAGGACTCGTAAATCTCGCGATCGCTGAGCAGTCGTTCTACGGGAAGTCTAGCGCGTACGACGCGAACCTTCGGGCTGTTGATGATGGAAACGGGCGTAATCCCATAGGCGTCTTTCGGGAGCGTTACGGCTGGGCTTGCGTAAAGCCCGTAGAGTGCGCCATCGAAACTTTTGAAATTGGTATCGTTAATGATCTTCTCTATTTCCCCGATTTTCTCTCGACCTATATTTTGGAAAGCCTTATACACGAATTCCGAGCAATTGACGGAATGACTATTGAGATATTGCTCGTAATTGTAGGGAGTTCCGAGCATGCGGCGCATCTGGTCTATCAGGGCTTTTTCCTCCCCATTAGATAAAGGGGAAGCCGGCTCGACGAGCGTAAAGTTGAGTTTCCCCGAGGCGTCGCGTGAACGCTCTAAAAAATCGGAAATATCGCTTTTCTGTACTGCGGGAGGATTAGAGTGATAAACCTGCCAGCGTCCGTTTTCCTTGTCGCCAATGACGCCTATGTGTCCGTAGCGGCTGCCCGTGAAGGCCTCGAAGAAAAAAGTGCTTGGGTCCTTGATCATTTCGGAAATTCCGATGATTTGCCCCGTTTTTAACGGCAAATCTTGAGGAATACTCTCCACCGGGCCGGCGCGAAGAATACCAGGGAAAAAAGCGATGAATGCGTAGAGGACGATGGTTCTTGCTTTTTTATTCATGAGGCCTAGAGAGAGTTTAGCATGGTCGCAATAAAATTGCATGAACCAAAGGGCCGAACTTTGCTTGACATGACTATCCGGTTCGATCCCTTGACTTTTTATAGGCCTCATGTTACACTAAGTCCATGACCACAACGCAGGCGACCGCGCGGGTCTTTATCACGGCTTGGAAGTCTCTTCCTAGAAAGACCCGCGGCGAAGTCATCCGGGAAATGTTCGATACCAAGGAACTCAGGGAAGACTTAATCGACATCGCCATCGCCCATTCTCGTCGTTCGGGGCCCTTTAGGCCTTTCAGGGATTTTTTGGCGCAAGACCCCGCTAAGTGACTTATCGCGTTCTTATCCACGCCAAAGCCGAAAAGGAATTCGCCGATATCCCCGCCAAGCTGAGCGCGCGCCTCAAAGTAAAAATTCTTTTTCTGGAAAGCCAACCGAGACCTTTTGGAAGCAAAAAACTGCAAAACAGCGGCGACTATCGCCTGCGGGTGGGAGATTATCGAATCATCTACTCCATTGATGATTCCACCCATCGCGTTTTCGTGCTTTCCATCGGTCACAGAAAAGAAATTTATCGCTAAGGCTCCATCGGAATTTTCCATTTCTCTTCTACTTCCCACTGAGAGTTCCTAGTCCCATGCCTCATGGCCTGACTCAAGCGACGCGGCCCGGACTAGAGTCTGAGCGAACAGCAGGGCGCAAAGAGAGCGAGTGAGAGCTTTCATGCCTCTATTATAGACCCTGGCGTCAAAAATTGCATGAACCAAAGGGCCTAGAGAATCTTCGGCAAAAGGCCTATAAGAAAGGGGATGGTTTGGCGGGGTTACGGCGTGTTGTCTTGCGTTTGGCTTGAACTTGGGTTAAGCGGGGAAACAGGGGTAGAAACGGAATTTAAGCTCAGGCTATGTCGTAGTGGAAAACTAGATTGGCTCTGGAAAATCCAAAAGCTGACCGCGAAAGAAACCGCCGCGGCGACCAAGGCGGGGATAAGCCAATTTTGAGAAAAAACGCTTGCGCGGGAGGAATTTTTTTGGGAATTTCTCTCCGCCGTTAAGGCTTGCGGGAAGGCTTGAATCCATTCCATCGGCATGGATTTTTTAGGAGCTTTCGCTAAAACCATTTTGACCTTTCTTAAAGATTCAAGCTCAATAGCGCAAGTGGAGCAGAAAGACAAATGCTTTTGGAGGCGAACCCTTTCAGGACCTTCAAGCTCGCCGTCTAAAAGCGCGGATAAAAGAGAGGCTTCTTCGTGTTCTGTCGTCATTGGAGTTGTTTTCCTGAATGGAAAGTGTCGGATAAATCCTCAAAGGCTTTTTTCAAAAGAAGGCGCGCTTGATGAACCCGGGATCTGACGGTGCCAAGAGGGCAATCCATGACTTCCGCAATGGCATCATAGGAGAGCCCTTCCATATCGCAAAGGATGACGGCGCTTCGGTATAAAGGCGGAAGCCCGGCCAAGGCTTTTTGCACCATATCGACGTTTTCTTCCTTGGTAAAACGATCTAAAGGGTTTAAATCGGTCCCCGCGAGAATTTCTTCCCAAGGTTTTCCGGAAATGGGAGACGGCGCGTCAAGCGAGGCGACTGTTCTTCTGGAGTCGCGTCTGCGTTCGTCTAAATAAACGTTTTGGAGTATTTTAAATAGCCAGCTGTCGAAGGGGCGACTTTTGTCGTAAGATTCAAAGTGAGAATACGCTTTCATTAAAGTTTCCTGAAACAAATCCCATGCATCCTGCTCATTTCCCGCCAACCGCCAAGCGAAATTATAAACTTTATCGCCGTTTTTCTTAAGCAGGACGACGAACTCAGCCTGCCGGAAAGACTCCTCCGAAATGTCCTGAAACCTCTTAGGATCCAAGAGTTCCTCTTTCCTCTCTATCATTAATACGCATTTTATCAAAAAAAGTTCGCTGGCAACGGCTCTTTAAGGATTAGATATGACAATGACGACTCTCTGATGGGAAAAGGGCGCTTCAGCGGCATCGGTTGATAAGTCCTGAGCAGGAATCATTAGTTCTCTGAGGAGAGAGGCTTTGACCGCTTCCGCCTGAGAACGCGCCAAAGAGTCGGTTGAGGCGAAGGCTTGTATCCGCAACGGGTAATTGGGGAAAAAGCGCTTAATAAAATCCTCCGCCGACTTGAGGAGCTTGGTTCCCTCGGGAGTTTGAATTTCCCTCTCCGCGCGCCGGGGGCCAAAGAGAATGGTCGAATTGAGTTCCAGGTGTCTTCCATCAGCTTCTTGGTGAATGGTTCCTTTAAAAATAATAGGTTTTCCTACGATGGTATGAGGGGATCCGTTGGGATCGATAAAGGTATAAACAGGAGAGTAAGATTCTCCCGCTTTGACATAGCTTCCAGTTTGGCTTTCTCCCGACCAGACGGCTTCTTTCGGGGGGTTGTCAGGGCCGCCATATTTTTGAAAAACTCGTCCCTGGTCGTTGACGATGGACAGTTTCCAGGCGTATTGACGGGTCTTTTGGGGAGAAATAGAATGGCCTATGGCCTTGTCGAGTTCATTTCTAACATGAAAAACGATGCCTGAACCCGCGCTAAACGCGGAACTCCAGGGTTTGATGACTCGCTGGACCATCAGAAATTCGGGATGGGTGTGGCGCCATGAGGACATATTGGGAGAGATGGCCAACAAAAGAGATTGCTTGGGCTTTATCGTCGAACGGATGCTTTGGAAAGGATCGACTTCGATATGGAGAGGCGGCTTGACGCTCGTGATTCTTGAGGATTCTTCATGGCCCTTGACTGTCACTTCGGTCGGGACTCCGCCGCTGGAAATGCTCGGCGATTCAACGGTAGAGTCAGATGAATTATCATCCGCTTGAACGCGGCGAGAATAGCCGAGCGCCAAGAGGAAAATAATCGCGCTTAATCGAGTAAAAAACGGAAAGTGATGACGCCCCATTCTTTCTCCTGTGTTTTAATTGGCGCAAAACGCCATTTTTTTAAGGCTTCCATGGCCACATGGTCTAGCCTTCCAAATCCCGATGTTCGCTCTATTCTCAAATTGGGCAACACTTTCCCGTCCGGAGAGACCCAGAACCTAATGGAGACCGATGATTCCGGAATTCCCTGTTTGAGCGCCCAGTCGGGGAACTTGGGGATATTGTAAGAAATTACATTTCGATTTGCGAGCGGGCCTTCGATGTCGATGCCTTTTTTCCCGCCGGTTTTGAGATTGGCGGCGGTGGTTGGATGGGTTGTTTTAACGCTCAAACTCTCGGACGAGAGAGGATTTCCGGAAAGAGGCGCGCTTTGAGGAGCCATCTTTATAGAAGATCCTGGTATTTCAGCGGAAAAATGGTGGGAGTGGATAGGCTTGGGAGAAGCCTCTTCCAGCGGAGCTTCTTGAACTGGCGCAGCCATATGATTTTCCGGCAGAGAGACATTGGAGTCCTCGATGCCCATTGGAGCGTTTTGCTGTTGGGCGTCTTGAAGGGCGATTTGATTAAGAAGCTTTTGCGGCGCGCGCCTTCGGCCGATTTCCTCGAGTTTTGGAAGTTGGGCTGTCGTCACATGGTGAGAGTCGTCAAAGTTCTCTTTAAAGGCGGCTTGTTGGGGGAGATTCTTGCGGCTCATGTCCAAATGAGATTTAAGTTTCTGCCTTGAGCGCATTCTCCCGCGATCTTCTATCTTAGGCGCGGCGGCCATTAGATGATGCTCTTCAGGAAGCGCGACGCTAAGCGCTTTAGGAGCCTGAGGCTTGGGAGCCGTCGGCGCTGGAAGAGCGAGTTTTAGAAAATCTTTCATGCTTTTAAAAGCGATTTTTTGGGGTTTTGGGAGAAATTTTTTAACCGCCGTTGGAAGCGGTGGCGGAAGAGTTTTGTGCATTGGGACAAGCAAGTCGACATCGGAAATCGTTTGAGCGACTTTTTTGGCGTTATGTTTGGCCAACATTAAAAAGAGAAAAAGCCCGGCTGCATGAAGGAGAGTTGATAAGATTAAGGCTAAAGGAACCCTCTCTTCGTTCATGGTTTCCTTCCGTAAAAAATCTGGCCGTTTTCCAACGGATCAGGAAACGGCACTTCCTCGCCTATGCTCGGTCGGATCCAACCATTTCTGACCGAATATAAATGAGGAAATGCCGCTTCCAGATTTTGTTTAAAGAAGCGGCCGCGCTTAGGCTTGGTCATTTTTTCTGGAGAGTCGCGATCGTGATGTTAAGAGCTCCGTCGGCTTTGGCGCGCGCCATGATGTCGGTCAGCCAGCCGTTCAAGGCGTCGCGATCGGCTCTTATGACGACGATTTTTGTGTCGCTTTCGGCGATATGATAGCTTAAGGATGTCTCGGCCGCGGCGGCATTGGGGAAAAGTTTTTGTCCGACCGCCACATTTCCATCTTTTCCCAGGGTGACGGTGACTTTGTCGCCATCGTGGCCTTCCTGGGTGTGCGCCATTGGCAAGTCAACCTTGATGGGAGGGTTGGACAAAAGCGGCGCGGTCACCATAAAAATGATGACCAAGACCAAGCAAACGTCGACTAGAGGAGTGACGTTGATTCCGGAGACGATGTCTCCTTCAGCCGCGGTTTCGATTGCCACGTTTAGGTCCTTTAACGGGAGCGGGACTTGATTCGTTTTTCATGATCGCGACTTTGAGCGCTCCCGCCTGTTTGGCGGAATCTAAAAGATTGACGACTTGTCCGACCTTGTTTTTGTCATCGGCGGAAACGATGACCATTCGGTCCTTGCTTTTGAGCAAGGCGCGCCCAATGGCGCTAATCAAATCTTGCGTGGAATGAGGGGTAATCGGCCGATCATTGACCGTAATTTTATCGTTAATGTCGATTTTAACCGTGACATTGTCGGAGGCGGAAACCTTTCCAGTGACGATTCCGGTTTGAGATTCCAAAACCTTGATTCCAGCGATGACCGTAAAAGGAGCGGCGGCCATGAAAATAATGACCAGGACCAGGGAGACGTCGACGAGCGGGGTGACATTGATGCCGGTAATGGGCTCTTCCGATGTCTCCGATTTCGGATGTCCAATACTCATTTCGCTCCCAAAAGAACGATGAGGCGGGTTGAGGCGATTTCCATTTTAACGGAGACCTCTTTGACCCGGCGCATAAAATAGTTGTAAATGATGACGGCGGGAATGGCCACTAAAAGCCCGGCGGCGGTTGAAACCAAGGCTTCGGCGATGCCGCGGGCGACGACGGCCGGGCCGCCGGTTCCAGCCAGGGCGAGATCGCGGAAAGCTTTGATGATTCCAACCACGGTTCCAAACAGGCCGATAAAGGGTGAAATATTTCCAAGCGTTCCCAATATTCCTAAAAATCGCTCCAGGCGCAGGCGCTCTTCCTGTCGTTTTGTTTCCAAGAGCTCCCAGAGATCTTGCCTTGAATGATTATGATTGATGAGGCCGTAATGGATGACCTTGGCGATAGCCGAGCGGCTTTTCTGGCAAAAGTTAATGGCTTCCTGAATATTTCCCGCTTCCAAAAACTTTCTGATTCCGCTTAGGATATCGTTCCCTTTGGGGTCGGCGTGTCTAAAATACCACCAGCGCTCGAACATGAAGGTAAAGGAAAGAATCGAGCAGAAAAGAAGGATGGCGAGCGTGAAACTTTGTTTTAGAATTTCGATAAAGTTAATTCCCATTGAATTCTCCTTGAACTATTGCATTCCTGGCATTTGGTTTGGCGCGGCGTCTTTGGGCGGATTTGAGGAAGAGCTTGCGTTATCTGACCCGGTCGGAGCCGATGAACCCTGTCTTTTCGCCTCCAAGGCCATCGCCTTGGCTCTTTCCAAGGCCTGAGTGGCGAGGCCTCCCGAAGCGCTTCTGGACAGATCTTTATAGGCAGAGGCGGCGTCGGCGAAATCGTTATACTTCTCGTACATATCCCCCAATTTGATCAAGGCTTGGAGGCGGAAGGGGTTTTTCGCGGGACCCATTCCCTCCATTTGTTTCCAAACATTGAGTTCTTCGTCGGGACGGGCCATCAGCGAGTAAATTTCTCCCCGACGGTAGGTGTCCTCCAGTTTTTGTGACGGTTCGGTCGTCGAGGCGTCTAATTGATCCAAGGTTTTGAGCGCTCCGTCATAGTCTCGCTCTTTTTTCTGTATGTCAAATATTTCCCAATAAGCCGAGCGCCCATCGGGGCTTTTTGCTCCGACCGTTTTGACATAGTCCTGATAGGCTTGCTGCGCCAAATCAGATTCTCCTAAATCCTTGTAGGTCAAAGCCAGATTAAATTGAGCGGCTTTTTCATAGTCCGAGTTCGGATAGTCTCTTAAAAGTTGAGCGTAGTTCTGCGCCGCTTCCCGATATTCTTTGAGATTATAGAAGCAAGTCGCCAGATGGAAAATCGCGATAGGGGTTTCTTGGGAAGCCGTGAAGTTGTTAATGAAGCGCTCAAGCGGCGCCACCGCCTCTTGATATTTCTTGGTTTGAATATAACTCTCGCCGAGAAAAAATTGGGCTTTAGCCAGTTTGGGATGTTCTGTGTATCGAACGCTGAATTTCTGGAAATAATCGATGGCAAGTGGGTAGTTCTTTTCGTCAAACGCGCGCCGGGCGAGGCGATAGGTGGCTTCCGCCGCTACAGGGCTATTGGGAGCCGAGGCGATGATGGTCTTAAATACGGTTTTATAATCGATGTCCTTGGCTCGGTCAAAGATGGAATCGAGCATGTCCAAGGAGTCGAGAGATTCCTGCGCGTTTGGGAAACTTCGGATCAGGGTTTCTGTTTCTTCAACGGCTTTGTCGTCTTTTTGCTCGTTAAAATAAGACTGCGCGATTCTCAGCCGCGCCAGGGCTAACCTCTTGCTGTCGACATAGTCGTGTAAAATTCGCCGATAAATTTGGATGGCTTCGGGATATTTTTGCGCTCGAAAGAGGGTGTCGGCCGCCAAGAAAGAGGCTTTTCTGGCCTCAGGAGATTTTGGAAATTTCGCCGCCAATTGGTCCCAGGTATCGACGGCTTGCGTATAATAACGCATTTGATAGAGGCTCAGACCTTCATGATAAAGAACGCGCGGGAGTTCTGGAGAATTAGGATTGTTTTTCGCGAATTTTGAGTAAATTTCATATGCGTACTCGAATTTCTTTTGGTTAAACAGGCTGTCGGCAATTCCCATCTCGCTTGCCCCGGCGAAAGAAGAAGTAGAACTTAAAAGCGACATCATGTCTTTGAGCTTTTGCCTGGCGGCCAGAGCTTTTTCGTCTTCTCCCGCATAGGTGTAGGCCCAGGCCAGCCCATCTTGAGCGTAGAGAGCGTAAGGGCTGTCGGGATAGAGCTGCAAGGCCATCTTATAAATATCTTTTGCCTCGGTCGGACGATTGAGCGAAAGATAGGCTTCGGCGGCATAAAGGTAGCTCAAAATGCGCCATTGGGACTGGGAAGGCGGCAGATGTCTAAATATGAATTGATAAGAAGTAATAATGGAATAGTAGGATTTCTGATCGAATTCGTCTTTGAGAATGGAGAAAAGGGCTTGCTCGGCGACTTCGGAAGAAGGCGCGAGATCAATGACGCGCTGAAACGCCGCGATCGCGTCGTCGTCGCGCTTTAGTTTTTTAAAGGCGTTTCCCTCGATAAGGCTGACGTCCTTGGCCAATTTGTCTTCCGAATACGAAGAGAGAAAGGCTTGGGCGCTTTGGACGACTTGGGCATAATTTCCCATTTGGTATTGGGTCCAAATAATTTTATAGCGAGCGAGTTCGACGATATCGGTGGCTGCCGGATAATGCGTAATGGTCCTGGTGTAGGCAAAAAGAGCGAAACGCAGTTGGTCGGAGTTTAAATAAGCCTCGCCGGTAAAGTATTGGGCGAGCGGGGCAAAAAAACTTTTTGGATACTTGCTGATCACGTTGCGGAAATAGTCGAGGGCGGTGTTATAATCTTTTTTTTCGAAAAAAGAAGATCCTAAACGATAGGTGGCGGCGGCATCGAGAGAACTAACCGGATAAGATGAGAGAAACGCCTGGTACTTGGCGATAGCTCCGTCATAATCTTTGGCTAAGAAAAATGCGTCTCCCAGCATCAAGTGAGCCTCTTCTTGAAGCGGGTTTTGAGGATATTTGGCGGTAAAGCGATCTAAGGTCGAGGCGGCGAGATAAGGGCGTTTAGAGAGAATATAGGTTAAGCCTAAATAGTAGGTTGAATCCGCATTTTCTACGCGCTTAAAGAATTTCTCGGCCTTATCGTAGTCTTGTCTGTGGAGAGCGATAATTCCTTGCGAGTAGAGAATGGAGGGAACTTTTAAATAGAGAGGGAAATCTTCTCCGAGAGCCGTAAGGTCGGTTTCGGCTTGAGCGTAGTTTTCCAAAGCGAGGTCGGAAAAAATAATTCCCATCAAGGCTTCCGGGGCTATGTAGGAATGGGGGTAATTTATCTCAACATCTTTAAACCGCTTGATAGCCTTATTCCAATGTCTTTCATTATATGCTAATTCTCCCAAACGGTATTGAGCCGAAGCCCCGAGCCCTGTGACAGGGTCATGTTTGACGACGAATTTATAGGCTTTTTCCGCGTTTAAAAGATCTTGAGTGAAGAGGAGGTTTTCCGACATTTGGCTATGGATGTTTTCTCTCATTAAATTGGTTTTTGCGCGAGCTTCGTGGGCTCTGAGAGAATCTAAAGCCTCTTCCATGGAGGCTTCGCCCAGTAAAAATTCGGCGTCAAGAAGCTTAGGGCTTTCGGGATACTGGTGGATATATTTTTTTAAAGATTGATAAGCGCTTTTTAAATCTTTGCCGGGTTCCTGAAAAAATATTACCGAGTTTCTAAAGGCTTCTTCTTGATCGGCGCGGGAAGGGGCGTTGTTTCCAAACCAGCTCGCATGCGCAGAAAAAGAGAGCAAAACAAAAACAAATCCCAGACTACGGGGTTTCATTTCGGATCCAGCCAGGTGGGGGAAAGGGTTTTGCTTGCATTCTCCCGGGTTAATTCTTGAATTAATTTTTCTTCGGAAATCCCGTGGGCTTGCCGCCCGTCTCTTAAACGGATAGACAGGGTTTTTGCGGCGACGTCTTTGGGGCCTAAAATGATCATATAGGGAATTTTTTCTAACTGGGCGTCGCGAATTTTCGCGCCGATTTTTTCCGCTCTTAAGTCTAAAGAGGCGCGCAGTCCGGCAGCCAAAAGATGTTCTTCCAGGGCCCTTGCGGGACTTTCTTCGGCGTCGGTTAAGGTCAGAATTTTAACCTGGACCGGAGACAGCCACAGCGGAAAATTACCGGCGTAGTGTTCGATTAAAAAAGCCGTCATGCGCTCCATTGTGCTGACAATTCCCCGGTGAATCATCACGGGACGCTCTCGGGCGCCGTCTTTGTCGACGTATTCGAGATCGAAACGCTCCGGGAGATAAAAATCAAGCTGAAGAGTCGAAAGGGTTTCGCTGTGGCCGAGAGCGTCATGAAGCTGAACGTCGATCTTGGGGCCGTAATAGGCCGCTTCTCCGGCGGCTTCTTTAAAAGAAACCCCAACCTCGGACAAGGCTTCTTTTAATAAGCGCTCGGCCTTGTCCCACATAGCTGGATTATCCACGTATTTGATTTTATCGGCGGGGTCGCGCAAGGACAAGCGAAACCAATAATTCTTAAATCCAAAATCTTTGTAGACTCGTTCTATGAGGCGAAGCGTCGCTGTCGCTTCGCTTCGGATTTGGTCTGGCAGGCAGAAAATATGAGCGTCGTTTAAGGTCATGGCCCGCACGCGGGAAAGCCCCGACAAAACTCCGGAGCGTTCGTAACGATACATCGTTCCCAATTCCGCTATGCGGAGCGGCAGATCGCGGTAGCTGTGCAGATCGTTTTTATAGATCATGATATGGTGCGGGCAGTTCATTGGCCGCAAAACGAGCTCTTCTTTATTTTCAAACTGCATGGCCGGATACATGTTTTCCTTGAAATGGTCCCAGTGGCCGGATTGTTTGTAGAGTTCAACCCGCGCCAGTGCGGGGCTGTAAACATGCTGATATCCGAGGGAACGCTCAAGATCGACGATGTAGCGTTCGAGAATAGAGCGGATTACCGCGCCTTTGGGAAGCCAAAGAGGCAACCCCGGGCCGATTTTTTCGGAGATGGCAAAGAGGCGCAGTTCTGTTCCGAGCTTGCGATGATCCCGTGCCTTGGCTTCTTCCAGCATCTTTAAATGTTTTTCCAGGTCTTCTTTCGTGGCCCAAGCCGTTCCATAAATGCGCTGGAGCATCGGGTTTTTTTCGTCTCCCCGCCAATAAGCTCCGGCGACGCTTAAGAGCTTAAAATGCCTAAGAAGTTTCGTGTTTTCCAGATGTCCGCCGCGGCAGAGATCGGTATAGGAGTCGTGACAGTAGTGGGTAATTTTTTGTCCTTTAAGGCCTTCAAGGATTTCAACTTTATATTTTTCTCCGCGCGCTTCCCAGAATTTTTTCGCTTCCTCAAAAGAAACTTCCTGTCCTTTAAAAGGATGATTTCCTTGGGCGATTTCGCGCATCCTTTTTTCAACTTTAGGAAAATCTTCCTCTGTGAACCTGTGCGGACTGTCGAAATCATAATAAAAACCGTTTTCTATCGCGGGCCCAATTGAGATTTTGGTTCCGGGAAAAAGCTCCTGAACCGCCTGCGCCATGACATGCGCGCAGGAGTGTCTGAGAGCGTCAAGAAATTCTTGAGAATGAGTCTCCGAAGAGGAAGATTCTGCCGGTTTCTGGGATTTTTCTTTGATCATTTTTAATCTGTGGTCGTTTAAAATTTCGACTCTTTAGTTTAGCGTGGATAGGTTACAAAGTCAAGTTGCGCGAACTTATTTGGAATTTGCGCGTAGTATAATCGCGGGGCTTTTGCGGCGCCGCGAACGTAGACGTGTTATCTAAGGAGACCTTTCACGATGAATAAAATAGTCTTGCCGTTGTCTGTCTTTCTGTTGGCTGTCGGTTCTGGAGCTGTCCGGGCGCAAGGCGGGCCGGGGATGAATCCTAATTTGCAGCCGGGGCAGCAACCCCAGTCCATGAACCAGGCGGTTCCAGGGCAAACGCCCAATCCCGCCGCTCCGAGCGCCATGCCGCACGCGATGCCCGCTCCGGTTCCGACTCCCGCCGCCAAACTCGCGGCTTCTAAGCCCGCTCCTCAGGCTAAGGGGATGGCGCAGCAACTCGTCAATAAGATTCACTCGCAATATCCGGAACTCGCTGAAATCGGGCTCTCCGCGAAAAAAGCCAAGGGTTGCGTCACCGTCGCTTCAACCGATAAAAAAGATATCGGGGAAAAGTGCGAGAGAGACGCCATCGCTCCGATGAAAACCGGGAAAACCTTGATTGAAAAAGAGGGCGCTCGCTATGCGGTTTCTCTTCCGCTTCGCGATATCCATGGAAAGGTGGTGGGCTCTTTGGGCTTAGAATTTAAACCCAAACCGGGGCAAACCAAGGCTTCCATTCTTTCCCAGGCGAAAAAAATCGCGAGTCAGATGGGCTCTAAGATCAGCTCTCAAACTTCGCTCATCCAATAATCTTATCTCCACCTGCCCAGGGCGCCCCATCACGTCCTGGGCAGGTCCTTTTTTACGACTATGATAGAGCGGACGTTTTCGTTTTAATCTTGGCGATTGCGGTTGTGAAACGCTTCCACCAAACTCTCAATCAAGATTTTTTGGCGAGTTGGAATAATTAAAAGCGGGATTGAGGCGCGGTGCATCACTTTCGCGGTTATTGGACTTAATCCCGAAACTGCCAGGTTTTTGGCCGAGCCCATCACGATTAAGCTTGGATTCCAATCGTTGTTGGGACGTAGAATCGCCTCCGCGGGATCCCCCTCAAGGACGACCTCGTCAATTTCGCATTGCGCCGACAGCTTTTTTAAGTCGAGTGGGCGCAGGGTTCCCTTTTTTCCGCCATCGGTCGTGCGCAAAATAACAAGGCGAGCCTTTGCATCGCTCGCCAAGCGAAGCGCATAATCGAGAGGCATTGACCCCGCATCTTCAGAATTAACGAGGACGAGAATTTTCTCAATGGAACTTGGCTTTGATTTTGGAGGAACAATCATGACGGGAAGGCTCGCCTGGCGAATCACGTTTTCGGCGACCGAACCCAGCCACAGGCGGCCGATCCAATTTCGCCCATGAGTTCCAATGATAATCATGTCCGATTGATTTTCCTGGGCTCCCGTTAAAATCGCCTCGACCGGAGGGTCTTCCCGCACTAGAATTCTGGGAACATCGTTGGAGAATTCACGCGCCCAACGCTCGATGTGTCTGCGCGCCGTTTTTTGCCCCGCCTTTAATTCGCGAATGAAAAAAGAGATCTGTCCTTCCGTGAAATAAGGCGGAACTTCGAAATGCTGGGCATACAAAAGTGTTATCTCAGAGTTGAAGAGGGACTTAAAAATCTCAGCTTGCGCCATCACCGCTTTTGAGGCTTCGCCTAAATCCGTCGCCGCCAGAATTTGCCGCGGCGGATAAAACTTAATCGCCTTCGCCATTTTTTTCTCCTTTCTTCAATTAAAAGTCGCCACGAGCCCGATTAAAATAGATCGCGCTACTGTAGGATTATCCTTCATCACTTTACCTATTAGATGCCTGAAAGTCAAAAAAGATTAACGCTAAATTTAGTAAAATGAAACTCAAGCGGCGCCGTAGCTCAGAGGTAGAGCGGACGTTTCATAAGCGTCATGTCGGAGGTTCGAGTCCTCCCGGCGCCAAAAAATTCATTAAAAAT
The DNA here is from genome assembly GCA_027406905.1 of Elusimicrobiota bacterium. GTDB lineage: Bacteria > Elusimicrobiota > Elusimicrobia > UBA1565 > UBA9628 > JAKAQV01. Next base: position 350,768 of record DAHZHT010000001.1, read on the forward strand.
ACATGGCCACAACCGTCGACACCAAACAAATCATCTATTCGATGATAGACGTCGGGCGCATACACCCTCCCAAAAAGCAGGTGCTGAAAGGAATCTATATTTCTTTTTATTATGGCGCGAAAATAGGCGTCTTGGGGGACAACGGCAGCGGAAAATCGACCCTTCTTCGCATCATGGCCGGGAAAGACGCGGAATACACCGGCCAGATCACGATTTCAAAAGGTTATTCAGTCGGCCTCTTAGAGCAGGAGCCGCAACTCGATTCTTCCAAAACCGTTCGCGAGATTGTTGAAGAAGGAGTCATCGAGACGAAGAAACTTCTTGATGATTACAACGCGATCAACGACAAGCTCTCTGACCCGGCCTTGACCCCCGAGGATATGGAGAAGCTTCTTGAAAAGCAGGGAAAACTCCAGGAAAAAATCGAAGCCTGCGGAGCTTGGGAGTTGGACAACAAGCTTGAGCTCGCGATGGACGCTCTGCGTTGCCCGCCGCCCGATCAAAATATCCAGCGCCTCTCCGGCGGAGAAAAGCGCCGTGTCGCGCTTTGCCGCCTTCTTTTGCAGGAACCCGATATCTTGCTTTTAGATGAGCCCACCAATCATTTAGACGCGGAATCCGTCGAGTGGCTGGAGCAGCATTTGCGGCAATACAAGGGAACGGTGATCGCCGTCACCCATGATCGCTACTTTTTAGATAATGTCGCTGGCTGGATTTTGGAACTTGACCGCGGAGAGGGAATTCCCTGGGAAGGAAATTACGCGAGCTGGCTTGAACAAAAGCAAAATCGCCTGGCCCAGGAGTCCAAGAGCGAATCAAAGTATCAAAAATCCCTGGCTCAGGAATTGGCCTGGGTGCGCTTGGGGGCCAAGGGACGGCAGGCCAAAAGCAAGGCGCGCCTTAAAGCCTACGAGCAGATGTTGGAAGAAGGCCAGACCGAAAAGACTTCCGAGACTTTGGAGATTTATATTCCTCCCGGTCCGCGCCTCGGCGAAACGGTCATTTCGGCTCAGGGAATTTCAAAATCTTACGGCGACAAGCTTCTTTTCGAGAATTTAAGCTTTAGCCTTCCGCCCAACGGCGTTGTCGGCGTGATCGGGCCCAACGGCGCCGGGAAAACGACTTTGTTTCGCCTGATTACCGGAAAAGAAAAGCCTGATTCCGGCTCTTTCAAGGTCGGCGAAACCGTCAAGTTGGCCTATGTCGATCAAGAGAGAGATTCCCTGAATCCCGAGACCAATGTCTGGGAAGCCATCACCGGCGGGCTTGATGTCGTCACTCTCGGGAAAAAAGAGGTCAACTCCCGCCAATACGTCGCGCGCTTTAATTTTTCCGGAACCGATCAACAGAAAATCGTAAAGAATCTTTCGGGAGGCGAGAGAAACCGCGTTCATATGGCGCGGATGCTCAAAGAAGGCGGAAACGTTCTCTTGCTTGACGAGCCGACCAACGATCTGGACGTTCATACCCTGCGCGCTTTGGAAGAGGCGATTTCCAATTTTGCCGGATGCGCGGTCGTTATCAGCCATGACCGCTGGTTCTTGGACCGAATCGCGACCCATATTCTCGCCTTTGAGGGAGATAGCGTTGTGCGCTGGTTTGAGGGAAACTATTCGGATTATGAAGAAGACCGAAAAAAACGCCTTGGCGATCTGGTTCCGCGTCGCATCCATTACAAGAAGCTGACGCGGAGCGCTTGAAGATTATGCGCTGGGTTCTTCGCTCCAAAATCCACAAGGCCACGGTGACGGGAGCCGATGTTAGTTATGTGGGCTCTATCGCCATCGATCAAAATCTGATCGAAAAAGCTGGATTTTGGGTCGGCGAAAAAGTCTTAGTGGTCAGCAACAGCTCGGGCGCTCGCCTTGAAACCTACGTCATCGCTTCTCCCAGGGGTTCCGGCGTCATCACGATGAACGGCGCGGCCGCGCATTTAATCAAGGCCGGCGAAGAAATCATTATCATGGGCTTTGAATTGTCGGACAAGCCTTTAAAGCCGATTTCTATTCTCTTGGACAAGTCCAATCATTTCGCTAAATTTTTATCGCCAAAAGAAGAGCATCTCTCAGCCGAAGAAGTGATTCAAAGTTTTTGAAGATTTCCATTTCCTTGGTCTTATTCTGTCTCGAAGCCTTAGCCGTGGGCGCTTGGGCGAGGCCAGCCTCTTCTCAAACGGCGAAGATGGTCAATTTTGCCAAACTGGATCCGCATATCATCCTGGATATGCGCTATGCGACAAAAAATAATTTTACTCATCAGCGGGTTTATCCGGTAGCGCGATGCCTGTTGCGGCCCAGCGTCGCTAAAAGACTTTTGAGAGCGGCCAAGGATTTTGAATCTCGGGGGTTGCGGCTGGTTATTTTTGACTGCTATCGCCCGCTTTCGATTCAAAAAAAATTTTGGGCCCTCGTGCCGGATGAAAGATATGTCGCTAACCCCGCCAAGGGTTCCCGGCATAACAGAGGAGCCGCGGTAGACGTTTCCCTGGCCGACTCCTCCGGGAAAGAACTCGTCATGCCTTCCGGCTTTGACGATTTTTCCGAGCGCGCTCACCGAAACTGGAAGGGCTCAAGCCCCGCGGCCCGGCGCGATATGAAACTGCTTGAGGCCGTCATGGAACGGCACGGGTTTGTGGGACTTTCAACTGAGTGGTGGCATTTTGACGCGAAGGGCTGGAAGCGTTTTCCCATTGAAGATGTTCCGCTGACCACTCCTTTTGCGCCAAAGACCAAAGGTTTTTGAGTTTTTATTTTCTACAATAAAGAAATGACCGAGCTTAAGCGAGGAAATGGTTGGTGCCAGATTCTGTACGAAAGGAAACCATGAGCCGCGCGGAGAAAAAATTGCGCTATCCGGAAAGCCCGGTTTTCTACCGGGCGCTAAACCGAGTCTATCCAAAAATTTCGCATGGAGAGGGGGTTTGGATTTTTGACGACGCGGGAAAGCGCTATTTAGACGCCTGTTCGGGCGCCTTTGTCGCCAATATCGGCCACGGCGTTCCGGAAATCGCGAACGCGGTTTCAGAGCAGTTGCAAAAAGTCGCCTATGTCAATGGCACGGCTTTTACCACCGATGCCGCGGAAGAATTGGCGGGTGTCTTATCCGAAATGTCTCCGCGAGAGCTCAATAAATTTTATTTTTTGTCCAGCGGCTCTGAGGCGGTTGAAGCCGCCCTTAAAATGGCGCGGCACTATTGGATAGAAAAGAATCGCCCGCAAAAACGGAAGATTATCTCTCAAAATCCCGGCTATCACGGAAACACGCTTTTGGCCCTTTCCGCATCGGCGCGCGCCCACTACAAAAAAATTTACGGCCCTTGGCTTGTTGACTGTCCAATGATTCCGGCCCCTTACGCTTACCGCTGTAATTGCGGGGGCAACCCTTCTTGTCCCGTTTGTTCCGGCAGTATTCTCGAAGAACTGATTTTAAAAGAAGGGGCGGAGACGGTGGCGGCCTTTATCATGGAGCCCGTTGGCGGTTCATCTACGGGGGCTTCGGTTCCTCGGCCGGATTATTTCCGGAATATTCGGGAAATTTGCGACCATCATGATGTTTTGTTGATCGCCGATGAAGTTTTGACCGGAGCGGGACGGACGGGAAAGTGGCTGGCGATGGAACATTACGGCGTTTGGCCGGATCTGATGACCTTGGGCAAGGGAATTTCCGGCGGATACCTGCCGCTTTCGGCTCTTGTCGCGGGAGAGAAAATCATCGACCCTATCGCGAAGGGATACGGCTCTTTTCTCCATGCCCAAACTTTTTCCCACGCGCCGTCTATCTGCTCGGCGGGGCTCGCAGCGGTGCGCTATATTCGGAAACACCGCTTGATTGAGCGCTCAAACAAAATGGGGCTAGTCCTTCAGGAAAAATTGGGGGCGCTTAAGGAACTCCCTTTTATTGGAGATGTTCGCGGAATTGGAATGCTGGCGGGAGTTGAGTTCGTCGCGGATGCCAAAACGAAAGAGCCCTTTCCGCGCCGGCTTAAATTCGCCGAAACCTTTACTCAAATCGCCCAGGATTTGGGCTTGATTGTTTGGCCCAACGTCGGACATGCGGATGGCGAAAATGGAGATCTCGTGATGATCGCGCCGCCATTTACCATCGCCGAGTTTGAAATTGATTTAATTGTCAGCTTCTTTAAAGAAGCCCTTGAAAAGACGGCTTCTCAAATTACGGTGACAGGAGAAATAAAATGACTACCGCTCAAGCCAAAAAAGACTTTAAAATCACCTACACCTCTTCCGCCGCGCCGGACATGAATTTATTTCATCAGTATTTTGACGAAGGCCTTCAGTGGGCGCGAGCTCAGATGGGAAAAACCTATCCTTTATTTATTGGCGGCAAGGAAGTCGCGTCGGCTTTAAAGCCCAAGGCCGTTCATTCTCCCATCAATTCCGATTGGGTCCTTGGGCATTTTGCCATGGCGGAGGTTTCGCATGTGTCTCAGGCTTTGGACGCGGCGCAAAAAGCGAAAAAATCCTGGGAACGCCTTGGCTGGGTTGAGAGAGTAAAGCTGATGCGCAAAGCCTCCTCGCTGATTCGGGAAAGAAAGTGGGAGTTGGGGGCGGCGATGTCCTTGGAAGTCGGTAAAAGCCGCATGGAATCCATGGGCGAAGTCGAGGAATCGGCCGATCTCATCGATTATTATTCCAAGATCATGGAGGAAAATAATGGCTATTTAAAACCGATGGGACCCTCCTACAAAGAAACGACCTCTTCTGTTTTAAGACCCTACGGCGTTTTCGCCTGCATCTCGCCTTTTAATTTCCCGATGGCCTTGGCGACGGGAATGTCTTCGGCCGCCTTGATTGCCGGAAATGTAGTTGTCTTTAAGCCTTCGCCCGAGACTCCGTGGACGGGGTATCTTCTCAACGAAATTTACCAGCAGGCGGGGCTTCCGGCCGGAGTTTTTAATTTCATCACCGGCGATGATGCAGTGATCGGCGATCCTTTGTGGAAAGACGAGCGCGTCGACGGCCTCGCCTTTACCGGCTCTAAAGAAGTGGGGATGCGGATGATTAAGGAATTTTCCGGAAAGTTCTGGAAACCGGCTCTGGCGGAATTAGGCGGAAAAAACGCGGCCATTGTTTGCGCCTCATCCGATCTTGACGCCGCGGCGGAAGGCATCATGAGATCCGCTTTCGGGCTTCAGGGTCAGAAATGTTCGGCTTGTTCCCGCGTCTATGTCGAAAAAAGCGTCGCGGAAAAATTTACGCGAAAATTAATCGAAAAGACGAAAAAAATCGTCATGGGAGACCCGACCCAGATGGACGTTTTTCTGGGCCCGGTCATCAACGCCCGGGCCGTTAAGCGCTATGAAGAAGCGGTTCGAGCGGCGCAAAATGGCGGAGAGATTCTTGTTGGAGGAAGCGTTGTCAAAGGCGGGATATTCGCAAAGGGCCATTTTGTTTCTCCGACCATCGCTCGCCTGCCCTTGGATCATGAGCTCTTTTTGCGCGAACTTTTTCTGCCTTTTACCGCGATTGCCGAAGTTGCAAACCTGGAAGAAGCGGTTAAGGAGGCCAATAAAGTCGAATATGGTCTGACCGCGGGTATCTTTAGCGCGAAAAAAGAGGAGATTGAATACTTTTTCGATCATGTCGAAGCCGGAGTTTGCTACGCCAATCGCAAAGGCGGGGCGACCACCGGGGCTTGGCCCGGGGTTCAATCCTTTGGCGGTTGGAAAGGCTCGGGAACGACGGGAAAAGGCGGCTGCGGGCCTTACTATGTCGCCCAATTCATGCATGAGCAGAGCCGTACCGTCGCCGAGTTAGGGACAGTCCCCAATTAAAAAATGCTGAAAAAACAAAGATCCGCCTTTTCCGCTCTCTCGGGAGTTGGGGACAGTCCCCATTATCCTCGGATTGTGGTTCCTCCGCCGGGGCCCAAGGCGCGAAAAATTATTGAATTGGATCAGAAGTGGGCCTCTCCTTCTTATATTAAGGAATACCCCTTTGTCATGGCCGGTGGACAAGGGGCGATGGCGGAAGACGCAGACGGAAACCGCTATATCGATTTTATGTCTGGCATCGCGGTTTCATCCACCGGGTATAATCACCCGGAAATCGTCCGCGCGGTTCAGGAGGCGGCGGGAAAATTTCTACACATATGCGGGACTGATTTCTATTATGAGGCGATGGCTCGGCTTCTTGAAAAATTGGGGACTATCGCGCCGATGAAAGAGAAATGCCGGGTCTTTTTGGCCAACTCCGGAACCGAAGCGGTTGAGGGCGCGGTTAAGCTTGCGAGAAGCCACACGAAGCGCTCGAATATAATCGCTTTTGAGGGCGCTTTTCACGGGAGAAGTTATGCGGCGATTAGCTTAACGGCGAGCAAGGTCAAGTATCGGGCGGATTTCGGCCCGCTTCTTCCTGGAGTTTATCATCTTCCTTTCGACAATCCCTATCGTATGGAGGAAAACGCGGCATTGGAATCAGCGGAACGCTTGTTTCACAGCCGGGTTTCTCCCAAGGAAATCGCGGCGGTGATTATGGAGCCGGTGCAGGGAGAGGGCGGATACGTTTTTCCGCGTCCTGAATTTTTAAAGGCGTGGCGAAAAATTTGCGATGAAAACGGAATTCTCCTGATTTTCGACGAGATTCAATCCGGAGTCGGGCGGACCGGAAAATGGTGGGCCTCGGAGCATTTTGGAATCGATCCGGACGTTCTTTTAAGCGCCAAGGGCCTGGGATCGGGGCTTCCGATCGCCGCGATCATAGCCAAAGAAAGCGTGATGACCTGGCCCCGCGGATCCCACGGGACTACTTTTGGAGGAAACCCCGTCGCTTGCGCTTCCGCCTTAAAGACCTTGGAGCTTATTGAAGACCAGTATATGGACAACGCCTCCGTGATGGGCGAAAAAATTCTTAAGGGGCTCTTGAAACTTAAAGAGCGCCATCCCTTGATCGGAGACGTTCGCGGCATCGGGCTCATGATCGGTCTTGAACTGGTCAAAAATAGAAAAACCAAGGAACCCGCGCGCCAGGAAATGGGGCGTTTGGAACAGGAGGCTTTTAAAAGAGGCCTTTTGCTTCTCGGTTGCGGAGATTCGACCATTCGGATTGCGCCGCCCTTGGTCCTTAATTCCTATGATGTAGACAAGGGGCTTGAAATTTTAGACGTCTGTCTTTCGGAAATGGAAAAATAAATCGTAAAAGGAGACTTAAATGAAGAAAATGTTCTTGCTGTCGTCGTTGTTTTTAGCCTTGGGGGCGGCCGGGTGTATTTCGATAGGGCAGGCTTTTATCAAACATCACCAGACCCCTCAAATCGTCATTGGGAAGACGACTAAGATGGACATTCTTAAGATTTACAAACAGCCGGTCAGCGTCGGAACCGAAGACGGCGATGAGACCTGGACCTATGTCGATTATCATGCCAGCGTCCTCAGCGGTTGGACTTCCGATTACCTGTTTGTTCGCTTTTCCAAAAACGGAACGGTTAAGTCTTATAATTACAGCCACGGCAGTTCCGACGAACACGGGCCCGATCGATATTAGAAATAAAGACGAGGCGGGAGAAATTCCCGCCTCGTCTTAAGATTTGACAAGAGGGCGTTTGGATTTTATAGCATGAGGAAAGGAAGTTTACGATGATCCTGGGTGTCCCAAAAGAAACGATAGAAAACGAAAAGCGAGTCGCGCTGGTTCCTGACTCGATCTCCAAACTCAAGGGTCTCGATATCCACGTTCAGTCTGGAGCCGGGGCGCTGGCTGGTTTTAGCGATGAGGCTTATCGCGCCAAGGGGGCGGTTATCGTCTCCGACGCTCGAAGCCTCTATCAGAAGTCCGACATCATCTTAAAAGTGATGCCGCCTGAAATTTCAGAGTCTTCCTGGATCAAAGAGGGCGCGGTTTTAATTTCCTTTCTTTACCCGCATTCGCATCTTGAGCTTTTGAACTCTCTTTCTTCCCGCAAGGCGAGCGTATTTGGGATGGACCTTATTCCCCGCACCAGTCGGGCGCAGTTTATGGACGCCCTTTCTTCCCAGGCAACGGTCGCCGGATATAAAGCGGTGGTTTTGGCCATAGATTCTCTGCCTAAAATTTTTCCGATGCTGATTACGGCGGCTGGAACGATTCCGGCGGCCAAGGTTTTTATCATTGGAGCCGGAGTGGCGGGCCTTCAGGCGATTGCGACGGCGCATCGGATGGGCGCTTCGGTTGAAGCATATGATTTGAGGCCGGTCGTTAAAGAACAAATCGAGAGCTTGGGCGCGAAATTCGTGAGTCTTCCCTTGGAAGCTCAAGATGCGCAGACTTCTGGCGGCTACGCGAAGGCTCAATCGGAAGAGTTTTACCGCAAACAGCAAGAATTCCTGGCTAAGACCGCGCAAAACGCCGACGTCGTTATCACCACGGCCTTGGTGCCGGGGAAACGCGCTCCGGTCCTTTTGTCTGAGGATGGAGTCAAGGGGATGAAGCCTTCTTCGGTGATCGTCGATTTGGCGGCCGAGCAAGGTGGAAATTGCGCCTTGACTGAACCTGGCAAGACGGTCGTCAAACATGGCGTCACCATCCATGGGCTCTTCAATTTGCCCTCTTTAATTCCCTCTCAAGCGAGCTTGATGTATTCTCGCAATATCAGCGCGTTTTTAGCGCTCATGCTTAAAGACGGAAAGATTCATATCGATTTAAATGATGATCTCATTTCCGGTTCTTTAGCCGCTTATCAGGGGGAAGTCTTGTTTCCGAAAAAGCCCGCTCCCGTTGTGGCCGCCGCAGGAGGAAAAACTGCATGAATGCGTTTCCAGCCAACCATATCGCCGTAGATTTTCTGGTCTTTGTCCTATCGGCGTTTTTGGGCCTGGAACTGGTGCGCAATGTATCCCGGCTTTTGCATACGCCTTTGATGTCTTTAACCAACGCTATTTCCTCCGTTTCGGTTGTCGCCGCTTTGATTGTCATGTCCGAGCCGCGAAAAACCGACTCTATCGTTTTATTAACCGCAGTCGCGACCGCGCTGGCTTTTGTCAACATCGTCAGCGGGTTCATGATTACGGAGCGAATTTTAAAGATGTTTAGAAAGGAAAAAAAGAACTAGACCATGCTCTCCGCTTCTTATCTTCATATTTTTTCGGCCGCTCTTTTTATTTTGTCTCTTAAGTGGATGGGGGAGGTTAAAACTTCCCGCTACGGCAATTGGTCCGCTATTTTAGGAATGATCACGGCCATTGTCGCGACCTATCTCGCTTTTCCGTTCGATCACGTCCCTTTGATGTTTGCTGCGGCCATTATCGGCAGCTTAATCGGAATTCCGATTGCGATGAACGTTCCGATGACCGCTGTTCCGCAACAGACCGCGATTTCCCACGCGTTCGGGTCTTTATCGGTGGCCCTGTTGGGAGTGGCGGAATATTATCAACGGGTTCCCCACGTGGATCCGTTCACGATGGCGGTTTTGTCTTCCGAAATTATTCTCGGTTTTTTGACTTTCATGGGAAGTTGCATCGCCTTTGCCAAGCTCCAAGAGTTGATTCCTGGAAGGCCATTTGTTTACAAGGGAAGCAATGTCGTCAGCCTTTCGGTCTTGGGCGTGGCTGCCGCCCTGGCGGCGGATTTGGTTTTGCATCCGGAACGGCAGATACTGATTTTCGCCATTATCGCGTTAGCCTTGGTCTTTGGGTTTTTGCTTGTCATGTCTATTGGCGGCGCGGACATGCCGACGGTGATAGCGATTCTCAACTCTTTTGCCGGAATCTCGGGAGCGGGGCTCGGCTTTGTGCTCAACAGCAAAATCCTGGTCGTGGCCGGAACCTTGGACGGGGCTTCGGGGTTAATCCTGGCCATCATTATGTCTAAGGCGATGAACCGCTCTTTTGTCAATGTCCTTTTCGGAGGCTTTGGCGCGGTTTCATCCAATGGAAACGGTGTGAATTCTAATCGCCCTCAGAGAACCGTCAAATCTTATTTGCCCGAAGACGTCGCGTCTCTCTTGGATGGGGCGCGCCTGGTGGTAGTGGTTCCCGGTTACGGAATGGCGGTGGCCCAAGCTCAGCACGCGGTTAAGGAATTGTCGGCCATTTTGGAATCGCGCGGGTGCAAGGTTCGCTATGCCATTCATCCGGTGGCCGGGAGAATGCCGGGGCATATGAACGTTTTGCTCGCCGAAGTTCAGATTCCCTACAGCAGCCTTTTAGAAATGGATGAGGTCAACCCCCTGTTTCCGGAAGCGGATATGACGATTGTCGTGGGCGCTAACGATGTCGTCAATCCTGCCGCCCGCACGCAGACCGATTCGCCGCTTTACGGCATGCCGATTTTAGACGCCGACAAGTCTCGTTCGGTTGTCTTTATCAAGCGTTCGATGAACCCCGGCTTTGCCGGCGTCGATAACGAGCTCTTCTATTTGCCGCAGACGATGATGGTTTTTGGCGACGCCAAAAAAGTCATCACCGACATTACCTCCGCCGTTAAAAAGAATTAATTCCTTCTGGTTTTTCCTAATCGAAGAGCTTTAAGTCTTTCTCCGCATTTGTTGCAGCGCTGACAAGGCCTGATCCCCTGGGGGTTGAGACAAGAGAAAGCGAGATGAAAAGGCGCGCCTTGGGCGAGTGCGAGAACCTCTTTTTTAGAAAATTTCGCGTAGGGAGCTGCGATTTTAATCTTGAAATCAAGTCCTCTTTCGAGAGTTTTTTCCATCGCTTTAAGAAATCGCGGCGTCGCGTCGGGAAAGGGGTTTCCTCTGAGAATGGCTAAGGCGATTTGAGGAATTTGGCGGATCGCGCAAAAAAGCCCCGCTTGTCCCAGCAAAATAATATTGCGCCCCGGCAAATAGACGCTGGAGTCCGGATCCGAGGATTTGGGGATTGATCTTCCGGAAAAACTCCAATGCCCTTGGCCGAGAAGATTTCTAACGGGGTATTCTATAATCGACAATTTTTCAAGGTCGGGAGTTTTGATCTTGGCCAAGAAGCGCTTAAGCCAGTATCGCTCCGCCTTTTCCCAGCGGAACCCGCAACGGATATAAAGCGGATAGACCTTAAATCCGCGCTTTAACAGGGAGAAAATCAGGGCCGAGCTGTCGAGCCCGCCGCTGGCTAAAACGCAAACCGATTTTTTTCGCACAGAATTTGTCCCCGACAGGAATCGAACCTGTATCGCCTGCTTAGAAGGCAGGAGCTCTATCCATTGAGCTACGGGGACGACGGTTTATTTTACAAAAATGGCTTGAGCCTTGAATGTTCTGGGTTAAAACTTGTCAACCGCAAGTTAAAATGTCATGTAGTTACCGCAAGTAGAAATGTCATGTAGTAATCCGTTTTCTGAGGATGCGGGAAATTCTCGAACGTGGGCAGAGCCTATTTTTAGACGAAAAAATGGTAAGCTGGAGAGCGCGATGAGAATATTAGTGCTGGGGAGAGTGCCTAATCCCTTCGCCAGCGCCAAGGAGATGAAGCGGCATTTTGGCAAGCGCTCTCAATAAACTATATGCCCTAGTGACGCGGAAAATCAGAGAAACTCGCCGTGCCAGCCATGATATAATGTTTCTTCCCCTCCCAATACCGCGCGGTTCTATTGGGCGAAACTCATAACATGGCGCTCTACATCTATGGCGACGAAAGCGGACAAGTCGGCGGGAAGCATTTCCTTATCGGCCTTCTATTCGTCGCCAGTGGGAAAAACGCCGAATATGAGCGGCAGCTGCAAACGCTGAAACTTCAATATAATTTTACCCATCGCGAACTTCACTACTCGGAGTTGAACCGTTTTAAATCGGAATTCGCCAAAGCCGCAGTAGATTGGTATTTCAGCGCGACAGATGCGATATTTAAATGCACGGTCGTGCCAGGCGGCGTTTTTGATCTCCGGCGCTTCCGAGATAACATGAAGTTCATCTCCGCCGAAGAAATGTCCTACAACGTGATTTACAAGATCGCGATTAACTTCCATTCAACGGAAGCGGAAAGGGCGGAACCCAAGGTTTTGATCGTTGACCGAAAGGACAAGGCGCGTCCCGATGAGTTTCAGCGATTTCTGAAAGAAAACGTTCCAAACGCCGTGGATATACAGGAAGTCCCTTCGGAGAACCACAATCTGATCCAAATGACGGATTTATTGCTGGGCTGCGTAAACGGCGACTTAAATGGCGTCCAGAAATTTGATAAGAGAACCGTCATTGATTACGTCAAAAAGCGCCTCAACATCGCCCATTTCAGAGAACGCAACGCCTACACTAAAGAGAAGTTCCGAGTGAATTTTTGGAAACCAGCTTCCTTAAAATAGCGCAGCCCAACGTCAGCCTAGAAGTCCCTGTTAGGACTACGGCCGAGGCAGAAACCCCGGAATTCGGCTTGGCTGGGCTACAGAGATATTATACCTGCTCGCGCTAGTCCTGTCCAGATAAAAATTAAGTAGCGCAGTCCTTGAGGCCGCGCAAGCGATGATCGGATTAGAGATCGGCAAGGACCTCACAATGGCGAATCGGAATACACCAAGGAAATACAAGGAGAAACAGAATCCGCTAAAAATACTAGGCGCGCTTAGAAGGCAGGAGCTCTATCCATTGAGCTACGGGGACGACGGTTTATTTTACAAAAATGGCTTGAGCCTTGAATGTTCTGCGCGATAATCCCCTGATTTTTCTGGGTCCTTTGCCGGAGGAGTTCTAGGACTTTAGACCTATACGGCTTTTGGGAGAATCGTGATAAGATTAAAAAGAAGGACAAGGGTGGCAAGATTTTTTTGGAGGCAGTGAAGATATGAAACAACTGGAATTAGTGAAAAAATGGACCGCGGCGGGCTTAGCCTTGGCGCTGTTACTTGAGGCCCCGGGTTTGCGGGCATATGCCGCGATGGGGGAAATCTCTAACCCTGGCGGGGAAATGGCTTCTCCCGTTGGAAAAATCGAAGCGCCTCTTTCCTTTAATACGGATTCTATCAGCGCTTCTGCGAATTTAAATGAATCTGCCGCTCAGATTGAAGCTTCCGGCTTATCCTTGACCCCGCAAGAAAAAGAGCGGCAAAATTTTGAAACCGCCTTGTCCAGGCAACAGCTTCAAGCAAAATTATCCGGGGCTTCAAATGAAACTCAAAATAGCGGGGCGTTGGCTTACGGCGCTGTTTTAAGATCGAGCGCCTTGGTTCAACAGGCTGCGGCCAATCAAAAGGCTTCCAGCGGATTTTTGGGTGGGAAATTGATTCCAGCGCTTAAAAAGGCGCTGTCTCCTTCTTATGTTAAGAGTATCGGCTCAAAAGCGCAAGGGGCCTTAGCCCGCATCTTTGACGGTTCGGAGTCCGCTTCGCGCATTCTGCCCGGGCCCGATGGAAGGTCTTTTTCGGTCATTGAGCGCTCAAGTTTCCGGAGTTTTCAACGGACCTCTCTTTCTCCAAGCGCGAACAGGACCGTTTCCGCCGCGCAGGTTCCACAACCGGCATCTCAGAATTCAAATACTCCCGAAGGGCCGCAAAAATTTGCCGCGTCCGGTTTCGCGCTCAGTTCCGCCCGTATTATTTTTTCCGCCGCGGCGGTCATCGCGGCCCAGGTCATGGCCGTTCATTTTTTACCGGCCGTCTTCGGTCTTGTCGGCGTCGCCTCGGTTTGGGCGGTGATGGGGGGGCTTTTGGCTTTGCCGGCGGCTCTTTACACGCGCTACCGCCTTTCCCGCCATGACGCTCCGCGCCTCAACAAGGTGAAATGGATTTTAGATGCCTCTATCGGAGCTTTAATCGGGGCCGGGGCTTTGGCTTTGCCCTTGGTTTCAGCCGCTATTTCAGCGCCTGTCTTGCCGGCCTTGGTGAGCCTCGCTTCTTTGTCGGGCGTTGGCGTTTTGATGACGATGGGGGGCGGCGGAAGCGGAATGAATTTTCTCTTGGGCGCGGCGTCCTTGGCGGGCATCAGCCATCTTATCGGAGTCGGCGCTTTGGGGGCTTTAAGCCTCGGCCCGATTTTCGGAATGGCGGCTCTTCCGGCAATCGCCACGGTTTCTTTCTTCTTGCGGTTTTTAATCAACGCCGCCGAGACCGGACAGCCTTTTGTCATTCCCGGAGCCTTGATGGGATCGAAAATGCGCTTTCCGACTTTCACCTGGGTCATGACCGGAGTCGTTTTTGCCTTACTGAGCGGCTTTGCCCCCTGGCATGAGAATATCGCCTTTTTCGCTTGGAATCTCTTTGGAGATCCCAAAACCCATTGGGATAAATCTAAACCGTGGATACAGAATCTTCCAGTAATTTTGACGAACTTCAACGTCCTCTATGCGGGCTTATTTCTTTTCGCGGCGGCCACCGGCTTTACCGCCCCGGCGACATTCTTGGTTCTGGCTTTCCTGCCCGAGCGCATCGCCCATTTGACCGAGTTTCTGCTTCAGAAATCTCTCCCGGCGTCTTCCAAACAGGCTTCAATCTCCCAGACGCGAACTTCTCAAACCCCAAGCGAGAAAATGTCCGCTCAAATGCCCAACGTCAATCGCTGGCTGAAAACGGCGACCTTTATCGCGCTTATGCTTGGCGCGGGGGCGGCGATGGGCTTTGGAGTGTTTGGCATTCACCAACTTCTTAAAGTCTCTATAGCTGCGGTTGTTCTCTCTGGAATTCCGTTTCTATTCTCGGCTCCGCTCATTAAAAAAATGCAAAATGCGACCGACACGGATCGGACGAAGGACCCGGCCATTTACCGGGTGGTTGACGATCTGCGCGCCTTAGAAAACGCCAATCGTCCCGGCAAAAAGCCGATTCCAGTTCCCGAAGTCGTCATTTTGCCGACCGAGCTCCCCAACGCCTTTGCGACCGGCCCCAGCCCGTTTCATGCGATGGTCGGCGTGACTGAAGGGACCAAGGAGATGCTTTTAACTCCGGAAAATTTGAGAAAAAATCTCATTAACGCGATTGCGGCTTCCGACCCGAATGGAGACGCTTTTAAGGTTTTGAGGCGAACGATTTCCGAGACTATTCCCGGGGCGACCGAAAATGACTCTCCGGAGGCTTTGTCTCAAGTCGTCTCAAAGGCGAGCGCTTCCGATATCGAGAAACTGGGCGAGAGATACCTCAGAGGCGTCTTGGCCCATGAGTTTACCCATGTCATGGATCGCCATATGCTTTCCGGTTTTATTATGGGAAGCATTTTAAGCGCGATTAATTTCGCGGCCTATTCGTTAATGTGGTCGGTTATCGTCAGTCACCGCATGATGAAGGGCTTGTTTCCTAAAAAACAAAGCGCCCAAGCTTTCGCCGGCGTTCCTCTGGGGCCTAAGGATGAGCGTTTTGCCCCGTTAGCCATTCCGGCGATTGCGGCCCTTCCGGCCTTGGTTCGGCTTTTCCTCGCTCTGTGGGCGCCAGTGTTTTTGAGTATGCTTCAAATCGCGGCTTCCCGCAATAACGAGGCGCAAGCCGACGAAGGCGGAGCGCGCTTGGTCAAGGATCCTCAAGCCTTAGCCGCGGCCTTGGTCCTTCTGACGAATTGGCGCCCTTCTTCAAAATTCAAATTGAGCGAAGAAGATGCGCTTAAGCTTGCGATGGACTCGCATATGTTTACCGTCAGCCCCGCCGAGCAATTGACTCAAGCCGGGCTCTTGACGAAGCCCGATGCCCAAAAAGCGCCGACTCTTTCCCGCGGGGATGACTGGCTATTCTATCTGATGATCATGAATCATCCGGAGACGCCCGCGCGCATTAAGGAATTGTGGCAGATGTCTGAGGCTTTCAAAGCCCAAGGCATTCCTCCGGCCCAGTAATTGGGGACAGTCCCCAATTCGAAGTTTGGTATAATTTACGCTAACGGGCGTGTAGCTCAGCTGGGAGAGCGCCTCGATGGCATCGAGGAGGTCAGCGGTTCGATCCCGCTCACGTCCACGTTTTTTAGAGAGGCATTTTGTTTTTAGGTCTCCACTGTTCCATTCGCCAAGGTTTTCTTGAGGCTCTTAACTACGCCGAGTTTTTAAAAGCCCAGGCGATTCAAATTCTCCCTTATCGCCGGCATGCAGAGCCCGAAGAAGAAGATTACGCCGGGTTCGCCCAGAGACTCTCTCAGAGTTCAGTCAAGAGGCTTTATGTCCATTCTCGCTTTGTTCCCAATCTCGCGCTTAACGACGAGAAAAAAAGACTTTCTTCGACAGCGCGTTTGTCTTATGAAATGAGCCTCGCCGCTCGCCTCAATGCCGAGGCTTTTGTCCTCCATTTGGGAGCCTATTCCGAAGGAGATTTGATTTCTTCCGGAATAGTTTTGGCGGCTCGCTCAATTTATCAGGCTCGCCAAGAAGCGGAAAAAAACGTTTCTCTTTGCATTGAAAATGTCCCGGGCGGCGGGAGAAGGCTTGGAGGGAGATTGGAAGAGTTAGCTTCTTTTGCGGAAGCTCTCCAAAAAGAAGACGCCAAGATTCCTGTTTCTTTTTGTCTCGACACCGCCCATGCCTGGGCCGCGGGATATCCGATAGCGGATTGCGAGGGGATGTCTCGTTTTTTAGAGAAAGCCGTGGGGCTTTTGGGAAAAGATAAAATTCGTCTTTTTCACCTCAATGATACTCATTCGGAATTAAATTCCCACCGCGAAAGCCATAGCCTGTGGGGACAAGGAGTTTTAGGCTTTGAGGGGCTTCAGTTTCTTTTATCCTCGGAAAATTTTCGCGATTGCTCCGGAATTTTAGAAAGCCCCAAGCCGGGAGAGGCGGAGCGGCTCAATTTTAAGAAGCTGGTGGAACTTAACTCCTGACTGCCATGTGGAGATTTCGGGTTTAAACTGAAATTTCCGTCCCTTCTTTAGCCACTTCGCAAATTAAAGGCGAGGATTTTTGGGAAATTAGATTCTGGGCATCCGAAGCCATTTGGTCCAGGACCGAATCGGCGTAAAGAGAATCCTGGTGAAACAAAATGAGGCGTTTAACATTGGCTTTAATCGCCAGATCTACGATATTGAGAAACCCTGAATGCCCGAGAGTTTTGTTTTTCTCGTAGTCTTCTTGGGTAAAATGCGCGTCGTGAATTAAAAGGTCGGCGTTGCGGCAAATACCGGAGAATTTTTCGTCATAGTCTTGAAAGGCGGTCACTTCTGGTCCGTAAATTTCCGCGTCAGGAGAATAAACCACCTTGCGCCCTTCCGCCTCAATTGCGAATCCAAGGCTGGTGCCGGGATGATTGGCGTGAAAAGCGTGAATAACGAGATTCGGCAAAACTCTATAAGAGCGCTCTCTAAGTTCATGAAGTTCAAATCGGGCCTTGGGAAGGGGCTTGCCTGGTACTTTGAGAACCTCTTGAAGCAGAGCCGGGATACTTTTTCCCGGTTCTGGAGCCGCCGCGATATGAATGAGGGTGTCCGGAGTTTGAGCGGAGGAAAAAGAGAGAAGGCCTTCGACATGGTTCTGGTGAAAATGGGTGAGGAAAACCCGAATTTCTCTGGCGGCGCGATTTTTAAACTCTTCGTTGAGAAAATCAAGTCCGCTTCCGGCGTCGAAAATAAGCGCGTGGTTTTGATAAGAAAGTAAGATTGCGGGAGTGTGAGTTCCGTAACGGGAAGGCGTTGGAATATTTTTAGTGCGCGAGCCTAAGATTTTTATGCTTAGGACAGCGGATCCGGTCGAACTGGAAGATTCCGGGGCTGGACTTACTGATGATGGCTTAATTGCGTTGACTTCGGCGCTTGAAGCGAGATTACTCCCGATGATTTCCGCGATGGTTTTGGCGAAAGTGTTGACGTCGTAGGGCTTGATGATAAAGCCGGAAGCCCCTAACTCTTTGGCTTTTTGCTTTTCCGACTCGAAAGATTTGCCTGAAACCATGACGACCTTGATGTGCTTGGTCTCGGGACTAGTTTTTATCTTGTGACACAGGGTCAGACCGTCGATGCCGGGCATGAGTATATCTAAAACTATTCCCTGATAGCTTTTTTTTCGAAGAGTGTCGATGACTTGAAGGCTGTCGGAGACCAAATCAACGTCAAAGCCTCCTTCGCGCAATAAATCGCTGGAAAGGCTTCCCGTTAGTTCGTCGTCATCGACTACCAAAACAGAGAGCATAAATCTATTTTATAATTATATGAATATAGATGAAAATTATAGCAGGATTGTTACGGGGAAAAAACTTTCCGGCCCATTCTGAAAAAGGGGTCAAACCCATTTCAGGAAGGATCAAGCAGTCTTTATTCGATATTCTCTCGCCCATTATCCAGGGCGCTCGGTTTTTAGATCTCTTCGCGGGCACGGGCGCCGTCGGTTTTGAGGCTTTGTCTCGCGGTTGCGGGTTTGTTTTTTTTGTCGAACAAAACAAAAGGTGCGTTCGTTCAATTGATGAAAATATAAAATCTTTGGGCCTAAGCTCCCGCGCCAAGGTTTTTGAGGGAGATGTTCTCGATGATTTGTCCTGGATTCCCTTTAGATCCGGCGTTGAATCCTTTGATATTGTTTTTTTGGGGCCGCCTTACCGCGATATAAAAAATACCCCATTATCTCTGACCTCAAAATCCCTGGAGCGGGTGATGGAAGCCCGGCTGGTCTCAAAAGGGGGACTGGTTATTTCTCAGCGGCACGTTAAAGAAAAAGTGGATGTCCCCCAGGGGCTTAAGATTGTCAAAGAGACAAAATACGGCGATACCCTTTTAGTTTTCATGCGCTTAATCTAACAGCGGCGGGACAAAGAATCCGAGGACCACAAAAAAGACGCTTGAAAATCCTGTTGGGGATTTAATTCTAAAGTCACGATTTGAGCGGGCTGAAGCCCGATATTCTTGCCGCAGAGAAAATAAACCATGTCTCCCAATTGCGGCTGATGCCCAACTAAGACCAGGCCTTCACAGCGCAAAGCCCAGGGCTTAATTTCATTAAACAATTCCGGCGCGGTCAGGATGTTCGAGAGGGGCTGGAAGGATTTTGTCCCTTGGGGGCAATTAAGCGCGGAGTTAATTTGAAGGGCGGTTTCATGCGCGCGCTTAAGCGGACTGTGGAGAATTATTTCAGGAATTTTTCCCCCGTCTTTGATGATAAGCCCCGCTTTAAAAGCCGAGGCTTTGCCCTCTTCGGATAGAGGCCGGTCAAAATCGGAGGCGACGCCCGCTTCTTTCGCGGAAGGCGAATGTCCGTGGCGAACGATGTAAAGTTTCATTAGAAAAAGGAGCGAAACGAATACCAGAACCTTTCAGCTATTTTATCAGAGAGAGGCCTTTCCCGCCAAGAATCGAGGGTAATCTCGCGAGAGCGCGCGATGTCTTCGCTGAGGGCGGAGGATAACTTTTTTGAGAATTCTTCATCGAGGATATGAAGGTTGAGCTCAAGGTTGGATAAAAGGCTACGGTGATCAAGATTATAAGAGCCGACAGCGCTCCAGGTTCTATCGGCGACCGCGGTTTTCGCGTGAAGAATCGGCCCCGGCCATTCATAAATTTTGACTCCGTGCTTTAGTAGATGATCGAAATGATATCGCCCGGCTTTTTGAACCCAGGGCAGATCCGAAGCTCCTTGAACCAGGATTTTGACCTCCACTCCCCGGCCTGCGGCCTTGGCCAGGGCGCGGGTTATGCGGAAATCTGGCACGAAATAGGCGTTGGCGATAATTAGCTCTTTCTTGGCGGCGTGAATCGACCGCAGATAAGCGGAGCGAATTCGGGTTCGATGGAGAAACTCTTGATTGGCGGCGACCCAGACTTTGGCGTTGCCGGGTTTGAAATCGAAGGTTTGGGGAAAAGAGATGGGACGTTTGGTCTCTTTATTCCAAACGATTCTAAACAATCGGTCAATTTCCGCGGCGGCGGGGCCTTCAACTTTGACATGGACGTCATGCCAGTCGTTGCCGCCTTCTTCGACCGGCGCGTGATCATCGGAGATGTTGACTCCGCCGGTAAAGGCGATTTTTCCGTCTATCGCCAGAATCTTTCTGTGGTCCCGGCGGTTAAGGCCCCAGCGGGGCCTCCAGGGAACCAGGGGGTGGTATTCTAAAACCTGCACTCCGGCATTTCTAAGGCGATTGATAAAGACTGGGTCGATGTCAAAAGAACCGATTGCGTCATAAATAACTCGAACCTTGAGTCCCGCGCGGGCTTGAGTTTGAAGTCTTTGCGCGAATTCCCGACCGGTTTTATCGGCTCTTAGGCGATAAGTCTCTAAATGAATTGAATCCTTGGCGTTTTCGATGGAGCGCCACATTTCTTCATAGACGTCTTTTCCGCGAGTCAGAAGGGTTAGTTGGTTGCCGTCATAATAACGTTTGATTTGACGGGCAAAACTATTGGCGCCCTTGCGGGTTTCTCTGGTTTCTTTGGTTGACACCTGTCAGTATAACAAATACCTCTTCAGGGTTCGGAAGCGCTTTTTGAAAAACTGTTACAATTAATAGGGAATTGTAATGTCTGCGCATTCAAACAGCGGAAAAAAACCTCGTTTCGCTTTACGTGTGGCCAAGCTCTTATTGAAGGGCTTTGCTTTGGGAATCTTGTTTTTTTCCTCGGTTTTTCTTGGAGTCTTCTTTTATTTGCCGCGTCTGATGAGCGGTTCTCGAACCCGCGAGGTTTTAACCGAAACCCTTCAAGAGCGGCTTCATCGCCCGGTCTCAATTGGTTCTATCTGGGCGACTTTCAACGGTCTTAAAATCGAAGATCTCTCAATAGGCGGAGTTCCGGAAGATCCAGGGGCGCTATTAAGCGCGCAAAGCGCTGTCATAGATTTAAATTTAACTCACTTAATGGAGAGACAAGTAGAAATCGGGGCTATTCATTTAAGGGGACTGCGTTTAAATCTCCGCCGAGGGGCTTCTGGCGCTTGGAATTTCCCGCCGCTCTTTTCATCCGGAGATTCGGGGAAAGAAGAAATCGATATTTTTGGAGAAATCCCGCTTTCGCTGATTTTATCTCCCTCCGGCTTATCCATTGAAGAGGGGCATGTCCAAATTGACGATGTTCAATCGAGCACGACCTTGGATGTCCATCTAGTGGAAGGCGATCTCAAACCCTTAAACTTCTCGCGTCCGACTTTTCTTCATTTCAATGGAGAAGTCGCGGGTTTTGCGAAGGCGCGTCCGGTCAACGCTTCCTTGACTTTTGAAGGAGTCGCCGATTTTGATTCTTTTGATATGGACCGGGCTTTTTTAAGGGCCGAAAAATTTACGCTAAAATCTTCCAGCTACGCTGTTTCCGGTTCCTGGAGGCTGGTGGGATTTAAAACGCCCAATCTTGACGCTTCTCTTCATTTGCCGGCATTGGAACCGTCCGATTGGAAAAATCTTTTTGGGAAAGGGTGGAACGTTCATCTTCCACAAAGCGATTGCGAGTTCGATGCGGATTTTTCAAGCGCGGCTATTTATCTGCGCCGTTTTACGATCTCGGCAGGGTCTCTCAATGGATCGGCGGAGGGAGAGATTTCTCTCCCCAAAAATTCTTCTCCTCAAGCGCGTTTGGCGGTTAGCGTCTCTGATTTTCCCCTTGATTTCTCGGCCTCCATTTTCCCTCCCGTCAAAGTCTATCGTTTAAAAGGAACCGTCAGCGCGGCGGCGCAGGTGAGCGGAGCGCTTAAACAGATGAGAATAGAAAACTCGACTTTCTCGGCTGAAAATTTTAGCGCCCGCATTTTCGGAGTCAGGGAAAAAGCCAGGCATCTTGATTTTGCCTCTTCCGACAGTTTTGCCAAGATGTCTTTTAATGCGAGAGATTCCGAGGTTAGGACTTCTTCCAACACTTTTTCAAAAGTCAACGGGAATTTTCTACTCCTCAACAAGCGCGATCTGCGTATACGCTCGCTTTATTTTAAATGGAGAGGTTCTTTTTTTCGGGGAAAAGGGCGGGTTTTCCCGCTACCCAAACCGCGAATTGTCGCGATCGCGGGCTCGATTAACAAGATTGATTATGAACAGGTGGAAAATTTTCTTGAACAGATGCG
>DAHZHT010000020.1:0-15846 GCA_027406905.1 Elusimicrobiota bacterium
ACT
Source organism: Elusimicrobiota bacterium (assembly GCA_027406905.1). Classification (GTDB taxonomy): domain Bacteria; phylum Elusimicrobiota; class Elusimicrobia; order UBA1565; family UBA9628; genus JAKAQV01. The sequence goes on from DAHZHT010000020.1 coordinate 4, forward strand.
CTTAGACTCTAAAATTTCGGTGATAACTTTTTCTTTATCCTTAAATCCCGACAAAAAGAGAATTTTCTTGGAGAGATTGATGAGCGGAAAAGTCAGGGTAATTCGAGGAATTCTGGGCAAAATTCCCTGAGGCGCCGGGACCGGCATCACCCAGCGGGTTTTTTCATTGAGAGCCGGGCCATCGGGGAAAATGGAGGCGGTATGGCCATCGGGGCCTATGCCGAGAAGCATGAGATCAAAACCCGGGTTTTTTGCGAAAAAATTTCTCAGTAATTTTTCATATTCTTGAGCGGATTTTTCGCTTTCAAGGCCCTCGGTTTCTATCGGATGAACCTGGGATTTTGGGAGAGGCGCTTTAGCTAAAAGCGTGTCTTGAGCCATTAAAAAATTACTGTCTGGCTTATTGGGCGGCGTCCAGCGTTCATCTCCCCAGAAAATATGGGTTTTATCCCAAGGAAATGAACTGGAAAAGCGCGGCTGGGAAAGAAGTTGATAAAGTTCCCGCGGAGTGCTTCCGCCGGACAAGGCCAAGGAAAAGCGGCCGCGCTTTTGAACCGCTTTTTGGGCTTCCTCAAGCACAAAAGTAGCGGCGGCAAGGCTCATCTCGGGCATTCGCTCAAAAAAACGAATAATTGGAGGCTTCACGGAATTAAAAATGGTCCCAGGTTCGTCCATCTCGAACTAAAAGTTCTCCCACCCCATGCGGTCCCCAGTCTCCGGAGGTCGAACCGTAAGGGCGAACGGGAATCACCTTGGATTTGTTGCCGACTTCCAGAACCGGAGCGAGAATTCTCCAGGCTTCCTCCACAAAATCGCTGCGGGTAAACAAGGTTCGGTCTCCAATAAAGGCGTCTAAAATCAGCCGGGCATATGCTTCGGGTTGAGAGATGCCAAAGGCCTTATAATAGTCAAAGTTCATCGTGACGGTGCTTAAGGAAATTTTCGATCCCGGGTGTTTGGTCTCGAAAGATACTGAAACGCCCTCATCCGGTTGGAGCCTGAGCTTAAGAGTGTTGGCCGCGAGTTCTTCGGCCAGCAAGGGTTTAAAAATAGAAACCGGAACGTGTTTAAAATGCACCGCGATTTCAGTCACTCTTTTGGGCAATCTTTTTCCCGATCTCAAGTAGAACGGAACTCCGTGCCAGCGCCAATTGTCCACTTCAAGCCTTGCAGCGGCGAAAGTCGGCGTTCGGGAATCGCTCGATATTCCGGCCTCTTCGCGGTAGCCTGGAAGATGTTTTCCGTTGTCTTGAGATGAGGCGTATTGCCCCAAGACCAGGTTTTGAGCGCTCATGTCGGGAATCGCGCGCAAAATATTAATTTTAGCGTCGCTTATCGGATCGGCTTGAAAACGCGCCGGCGGCTCCATTGCGACCAAGCTCAGAAGCTGAAGGAGATGATTTTGGAACATATCTCTTAAAATTCCTGACTGGTCATAATACGGGCCGCGGCCTTCAATTCCTATGGATTCGGCGACGGTAATTTGAACGTGATCGACATGATCTCGGTTCCAGGCCGGCTCGAAAAAAGTGTTGGCGAAACGCAAAATCAGGATATTTTGCACCGTCTCTTTTCCCAGGTAATGATCGATGCGGTAAACCTGATTTTCCGGAAGAATTGAGTGAATTTCTTTGTTGAGAGAAATGGCCGTTTCTAAATCCGTCCCGAATGGCTTTTCGATAATCACCCGCGGCCAGGTTGAGAGGCCCTCTTGTTTATTGAGCCCTGCCTCCGCCATCTTTTTTAAAATGGCGGAATAAAGAGCAGGCGAGGTCGCGAAATAAAACATGTGTCCAAGCAACTGAAGGTCTTTGGAAAGCTCATTTAAACGAGTTTTAAGGCGGGCGTAAAAACCTGAGTCGCTCAAGTCCCCATTGACAAAGAAAAGCCTTTCCAAAAATCCCGCAGGAATTTCTTTGACCCCGGCATTGGTAATGGATTCCCCGACCTTCTTTCTCAAAGCCTCATCATCCATTTCTCGTCTAGCGACGACGAGCACCGCATAACTGGAGGGCAAAAGGTTTTGCTGATGAAGATAAGCCAAGGTGGGATAGAGCTTTCGATGGGCCAAGTCCCCCATCCCTCCCAAGATAACAAGGGCGCAAGGTTCCGGACGTTCCTCCATCAAGCTTAATTCCGGTTGGCTTAAAACCTTGGGCGTGACCAATGTTTCGCTCATAATAGGCCTTGATTGTCTCCTTGCTTGATGTTAGGACTTATTTTAAGTCCAGCGCCTTCATTTTATCTTCCAGATTTTTGAGGAGATGGGCATAAGAATCGGCAAAGGCCTTAATTCCGGCATCTTCCAGATCTTTACAGACCTTGTCCAAATCAACGCCCGCCTTGGGCAATTGATTGATCACTGCCTGAGCTTCCGATACATTTTCTTTAAGGGCCGCGCGCAATTTCCCGTGATCTTTAAAAGCGTTCCAGGTTTCTAAGGGAATCGTGTTGACGGTTTCTTCTCCGATTAGTTCTTCAATATAAAGAACATCCCGATAGGCCGGATTTTTAGTCGAAGTCGAGGCCCATAAAAGGCGTTGCGGTTTGGCCCCGGCCTTCCGCAATTCCTGAAACTTGCTATTTTGAGACAATTCCTGAAAATACTTGTAGGCCATTTTCGCGTTGGCGATAGCGGTTTTTCCTTTGAGAGACCCGTCTTTAAGGATGGAGTCAACCGCAGTATCAATGCGGCTGACAAAGAAACTGGCGACCGAAGAAATATCGGCAATGGGAAGCCCTTTTTTCTTCCGGTATTCTAAAGCGTTGATATAGGCTTCAGAGACTTCTTTGTATCGGGCGACCGAAAAAAGAAGCGTAATATTGATGTTGATGCCCTCGGCCAGGGATTTCTCTATCGCGGAAAGCCCCTCATAGGTTCCGGGAATTTTAATCATGACATTGGGGCGCGCCAACTCTTTAAAGAGACGCTTGGCGGCCTCAATGGTTTTTTCCGAATCTCGCGCTAAACGCGGAGATACTTCCAAGCTGACAAAGCCGTCTTTGCCGCCGGAGCTTTTGTAAACTGGATAGAGAATTTCCGCTGCGTCTTTAATGTCTTCAATGGCGATAGACTCAAAGAGGGCTTCGGTATCGTTAATCTTTTGGTCGCACTTTTTCAAAATTGCCGCGTCATAATCCGAGCCTTGAGAAAAGGCCTTGTCGAATATCGCCGGGTTAGAGGTAATTCCCTTAAGGCCATCCTCTTTGACCAGCTTCGCCAATTCTCCGCTGTCGATGAGTTTTCGGCTCAAGGAGTCAAGCCACGGGCTTTGCCCAAAGGCTTCGAGAGCTTTTAAAGGATTGACTTTGTGCGATTCCGATGATTTTTTGTGCATTTTATTCAACCTCACATTCTCTTGTTTCAGCTTTGGTCCATGCGCCAGCCCCGTTGCGAGCTCGGGCATAAATTTTCTGAAGAGCGGGACGTTCGGGATGCCAGTCATACCAAAAAAATCCGACATCGTTCCGGCAGTCATTCCAGGATGTCCCATTGAAAGAAATTTGCGCCTGATTAGCCCACGGAGCGTGGACGCGAATAGCGTAATGTCCTTTCAAAACTTTCTCACTGGGACGGGGATAATCGATATTGACCCATCGCGGCGCCGGAGGAACTTTATCATTGGCCGCGTTGCTGGGCATGCGAGAGCTTTTAACCTTTCCGGGGACAGTGGAATTGATCCCCGAGAACTTAGCGGCGGATACAGATCTTTTCATAACACCACCTCCTACCTTCTTCCATTGTGTAATAAATTTTTCGGCGGGTCAAGGTTTGAGAGGAGAGTGTTAAATTTTCTCAAATAAAAAAGCCGGAGATGGGATTCGAACCCACAACCTATCGCTTACGAAGCGATTGCTCTACCGTTGAGCTACCCCGGCGGAAGGACTATTTTACAAAAATTCTATCCGGCATAAAAAAAGCCCGCGCGAATTTCTCCGCGCGGGCTCCACTCGAATAGCTCTAGGCCATGACGAGCGGTTTGACGTTGGCGGCCTTCGGACCTTTGTCCGATTTGGTCACCTCAAACTCAACTTGTTGGTTCTCAGCCAGGGTTTTGAAACCATCCATGACAATGGAGCTGTGATGAACAAACACATCCGGCGTCCCATCCTCAGGAGTGATGAATCCGTATCCTTTCTGATCATTGAACCACTTTACTGTTCCTTTCATTATGATTAATACCTCTTTTATTATTAACTTCTTTAGCCAGCTCTCTCAGAGAAATAGTCTCTAATTACTAGCCTGATTTATTATAGCACGGTTTTTTTAAATTTATGCAAGAAAATTATAGACTATAGAAATCAGAGATGGCTAAATTAACCGAAAGAGATATAATAGGGAATGCCCGCAAACGAGATTCAAAAATTTCTCTCATCCATAGACCCATTTAAAAATCTGGCTTCCCAAGAGCTCTCCTCGTTGGTTTCAGTTTCGAAGATCAAAACCTTCAAAAAGGGCGACACGATTTACAATGAAGGCGAGCCCGCTCAAGGGGTATGGGTCTTATATAAAGGAAGACTTCAAGTGTTCAAGTTTACATCCGACGGCAAGTCTTTCGCCCTTGAAAGCCTAGCTCCTGGAGAAATTTTTGGTACCTTGTGTCGCTTAGGTTCTAATAACCGGAGTTACCCTTGCACCGCCGTCTGTGCCGAAGAAAGCCATGTCATTTTAATTCCAGAAAGAATTTTCCTGGACTGTTACTCCAGAAACGGAGGGTTTGTTCGCGGGCTTTGTTCTTTGTGTTCCGAACGCCTCAAAGACGTGCAAGGCTTAAGGTGTCTGGGGCAAGAAGCGGTTCCAAAAAGGATTGCCTCAATTTTGACGAGATTGTGCCAGGTTTATGGCCAGACCATTCCGTTTACCAAAAAAGAACTCTCTGAGCTTGTCGGCGCCACTTTAGAGACGACCTTCCGCGCTCTTAAAAATCTCGAGGATCAAAAAATTCTTTCTTCTTCCCGTGGGAAGATACTCATCCAAGACCCCAAATCCTTGGCAGCCCTAAGCCGCTAAAAAATATTTTTTCAATTATGACCTAGGTCATGGAAAAGGCTTGTCTGCCAGCGCTATACTAATTGTGTGGACAACGGAATTAGCGTAGAAAAGTTGGGGCAACATCGAAACGGCTATAAGATTTTGCCCTCCTGGAAACGCCCGCAGGGAAAGAATCTAAAAGCGATGGATGCCTGGATTCCGGGTTTGTCTCCCAGTTATGTTTTGCGCAAGCGTCTGGAGCTTGGGATATTGACTCAAAAAGAATTTCAAGCGGCATATGAAAAGGAGCTAAACTCCGATTACGCTCTTAACTTAATGAAGCCTCTAGCCCTTCTTTCCTTGCGCCGCAAACTTGTTTTACTCTGCGATTGCGATTCAAAAACCGCTTCGGCCAGCTGTCCCTCTTACGTTTTGGCCAGGGTATTGTCTTCTCTCAGAAAAAAAAGAAATTTTTCCCTTCAGAATTCGTTGCTGCCTCAAAAAATAGGTCATTTTGTTGCTAGAGAAGATAGTGTCGGAGCCTTGAAATGATGAAAACTCCCGAGAGCGACTTTGAACTTCGGGCCGAGGACGTGATGGTTTCCCCCGTGATTACGATTTCTTCTAAAGACACGATGCAGCATGCCGCTTCCATTTTTCTGGATAAAAATATCAGCGGAGCCCCGGTCTTAAACGGAGGCTCTTTTCCCGTTGGGGTTCTAACTAAAACCGATATTACCCATTACGAGAGAGATCATGTCGCTTGCGCCTCTTCAGGAGAGGACAGGAGCGCGTTGAGAACTCTCGGGGCGCTGGAGGCGATCGCGCAGGGAGTGGGTTTTCATGCCGAGGATGAAGAGGAGTCTGTCAGCGAGTGGATGACCCCTAAGCTTTTTTCCGTGAGCAAGGAAACTTCTCTTCGCAAAGTCGTTAAGGAAATGCTCGAAAAGCGCATCCATCGCGTTTTTGTCACGGAAAAAAACGCGGTCGTCGGAGTCATTACCGCTTTTGACCTTATCAGGGTGCTGGATAAAAAGCTAGAATCAGAATCAAGAGAGTTGAAAACAGGGATAAACAACACAAATAAAAGGAGAAAAAATCAATGACGGATGGAAGTGATGGGAGCGCCAAAACGTTTAAGAGTCTTAGCCGCAAGATAGCGGTTTCTGCCGCTATTTTGGGTCTTTTGTGGCTTTTACCGCCTTATTTTCACGACTTAAGGCGCTTGTGTCCCGTCCGTCCGGATGGAGTCAGCCAAGCTCTCGGTCTTCCCGCTTTCGCCCGCAAATATAAAATGAGCTGTTCTCAATGTCATGCCGATTATCCGACCCTTAACGCTTACGGACGGCAATTTAAAATGAACGGATATGTGCGAACCAGAGGTTCGACCGACGGCGTTCTTCAGAGTCAGAATCAAGAGCTGTGGACCGAAGCGACCATGCCTTGGGCCGTCATCGTGCGCTCTCGCCCGCTTGATACGGGGCATGGGACCGCGACCACTGGCTCTCAAATGGGCGGCACTGGCCCTCTCAATGGCCCGGAATTTCAACCCATCAATGATATCGACATGTTCATCGCCGGCGGAGACGCAGCCAAACACGTCTCTTATTTTGGCGAAATGGACGCCAATCAAGCCGCCGGGTTTAACCCAAGTATGGGAGATTTGAGGTTTGGGTATCATCCCTCTTTGCTTTACAACGTCGTTCTTATGCGCCGCGGGTTTTTCGTGGATGATCCCTATCAGACCATCACTTCAGCGGAAAGCCCGACTATCGCCAATCGCTCGACAGACTTCTTAATGGAGGGACAAGCCTATCTTTCTGGTTTCCCCCTCAACACTCAAACTCAAACTGGCGAGATTTATGGCCAGGTCCATATTTCAAGCGCAAGCCCCTCTTTCGCTTATTATGCGCTGGGGTATTCCAAAGACCCTTCATCCAATAATACCGGTCAAGGCGGCGCGGGAAACGCTTATGCGCGCTTTGCATATGACAGCGGAAATGGCCTTATGCTTGGAACCTTTGGCAAATATGGCCAAAGCGGCGGAGTGACTGATGCTGGCGCCCCGGGATCGACTGGAAATCTTCCTGGCGGCGGGACAACCGCAATCGCAAACCACTATGTCCAAGATATCCGCGGGGGTTTTGACGCCTTATGGGAACACGACGACTTCTACGCCCGGGCGGTTTATGCCTATGCCCATGACTCCGACGCGCTTTTAGGCGCGGCTGAAAGCGACCAAGCCGCTTACGTCGAACTTTTCTATACCTATAAGCGGGATTATCATGATTATGCCTTTTTGGTTCCTCTCATCAGAGAAAACTGGATGACTTTGTGGAACGGGACCGAGCGTTTTAATTATGTGACAGCCCAGGTAGCCCATTATTTCGCGCCGAATTTCAAAGGTTTCCTTGAGTATACGGTGGATACCAACCGCTTCGGAGGCGGCGGAACCGCAAATTACGGAGGGGTCAATTCAAATATCGCGGCCCTTCTGCCAATGGGAAATCGCTTGAGCCTACAGTTTGAAGTTGGATTTTGACGGAATAAATAAAAAAGCAAGGAGACTCACATGAACATCAAAAAAATAGCCGTAATCATCGGCGGAGCCGCTATTATTAGTGGAACGCTTTTTGTCCAGGCCTATTCAGCGGATCAATCGGGAGGGGTTTATCCGAATGATTTCGGGGCGACTTCTATTGACGTCTCGCATTATCCGCCCAAAATGAAGATGTATTATCACTTGTTTCTCAACAAGTGCTCCGCCTGCCACACTATCGCCCGCCCGATTAACTCGCAGTTTGTGGAATTGACTGCGGATGAACAGGCGGCGGATCAAAAGACCAATCCCGAGATGTTCAAAAATTCTTTGGTCTGGAAAATCGGCAAAAAAATCTGGAGCCGATACGTGCACCAGATGATGTCCAAGCCGGGATCAAATATCCGGCCCGGCGAAGGCAAAAAGATATTTGAGTTCTTGGTTTATGATTCCAAAATCCGAAAGACGGGCGCTAACGCAAAAGCCTGGGAAGCGAACCGAGAAAAGCTTTTAAAGAGCTTTAAGCAAAATTATCCCAAGGATTATGCCCGAATTTTCGGAGCTTCTTCCTCCAACAAAAAGACCGCTTCTGGGGCTTCGAGCGCTCCAGCTTCGTCTTCGGCTCGACATTCTTAGTTTGAGAGTTGTCCCAATGAACCCGCCGATGGCCGCGACGCTGAGGCGGGTTTATTGGGAAGTGACGGCGGGTTGCAATCTTCGCTGTATTCACTGCCGCCGCACTGATGTGCTAGTCAAAGGCTCGCCCGATGAGCTGACGACCAAGGAAGCCAAATCCTTTATTGATCAACTCGCCGAAATGGGCCGTCCGGTTTTGATTTTTTCCGGCGGCGAGCCGCTTTTCAGAAAAGACATATTCGAGCTCATTGAATATGCCCAAGCAAAGGGACTGCCTTCGGGCCTTGCGACCAATGGTACCTTGGTCAATGACGCGATCGCCGAGAAATTAGCCAAAGCCGGAGTTTACTACGCCTCCATTTCTTTGGATGGGGCCGTCGCTAAAACTCATGACGCCTTTCGGGGGCCCGGAAATTTCGCCAAGGCGCTCAAGGGGTTTCTCGCGCTAAAAAACGCGGGGATCAAGGTCCAAGTTAATTTTACGATGACCAAGAAAAACGCCGGCGAAATTACGGAAGTATATCATCTTTCAAAAAGCATGGGCGCTTCGGCTCTTTATCTTTTTCTTCTGGTCCCGGTCGGCTGCGGAGTTGAAATCGCCGACTCCGACATGCTTTTGCCGGAAGAAGTCGAGGAATGGCTTAAATGGGTCGCGAAGAAAGACAAGCCGGGAGAACTTCCCATTAAAGCCATCTGCGCCCCCCATTACTACCGCGTCGAATCGGAGATGGGGACTGTCCCTATCTCCCAGGAGCGTAAAGGTTGTTTGGCGGGAATTCATATGTGCTTTGTCTCCCACAAAGGAGATGTTTTTCCCTGCGGGTATTTGCCGCTGGCCGCGGGCAATATCAAAAAGACCCCGCTTAAAACAATTTGGACGGAGTCTAAACTCTTCGAGGATTTTCGAAATCCGGAGCTTCTGGAGGGTCGCTGCGGAAGCTGTGATTTTAAAAACGTCTGCGGCGGCTGCCGCGCCAGAGCCTATTTCGCTTATAACAACGTGTTAGCCGATGAGCCAGCCTGCGTATATGACCCAGCCTCTGTCTGAAACCTTTGAACGCTATGCCTTGGGGCTTGCCCGCAGGGAATCCCTGTCTGCGGAGGCTCATGCCGAAATGGCCAAGCGCCGGAAAGCGCGGTTTTTGCGCTTACTTGAAGCCCACGGAATCAAGGGCTGGCCCGAACGCGGCACGCTTTACACGCGAGAACTCTCCAAAGGCTGTAAGCCTTGTCTTGAGGGATGGGCGAGTCACTTAAGCGTCACCACCCTTTGCAACCGCGACTGCTTTTTTTGTTTCAATCCCAAGCCCCGCAAGGATGTTTTAAGCGTTCACGGTCGAGAGGCCGATTCTCTTGAAGAAGCCATTCTCAGCCTTAAAAATTTGGGCGTTAAAAGCGTCGGAATCGGGGGCGGCGAACCCCTTCTTTTTCCAAAGCGCGTTTTTGAGATATTGGCGGCTCTCAAAAAAAATTTTGGCCCCGAGCTTTGGATTGACCTTTACACCAATGCCGACCGTTTGACCCTTCCAATCCTTAAGGAACTCAAAGCTGCGGGGGTTTCAGGATTGAGAATTGATTTAGCCGCAAGAGCCTACGACGCGGCTCCGGTGGAACTGGCCAGAGAGGTTTTCAGCGATGTTGAAATTGAAATGCCGGCAATCCCGGAAGATAAAAAGAGCGTTCGGGGCTTAATGCATCATCTCGACGATTTAGGCGTTAAACAACTCATTTTGCACGAGCTTTTCGCGAGCGCGGCCAATATGGATTCTTTAAAAAAGCGCGGCTACCAGGCCTCTTCAAGCGGTTCGCCTGATTTTAGGCTTACCTGGTCTCCCGTCGCCAAAAGCGAGGAAACGGTTTTTGGACATCTCCTTTACGCCTTGATCCACAAGTTTAAAATGTCGGTCTATTATTGTTCCTGCCGGACCCAGGACTGGATCGCCGAAAACGCGCTTAAAAACGCCCGCGCGAGCGCATGAGCACCGAACGAGTCGATCTCAAACTCGGCTTTGCCTGCAATAACCGCTGCCATTTTTGCGTTCAGGGAGATAAAAGAAGTAAATTCGGCCCCAAGTCGGCGGATCGAATCAAGGCGAGCTTGGAAGAAGGCCGTGAAAAGGGCGCGAAGAGTCTGGTTTTAACCGGCGGGGAACCCACGGTGCACAAGAGCCTTATTGGGACCATTCGCCTTGCCCGCGATTTAGGCTATGAGATCATTCAAATTCAGTCCAATGGCCGCCGATTTTTTTACGAGGACTTTTGCCGGGAATTGATAGACGCCGGGGCCAACGAGTTTTCCCCCGCCCTTCACGGTTCGACGCCGGATATCCACGATGATCTGACCCGCGTTCCGGGGGCTTTTGTCCAGGTCATCGGCGGAATCCGAAATCTAAGGAAAATGGGGCAACGGATATTGACAAACACGGTCATTACCGAGCGAAATTACAAGGATTTGCCCAATATCGCGAGGCTCCTGGTCTCTTTAGGCGTCAATCAGTATCAATTCGCCTTCGTTCATATCCTCGGCGAGGCCGATAAAAATAAAAATAAAATCGTGCCGAAAAAATCCGAAATCATGCCGTACGTTTTTAAGGGCCTTGACATCGGCATTAAAGCCGGCGTATGCTGTATGACGGAGGCCATTCCCTACTGTCTCATGAAAGGCTATGAAGATTATGTCGCCGAGAAAATCATCCCCCATACCGCGGTTTATGACGCGGAAGCCGTCATTTCCGATTATACGGCCTATCGCCATGACGAGGGAAAGGCCAAAACGGATAAATGCCGCAACTGCCGCTATGATTTTGTCTGCGAGGGCCCGTGGAAGGAATACCCCGAACTCTTCGGTTGGGACGAGTTTGTCCCGGTGAGAAATTAATGGACACCTTCATTCATTGGCTGCATCTGCTGGCCGCGATTATTTGGGTCGGCGGAACGTTTGCCATGTCGATTGCTGTTCAGCCGATCTTAAGAAAATTCCTGAAAGACTCCGCCCGCTTTGAAATTTACCGTGAAATCGGCGCGCGTTTTAAAATCGTCATGTGGGGATGTTGGGCGACTCTTCTTCTGACCGGAATTTTTAAGCTTTGGGAAATTAGAGACACCCCCTCAATCTTTTTCGGCCCCTGGGGAAAAATTTTAGGCGTTAAACTCACGCTCGTGGCCTTGATGGTTGTTTTAAGTCTTCTCCACACCTACGTTTGGGGCCCGCAAATGATGGCGGCCAAGGAGCCCGGCGAAATCAAGGCCCTGGCGGCGAAAATGAAGCTTTGGGGAACGCTCAACCTTTTTGTCCTGGCCGCGATCGTCTTTTGCGCCGCGGCGCTTAGGTTTTCTTCCTGGTAAATCGCCTACCAAAATTTTAAAAACCTGTTCCAGCGCATATTAACGCCGCGAGCTTTCTGCTATCCTAACTAGGATAGGAAACTAATATGAGCAAGTGGGCGAACCGCCTTGGGTTTATAATAGAGTCATGAAATTAAAAATCCGGATTAAGCGCGTTTATGACGATTATTCAAAGGAGGACGGCTTTCGCGTTTTGGTGGACCGGCTTTGGCCCAGGGGAGTTTCAAAAGAAAGAGCGAAAATCGGCTTGTGGCTTAAATCCATCGCGCCCTCAACCGAACTTCGCCAGTGGTTTGACCATGACCCGGAAAAATGGGCGGAGTTTCAGAAGCGCTATTACGCGGAGCTTAAAGACCTTAAAGAAGAGGTTGAAGCCTTGCGCGAACATGCGAAAAAACAAACCGTGACGCTTTTATTTGCGGCCAAGGATCCAAAAGTAAACCATGCCGCCGCGCTCAAAAATTATCTGGAGGGAAAGGCTTAATGGGAAAAATCTTCGATTTTTTTGAAAAAGACCATCGCGAAATTGATTCTCTGTTTCTCGATCTCCGTTTTAAGGGATTGGCGGAATATCGCGGCATTTTCAAGGAGTATGACCGCAGGCTTGAGCGGCACATCGTTTGGGAAGAGACGGTTTTATTTCCGGCCTTGGCCGAAAAAAACCCCATGTTTAAAGAAGGCCCCATTCGCGTCATGCTGATGGAGCACAAAGAAATCCGCCAAGAAAAGGCGGCGGCAATTCAAGCTCTTAAAAAAGATGATCTAGCGGGCGCGAAAACCCGCGAAAAGGCGCTGGCTAAGGTTTTAAGTCACCACAACGCCAAGGAAGAACAAGTCCTCTACCCCGCCTGCGACCGGTTTTTAGGGGAAAAAGACATCGAGAGCGTTCTTTCAAGGATTGGAAGTTAAAAAAGGGACAGTCCCCATTTCACCTTGAACGCCTTTGGAGTCGCGGAAAAGCCTCGTAATTCCTAATTTTCGTGTTGTGTTTGACCTCCCGTCTCCGAATTTGCGTCAATATGTTCATGAAACCAGCCAACCAGCCTGACGGACGTAACGGAAAGAAACAGCCTTTTTCCGTAACTTCCGTCGCTTTCCGTTACGTCCGTTGCTTTCTTTTTCTTTCCGTCCTCGCCGTTCCCGCTTTTTCCCAAGTTCCCGGGATGACCCATTACCAAGGGTCCCTGAGAGATAAGAGCGGAAATCCCATCAACGCGTCCTTGCCGATGACGCTCTCAATTTACGACACTCCGACCCCGGGGACTGGGACGCAGTTGTGGACCGAGAATCAGACGGTTGGCATCAGTAACGGAGTTTTTTCTATTAGCGTGGGTGCGGTCAACCCAATACCGGCGAGCGTGTTTTCCAGCTCTTCAACGTATTTGGAGGTTGATATTAACGGTGAAACGCCGAGCGCGCGTGAGCAGCTGTTGAGCGGGGCTTACTCTTTTCACTCAAGCGTGGCTGACACCGCCGACTACGCCTTAACGGTCTCATCTTCGATTGCGGTTTCTACGATCAACGCCACGGCGTCTACTCCTTTCGGCGGGGTCAATATAACGACCAACACGTTCATACAAGGCAGCGTCGGCATTTCCAGCGTTCCCGCTGCGGGAAACCTTTTTACCGTCGGCGCGGGAACCTTGACCGTCACTCAATCGGGCAACGTGGGAATTGGGACCGCGAGCCCGACCAAGGCATTAAGCGTATCCGGCAACGCGAGTGTAACTGGAACATTATCAATTGGCTTCCAAACAGCGTATTATGTTTGTAACGGTGCTACTTGTGGAGCTTTTTCGGTGAGTTGTCCTGCTGGAACCTATGTTGTAAGCGGAGGATGCACATCCTCAAATGCCGCATACTCTATATTTCAGAGCTATCCTTCTTTCGGTAGTGTTTGGAATTGCGCCTTCACTGGGGCCAACTCAAGTAGCGCCAATTCTGTTTATGCAATATGTGCGCGGCTGGTACCTTGAGAAGGTATGGCGAATCACGGAGGCAGGATACTTAATTGCGGTGGAATTTATGGAGACGCCCTCATTCATTTGCGTTAAGAAAAGAGACAGTCCTCTTTATAACGAATGAAGCGCAGGATCGTCATCACCAAGGCCAGAAAGGCGATGCCGACAGCTATTAACCGGCGCAGTTCGCTGAACCGCCCGTTCATGTCTTGTGTGGTCTGCTCGAAACCTCTGTCCATGGTAGTTCGCAATTCCGTAATTTCCCGCTCCTCGTCCTGAGCTTTTTTGTCCAGGAACTGTATTAGAATTTCGTGAGTCGCCTCGTCGAATATTGCCAGGCAGACAGTGCAGTAGGAATTTCGGGACTTTTCAAAAAAATTGCGTTCCCATGGAAAAGGCCTGACGGCAAAGTGATTCTCAGGGCCACCGCCCAACGAATCTTGGAATCGGGCCGTTTTTCAGCGAAATATGGAAACGGCATTTCCTAGCCATATGGCACGGTCACGCGCTCTCGCTTCGCGAGCGAAGGCCCGCTTTGCTTTTATCGGCGCTGAGGGGAAGAGAGACGGATTTTATCAGATCGTATTGACTTTCCGCGTGTCTTGGCCCTTCTTTTAGCGGTGGTTTTCGCCGATATCGCCGGTCGTTATCTCCCCGAGCTTGTTTTAAGAAGAACCGCCGCCGTTCTCTGCGTTGCCATGGGCGTTTGGATGTGGTGGCGGTAAGTGAAAACTTAAGCCTTAATTTTCCGGCCAGTGAGAGAGAATCTCTTTTCCGGTGGAAGAATCCGGTTTGATTCCCGCCTTGTCAAGATAACCCGAGACGTCCTTACGGGTGGGGGCGTGGTCTTTGAGCCAGCTGTGGGCCTCTTGCTCGGGATTGCCCTGCGGAATTTTTGGAAGGGTCGCTCCCAGATAGAGAAAAACTAAAACCGCAAACCCCGCTTCGACGGCAAGCTTGACAACTTTTGAGCCGATATCAATGAGCTTTATCGCGATAAAAACCGCGATGGCCGAAACCAGAATCAATGAAAATTGGGCCAGATGATACCCATGGGCGTGCCATTGAGGAAAATGGAACAGGAAAAATAAATATCCCGCGACGGCGTATATAATCAGGCGTAGAAGGGTTAACATAGTTTTTAATTGGACGTGAGCGTTAGATGAATTTTTAAAAAAGGCTGATGAAAATCTCGCGGCAGCGGCGGAAATGGGGAAGCGTCTTGAACGGAGGAGAGGGCTGTCAAGTCAAAATCCGAGTCGCCGGAGCTTGACTCCGTTTTTAGATCCACGATTCTTCCGTTCGGCATAATTTCAAAAACCACCTCGCATTTCCCTGAAAACGACGGGAGATTTTTAGACCACTGATCCCAGAGCGCGGCGCGCAATTCGCTAATATACCAAGGGTAGGGGAAGTTTGGCAAGTCCGCCGAGACATTCGCGCTGGCCGAAGGCCCTGCGGCGCCGTTTTGTTTAACCGAAAGCACGTTAGATTTAACGCGGGGCTTTGTCGGGGCGAGAGACTCTGAATTGGAAGAAAGAAGGCTGGGCTTGGGCAAGACAAAATGCCGGGTTTTTTTGGAGAACGAAACATCTTTGTTTTGATTGGCTAAGGCTGCGGCGTTTTTGGCTGTGGAGTTTTGGGAAGATGTTTGTGCCCCTTGGATTTTGACCGCGCTGGGGCCGACGAAATCAATGGTGTAAAAATGAGGCGTTTGGGAGGAATAGCTTCTGGCAATCAGGATAAAAGAAAGCGCGAGAAGCGAGTGCGCCAGAAAAGAACCGACAATATAGGGCGAGAGGTCGGAACTCCAAAGCCGCAATTGATTAGAAATGGGAATCTCTCCAGCTCTTGTCAGCGGGGCGTCTGCGCGACTCCGACGCCAAGTTTGCCAACCCCAAGGCGTTTAGCGACGTCCATGACATAGACCACTTTCTCTATCGGGACCGAATGATCGGCCTCGACTAAAATCGTTTTCCGGGCGGCATGAGGCAATTTGAGAATCAATTCGTTCTTTAGATTGTTCCAAGAGACGGCGTTTCCGTCAATGAGTAGCGCGCCCGAGGAGGTGATTTGGACGGTGAGAGCGTTTGAATTAGAAACGGGAACGGACGATTTCGATTTAGGAAGTTTGACGCTTAATTCCGAGCGAACCAGCATCGGGGTTAAGACCATAAAGATGATGACTAAAATTAAAGATACGTCGATGAGCGGAATCATGTTGGGTTCCGCAAACAGCGCACGGCGATTTTTTCGAGAGGTCCTCATGAAGAGGCTTTTCCGGATAAGTGCTCGATGATTTCTTCCGAAATCCAGTTCATTTCATCTAAAAATTGTCCGGTCTTGTTGGTGAAATAATTGTAAGCCCAGACGGCGGGAATGGCCACTAA
>DAHZHT010000020.1:15856-28521 GCA_027406905.1 Elusimicrobiota bacterium
GACAATTCCCGGCCCCGCTCCGGCGGCTCCGGCTAAATCTTGGAAGGCGCGAATAACCCCAATCACGGTTCCAAAAAGCCCAATAAAGGGGGAGGTAGAGGCGATCGTGGCGAGGAAGTTAAGCCTTTTTTCGAGAAGAGCGGCCGCTCTTGAGGCGGCGCGATCGGCTTGGCGTTTTCTTTCCTGCCGGTTGGAAGAACCGACTAAGCTCGCCATCACGACGGAAGAGGCAAGTCCTTTATAGTTTTTGCTAATCGTCAGGGCCTGGGAAAGATTTTCGTCCTCTATGTTTTTTCTGACTTTCTCCAAGAATGCTTCCAGACCGGAAAAAGAATTTTTAAAGAACTGCCAACGCTCCCAAACCAAGGCCAGAGAATAAACCGACAATAGGATGAGAAAGGCTAACGGCGCCCCACCCGAGATTAAAACTTCTTTTATCGTGATATGAAAGCCCATGGAGTTTGTCCCGTTTTAAGGTATAATAATAAATTATTATATGGTTGAGCGCAAGCCCATCGTCATTTGCCAAAATTGGGGACTGTCCCTATTTCCTTTCCCTGCGCCGCGCGAAGAGGCGGTTGAATGATTGGGGATCTCGTCTCCAAGTGGATGCCGTTTCCCGAGCGCTATTACCATAAGCCCAAGGATTGGGCCGATAATTTGCGCCCGGACTCCGAATTAGCCGAGCACGAGCATGTTCCATATTTGTTGAAAAATACCATTCTCAAAGCTCAGGAAGCCTTGTTGAGAATGCAAAACCGGAAAGAGGGGTTTTGGTGCGGGCCTCTTAAATCCGACACGACCATCGTTTCAGATTCCGTCATGCTGTTTAATTTCTTGGGGCGGGGCCAGGACCCCAAGGTCCAAAAAATGGCCGCCCATATTCTGCGCGAACAGTTGCCGGACGGCGGCTGGCCGATTTATAAAAACGGGCCGTCGGATGTTTCCGCTACGCTCAAGGCATATTGGGCTTTGAAATTCGCCGGTTATTCTCCTCAAGACGCGAGAATGCAGGTTGCTCGCAAGAGAATTCAAGAGCTGGGCGGCATTCACAAGGTCAATACCTACACAAAATTTTACATGGCTATGTTTGGACAGTATGATTGGAAAGGCGTTCCGACGATTTTGCCGGAGCTGATGCTATTTCCAAGATGGTTTTATTTCAGCATTTACGCGATGAGCTCCTGGACACGGGCCATCGTTATTCCGCTGTCCATTGTGTGGGCCAAATCTCCCAAAATTGCATGTCCGCCCAACGCCGTTTTAGATGAGTTATTCCCAGATGCAAGGCGATACGTGCCGCTCAAAGACACGATGCCGCCGCACGGCTTTTTTTCATGGACTAATTTCTTTTTATTGTGGGACCAGGGCCTGAAAAAATTAGAGGGTCACGGAGGGCATTGGATTCGCCAATGGGCCTTGCGCTTGGCCGAGGATTGGATTCTTCAGCGTTTGGAGGGCTCCGATGGACTAGGAGCGATTTACCCTGGAATCATTAATACGATTATGGCGATGAAGTGCTTAGGGTGTCCGGATACCGATCCGCGTTTTATTCAACAAATAAAGGTGCTGGAAAATTTAGAGCTTGATGATGGCGAGACGCTCCAATACCAGCCTTGCCATTCTCCTATTTGGGACACGGCCATTTCAATTATCGCTCTGGCGGAATCAGGCCTTGAGAGAAACCATCCGGATCTTATTGCCGGCGCCCGCTGGCTGATTTCAAAAGAAATACGCGTCGCCGGAGATTGGAGGGCGACCAACCCCTTGGCTCCGATTGGCGGTTGGTATTTTGAGTTTAACAACACTTATTATCCCGATATTGACGACACTGCGATGGTGATGCTGGCCCTTCGCCATGTCGAGATGGATGAATCCCTGGGAAAAGCCAGGGAGCGCTCGTGTTTGCGCGGCATCAACTGGCTTTGGGGCATGCAGTCTCGCTCCGGCGGGTGGGCGGCTTTCGACAAGGACAACACGAGGGCGATTTTGACGAAAATTCCTTTTGCCGATCATAATGCGATGATTGATCCTCCGACAGCGGATGTCACGGCCCGGGTTTTGGAATTCATGGGCTATGTCGGCTACGATCTCAGTTTCCCGCGAATTAGAAAAGCCGTTGATTTCTTGCGCCAGGAACAGGAAGAAGACGGTTCTTGGTTTGGGCGTTGGGGAGTCAATTATATTTATGGAACTTGGCAGGCGCTCAGAGGTTTAGCCGCGATTGGGGAAGATATGAATCAGCCTTATGTCCGGCGAGCGGTGGACTGGCTTAAATCGGTTCAACTCGATGACGGCGGTTGGGGAGAGCG
This sequence comes from Elusimicrobiota bacterium, assembly GCA_027406905.1. Taxonomy (GTDB): domain Bacteria; phylum Elusimicrobiota; class Elusimicrobia; order UBA1565; family UBA9628; genus JAKAQV01. The sequence continues at coordinate 18,169 of DAHZHT010000020.1, forward strand.
CTGCGACACTTATAATGATCCAAGTCTCAAGGGTAAGGGGCCTTCGACGCCGTCTCAAACCGCCTGGGGGCTGATGGGTCTTTTGGCGGCGGGGGAAAGCCGAGAAAGCCAGTCTGTCTTCCGCGCTGTCGATTATCTGATTCGGACCCAAAAGATTGACGGAACCTGGGATGAAAATGAGTGCACGGGAACCGGATTTCCCAAAGTCTATTATTTGGAATACACGATGTATCGCCAATACTTTCCGCTTCAAGCCCTGGGAAATTATTTGAAGATTTTTTCATCAGAGAAAAAAATGCCGTCGGTCGCTGAACCCGTATAAAATGAGGTAATACTATGCCATCACCCATGTCGTTGCAGTTGTCGGTCCTTAAACATATCCTGGCGCAGAAGATTAAAGGCAACAAAAAATATCCGCTTGTTATGATGCTAGAGCCCTTATTTGCCTGCAACCTGGAATGCGCCGGCTGCGGCAAAATCCAGTATCCGACCGACATCTTGCGCAAGCGCTTAAGCCCCGAGGAGTGTTGGGAATCGGCGCAAGAGTGCGGAGCTCCGGTGGTTTCTATCGCGGGCGGCGAGCCCTTGGTTCACCCCCAGATTGACACGATTGTTGAGGGATTGATTGCCCGCGGGAAATATATTTATCTCTGTTCCAACGCCATTTTGCTGGAGAAAAATATCGACCGCTTCAAGCCTTCATCGAAACTTATTTTCTCCATCCATTTAGACGGCGTTGAAAAAACCCATGATCGAATGGTTTGCCGCGAGGGGGTCTATAAAACCGCAGTGTCTGCGATTAAATTGGCCAAGTCAAAAGGCTTTAACGTCATGACTAACTCGACCATTTTCCAAGGGGAATCCTCCGATGAGTTTCGCCGCTTTTTTGACGAGACCATGGCCCTCGGGGTTGACGGTATGATGATCTCTCCGGGATACGCTTACGAGAAAGCGCCGGAACAGAGCCTGTTTCTTAAAAATGAGCAGACCAAGGCTTGGTTTAAAGAGACGCTTAAAGACTGGAGAAAAATGGGATGGGATTTCAATCACAGCCCGTTCTATCTTGATTTTTTAGAAGGCAAACGCGATTATGACTGCACTCCATGGGGAAATCCCCTGCGCAATGTTTTCGGCTGGCAGAAGCCCTGCTACTTAATGGCCGACGGCGGTTACGCAAAAACCTATAAGGAACTCTTGGAGACGACCGATTGGTCTCAATACGGCCATGCCTCTAAAAATCCCAAGTGCGCTAATTGCATGGTCCATGTCGGTTTTGAGCCTTCGGCCGTAGTCGAAGGTTTTTCAAGCCTGCCGCGTTTCATGGAAATGGTCATTGATTTCGCGACGATCAAGGGGCCTAAAAAGGCTCAGAACGCCTATCCAAGAAAAATAGAGACAGAGGAAAAACTGGTTCCAGTCGGAAAGGATTCTTCCGCTCATTAATGGACACCTGCTTTCTCACCGGAGGGACGGGCTTTGTCGGCGCCAATCTGGCCAGGCTTTTAGTTGACAAGGGCTTTCGTGTTCGAGCGTTGGCCCGGCGCGGTTCAAACCGCAAGAATCTCGAAGGCCTCTCGCTTGAGATTATTGAAGGCGATTTATCCGACGAGGCGGCTTTAAAAGCGGGTTGCGCGGGCGCGCGTTACGCCTTTCACTGCGCGGCGGATTACCGCCTGTGGGTTAAAAACCCGCAAGACATGTATGAGTCTAATGTCAAGGGAACTATTCGCGTGATAGAATCGGCGGCTCGCGCGGGATGCGAAAAAATCGTTCACTGTTCCTCGGTCGCGGCCATTAAGCCGCGTCAGGACCGTCGTCCGGCGGATGAAACTTCGGAATACGCCTCTGAAGCCGAAATCGTAAGCCACTATAAAAAGTCAAAGTATCTGGCCGAAAAAGAGGCTCTGAAACTGGCTCAAAACGGGGCGCCGGTCGTCGTCGTCAATCCGGCCGCGCCTATTGGCGCCCATGATATTAAGCCCACTCCGACCGGAAAGATCGTCGTCGATTTTCTAAACGGGCGCATTCCTTCTTATATAGAGACCGGGCTCAACATTGTCTTTGCTCGCGACGTGGCCTTGGGGCATCTGTTGGCGGCTGAAAAAGGGCGCGTGGGACAGCGTTATATTTTAGGGGGAGAAAACATCACTTTTAGGGCGATGCTTGAGATTTTAGCCGATCTTAGCGGGCTTTCCGCGCCGCGGTTTAAGACGCCTTATTCGCTCGCTTATGCCTTTGCCGCGCTTGATTCCGCGCGCGCGCGCTTGACCGGCGGAGAACCCTTGGCGCCGTTAGACGCCGTTAAAATGGCGAAATATTATATGTGGTTTGATTCATCGAAAGCCGAAAAAGAATGGGGCTATCAACCCGTTTCCGCGCGCGAGGCTTTAAAAAGCGCCGTCAATTGGTTTATGGAAAATGGCTACGTCTCCAAAAAGGCCGAGGAGCGGATGAAAGTATGCCTGTCATGAGCGATTTCTCTCGCGTTTCTAAAGAAGAGACGTCTCGACTTTTCCCGACCTTAATCTGCGCGGCCACCTCTTGGGAAGCTTTCCCGATTGCTCAAGCCCTTCATCTTAAGGCCGCCTCTTCCGATTCTTTCTTCGGCAAGTTCGGCGGGCGCTCGATTCTTTTGATTAAAACCGGAATGGGCGAAGCGGCTTTAAAAAAGCGGCTTTCAGAATTGCCCGAAGGGGGCGTTTTCTCGCGGGTGATTTCAACGGGCTTTTGCGGGGCTTTGAACCCCGAACTCTCTACGGGAGACATCATCTGCGACGGTCTACCCGGGGCTTTGTCCGAAAAAGCGGAAACAATCAAGAATTCTTTGGGTCTAAGGGTTTATTTTTCTACGCTCGCTCATGCCGAAGAGGCGCTTTATTCTCCAAAAATAAAAAAATCTTTTGCCGAGAGAACCGGGGCCTTGGCGGTGGATATGGAGTCATCTCCTTTAAAGTCCTGGGCCAAGGGAAAAAATCCTGATTGCGAGTTTTCTTCAATTCGCGTGGTTTTAGATTCCTTGGAGGATTCTTTGCCCGCCCAAACGCCTAAAAGCGAAAAAACACTCTCTTTTATTTGGTATTTTGTCTCACGCCCCTGGTCTTGGGCGAATTTTGGAAAGCTTTATTTTAAACAGAGGCGCGCATCGAAAATTTTGGTTGATTTTTTGCGCAGGCTTTTAGACGATTCGGGAGATTTAAAATGAGAAAGACTTTGGTGGAAGATAAGAAAGTCTCTTTGGACGAATATCTTTCTGCCTACTCAAAGAAGGTGGACTCCGCTTTAAAGAAGCTTTTTATCCGGCATAAAGATGAGCCGGTCTCGGTCAATAAGGCGATGAGCTATTCAATTTTTGCCGGCGGCAAGCGCTTGCGGCCGATTTTGGTTCTGGCGGCGCATGAATGTTGTGGGGGAAAAGCCGAAGACGCGCTTAATACCGCGGCGGCTCTTGAAATGATTCATACCTATTCGCTTATTCACGACGATCTGCCGGCAATGGACGATGATGATTTAAGACGCGGACGCCCGACCAACCACAAGGTTTTCGGAGAGGCCTTGGCGATACTGGCGGGCGACGGGCTTTTGACTTACGCTTTTGAAGTCGCGGCCGAAAATAGCGCGGACTTAAACCTGGACGGAAAACGCGCGGCGGCCTTGATTCAAGCCATTGCCCGCGGCGCCGGAGCCGCCGGAATGGTCGGCGGGCAAGCCGCCGATTTGGAAGCGGAAAACTGGAAAAATAAAAATCACGGGTTTAATCCGGCCCGCCATTTGGAATATATTCATCTTCATAAGACGGCGTCTCTGATTGTGGCCAGTTTGGAAGCGGGATCCATTTTAGCGCGGGCGACAGAAGCTCAAATTAAAGCCCTATCGAGTTATGGGCGTTCCCTGGGCCTTGCCTTTCAGATTGCCGATGATGTCTTGGACGCGGTCGGAGACAAAAAGAAAATGGGGAAAATGGGTTCTGACGCCGCCAATAATAAATTGACCTATGTTTCTCTTTACGGAGTTGAAAAGGCCCGGGAGATGGCTCGGCGAGAAGCTTCAAGGGCCAAGGCGGCCTTGGAGGTTTTTTCAGCGCAAAGAAATCAGCGGCTTAAGCAGATTGCAGATTATACTATTGAGAGGGATAAATAATGTCAGAAGAAAATTCGCGCGCGTCTTTAGAGGACGGAAAAATCGCTTCGGTGGAGGCGGAAAAATCAAAGTGGCCGCTTTTAACCTCAATTAACGATCCCGCAGATCTGAGAAAGATACCCGTTGAAAAACTGTCTCAGGTGTCTTCGGAATTGCGCCAATACCTAATCCACACCGTGTCTCAAATCGGCGGACATTTCGGCTCAAGTCTAGGCGCTGCCGACATCGCGGTGGCCTTGCACTATGTCTTTAATACCCCGAAAGATAAATTGGTCTGGGATACCGGGCATCAAACCTACGGCCATAAGGTCTTGACCGGCCGGCGGGATTCTCTCAAAAAGATTCGCCATTTCGGCGAAATTTCCGGATTTCTAAAGCGCACGGAGTCGCCATATGATTCTTTCGGCGCGGGGCACGCCTCGACCGCGATTTCATCCGCTTTGGGAATGGCCGCTGCCCGAGATATACAAGGCGAGAAAAACAAGGTGGTCGCAATTGTCTCCGATGGGTGTATGACCGGCGGCGAATCCTACGAGGGTCTCCAAAACGCGGGACAATTGCAGAGCGATCTCATTGTCGTCTTAAACGATAATCAAATGTTTATTTCCCATCGGGTCGGTGCCTTGGGCGTTTTTCTAACCCGACTGTTGACTTGGGGCGCGGTTCAAGGCGCGCATAAACAGGTGGAAAAATTCCTGGCGCGCTTTAAATTCTGGGGCGCAAGCATCATGCGGATTGCCAAGCGCGCTCGGGTCCTTTTGTTTCCGGGCATGCTTTTTGAAGAAATGGGATTTTCCTATTTCGGGCCGGTTGACGGGCACGATGTAAAGTCTTTAGTCGAGGTTTTTCGGCATGTTAAGGAACTCAAAGGCCCGGTTCTGATTCACTGCATCACCCAAAAAGGAAAAGGCTACGCTCCGGCGGAAGCGGATGCGATTACCTGGCACGGTCCCGGGAAATTCGATCCCCAAACTGGAACGATGATTAAATCAACCGCCAAGACTCCGCCGTCTTATACCGCGGTGTTTTCCAAGGCCATTATCAAAGAGGCCGAGGCCGATCCTAAAATCGTCGGCATTACCGCTGCGATGCCTGAGGGAACGGGGATGGACGCTTTTAGGGATAAATTTCCGAAGCGCTATTTTGACGTCGGCTTGGCCGAAGAGCATGCGGTGACTTTCGCCGGCGGTCTGGCTACCGCGGGACAAAAGCCGGTGGTCGCGATCTATTCGACGTTTCTCCAGCGCGCTTTTGACCAAATCGAGCATGATATTTGCCTTCAAAATCTGCCAGTGGTCTTTTGTCTTGACCGCGCGGGACTGGTCGGAGAAGATGGGCCGACTCATCACGGAGTTTTCGACTATAGTTATCTCCGAGTAATTCCGGGGATGACGGTCATGGCTCCGGCCGATGAAAATGAGCTTCAGCATATGCTTAAAACCGCCTTGCATCTCAACGCCCCGGTCAGCATTCGCTATCCGCGCGGCGCCGGGCAAGGGGTAGAGATGGATGCGGAGGCAAAGCTTCTTCCAATTGGAAAAGCGGTGCGTTTGCGGGAAGGAAAAGATCTGACGATATTGGCGATTGGAAACCGCGTTCACCCGTCTCTTGAGGCCGCGAAAACGCTCGAAGAGCGCGGAATTTCCGCGGGCGTCGTCAATATGCGCTTTGTCAAGCCCTTGGATGCGGAGATGATCAAAGAATGTCTGCGAATCAGCCCTCATTTGGTGACAGTGGAAGACAATATTCTTCAGGGGGGCTTTGGAAGCGCGGTTCTAGAAGCGCTGGGAGACGCGCCGGCTTCGGTTTTGAGAATCGGAATCCCCGATCGCTTTGTCGAACATGGGGCCCCGGCTCTTCTTTATGACCATGTCGGCCTTTCGGCTCCCAAGATCGCCGAACGAGTGGCCGAGTGGATGAAAGGCCGGTCGGCCAGCGGAGTTGAGTTCGCCGCAGGCAAGGGGGCATAATGGAACAAGATCATCAAGACATTAAGATCGAAAAGCTCATTTTAGCTCGTCTGCGCGGGTTTTGCGCCGGAGTCGTTCGCGCCATCGACGTCGTTGAAAAAGCCCTTGAGGTTTGCGGTCGCCCGGTGTATGTGCGGCACGAAATCATTCATAACCGCTATGTGGTCGATGGTTTAAGAGCCAAGGGCGCCATTTTCGTCGAAGATTTGTCCGAGGTTCCTCCAGGGTCGTGGCTGATTTTTTCCGCCCACGGGGTGTCTCCGGCGGTGGTTCAAGAGGCCAAGGACCGCAAGCTCAAGGCCATTGACGCTACCTGCCCCTTGGTGACCAAGGTCCATTTAGAGGCCAAGGCCTTGGCTAAAAAAGGTTACTCCATTCTCCTCATTGGGCATGCCGATCACGTCGAGACGATTGGAACCTTGGGGGAGGCTCCGGAACATATCCGGGTTATTGGAAGCGCGGCGGAAGCAGAAAAGGTTTCCGTTCCCGATCCCGATCGCGTCGCCTATTTAACGCAGACAACCCTTTCCTTAGATGATACCCGCGAAATCGTCGCGGTTTTAAAGAGGCGCTTCCCGAATCTCCACGCTCCCTCTAAAGACGATATTTGTTACGCGACTCAAAATCGCCAAAACGCGGTTAAAGCGATGGTCCCGCATATGGATCTTTTGCTGGTTTTGGGCGCGCCGAATAGTTCCAATTCCATTCGCTTGTGCGAAGTGGCCAAGGCCAAGGGACTCCGCTCTTATTTAATTGAGCGCGCGGCCGACATCAAAAAAGATTGGCTAAAAAATGTGCGCATCTTGGGTCTGACCGCCGGAGCTTCCGCTCCCGAGGTTCTGGTTCAGGAAGTGGTCAAATACGTTAGAGAGCACTTTGGAGTCAGTCAGGTTGAGGAATTTGAGACGGTGGAAGAGAATATGCATTTTTCTCTTCCGTACGAACTGGATCAGATCGTCAAATCGGCTTCCCTAGCCAAGAAATAAATCCAACCCCATTTTTAGGCCTTGGTGGTAGATTTTTAGGGCATCCTATTTAAATATCGTCTTTCGGTAATAGGCGAGTTCCGAGATGGATTCCCGGATATCTTCTAGGGCCTGATGCTTTTTGTTTTTCTGGTGCTCGTATTTTTTGTCCGGATACCAGCGCGCCACCAGTTCCTTGACCGTGCTGACATCCACCGAGCGGTAATGAAAGAATTCATTTAGAATCGGCATGTATCTAGCCAAAAACCTTCGGTCTTGTCCTATTGTGTTCCCGCAGAGAGGGATTTTTCTGCGCGGACAATATTTGGCGATGAATTCAAGCGTCCGCGCCTGGGCTTCCAAGACTTCGATTGTGGAAGAGCGAACGCGGTCAATAAGTCCGGATTTTGAGTGAGTCTCTCGGCACCAGGTATCCATCAAAGCCAAGGCGTGTTCGCTTTGCCGTATGGCGATGACCGGGCCTTCCGCGATGAGATTGAGTTGGCTGTCGGTAACGATAGTCGCGATTTCTAAGATGATGTCTTTTTCAGGGTCTAACCCGGTCATTTCCAGATCCAGCCAGGCGAGGTTCGTTTCACTTTGCATAGGTTAAGAGTTATCATATCTAAAGTTTTAGGACTTGACAATGAAATCTTTCTCTGCTAGACTTGCGGGTGTGAGGTTATTAGGTCTGCCGATTAAAAGGAGAATATTATGAAAAGATTCGAGAGTTTTAACTCTGTTATTTCTGCCGTCGTTTTAGGGGCGGTCGTGGGTATTGCCGGGTGCGCGCATTATGCGCCCTTGGTTTCTTCCAGCGCTCCGGCTTGGGTCAATAAAGGCAGCGGGGCTTTTAAAGATTCCCAAGGACAAGGCGTTTTTTACGGAGTGAGCGGGTTTAAAGGAAGCCAAAACCCAATTTTAGCTCGCCAAGCCGCGGGTGACCGGGCTTGCGCCCAGATCGCGCAGACCATGAATCGCTATGTCGCGGTCTTGGATAAAGATTATATGTCGGCGACGACTGCGGGAAATCAGTCGAAAACCGCTGATGAGCAGTTTGTCAGCCAAACCCAGAAGACCTTCACCCAGTTTACCTTGACCGGGGCGCATGTGGTTGATTACTGGAAGAGTTCCGGCGGGACGATCTATGCTCTTTGCAAGATGGACTTAAACGGTTTCTTGAAAAATCTCGACCAGGCCAATCAGCTCAGCAGCCAGGTTCGCGATTTTGTCCGCAAGGACGCTCAGAAGGCCTTTAGCGATCTGAGCAAAAACGAAAAAGAGCACTCTACCGGCGCCATTTCCGGCGGGCTTTAAGCTGAAATAGGCAAGGTTTAGCTTATGCGAAAGAGCGCGTTTTGGGTGGTAGCCTTTCTTTCTCTCTCCGCGTGCGGCCCCAGTGTTCAGCGTTTGAACACTAATGCCGTCGTTGATCTCAATGGTCGTTGGGACTCGACCGATGCGCGTTTGACCGCTGAAAAGATGATCTCCGACTGTTTGTCCCGGCCCTGGTTGTCTAATTTCCAGCAAAAAGACAACCGTGAGCCGGTCGTCATCGTCGGAGATATTTATAATAAGAGCTTCGAGCACATTAACACCGATATCTTTATCCAGGATATCGAAAGCGAGCTTATTAATTCCGGAAAAGTTAAGTTTGTCGCCGATGATAAGCAGCGAGCGCAACTGCGGCAAGAGCGCTTAGATCAGGACGTTAACGCTTCCGCGGCCACGCGAAAGGCCATGGGCAAGGAATTAGGGGCGGATTATATGCTTGAAGGGACCCTGGACGCTATCAAGACCCAAGAGGGCGGGCGCGAAGTGATGTATTATCAGGTCAACCTTCAGCTCATTAATATCGAGACAAACAATATCGCCTGGATTGGACAAAAGAAGATCAAAAAATATATTTCTCGGCCTGGTTGGACGCTCTAGGAGTAGAGACTTATCTCTCTACCCGCTTCAATGAAAGCTCTTTCCGGCCGCAGATGGAGAGACTGGTCTCAGTCCTGGGTGTCGGCGTCGGCGTTAGGAGTTATTGTTCTTTTTTCCGCTTGTTCAACGGAACCGACAACCGCTTACCGAGATCAGCTCAATCACCTCATCGCGCTTCGAGAGTATCCAGCCGCTCTTAAAGACGTTCAAGACCATAAAGACAGCCAATATGGGCCCAAAAGCGTGGTCCTTTATCATTTAGACGAAGGGACTATTCTCAACAACGGCAATCAATACAAGGAAAGCGACCAAAAGTTCGCCGACGCCGAGCACACGATGCAGGATCTCTACACCAAGAGTATCCTTCAGGCGGGAGGGATGCTTCTTCTTAACGATACGACGATGGATTATGCCGGCGAGCCCTTTGAACGGGTGCTTCTTCATGTCTTTCGCGCGATGAACTGGATTTTTATGGGGCACCCCCACGGCGCGGCGGTCGAAGCCAATAAAGCGGAATTTTTTCTCCAGCAGCTTCACGATCATTACGGCGACAAATTAGGCTATAAAGACGACGCCTTCGTGCGTTATCTCGACGCCATGCTCTACGCGGATATCGGAGATCTTAACGATGCCCGAATATCCCTTGAGGCGGCCAAGAGAGCTTATCTTTGGTACGCGTCCTACTATAATACCCCGCAACCGGAATTCCATTTCCCGAAAAATGCCCGCAAGGATGGGGATGGGGAACTTGTCTTCATCCATTATAACGGCGTCGCACCGATTAAGATTTCAAAGACGATTCAGGTCGCGTGGAACCAAGCTGTCTTAGCGGTCCAGGAAAGTAATGATACCAGCCGTGACTCCCAGCGCGCAAAGAACGCTTTAGTGGCTGGCTTTGTCGGGAATGCTATTACTGTGGCTTATCCGCAGTACGTTCAACCGCGATACCAGATCGCTTCTTCCGAGGTGTTTGTGGATTCAAAGCTGGCTGGCGAGACGGTTTTAATGGAAGATGTGAGCGCTATCGCCTTTAAGAATTTAAAAAATCGCATGGATATGATTATGACGAGGGCTATCGCCCGCGCGGCCATTAAATATATTTTGGCCCATGCGGCCAGCCAAGCCGTTGGCAAACAATTTGGCCAAGGCTGGGGGCTTTTAACGCAGGTGGGATCTAACATCATCGCTGCGGCGACCGAAGTGGCCGATACCAGGAGTTGGACGACCCTTCCGTCTCAGATTCGCATGGCGCGGATTAAAGTTCCTCCGGGTATTCATACCGTGAGGGTTGATTTTAAAGATCAGGCCGGGGATGTCGTCGTCGCGCACCAGCAGCAGGTCGATCGGCA
>DAHZHT010000021.1 GCA_027406905.1 Elusimicrobiota bacterium
TCTACATTCAGGGAAAGAAAGATTCGTGAATGAGGAAATAGCTCCGGGCGCGCCCGGAATAGAACCGCGCTGGACTTCCAGCGCGAAAGAAGGCGTCGGCGCTTCCGCCGACAACAGAAGCCGGGTTTGGTTTACCATCTCCCACGGAATATTAAACGAGGTCTATTATCCCAGAATTGATTTGGCCAATATTCGCGATTTCGGTTTCCTGGTCTCCGATGGAAAGGATTTTTTTTCAGAAGAAAAAAGGGACTGCCTGCATCGAATTCGGCCCATTTCTCAGGGAGTTCCGGGATACCATCTCAAAAACACCTGCGTTCAAGGTAGGTATCGGATTTCAAAAACGATTATCACCGACCCCTCGGCCGATGTGCTCCTTCAAGAAATTCAGTTTGAACCCTTGCTAGGAGACCTTGACGATTATTCTCTTTTTGCCCTCTGGTCTCCTCATATCAAAAATGCCGGGCGGGAAAATGACGGTTGGATTGGCCAATATAAGGGACATACCCTTTTGTTCGCCAAAAAAGACAATATCACCGCTGCCCTTGCTTGTTCTCTTCCATTTAAGGCGCTGAGTTGCGGCTATGCCGGAACTTCGGACGGCTGGCAAGACATTCACGCCCACAAAAAAATGGAATGGCGTTATCCCAAGGCCCTCAATGGCAATATCGCGCTGACCGCCGAAATTCCTTTAAAAAAATCAGTTAAAAAGGTGGTTTTGGCCCTGGGATTTGGGGCCAATGAAAATGAGGCGGCTTTAAGGGCTATTCAATCTCTCTGCGGGGATTTTAGGGAGAAAGTCGAAGAATATATCGCGGGATGGAATGAATTTCAAAATCGTTGTTTAGATCTCGGTTCGGAGGGAGAATCGGGCTTTGATATTTACCGTGTCAGCACGGCGGTTTTAAAGACGCACGCCTCAAAACGCTTTTCCGGAGGCCTTATCGCGAGCCTTTCTATTCCCTGGGGGTTTTCCAAGGGCGATGAAGACATCGGCGGATACCATCTGGTCTGGCCTCGGGACATGGTTCAAAGCGCGATGGGTCTTTTAGCCGCCGGCGACGTCGATGGGGCCAAACACTCTCTTTTGTATCTCGCGGGAACCCAGGAAGCCGACGGTCATTGGCCGCAAAACATGTGGCTGGACGGTAGTTCCTATTGGCCAGGAATTCAGATGGATGAAACCGCTCTCCCTATTATTTTCGCCGATTTCTTAAAGCGAGTGGGGAAAATTTCTTGCGTCGCCGCATGGCCGATGGTCAAAAAAGCCGCGACCTACATCTGCCGCTATGGTCCGGTGACGGCTCAAGACAGATGGGAAGAAGATTCCGGATACTCTCCTTATACTTTGGCGGTTGAAATCGCGGCCTTGCTTGCGGCTGCCGATTTTGCCGATGAAAACGGGGAAAAAAATATCGCCGAACATCTCCGGGAAACGGCGGATCTTTGGAATTTTGAAATCGAGCGCTGGACCTATGCTTCTGACACCGCCTTGGCTAAAAAATACGGCGTTAAAGGATACTATGTCCGCATTACGCCCCAGCAGGAAGATCATGTCAGTTTTCCCAATCAAGAAATGGTGGCCCTTCGAAACCGAAGTTTTGAGGAAAGTCAAATCGCGGCTCAAGAACTTATCAGCCCTGATGCCCTGGCCTTGGTGCGCTTTGGTCTCAGAGCCCCTGATGATCCAAAAATTTTAGACACGGTTAAGGTCATCGACGCGCTTCTTAAAAGCGAGACTAAAACCGGAGTCTCTTGGAGAAGATATAACGGGGATGGTTACGGCGAACATGAGGACGGCTCGCCATTTAATGGGACTGGAATCGGCCGGCCTTGGCCGCTTTTGGCTTTAGAGCGCGCGATGTATGAGTTAGCTTTAGGGCGCAAAAAAGAGGTTCAAGACATTCTCAAAGACGTCACCAGCCAAACCAGCTCCGGAGGCTTGATTCCAGAACAGATCTGGGACGCCCCGGACATTCCGGAGCGCGAACTCTTTAACGGTCGTCCCGCGGGATCGGCTATGCCGCTGGTGTGGGCTCATGCGGAATACATTAAGCTGATGAGATCTCTTAGAGACGGGAAAGTTTTTGACATGCCCCTTCAAACCGTAGAACGCTATCAAAAGAAGCGAATGCGGCACTGGGGGCGAATGTGGAGAATGAATCATCGCTTAAAACGCCTTCCCGTTGGCCGGATATTGAGAGTCGGGCTTTTTTCGCCCGCCATCGTCAAATATTCAACCGATGGATGGAGAACCGTCGTCGAGACCGAGGCTCCTGACTGCGGACTTGGCATTTACTGCATTGATATTAAAAGTCAGGATCTTCCCGTGGGGTCCAAAATTTCATTTACTTTCTTTTGGACTGAATCCCAAAAACAAGAGGAGCAAAAATTTGAGGTTGAAATCGTCACGGAGGAATCTTTTTCAAGCTCCTGGCACCATGGAAGGTAGACCGTTGCCATGAAAAGTTTGCTTAACGCTTTGCAAGAAGGCCGTTTAGTCGAGCTCCCGGAAACCGACAAAGCCAAGGCTTTGGAATATCTCGCGCATTTAATCGAGGCCGTTCCTGATTTAGGGGTTCGCCCGGAGTTGGCCGAGATGATGATGGCCCGCGAGACATCTCAAAACACGGGAATCGGTCTTGGAGTCGCGTGTCCCCATGTCCGGGCCGAAGGCGAAGGCGAGCTTCTCTGTTCGGTCGGCTGGAGCCCGCAAGGAATTGATTACGGGGCTTCTGACGGAAAAAAAGTTCATCTCGTCGCCATGTATTATATCCCAGGTTCTCAAAAGGGGAATTACTTAAAGGAAGTCTCTTCCCTTGTCGCCGCCGTCCATCGGGAGGGATGGATTCAGTCCATCGCCGACGCGACCGATATCGCCACCGTCAGGGAACGCCTTTTGGACTGGGTTTCAAGCTCTATTGATCAAAGCGTGCCGGACACCAAGGCGCGAATGATTCGTCTTGAAGCCAAACAGGCCGAAGCCAGCGCTTTGTCTTCTTCCGTTCAAACTGCGGAAAGCGCGCCTCTATCTGTCTTTTCAGTCTTGATTCTTTCTCTTCCAGACCGGGTGATTGTTTTGAGCGAAAAAAACGATTTGGCCTCCGCGATTGAAAGCGATGGAAAAATCAAAGAGATCGTCGCATTAAAGAGCCCTTTTTCAAAGGGAGGTTATTCTTTGACCTTTCGCTCGGTTTCCCACTACGGCGCGCGATCTCTTTACGAGTATCTCGCCGTCAAACCTGCCTAAGAGATGGGGACTGTCCCCATCTCCCGGGGAAAAGTAAAAAATTGGTAAAAACGGGAAAAACCCTTGACAGGGGGCCACCCGTGCCTTACACTTAGGGATATGAAGACTCTTTCCCGATTAGCTTTTTTACTCGCTTTAACCCCTGTTGGATTTTCCTCTTTTTCCTCGAGCGCCTTTGCGGACTCAAGCTCGGAGAATGGGCAATATCTACCGCCTCCAGTGGTTCAAAAAGAAGAACTCAAGATAGCCGCTCAAAATGACGATATGGCGGCCATTGTTCTTAAGGTCAAAAATGATTATCAAGGTCCGCTAACCCCCAATCAACTTGAGTCTTATAAGCAGTATGTCGCTTCAAGAGAAGCGCTTCGGGACATCATCCGAAAATACGTTCCCAACATCAATTATAGCGCTCCCAATCAAGATCATCCCGCAATCTGGGAGGCTTATAAACAGCACCGTGACTTGAGACAAGCCTTCGACGTTTTTAAACGAGAAGGCGTTCGGAATTTAGAAGCCATACAAAAAACTCCAAGGACAGGCGCCCCTTTTCTTTCGGCGATCATCAATGCCGATGGATTTGGAAGAGATATTCTTAGAACCCCCCTTCCCGGCGGCTCTCAAAGTCAAGCGCCGGCCAGCGCCGCCGATCATCTCTTGCAAGGGCAACTCGCCCTCTCTTCCGGAGACAACAAAGCCGCGCTTAAAGATGCCAAAGCGGCGGCAAAAATGGAGCCTCAAAATCCTTCCGCTCAAACTCTTTTAGCCGAAGCGGCTTTTAAAACCGGAGACTATCCTCAAGCCGCCTCTGCCGCTCAAGAAATCCTGCAAAAAAATCCCAAGGATAAAGTCGCTATGGCTATTTACGGGCTTTCGGAAGGGCGCAATCCACGGGTCGATGAGACGAGTAATTCCTCCGCTCAAAACTCTTCCTCGCCGCCTCTATCAAACGGTTCTGTTGCCGCTCAAGCTTCCGGGGGAATTAATTCCAATCTCTCATCTAAAAATTTATCCGGGTCTTCTTCTCCTGCGACGCCATTGGGCTTGGACGCCCATTTAGCTTTTCAGATGGGAAATTATAGAGACGCCTTGGCGGGAGCGGATCGCGCGCTCAAAGAAAACCCCGCAGATTTTTCAGCGGATATATTGGCGGCCCAGTCATATGCCGGGATGGGAGATTATGGATCCGCTTTAAAGCGGGTCCAGGCGGGATTAGCAACCTCGCCCAACAATTCAAAACTCCTCAATTTGCGTTCTCAACTTCTTTCAAGACAAGGGCATTATCATCTGGGCTTGGCGGCCTCTGACATCGTTCTTGAAGGAAATCCCCAAAATGCGGAAGGCTATTATAGCCGCGCGATGGCCTTAGCCGGACTCGGAGATAAAAAGGGAGTCGTCGAATCTCTCAAAGAAGCCGCGAAACTCGATCTCAAATATCAAAGATTGGCCGAGAAAGCGGCAAGCCTGCCTCTCAATTCCGATTTAAGGCTCTTGTTTAATCAGACAAAGGAAGGGTTTAATCCAATACCTAAAGCGCTTAGATTCCACTGGGGAATGATTTTGGGACTCGCCCTTTTAGGCTTGTCTGGATTTGTTCTACTCAAACGCGGAAACTCCGACTCTCAGATGGAGGCTCAGAGTCCTCTTCCGGCCTCAGAGGGGAGAACCGTTATTCTTTCTGAAAACCGGATCGCGGGGCAATATCAAATTACGCGCCGAATCGGCTCCGGCGGAATGGGGCTGGTCTATGAAGGAACCGATGTCAATTTGGGCCGGCGAGTGGCCATTAAACATCTGAGAGAAGATTTGCAGAGAAATCCTCAGGAGAAAGAGCGCTTTTTATCCGAGGCGCGCCTGGTCGCCTCTTTAGATCATCCCAATATCCTTCGGATCTATTCAATTGCGGAGGAAAAAGGAGAAATCTATCTCATCTTCGAATTTATCGAAGGTAAAACCCTGGATGAATGGACTCAGGGGCGCAAGCTGAACCTCGCCCAGGCTCTTCAGGTTTATAAAGCGGTCGCTCAAGCTTTGGATTACGCGCACGCTAAGGGCGTCATTCACCGCGACATGAAGCCTTCCAATATCATGATTGGAAATAACGGAGTAGTCCATGTGATGGATTTTGGAGTCGCCCGGCTCGCCAAAGACCCGTCTTTAACTTCCCAGATGACAAGAACCATCGTCGGCACTCCGGCCTATATGGCGCCCGAAACTCAGGATGGATTTGTCTCCAAAGAATCCGACATTTACGGCCTTGCCGTCTGCGTCTATGAATCATTGACCGGCCAATTGCCGTTTACCGCCACTCCCAGCGGGACCGTCAATAAAATTAAGCGCGTTTACCCCTCGATTTCCAGTTTCGGATTTTCCAAAGGGATGGATTTAATTTTTAATCGCGCCTTTGATCCCAATCCGAATTTACGCTTTAAAAGCGCCCGAGAATTTATATCGGAAATGGAGAAGTTTTCCGGCGTCGCCTTGCCGGTCTAGAGGGATATATGTCTAAAACAGACCTCATGGAAGCTCGAAGAGCCATTCGGCGCAAAAAGCGCGACAGAAAGGGCGGAGGTTTTTTTTGGCTGTGGAACAAAATCCGCTCCGCTCTGGGGCTTGCCTCCGAAGAAGCCGGAACGGGTGGCGCTTTATCGGGAGGCGGCGCCGCGAGCTCCGCCACGTCCCAGGCAGCCCAAGCTTTGGAGGCGGGAGAAGGCCTTGCGCGCATTTCCGTTCTTAGTCCCCAAGCGGGAGCTGCGGCTTCTTCGAGCGCGATTTGGACGACCCGCGCAGTCATGGCCGCCGCGGCAATTGGGGTTGTCGCCGCCGGAGTCTTAGGCTTTTCGCATCGGTTTTCAAATTCTTCCTCTCAAGCGGGGCCTCATTTCGGCCCCATCGCGTCCCTGATTCATATTTTCCGTCCCCAATACGGATCAAAACATTCCGGACAGTTTGCCTCATCAGGAAATCTGGCGAGCGCCTCTTCTCAAAGTTCCGGAAATGCGTCGGCCCAAGGCGGCGCTAAAACAGCGGCTTCGGGCGCGGCTAAAAATTCCGGAAAAACCGCGGCTTTCCCAAGCGCTTTTAACGGGCTTCCCTCGGCTAAACTCAGCACGGATTTAAATGACGGCGGCCCCGTTGCGGCTCAGGCTCTTAAAGAAGCGGGGCAAGCGGCCCAAGAGGCGGCCTTGGTCAAAAATGGGAGTTTTAGCCCCGATAATAAAATCGCCGTGACTCCGATGATAGCGACTCCCTTGTCTCCCTATCTTGTGGCTGATGTTTCCGTGGGAAGCAAGGGCCGGGGTTTTAGCCGCTCTTTTGGAGGGCTGCGCGGGATGTCTGAATATGTTCATCCGATGGATACTTCCGCTTCCGGATGCGCTTCCGGAGACTCTTCCTGCGATTCCGCTGCCGGAAACGCCATCAATCAATGGCAGAACGCGCCGATAGTCAACAGCGGTCAAGGAATTTCCATGGGCGGCGCTGGCGCCGGAACGGCGGATAACCCTCCCGTCGCAAACCCCACGGGTTCTGGCGGCGCGGGCTCTGGCTCTGGTGCTCAGGGAACCGCTCTGGCCGGAGATATTTCCAACGTCTGTAGCGCAGACCAAATCAGCAAAGGTTACGTTTCCCAAGGCGGGACTTGTGTCCCCCTAATACAAGGATCTGCCGGCCCCAGTGGTGGTAATAATAGCACGCCTTGGCAAGGTCTTATGTTAACCGCGAATATAGCTCTAATGGCCGCAGGAGCTGGAATAGCGGAGTTTGCCTGGGAGATACCCGTTGACTACACATTGATAGGCAATCCGTTTACAAACCCCGTAGGAGAAGCGGATTTATTCCGCGATACAGTGCAGTCGGAACTTATAGTCCTCGGCCTAATCACCGCTCTTGGGGCGGGAATTGCAATAATGGCGATGGGAGGAATGATGCAGGGACTCATGGTCACCGCGACGGCGGCATTGGCTCTTACCGCGTTGGCTTTAGACTGGACAGACGCTTTTGGTTCAGGAGTGACTTTTTGGGCGTCGGCAATGCTGGGCATAGCCGGATTGGCGCAAGGAATCATGGGAATGCTCCAGTGATGGCCATGACTCGTGTTCCACGTCCTAATTGTTTGTGGAGGCTCTATGAAAAAAGCGACCCTTAATTTAAAGGAAATGCCGGGCAAGGTCATCGGCTCTCCGGCAAAAAAAGAGAAAAAAAGGGCGGGGCTGGCCTGGCTTTGGAGCAAAATCAAAGCCCCCTTTGTCGGAGCGACCGGCGGCGACGGGGCCGCCGGAGGCCTTGCCTCTTCCGCGTCTCGCGCCGGCGGAGCGCTGGAAGAAATCGGAACTTCCGCTGCGGAAGAAGCGGGGAATGTCGCGCGCGGGGCGGAAGGCCTTGCCGAGGAAGCGGGAAGCCTCAGCCAACAATTTGACGGACTGGCCGCGCGGGTGGCGGCGCGGGTGGGCGCCGAGGCGTCTCCCTGGATTGGGAAAGCGGTTATGGCGGCTGTCTCTACCGGTGTCTTGGGAACGGGAATTTTAGCGGCGCGTCATTTTATGGGAAATTCCGGCTCTTTCAAAAGCCCCTATGGCGCTATTGCATCCGGAATTAACGCCCATCCCTCAGGTCCCAATGGCTTGTCTAACGAGGCTCCTGCGGGGTCTATCGGCGCTGGAGAAAATACGACGGCCGGGGTGAACACGACAGCGGGCAAGGCGGCAACGACCCCTAATACCGGAAAAGCGGCGGCGGTCAATATTCCAACTCCTCAAGGTGGGAAAGCCCAAAATCCCGGAAGTTTGGCGATGCCTTCCAATAGCTCCTTTGGCGGCGGCGCCCCGGTCGGAGGAAGCGGAGCCGCGCCTCAATATGCCGCGCAAGCCGCTCAAGAGGCGGCCATGGCTAAAAACGCCATTGCCTGGAGCCCTCAGGCTAGCGTGAGCCCGATGAGCGTGCGCGGCGGCGCAATGAATGTCGGCAGCATGGGTTTTAGAGGCGGGAAAGCGTTTGGCGGTGGGCGCAGCCTCGCCGCTCTGCGAAATGCCGTTGGATACAACGCGGGCATGAACGGCGCGAGCTATTCCGGCGACGCTCAAAACGCCATCAATCAATTTGACAATCAGATGACCTCCGGCGGCGGAATCTCTCAAGGCGGAATCACCACCGGAAGCGCAGACTCCGCAAACACTATAGGAGGAACCACGTCTTCTCCAATGGGAGGAGGAGGGGGAAGCGGAAGTGGGAGTAATACTGGAAATGCCACAGGAACTAATCCTCCGGTAGTTTGCGATATCAGCGTAGCCTGCAACGCTCAACAGATGGCTGGCGGTGGGATCGCCGACGTGACCACGGCGGGACAATGCACATGCAGTAATTATCAGTCACCGTCAACCGAAGTCACTTCCTGGAAAAGCAATTTAGAGGGGGCAATCGGTCTTATTGAGGAAGCCGCTATCACAGTCATTGCAATAGCAATTCTTGTTATAACAGGAGAGGCTGAGATAACAAATCCTTTTACCGCTGTGGCTGGAGGTGCGGCTTTGGCCGCAGCAATTTCGTTGACATCCTGGGTAGCTGGAATTGCGTCGACGGTAGGTGGAATCATGGCCGTCCAAATATCCGCTATGGGAGGCCATCAACAGGCCATTCTTCTTGGAGCTGCTGCCACCACAATAGACATTGGATTAGTCTTAGACTGGATTCCCGGCATGGCATGGGGAGGACTAATTGCTGGAATTGCTGGGGCAACTCTTGGCATTACGTCACTTCTAGGTCCCACGTCTGTAACCACGACACAACCTCCTCCAACAAATCTACAAGTTGATGACAACAGCATGCAAAGTACGGAAAATCAGATTAATAGTCTCCAAAGTCAAATCAATTCCGACCAATCTCAAATCGCGGCGGACCAGGCCAATCTCGCGCAAGAAGAGGCCCTCCCACAAACGCGCGAAACGAAAGCTCAAATTGCCCAGGACAACGCTCAAATAGCGGCCGACAACACCCAGATCGGAAACGATCAAAACCAAATCAGCAACACGCTTATTCCGAATCTTCAGCAGGAGATCAGCCAAACCCAATCGGACAATACACAGAATACAGAGCAGATAAGTCAGTTGAATTCAGACATAACGGCGCAAAATGCCATCATCAGCCAATATAACGGTTCGAATGGTCAGTCTGGACAACTGGCGACGGATCAGGCGACTCTCAATACGGATGAAGCCGCCAAGGCAAACGAGGCCAGCCTAGAAGCACAAATAACGCAGGATGAAGCGCAAATATATAAAGATGACCATACTGGAACAGACACTAACCCAACTCAAGTCGCCGCAGATCAGGCCCAACTCACGGCGGATCAGGCGACACTCGCAACGGATAAGAAGGAGGCAGGCCAGATTCAGTCCGCCCAGAGTCAAGTCAACTCGGACAATACCGCGGTTCAGAACGCTCAGAATCAGATTAATGTGGATAATCAGCAAATCACGACTGATAACAACCAAACGTCACCGACAAATACGGATATTACAAACGCTCAAAATCTCGTGAATGAATACCTTGGCACATCGCCAAGCTCAAGTAGCGGGAGTTCATCAGGAGGCAACAATAGCGGTTCTTCTTCAAACTCGAACTGAGGTTCCTCAGGCGGAACTTTTATAACGACAAATCCGAATCAGTAATTTAATTATGGACAGTCTCAATTCCAGCAATCTGCGCGTTTAATAATTCAGAGTATGGCTCTACGCAATCCAAATTCTCCTGGGCAATGAACGCTGGCCATAGGCCGCAAAACGGAGGGGACTCAGAATCCTTTGCCGAGTTCGCGATTAATCTGATTCGCGAGATATATCTTCATTAAGGATTGATAAGGCACGTCCTTGGCATTGGCCTGTTCCTTGATTCTTGCGAGCAGATATTCCGGCAACCGGAGAGAAATTGACTCGGTTGTTGGCTTGAGATGGGGGAACGCCCCTTTTTTAATTCGAGCGGCATTGAAATAGCCGACGGTGTCATGAGTCGCCCAGAACTTGCTCTCCGCCTCTTCGCTTTTAAATCGCGGGATTCTTTTTAATTTTTTCATAAAGCGCTCTCTCCTTTCTGTTCATGTCGCGCGCGCTGATGACGCGCGCTTTGTTCCGACGCAAAGTGAAAATAAGCGTAAGCTTTCGCTCCGTCCGCGTCTCTCCTAAAAGTCGATGGCGTCGTTCGGAAATGGAATGCCGCGAATCCTCGGAGACGAAATTTGGCGAATTAAAGAAGACTTCCTCCGCCTCTTGATTAGAGACTCCGTGGAGCAAAAAATTCTTTTGGCTATTGCCGTCATCCCATTCAAAGCCGTCTATGCTCGATAGTTCCACGATAATTGTATATCACTAAAATATACGTTTGTCAAGAGCGACTTGGATTTAAATATTCTAAATAATTCCGCCAAAACCGGCGGAAGGGGGGGGGATTCCCGCTCACCCGTCGCTTCGCTCCTCCTTCGCGGCCCGCCAGTCGCGCTGACGCGAAACTCCGTTTCGCTTTCCGTCCACAGGACGCGCGCGACTTGGCTTCGAATCTCGCTTCATGAAAACGGAAGGGGGGGGATTCGAACCCCCGAGGGGCTTGCACCCCTGGCAGTTTTCGAGACTGCTCGTTTCGACCGCTCACGCACCCTTCCCTAAAGAGAAAAAAGGGACAGTCCCTTTTTAAAATCAAGGCCTCAAGAGGGGGAGGCAAATCCTCGTGTTTGAAAGCCCATGGCTTGAGCCGCTATGCCCAGCCGAATGTCATGAGTTAAAATCGTAAGTTTGCTTTTAATTTTTTGCTCGCAAAGAAGAGCGCTCGCTAAATGAATGGCGTCTAAAGAGCCGATAATCGTTGGAAAAGCCTGGGACGCCGCTTTTAACACCGCTTCATTAACGGCAATGGTCCCGGTAGACTCAAGGACCACCCCCAACAAGCGCATTTTTTCCGACACCTCCTCATCTCGGAGCTTACCCTCAAGCCGCAGTCGATCCAAGGCTCGCAAAGACTCAAGACGGGTGATCTCGCTGGTGTAGCCTTCATTCCAGCGTCCCCATTCTTTTATCGCCTCCGGTTGTCCCAGGAGTTTCCTTAGGATAACCGATGTGTCCAAATAGGCTTTCACCTTCGATCTCGTTCCTCGCGCAGAAGGCCGAGCGCGTCAATTTTTCGTTGAACGGGCTTGATTTTAAGGTTTCTGAGCCGAGCGGGACTTTTGGATGCGGGAGACAGAATCGCCTCATAGAGGCTTCCCCCGCGAAATGGCTCCATCTTGGCGACAGATGTTTTTCTATCCATAACGACGATTTCATGGCCTTCCTTGACTCGGCCAAGATAGAAGCTGAGCCTCGCTTTTAAATCGGCGATGTTGACTTGAATCATGACTATAGGGTAGTCATAAATAGACATATTGTCAAGAGCCCTTTTATTAAAAAAAGGGGACAGTCCCCTTTTTGCTAAAATAAATTGTGTTTAGGATCGGAATCCTCCAAAATCATCCGCGCTTTTTAAAAGTTCGGGAAAATATCGCCGACGCGCTGGGTCTCATGGAAAAATCGCGCGCGGATTTATGGGTTTTGCCGGAGTTTTTCGCGACGGGGTATAATTTTAAATCCAAAAAAGAAGTCGCTTCCGTCGCCGAACCTGTTTCCGGCGGAATGACTTCTGTTCTTTTAAGCTCATGGGCGAAGAAAAATAATTGCGCCGTCGTCGCGGGCCTTCCCGAAAAGTCGGGGGCAAAGCTCTATAACAGCGCGGTTTTTGTGACCGGAGACTCCGTCTCTGTTTACCGAAAAACCCACCTTTTTGGAGCGGAGAAAAAATTCTTTTCTCTCGGAAACACCGGATTTTGGACGCGCTCGTTTAAAGGCGTTCAATTGGGAGTGATGATCTGCTTTGACTGGTTTTTCCCGGAATCGGCGAGAACTCTCGCTATTCAGGGCGCTCAAATCATCCTCCACCCCGCGAACCTGGTTTTACCCTGGGCGCCGGAGGGAATGAAAATCCGCAGCCTTGAAAACCGCGTCTTTACGGCGACCGCCAATCGCGTCGGAACGGAAAGAGGCCTTCGATATATCGGCTCTTCTCAAATCACCAGTCCCAAGGGAGAGCTTTTGTCTCGACTTGACCCAACGCACGCCGGAATTTCCGTCATTTCTATCGATCCCTCAAAAGCGCTTGACAAAAAAATCAACAAGGCCAACGACCTTTTTAAAGACCGCAGGGAGAAATTTTATGCCTGAATTAAAGCCAAAGCCCGTTCGCGCCTCTTTAACTCAAATTTCGGATTTGACAAGCCCGATCAACGCCAACATCAACGGCTCGGTTTTTGGCGGGGTTATATTGGCCATTGTGGACAAAGCCGCGGCGGTTTGCGCCATGAGACACGCGGAAAAGCCTTGCGTGACCGTCGCGATGGAAAGGGTTGAATTTTTGGTGCCTATCTATATCGGCGACTATATCATCGCCGAGGCGCATATTAATTTCGCGGGAAAAAGCTCGATGGAAGTGGGAGTCGAGGTCTACGCGGAAAATTTATCGAATGGAACGCGCAGACACACCAATTCTTGCCTAGTGACCATGGTGGCTGTTGGGCCGGACGGACGCCCGACCGCCATTCCTCCCCTTTCCATTGAAACTCCGGAGGAGAAAACTCGGTTTGAAGAAGCGCGAGCGCGCCATCAAAACCGTCACGCTCAAAGAAATTAATCTTTAAGCGCCAAAATTTGAGACTTCATGGTCTTTCCCGTTTCCAGGTAAGTTTTAAGTTTGGCCAAACAGTCTTCCCATCCCACGCGCGCGCCTATTAAGTATTTAGCCAATCGCGGTTTTGTCGAAAAGCCGGGATGAACCAAGGTCACCCTAGAATGCTGGCCATGAGCTTCAATAAAGATGGTGGATAGCGGCGGATGTTTCCATTTAGGAGTCACTTCCCAAATCCAGGCGATTTTTTTGCCGAGCTCAAGATCCACGAAAACTCCCTTGACTTCGCCCTGAGCCGTGTAAGGGGGGAAGGCTCTTCTTGTTTCGCCGTCCTTCATTTTAATTTGAGGCCAAACCAAGCGCAAGCGCCCCAAATTTTTGGCATCAGTTTCGGCCCCTTCCAGCCACCAGCGGCATAAGGCTCTAGCCGAGGTCAACGCCTGGTAAATTCTTTTCGGGCTCGCCTTAATTTTGACGCTTAAGCGAATGTCCCGCGTCTTTGACGGCTTTTTTTGTTGTTCTCTCATTAAAGTTTAGCCCACGGGGAGAATCGAACTCCCGACCTACCGCTTACAAGGCGGTTGCTCTGCCCCTGAGCTACGTGGGCGAATATCTGATTTTAGCGTATTTTAAGCGATATTTCTTCGATGAGAAGGGCTTTCGCGTCCGCTTCAATGAGGAGATAAGACGCTCCAAGGTAGATCAGAAGTCCTAAAAAGCTAAAGCTGATTAATCCAATCCAGGTTCCAATCAGGGCGTGGAAAAAAAATGCGAAAATGCCCAAGGCTAAAGAGGCAATCAGCGGACGGAGAACCGAACTTAAAAGAAACTCGGAAACCCCCAGTTTGAGAGTCAGAACGTGAGTCCAAATTAAAAATGGAGCGGCGACTAATACTTCAGCGATCAACATGCCAAGCGCCGCTCCGGTAATTCCCCAGCGGGGAATTAAAACAAACCACAAGGGAACAAGAAAGGCGAACTTTAGAATCCAAGCGTAGCTGACCCAGTGGGGATTTCCCCGAGCGGAAGAAATTTGGCTTGGCATATAGATAGAGAGATTAAGTAAATTAGCGATAACCAGCATCCTAAAAGGCCAGGTGCAGGCCTGGCTAAAATTGGCTCCCAGCCAAAGAGTCATGAATTGAGGGATTAGGATAAAAGAAAAAATAGATAGCGGAAAAAGCGCGAAAAAAGAAAGCTCCGAAGCTTTTAAATAAATCCTTCTTAATCGCTCTTCTTCGCCTTTTCCAACGAGCTCAGACAAAATCGGAAAAGAGACGGCGGCGACCGACGCGGAGATGGAATTGAATTTTTGCGCAAGGCTGGCCGAAAGAGAATAATACCCTAATTGCGTTAAGCTTAGCCAAAAACCCACCGCCGCGCGGTCTCCCTGGGACACCAAGGTCACAAAAATTAAAGGCAAGGCGCTTTTAGCGGCGAAAGAAAGATAATCTTTCCTGTCTTGAGGTAAAGCGCTGGAAGACGGCCGCGAAAAAAGCGGATAGACGAAAAAAAACCCGGCCAGACTGAGAATTAATTGCGAGAAAATAAATAGAACCGCAATCGCCTTCATTTGAAAACCAAAATAGACCAAAAGCGATGCTCCGCCAGTAATCAAGAAAGCTTGAAGAGCGAGAAAGGTATTGGCCAGCGAAAAACGCTTAAGACCCCAAAGAAGGTTAAAGAAAAATTGCGCCATAAAATAAAAAGGAATCGAGAGGGATATCAGGGCAAAGACCGTAGACCCGGAAGCGGTAAAATGACCGTGTAAAAAACGATCGGCGAGGAGATGGCGCGCCTCAAAGACAAAAATTGCCACCACCGTTCCGGAACCCAAAACGTAAAGAAATGTTTTCCGCAAGAAAAAAGCCAAATCTCCGCGACGATCGCTGACTTCCCTCCATTTAGAGGTGAAATATTGAGCCGCGTAAAAACTTCCAAAATTAAAGATCAGGGCATAGCTTAAAAGGCTCCATATCAAGGTGTAAAAACCATATCCGCCAGCGCCAAGGTTTTTAACCAACCAAGGCGTCAGCAGAAACGACAGAATAAATACCGCGCCTTGTCCAATAAGATTGCTTAGAACCCCGCGGAGGATTTTTTGACCCGGGGAAGAAGGATTCATGAGTCTCCTTTTCTACCCAAAGCATAAAAATAGTTCCCTCTTTCAAGCCTTTGGCAATATTTTGAGTGATTTAACGCTAAAAACATACAGCGTCATTTTATATATAATTAGACCTTACAACGAAATGCTATCCTATGCGCGAAGAAGGCCCCGTGGCTCACTCAATTAGAACAGCCGTAATGTGTTATCGGGCAACTTTAGCGCAAAAAATCAAGCAGATTTGCTTGAGATGACATCATGAGTCAAAACATCTGTTCCAATGTTGTCTGCGTGCCGGGAGGCTGGGGAACGCACTCTCAATACTCCGGCTATGATATCTTGGCCGAGCGTTTGGAATCCTTGGGGGGCCGGATAGAAAGACCACGCTCTCATTCCTTCGTCGCCCGCTTGGCGGGAAAGTTTTGGCTGGAAGTTTCCGGACTCTCTCGCAGAAAGTTGGACCATTTTTACGGCGCCAGGATGTTCTTGGATGAAAGGCGGTTGCGCTTAAGCGCCGCGAACGCATCCGTGGTCCATTTCTTGAGCGCGGAGAACTCCTTCTCATTTCTGCGCCGCCCCAATATCGTCTGCACATTCCATGGAACTCCAAAAATCTGGGATGAGAGTCTCAGAAGCCGAGAACCACTAAAAGCATTACGCGCGGCAATCGCCTTGGCTCCAAACCAAGTTTCCTATCTGCGGCAGATTATCCAAGACGTTGTTCTTATACCCTACGGTGTCGATCCTGTAGCCTTTGCGCCGGGAAGCCCCTCGCTCAAGCATCCTGAGCGACTTCGGATCGCGGTAGTAGGATCCTTTATGCGCGATTTTGCCGCATTAGAGCGCGTTGCCGCGGCGACCGCAGCTCGAAAGAATATCGAATTTTCGATCCTCGGTCCGCTGGAAGAAACGCGGCGATTCCGCCATTATCCTCATTGCCGGGTTTTACCAAGGCTACCCTATCCCGAATACCTCGCTTTTCTTCAAGGAGCCCACGCGCTTTTTCTTCCCCTGATCGACGCCGCC
Organism: Elusimicrobiota bacterium; assembly: GCA_027406905.1. Lineage (GTDB taxonomy): Bacteria > Elusimicrobiota > Elusimicrobia > UBA1565 > UBA9628 > JAKAQV01. The sequence goes on from DAHZHT010000021.1 coordinate 16,074, forward strand.
GCCAACACGGCCATCGTTGAGGCGATGGCCTGCGGACTTGCCATCATGACTAATCGCGGCGAAGGGCAGGCCTACTATGTTGGGGATGCAGGGTGGCTATATGAAAACGAAGAAGAAGCGCTGGAAATACTGACAGAGCCTTCCTTTAAAGAGCAATGCGTTGAACGCGGGGCAAAAGCGCGCAAGAGAGTCCTCGAAAGGTTTTCTTGGGAAAAGATAGTGCCGCAGGTCGTAGGGCTCTACAGTCGCCTGACTGGATATACGACGCCGTTTTAGCTCGCCGCCCGCATTAGCATAGCGTCATTTGCCCTGCGTTCAGCCGCAGTCGCTATTACAGCGCGCAAGCCCGCGTTTGGTCCAACAGTTCCCGGCAACTTCCGGACCAGTCGGGCCAGCTAAATTTAGATGGCGGGCGCGCTTGCGGAAGCTGCCGCTCCCGCTCGAAACTCTCGATAAGGTTGGCTAAGTCTTCGGCAGATTTTGGGTTAAAAAAGGCGCACCACTCCCCCGCGATCTCATGGTGGACTGGAATATCGCTGGCGAACACCGGCAAACCCGCGCTCAAGGCCTCCACTATGGGGAGGCCAAAGCCCTCCGCAAACGATGCAAAGAGAAGCGCCTTGGCATTGCGGTAGCAAAAAGCGATATCCTGATCGGGGAGATCGTTGAACATAAAAAGCTCACTCCGCCACCGGGGATGGCGGACGATTCTCTCTACCAAAGCGTCCGCCTTCCACCCAATCTGGCCGATCAGGCAGAGACGCGCGGCAATCCCCTTAGCCCACAATATTTCAAAAGCGTCCAGCAACAAGCGCTGGTTCTTTCTGGCTTGTAGCGTAGAAACGCAAATATAGGGCTTGGCCGCTCCGTGCAATTCAAAAACCTTTCGGACGTCGGCGCGGATGTGGGAAGTATCGCTCGCCTTGAGTCCTGCCCCGAGCCGGAATGAGGCGGTTTTAAACTGCCGCATTTTTTGACCATCGCATTGAGAAAGGTAAGCCTTAATTTCCCTGTGAGATGTCTCGGAGATCGTCAGGCAGAAATCGGAAATTTCAATCATATGCTTAAGCCAATTTTTAAAGCGCTCGAGAAAGGAGGCCTCAACATACTCCGGTTTGCTTAGCGGAATAAGGTCGCAGAGTAGAAATCCAACCTTGGCTCCATTTCTTTTTGCCAAGCGCAAAACTTCTTCAAAGGACGGCTTCCAGTCCGAATCAAAAAGCAACAGCGTGTCACCCTGATTAAAGCGCACGCGCTTCCCGTTCGCCACAACTCGGGCCACATCGATGGCGTAACGTCCTTTCTCAAGCGCCGTCAGGACGCCTTTGAACGCTGCGGGCGCCGGGGGAATGGCCGAGGTCTGGCCTGTGCCGGATTCTCTGAGGGGCACAGACGACCCAAAAAGAGCCTTGAAGGCGTTCCGGAATTCTACTCGCTTTTGGCGCGCGAAGACGGCAAGGCTTTTTCTGGCCTTGACCGCGCCCACTGTATAAACACTCTGACCGATGAACACGACAGGGTGGCATTCGATACCCGCTTCCAAGCCCACTTCGCGGCAGACGCTTGCGATCCCGCGAGCGACATGAGGAATGCCGTCCGGGCCGCCGTAGAAATAAGTGTGCGTGCATTCAAGAAAGATGCGCATAGGGTTTATCCGCTCAAAGGTTTTCTGGCAATCAAGGCGATATTATCCGCATAGTCGCATCTTAGAACGCGAGTCGTAAAATATGCGGAAAAGAGATGGCGCAGAAAATCCGTTGGCATGCGCAACGGACGTCCTAGAATAATCCGATAGCCTTCCACATCAAGGGCAAAGGTTTTTAGATACGACCAGAGATCTGTAATGTTGTAGCAATGGAGATGCGTCATATCCCAGGCCCATGGGTTTCGTATACATTGGGCATTAGGTGTTTGCAGGATAAGCGTTCCTCCTGGCAAAAGCAATTCCACTAAATTGTCTATCAGCGCAAGCCCCTCTCCAAGTGGCACATGTTCAATGACGTCGAGACAGAGAATGGCTTCATAGCTGGTTTTAATTTCCGATAAATCGCCGTAGGTGTATGAATATTCCCTCCCGATGTCTAAAGTATGATAATTGCCGGTATAGCCGGCTTTTTTAAATTTATGGCACATGCGCAAGTCGCCCGCGCCAAAATCAAGCAGTGAATGAGACTCTTTTATCGCATTAAAATAGATTCGCTCAATGTCGCACAAATCATCGCTTGCCCACCATCGGGATGTAGGGAAACGCGGAACATTGCCAGAGAGCAGTTTTTTTCGCCGCCAGAAATCCCGATAAGGGGTATCTAAACTCATCTTTTTCTTCCAGAATGTCCTTTCAGGAGTTCCCGCTAAAAATGACCCGCTATCAAATGTCGTTTCTACGACTTGACATGCCCTCAGAGGGCGCCGGGGCCTGAGTCGGCGCCGGAGCCAAGAGCCCGAGCTCGATTCCCTTGACGACGGCTTCCGTGCGGTTGGTCACGCGCAATTTCTGAAACATGTTATTTAAATGATTCTTGATGGTCTTGACCGCGCAACCCATGTTGGCGGCCATCTCTTTATTGGAAAGCCCCTGGCTTAGGTAAAGCAGAGCCTTAATCTCCGACTGAGTCAAGGCCGCCGATGACGGACGCTTAAGACCTTCGGAGATTTGACGAAGCCCTTCAATAACGATTTTAGCGATAGGCGCGGGAATAAACGCCCCGTCTTTGGCGAAATTTCTAAGAGCCGATAAAAGTTCCGAAGCGGGAAGCATCTTGGATAAATATCCATTCGCTCCGGCCTGAACCGCCTCCAAAACATGCTCCTGGTCCTCGTAACTGGAAAGCATCATGACCAATGCCTGCGGGCAAGCCTTTCGCACTTCGCGAGTCGCGGCAATCCCATCTAAAAGCGGAAGCTTGATATCCATCAAAATGATATCGGGATTGAGTTTTTTGGCTAGACGCACCGCCTCGTGTCCGTCAGAAGCCGTTCCGACGACTTGGAGGGTCTTGTCGTTAGCTAAAACATCTTCAATCCCTTCTCTAAAGAGGGTTTGATCGTCTGCGATAAGAACTTTGACTCTCTTGCCAGCCTGATTGTCTGCCATAGTAGTAACAGGATGCCATATCCTTTAAAAAAAAACAAGGGGGGAAATATCTAAGGGATATCAAGCGAACCGTTGGCCAAGGTTAAACCCGCGGGAACGATTTTAAACGGGGTATCGGAATTGGGATATAACGGAATCTCTTGATGGGCCCAGCAACCGAGAAAGAAATGAGGAATGGGAACAGGGCCCAAGCGCAAACTCTCGACGGAAAGCCTTAAAGAGGATCCGTCTTCTCCCGGGGTGGGCAGAATTTGCGCGCTGAGCCTCATCTTTAAAGGAATTTTCCCCCATTGAGCGTTTAGTTTTAAATCTTTATCAATGGATAAATCCTTGATGATTAAACCCGGAGCGCGCTTTGCCACGAAAGCGACCAAGTCGGAAGAAGAAACCGTGGCCGAAAACAAATCCAACTCTTTCATTTTCAAAAATCGGACATCTCCATCCCATTTCTTTTGCTGGTTGAGAACCGGAACCAAGGATAGGTTTTTCATTTTTAAACGCAAGTTGGAGATGGCAAGCCCGCGGAGATAAATCACGGAGGCGCTTAACTCCGCTTCGGGATAAGAGGCGCTCTCGGGGTCCCAAGCGCCCAAATTCAAGGTCAGATTTTCCGCCTCGACGTTCTTCATCGAATAGAACTGAAAAGTAATTTTCTTTTCCTTAAACGGCGGAGTTATAAAACGCTTTTGTTGAAATAAAATAGCGAGACTTTGGTCGGGCAATCTCCACTGGGCGGCTTGCCGATAAGCCGATAAAAACCAGCCGTCGGGGTCCAAAGCGGTTTCGCGCGCTTCTTTAAGACCGCCAGTAACACCCGCAGGCCCCAAGGAGTCCGTTTTTAGCAAGAGAAATTCCGCGAATTCGCGCAATCTCTTATGCGGAGGAATTGGAAAAACTTTTTTAAGGCCGAGATAATCATGCATCCAACCAAAATTGGGGCCATTAAAATAGACGTCATTGGCGATGAGGGTCATCGTATTTAAAGGAAGCGCGGGATCGGAGATTTTTTCGGCGGTCTCAAGAACGCTTTGAATGGGCCAATTTTGATTGAGCGGCGGATTAGAGGGAAATAATGAGATAGAGTGAAGGGGCGTTGGAATATCGAAAGAAGAAATCCAATGCGTATTGAGATTGGCGACGGTCAAAATCTGAAACCCCGCTACGAACCATAAAACCAAATTAGGCCAGGCGGATGCCGCCGCAATCGCCAAGCCCGGAAGACCTGGCAATAGAAATCTTAATTGTTTGTTGGGGACCAAGGTCCAAAAAACGTAAGAGGATACCACGGTCGCCAAAATCACCCATCCCCAATCTCGGTGGCGCTTATATTGCGCCGTTAAGATTCCCGCCAGTCCCACGGCCCAAACAAAAGGCCCTAAACCGTCAAGCATGCTAAATAAATAAGAGATGACGCCGCCATTCCAAAGAGGAACCGCCATGTCCGAGAAAACCTGGGATAATCGCGGAATCAAGGTCGGAAGATGATAAATATACCAAGGAAGAAACAATAAAGACGAGAGCGCCGCCGAAACGATAATTTTCCAACGCTTATGAGAAAATTTGAGATTTCCCGCGGCCACGAGCAAAATGGGGATAAAATAGGAAAAAAAACTCCATTTCATCATCATCCCCGCAGCGAAAAGAAAACCAAAGAGAAGACTGCCGGCCCATTGGGAAAAACCGTCTGAAATCAAAAAACCCCATAAGGCCGCGGCGGCAATGGCGGCCGTCGGCATATCCAGCAATTGGGTCGTAGTCATTTGCCAGACCACGGGCGAAGCGCAAAAAGAAGCGGCGGCCAAGGCCGCGGTATAATCAGGGCGAAAAAAATAAGAACAGGCAAAGACCGACAAACAGAGAAGTATGAAATAGGCGTAATTGACCCACAAAGCAGCTGTTGCCGGAGTGGAACTGGAATAGGCGGCAATTAAACTGAGATGGTAAAGAGGAGGAAAGAGCGGCATTCCGCTTTTAGGCGGAAGAGTAAAGACGGTTTTAAAATCCCATTTTCCTCCCCGAAGCGCTTGCCAGTAATCCCAGGCGATATCCATATGATCCGCCTGCTCCCAAGAAGGCGGCAGTTGGTCTTGCCGAATAAAAGATTTAAGAAGAATCCCTTCCCAAAAAATAAAGGCGAAAAGACCCAACAGGCTCAGACTGAGCGTCAAAAGTCTTTTGTTGCGGGCGCGCTTAAGAACGGCTAAATCTTCCTCGAAATTTTGGATAGAATCGGGCATCGGCATACAGAATACAAAAATTTTTGTAGAATGAGAAAGGCCGCATAGGAGAAAAACATGGAAAAAGTTTTCGAAATCAAATTTGGAACCGACGGCTGGAGAGGAATGATCGCGAGAGAATTTACCTTTCACAATGTCCGCCGCGTCTCCCAGGCGATGGCGCAATACATCAGGGAAGAAGCCCTCAAGGAAAAAAAATCCATTCCGCCCATCGTCATCGGATATGACCGGCGTTTTCAGTCCGAGGTTTTCGCCAAGGAAGCGGCGAAGGTCTTTGCCGGAAACAAAATCAAGACCATTCTTGCATCCGAAACCTTGACGACTCCGGCCGTCAGCTTTTTAACCCATAAACTCAAATCCTGGGGATTGGTCGTCACCGCCAGTCACAACCCGCCCACCTACAACGGGCTTAAAATCAAGCATGACGGCCGCGGCGCGATGGAGACCATCACGCACTCGGTCGAAGAGTATATCGACAAAGACTCTCCCGCCCATGGAAACGATTTCGAGGAGCGTTCATTTAAAAAAGATTATTTGTCTTATTTGAAATCCCGCGTGGATATCGCGAAAATCAAGAAAATAAAAAAACCCATCGTCATTGATTATATGCATGGCGCGGCGGGAGGGCTGTTGGAAGAAGTTTTGCCCGACAACAAAATTGTTTCGCTAAGGGTTCAACGCGATCCTCTCTTTGGAGGACATGCCCCGGAACCGGTCGAAGCCAATTTAAAAGAATTGGCGGCGCGGGTCATTTCAGAAAAGGCCGCCTTGGGAATCGCCGTAGACGGAGACGCGGATCGCTTCGCTCTCGTGGACGATAAAGGAAAGTATCTGACCCCTTGCCAGATATTTCCCCTGGTCATTCGCTATTTGGTCGAGCGCAAAAAGATAAAAGGAAAAATCGTCCAGTCAGTCTCCATGGGATACTTGGCCGAGCGCATGGCTAAGGGTTACGGAGTCGACTTTGAAGAATTGCCTGTCGGATTTAAACATGTCGCCGAGGCTCTCGCGGTGGGCGGAGCCGCTATTGGAGGCGAGGAATCGGGAGGATATTCTTGGACCCAGAAGGTGGCGGAGAGAGACGGACTTTTAACGGCTCTTCTTTTTCTGGAGATGATCGCCGCTGAAAACAAGCCCATTTCTCAAATGTGGAATGAAATCGCCCAAAAATACGGCAAATCTTTCTTTAAGCGAACCGATTTCCATCTTCATAAACCCGTGGCGGACAAAAACTTGTTCGTCTCACGGCTAATCAAGAAATTACCGAAAAAAATCCTGGGCTCCGAGATTAAGAACCTCATCCAAATCGACGGACTTAAAATTGTCTTAAACGAGGGCCATTGGCTCTTAATGCGCCCATCGGGAACGGAATCGTTGATGAGAGTCTATGCGGAATCGGATTCCGCCGAAAAAACGCAAGCTCTCTTGGACATCGCGAAAAAATGGGTCGCCCCGAATTTAAATTAGGGACAGTCCCTAACTCAAAAATGCTGAAAAAATCAGGATTTGAGCTTTTTGTTCCTTGGGGAGATGGGGACTGTCCCCATTTATTATGAAAGCGATGCTTTTGGCGGCGGGAGCGGGAACGCGCTTAAGGCCTTTGACTTACCAGATTCCCAAACCCCTCATTCCCGTCGCGAACCGCCCGGTCATCCATTATGTTTTAGACAATTTGTCCCGGCATGGGATCAAAGAAATCATGATTAACCTCTCCGCCCATGCCGATCAGATTCGCTCTTATTGCGGCAACGGCTCTCAATGGGGGCTTAGGCTCCACTACTCTCATGAGACGACCCTTCTCGGCACCGCCGGCGGAGTGAAAAACGTGGAAGATTTTTTCAAAGGAGAGCCTTTTCTCGTCATGTCGGGAGATGGTCTTTCTGATATTGACCTATCCGACATGATCGCTTTCCACAATAAAAAACGCGCCCTGGGGACCATCGCGGTAAAATCCGTAGACTCCCGTTTTGAATACGGCGTGACCTTGTCCGATAAGTCCGGCAGGATCAAGAAATTTATTGAAAAACCCTCGTGGGGGGAAATCTTTTCAAACACCGTCAATACCGGGATTTATCTTTTCGAGCCGGAAGCGTTGCGCTATATTCCCAAGGGACAAATTTACGATTTCGGACATCAGCTTTGGCCAAAACTGCTCAAACTTAAAAAACCCATTTACGCCTATAATCTTAAATCTTATTGGACCGACGTGGGCAATCTCGCCGAATACCGCAAAAGCCAGATTGATTGTTTAGACGGAAAAGTGGATATCGCGCTTCCCGGAAGGCAGGTTTTAAAGGGCATCTGGGTTGAAGAGCCCGCTTCCGTGTCTCCCGAGGCGGTTTTAAAGGCTCCTTGTTTGATCGGCAAAAATGTCCAAATTTCCGCCTACGCGGAAATTGGCCCTTACAGCGTCATCGGATCTAACTCTAAAATATGCTCGCGCGCCGTGCTTAAAAATTGTATGCTTTTTGATAATGTCGTGGTAGAAAAAGAGGCGCATTTATCTAACTGCATTTTAGGGCCCAACAGCGTCGTAAAAGAAAGCATCAACGCATATGAAGCCGCGGTCCTCAATATGCCCCAACAATAAGGAGACACCATGGAAAGAAAAGGCAGGCATTTCTTCACTTCAGAATCGGTCACCGAAGGACATCCAGACAAAGTCTGCGATCAAATTTCCGACGCGGTTTTAGACGCCGTGCTTAAAGAAGACCCCATGGGTCGCGTCGCCTGCGAAACCTTCGTGAGCCGCGGAATGGTCATCGTCGGCGGAGAAATTACGACTAAAAGCTATATCGACGTCGATGAATTGGCGCGAAAGATTATCCGCGGCATCGGCTACGATCATCCCAAATATGGTTTTGACGCCACTTCCTGCGCGGTTTTAAACGCGATCGGAAGGCAGTCGCCCGATATCGCGCAAGGGGTTGACAGCGGGGGAGCCGGCGATCAAGGTCTTATGTTTGGATATGCCTGTCGAGAAACGCCGGAACTGATGCCTCTTCCGATTATGCTGGCGCACAAACTGATTCGGCGCCTTTCGATGGCAAGACGGGAAAATATTTTGCCGTATTTAGGTCCCGATGGAAAAAGCCAGGTGACCGTCGAATACATAGACGGAAGGCCCTTGCGCGTCGACACGGTCGTCTTATCGACCCAGCACACGGAAGAAATTCTGGATAAAACTAAAAAACAAATTACAGCCAGAGCCAAAGAAGAAATTATCAATGCCATCATCCGACCAGTGTTGGGCAAACGCCTCTTAGACGACAAAACCCGCTTTTTCGTCAATCCCACGGGAAAATTCGTGGTCGGAGGCCCGGCTTCGGACACCGGAGTCACGGGAAGAAAGATTATCGTCGACACCTACGGCGGATACGCGCCTCATGGAGGGGGCGCTTTTTCCGGCAAGGATCCGACAAAAGTCGATCGCTCGGCTTGCTATATGGCCCGCTATATCGCCAAAAACGTAGTCGCCGCAGGTCTTGCCGAACGCTGCACGGTGCAACTCGCCTATGCCATTGGGGTCGCGGAACCGGTGGGAATTTATTTCGACACTCATGGGACCGGGGTTTGCGAAGAATCTAAAATTGAAGCGGCAGTCCGCAAACATTTCTCCTTGACTCCCAAGGGAATCATTCAAACCCTTAAATTGCGCCGCCCCATTTATCAAAAGACCGCCGCCTATGGGCATTTCGGGCGCGAAGGAGAGGGGTTTGATTGGGAAAAAACCGATCGCGCGGAAATTTTAAAATCCGAGGTTTTGGAGCGTTCAAACCTCAAAGCTAAACGCTCAAGCGTTCTTATTTAGGCCTTAGCCGTGAATAAAACGCTCAAAGACGCAAGAGAAGCCTTAAGCGGCATTTCTGACGGCGCGACTCTCATGATCGGCGGCTTTGGCCTTTGCGGGCTGCCGGAGAAAATGCTCGAAGCCATTCAGGATATCAGCGCAAAGGATCTCACGATTATTTCCAACAATGCCGGAACCGATAATTACGGAATCGGGCTTCTCATCAAGAAGGGCCGGGTCAAAAAAATGATTATGTCCTATGGCGGGGAATGCAAGGCTTTTGAGGAAGCGGCGCTCAAAGGAACCATCGAGGTTGAATGGACCCCGCAGGGAACCTTGGCCGAGAGAATACGCGCCGCCGGCGCCGGAATCGGGGGGTTTTTCACTCCCAGCGGATATGGGACGGTCGTTGCCGAAGGAAAAGAGACCCGCAATATTGACGGAAAAAATTATGTTTTTCAAAAGCCTCTTTTCGCGGATTTCGCTCTCATTAAAGCCTGGAAGGGAGATGCTCTGGGAAATCTCATTTACCGAAAAACGGCGCGCAATTTCAGCCAGGCGATGGCGACCGCCGCAAAAACCGTCATCGCCGAGGTAGAAACTCTTGTCTCGCCGGGCGAACTAGAGCCCGACGCGATTCACACGCCTGGAATCTATATCGACAAAATTTTCCAAGGCGGAATCTACTCTAAGCCCATTGAAAAATTGACCGTCCGGGAGTTAGGGACAGTCCCTAACTCTCATAATGAGGGGGCGTCCCCGCGCGAAATCATCGCCAAAGCCGCTGCAAAACTTCTCAAAGACGGCGACTATGTCAATCTCGGCATCGGGATTCCCACTCTTATTCCCAATTTCCTGCCGCCAGACGTTCACATCGTTCTCCACACGGAAAATGGAATGCTCGGCTACGGGCCCTATCCCATTAAGGGAACGGAAGACCCCGACATTATCAATGCCGGAAAAGAGACCGTCACCGAACTCAAAGGCTGTTCTTATTTTGGATCGCATGATTCTTTCGCGATGGTCCGGGGGGGACACATTGACGCCAGCGTTCTGGGCGCGATGGAGGTCTCGGAAAAAGGAGATATCGCCAACTGGATGATTCCCGGGAAAAAGGTCAAAGGGATGGGCGGCGCGATGGACATGGTCGCCGGCGCCAAAAAAGTCATTGTCGCGATGGAACACACGAGCAAAGAAGGAACTCCCAAGATTCTTAAAAATTGTAAATTGCCGCTGACCGGAAAAGGAGTCGTTTCCGCCATTGTCACGGAATTAGCCGTCTTTGAAATCACCCCTAAAGGCCTTCTCTTAAAGGCTCACCATCCCGAAACCAGCGTTTCTAAAATTCGCGATTTAACGGAAGCTCGCTTTGAGATTGCCCCAAAACTCGAGGCTTCTTTTTTTCAATGAAAAAAGCCTCTTTTTGGTTATTTGTCATAGGCTCTGCCGCTCTTTTCGCCTATCTTTTCAACTTGGTTTTTCTATCCCGCCCTATCCCCGGCCCGCTCAAAGCCCCAATGGCCCAAGCTCCGGGAAGACCGATTGTTTTGCCATCTCAATTGCCGACCCCGCAAACTAAAAGCCCGCGCAATTATACCAACGAGGAAATTTACCGCGAGCTTCAAAAACAGACCGTTAAAATGGGAATTAAAGACATTGTCTCTCCCGAGGATAAAAATTCTCAAAATTCAGCCTTGCCTCCTTGGCTTAAAAAAGAAGACCAAGGAGTCTATCTCGAAGGGGGAACTCCCTCTCTTCTTAAATCCAATCAAGGCAAACCCAAATAGATAGGGACTGTCCCTATCTATCGAGCGCCTGGGACAAATCTGAGATTAAGTCTTCTACGTCTTCAATTCCGACAGAGAGGCGAACGAGACCGTCAGTCAGGCCACGCTTGAGCCTTTCTTCCCGAGGAATGGCCGCGTGAGTCATGGTGGCGGGATGCCCAATCAGCGATTCAACCCCGCCTAAACTTTCGGCTAAGGAAAAAACCTTCATTTGAGAGGCCATTTTCTTTGCCGCCTCAAAACCATCCGCGAGTTCAAAAGAAATCATGCCGCCGAAAGCCCGCATTTGTTTTTTGGCTAGAGTATGCCCCTTGTGGGATTCAAGGCCCGGGTAATAGACCTTCAAAACCTTGGGG
>DAHZHT010000022.1 GCA_027406905.1 Elusimicrobiota bacterium
ATTGCGGTTTCTACGATCAACGCCACGGCGTCTACTCCTTTCGGCGGGGTCAATATCACGACCAACACATTTATTCAAGGAAACGTCGGCATCGGGACAACGAGCCCGGGAGCGACTTTGGATATTGAGAATTCGGCAACTGATCCACTTGAGGTCAATGGCGTTGCGGGCGGGAATGTGCCCGCTGGCGCGGTCATGTTCTTTAATCTTTCTTCTTGTCCTACGGGTTGGGCCGAGCTTTCATCCGCAGAGGGTCGTTATTTTGTCGGCATTCATATCGCCAGCATAACGGCTCTAGGCACGACTGTGGGAACGGCTTTAGTGGACCAAGAGAACCGGCCTACGGGACAGCATACGCATACGATTACCGATCCGGGGCACTCGCATACCGTCTATTTAAATAATGGGAGTGGTGGCCAAACATGCGGGATAGCGTACAACTATGCGACCACATGCTCGGTTACCGAAGGAACTTCCAATTCGACGACCGGAATAACCATTAATTCCTCTGGTTCCGTTCCCGGAACGAACGCTCCCTATATCCAACTTTTAGTCTGCCAGAAGAATTAGTGGTAATTGGGGACAGTCCCCATTTCACCCATTTCAAAGGTCGAGGTGTAGGCGCAAGGCCCGCGCGACATCGCTGAGCGCGGCTTCCGGGAGCATTCCCATGACTTTTCCCAGCCTTCGCTTATCAACAGTGCGAATTTGATCCGCCTTGACCTTTGAGGCCTCTTTGTTGCCGAATACGCCGGGCGCGAGCAGAACCTCAAATGGGTAGACTTTCGAGGTTTTAGAGGTAATCGGCAAAACGGTCACCGAAGCGGCATGGAGATTGCCGATGTCGTTGGAGATAACCAAGGCGGGGCGGGTTTTTTTAATTTTCGAACCGATGGCCGGGTCGAGGTTGACCCAATATATCTCGCCGCGCTTAATCACAACCCCTCTCCGGAAAGCGCGTCCCAATCCTCCATGAGCTCCATGTTTTCGCCGGCGGCGTCTCTGTAGGATTTCGCCAGAGCCATTTCCTTTCGCCGCCTTTCTTCAGCCATAAGTTTTTCGCGCACCGCCTCGGCGATAAAGGCGCTTTTATTTGGCTTCGTCTTTAAATAGGCGATTAGGTTTTTCGGCATCGTGATATTTATATGCTGTGTATTCATATAAATATCATAATGTGTATTATTGGCATTGTCAAGGGAAATTTGAGGGACTGTTAAAAGCTCAGCTCCATCTCGGGTCTTTCCATAAAAAATGTTTGAGGCTGATCATCGTGTTGATGGCGTAAAGAGTGGCGACTATAAACCAGGAACAAGCTCCCAGGCGGAGAATTCCGCGAGACTTAAGGAGAAAGCCAAGAACGACGAGAATCAAGGCGACAACAGAGGTGATCAGTTCCCCCCACGCGAGTTTTTGGCTGGTTAAATCCGAAATTTTAGGGACGCGGACGGGCGGCTTGAAATTTTGCGGGCTGTAAACGTGAAGCCAGACTAAAAACGGAACGATTTTATGAATTTCTCCAAGAATAAAAGGGGTTATCCATCCCAAAAGGGCGGAGGCGATATAGGCTTCCCGCGCGTGAACGCTGTCCTTGATCCAGCCGAAAGAAAGCCCGAGCCCCAAGGCGCTCCACAGGGCGCCGCCGAAAAGCGCCAATATCGTGAAGCTGAGAGACGCATCGAGCTTTCGCATTCTTTCTTTGAATATACGGAACATCTGAAGGGCGTAGATCAAATAGGCCGCGCTTAAAAGAGAGGCCCACAACGGCAAAAAACGATGGCCGTTCCAAAGAGAATCCCAGACAAGACCGAGAAGGCCGACATTAAGGAGAAAAAGAGCTAGACGGCCCGGCGTTTTTGATTCAAGATGAGACAAAGCGAACATTGACACCAGGCGATAGGAAACTCCGATAATGCTCAAAGACACCCATCCAATCAGAGCCAGATGAATATGGGCGATCAAAGCGCCTTGGGGGTCGGGAAAAATCACGCCGCGCTCCCGGTCGTAGGCCAAGAGAACGCCCAGAATGGCGAGAGAAATCAAATAGGCGCTTGAAATCGCCAAATGCTTTCCCGTCCAATCCATTTTCCTGGCCGCGAGCATGGTGCGAAGAAAAATCGCGATGTATCCCACGAGGGAAAGAGCCGCCAAAGCGGCAGGAATCCAATAAAAAACGCGGCCGCTCCACAAAAAATAAACGAAAATAGCGAGGCCCGAGGAAAAGCCCCACCAGCAAAAGGAGATGATCCGATGCGGAGCCTGAAGCGGAATTTCCCAGAGGACAGAAGACATCTGGATCATCACGCCTAAAATCGTCATCGCGATAAAGCCCAGGGTTAAAGAATGAACCAGTCCCAAAACCCAGAGAGCCTCAAAATCAAATCCCAAGAGACGGCTTGAGTGAAGCGCGAATTCCGCTGAAAATATCCAGAAGGCGAAGGCCGCGAAGGCGAAATGCCTCATCGGAAGAGATGCCGGCGGCGCGGATTTAAGAAACGGGGCGGAGCCGCTTAAAGTAAAAGAGGACTGTTGAGGCGTCTCTTTGGCGATCGTCATTTTTTATAAATGCGAAGCTTATAGCGGCCTTCGCCCAGCTTTTCTATCTCATGTTCAAAACCGGCCGCCTCTAAATGCGCGTAAAGCGGCACGGGCTCGCGGAAATGCTCGACCTCAAGCGCGTCTTTCGGCCCCAACTCGGAAAGTTTTGACAGAATTTGGACCATCGGCTCCGGCGGCTCGAGTCCATGGACATTAAGAATATAAGTTTTCCCTCCGGACTCGGGATCCGGGCAGGAATTGAGCGCGGATAAAATCTCATCGAGATCAACTCCGTGGGCCTGCGCCGCCAAGCGCAGGGGATGAACTCCCCCGCAACACATATCAAGCCCGTATCGCATGAGAATCGCATGAAGCTCGGGCGATTTTTTGGCGATTGCGGCGACGGTTTCATCCGCCGTGATAGGCGTGGTCATGGAGAGCCTCCTAACATTAGGATATCATGCGGACGACAAAGAATCTATGCGCCAGCGCAGGTTTTTAGAAGGAGGATATTTTGTTCAGGCGTTCGTTATCCAGGATTGTCACGCGCTTCCAGCCGGAGGAAATAATTTTATTTTTCTTGAAATTAGCCAGGGTTCGCATCGCCGTTTCCGGCGTGCAGGCGGCGAGTTCCGCGATATCCTGGCGGCGCAGCGGCATATTCCGTCCCATTGATTCCGAAAGAAGGGCTAAAACCCCGGCGATGCGGCGTTCTGCCGGTTCCTTGGATAAAGAGCGGAGCGTCTGCGCGTGGCGGATATGTCGCCCTATAGCGGAGTAGACTTCTTTGGAAAAGGCGGGGTATTTTTCCAAAAATTCGGTGAAGACGCGTTCGGAAATGCGATAGACCTCCGAATTCTGAAGAGAAGACGCGCTCACGGGATAATTCTTTTTGTCCATGACCGCGATCATGCCGAACATTTCCCCCGGAGTGATGATCTCCATCGCCGCCAGATCGGAATTGGGCGAATATTTCGCGGCCTTGATCAGCCCCGAGCGCAAAAGGTAAACCGCCTGGGCCGGATTTCCCTCCTCAAAGATAAACTCTCCGCGTTTGTAGCGGAGAAGAGAAATCAATGGCAAGGCGTTTTCAAGAGAGCTCGGCAGAATCGAGCGGAAGGCTTTGTGTCTTGCCAGGAAATAATCCACGCCTTATTGTTTCAAATAGAGGCCTTAAACCGCAATTCGCTTAAAAACACGCTTGACTCGGGGTTTTAATATGTTAGACTTTTAGGCGGAGGAGTTGTGGCTTATCATATCCTGCTTATAGAAGATGACGCCAACATTCGTTCTTTTGCGTCAACTGTTCTTCAGTCAAATGGCTTTTCCGTCACAGCTTGTGAGACTGCGGCCCAAGGCCTTAGATTTTTTAATGAAAAGCGCCCGGACCTTATTATCGCGGATATCGGACTTCCGGACGGGAGCGGCATTGACGTCTGCCGGATGACCAGGACTGGGGTGGGGCCTTTTATCCCGGTTATTTTTCTCACCGCCAAGGGAGATCTGCCAACTCGCCTGGCCGCTTTTGAAGCCGGAGCCCAGGACTATGTTCAAAAACCCTTTGCTATCGAGGAACTTTTAGCGCGGGTCAAGGTTCATCTCAAAGTAAAACAGTCCCAAGACGAATTGGCTCGCCGCAATTACGACCTTGAGATACTCCACCGCGTCCAACAAGATCTCTCGGATATGATCGTCCACGATTTGAAGGCTCCCCTAACTTCAATTAAAGGAAGCTTGGATATCATCAAAAGCCGCGGCCTTATTAGCGAAGAAACCTATAAGAGTCTACTCGCCAACGCCGGGGAAGCCGCCGACTTCATGTTATTAATGGTCAATGATATTTTAGACATCGGCCGTTCCGAACAGAGAGCCTTGCCAGTCGAGTTCAGTTCCGTATCCGTAGAGACAATGCTGACGAAGTTAAAATCTCTCTTTAATCCCACCTGCCAGAGAAAAAACATCCGGATTCTCTCCAAAATCGACCCTCAGATAAAAACCCTGACCACCGACGCGAACCTTTTTTTTAGAATTCTCGTTAATTTGACATCAAATGCCGTCAAGTTTTCTCCCAAGGGGCAAGATATCGAAATTTCGGGCGCAGAGGTCAATCGAAAAGCTCGCTTTTCCGTTTCCGATCGCGGGCCGGGAGTTCCCCCTCATCTTAAAAATCATATTTTTGACAAATACGCCGTGGGACACGCCCAATCGGCGGCGGAGTCCTCCGGAACAGGGATTGGCCTTGCCTTTTGTCGTTTAGCCGTAACGACCTTGGGCGGCACGATTTTAGTCGAAGACCGTCCTGGTGGCGGAAGTCGCTTTACTTTTGAATTGGAGGCAAAATGATTATCGGAGTTCCCAAAGAAATTAAAAATCGCGAGCATCGAGTGGGGCTTGTCCCCGGAGGGGTCAGAGCCTTGGTGGCCGACAAAAACAAGGTTTTAATCGAAAAAGGCGCCGGGCTTGGTTCCGGCATTACCGACGAAGAGTATCAAGCCTCCGGAGCTTCTATCGTTTCCGACAAGAAAAAGCTCTTTGCCGACTCTGAGATGATTATCAAGGTTAAAGAACCCTTAGCGGAAGAATTTTCTTGTTTTCATAAAGGCCAGATTCTCTATACCTATCTTCATCTCGCTCCCGCTCCGGAACTCGTCGCCTTTCTTAAAAAAATGAGTTTGCGCGCCGTGGCATATGAAACAATTCAGCTCGAAGACGGGAGTTTGCCGCTTTTGACTCCGATGTCGGAGGTCGCCGGGAAAATGAGCGTTCAAATTGGAGCTCAGTTTTTGGAAAAGCACTACGGCGGTCGCGGGATTTTGCTTGGCGGCGTTCCCGGCGTCAACCGCGGAACCATCAGCATTGTCGGAGGAGGCGTCGTTGGAATTAATGCCGCTAAAATCGCCGTTGGGATGGGCGCGCGCGTCAATATCCTGGACATTTCTGCCCAGCGTTTGGCCTATCTTGACGATGTTTTTGGAAATTCAGTCACGACTCTGATGAGTCATGAAGAAAATATCCACAACGCCGTTATTAACTCCGATCTCGTCATCGGCGCGGTTTTAATTGCCGGGGCTGTCGCGCCGAAACTCGTGACCGAGGCGATGGTAAAAAAAATGCGGCCGGGTTCCGTCATTGTAGATGTGGCCGTGGATCAAGGCGGTTGCGTTGAAACCGCCGAAACTACCAGCCACGACAACCCTGTCCTTGTCAAGCACGGGGTTCTTCACTACGCGGTTCCCAATATCCCAGGCGCCGTTTCAAACACCTCGACCTACGCCTTGACCAATGTCACTCTCAAATACGCGCGCGCTATCGCCAAATACGGCCTTGAAGACGCCTCCAAAAGAGATCCTGCGCTTAAAAAAGGCATCAACGCCTACGGGGGAGAAATTACCTGCGAGGCCGTGGCTCAAGCCTTGGGAGAGAAATCCTCAAAGATTGAAAGTCTTATCGCGGCGTAAGGCCTAAATAAAAAGATCAGCGGTAGCGCAGTAGAATCCTTTTAGGATGGCCAAAAAGCGCGGGCGCTTGCTTTCGGTGAAAGTCCTTGAGAGCTACCGCTGAAACCCTAGCCTTGAGATAACTTTCTAAATCTCCGGCAGTGATTATTTTTATCTTTCTTGAAAGTCCAGCTCGCCATTGAAGTCCCTTTAGAAAAAAATAGGTAAACAAGGAGTGGTTTTTTTGCGGATACCAGTTAGCCACTTGCTCAGGACCAGAAGCCGCAAAGATAAGTCCTGACAAAGGAGGCCTCGCCATTGGCAAAACCGAAATCTCTAAAGGAGAAGCGTTGCCAATGAGCATACCCGATGGCGAGGCTCCGCTAAAACAAGCGTCTAAAATAACGACAGCCGAGCGCGCGGGAATATGGTTGAGATTTGAATAGAGGGTCTCCAAGGGATAACCATTCAATGCAACATAGTTTGGATCAGCGTCCACAGGCACAAGATAGGGCTTTTTTGTTGTCAAGTCAGGCGCCCCGTGGCCGGAATAATAAATATAAATTTCGGCATTTGGGCCTTGGGTGAGGGCATAATCATAAAGCTCTCCATGCGGAAAGCCTTTCTTACCAAAAACAGATTCCATTTCTCCTTTTGTCGCGTTTTCCAGATAGATGATATTTTGAGGAGAAATTCCGAAGGTTTTTATGAAATATTTTTTCATCGTTTGAGCGTCGTTAAGGGCGTATTTAACCGCTGGGACATTGGGGTTTTGGTAATCTCGATTAGCGATGATCACTCCAATGGCGTTATCTTGTTGAAATCCTAAAGGAATATTCACATCTACAGAAGAGGGTTTGTAAAATATTGCGGGCGACATAGCCTTCTTAACTGAGATATTTTCCACAGGGCTAAGCGCTGGAATAAAGTTGGGATACTCTCGGACGGAAGATTTCGACACCCAACCGCCCCCCTCAAGAGCGTAGAAATCATTGTTATATCCAACAGAAACGAGTTGCGTTCCGCGGGGAAGCTGCTTAATTACCGCAGCGGTTTTTTGGGGAAATGAAAGAATAGGAGTTTCTTTTATAAGACTAAGGAGCGCATATTGAGGAGCGTATTGTATGATTGGTTCAGAAATAGAAATGGGAACGCGGGTCTGTTTCCCAAAACTGTCTTGTGCGGATATTGACAGAGGCGCGTTGGGCAAAACAAAGGCAGAACCTTTAAATGAGTATCCATGCCTATAATTACCCTTCTCCGCCAATGGAGAAAAATTTGAAATACCGCGTTTCCCTAAAGTAATGGACGCAAGAGGCTTATCTGAGTAGACAAATCCCTCGACACTAAGCCTAGAACCTTTAATCGTTTTTTTTGTCAGGCGAATCACCGGGGAATACATATCCGGCCGCTGAGTGACAACGTTTTTTTTATCAACCCAGCCTTCTAATTTGTCTCCTGCCCGAACCCATACCCATCGCGAAGTAAAAGTTTTAGCGATTGACACTGGGGTTCCTAAGGGCAAAAGAGTGATGACTTGCCCGGTTAAACTTTTAATAGGGGTTTTATCAGCGCCAATGTAGTAGTCATAATCATTGAGCGGAAAAAGCGCAACTATCCCCCGCGAGTCAGACTCTTCCAAAGATTCTTTTGATTCACCAACCGCTAATTCTTTCCGAGTCGGATTAAAAGCGACGCTTGAAATCCCTTGATTAGATTTCCAAGTGAAAACTTTATTTCCGGTCGCCACATCCCAAATTTGAGCAAAAGAATTTCCGCCCGCAGCGAGCTCTCTGCCACCTAGAGAAAAAGCGACGCTTCTGGCGGCATCATCGGCTTTTAACATCCTTAAAACGCGTCCTTTCAAGCTCCATATATAAACGGAACCGTCAAAGCCGCCAGCTGCAATCCGCGTTCCTGATGGATCAAAGGAAATACTCCTGACAAACATATCCGTTTTCCAGCTGGCTTTTCTTTTTCCATTAGCGGCGTTCCATAATTCTATTTTTCCAGTAACCAAGGTCGACTCGCCAGCCGCAATTTGCTTCCCATCAGGAGAGAAGGAAATTCCAGAGACATCATTGATGGTCTTCCATTCACGCTTAACTTTCCCTGTATGAGAATCCCATATTTCGACATATCCGCGGAAAATATCGCTATCGTTTTTTCCACTGTCAGAATTCCAATCCCACTCTCCAGCGGCCAACTCTCCTCCATCTGGAGAAAAGGCGACGCTATTAATACCAGAGCGCGCCTTCCATTTCCCTATAATTTTGTGAGTTGAAACGCTCCACATCTCAATTTGCCCATTTTCTTCTCCCGCCGCAATTTTACTCCCATCTGGAGAAAAAGCGATGCTGTTGACGCTATAAACCGCTCTCCAGATTCCCACCTGTTTTCTTTTTTCGGAATCCCAAACCTGAATGTAGCCTACCTTGCTGTTGTCCCAATTCCGTTCGCCCGCCGCTATCAACTTTCCATTAGGAGAAAAGGCGAGGCTTGTCACCGCCTTTTTGGCGGCAAGAAAAAAGTTTTGCGCGAGATCTCCGCCAAGGCTGGGTGATATATTTTCAGAGGCAAACCTTTGATGAGGCCGCAATGAACAGGCCGCGCTTAAGGTCAAGACAAAAAATAAAACAATGTAATTTTTTGTTTTCATCAATTACCTTTAAGATAATGATACTTTTTAATCTTTTCAAGCATCTTTTTCGCTTCTTTCCGGTATCCGGCATCTTTTGATCTGAGAAGTTCCTGATAAAGCTCGGCGGCTTGCGGCCATTTTTTAAGGCGCAGATAAATAAAGGCGGCCACATTTTTGATCATGCTCGGAGTCTTTGGAGAATTAAGATACGGGCTTAACGCCTCAACGGCTTGTCTTTCATCTCCCTTTTGAGAAAAAGCGATCGCTGCGATATAAGCCTTGTATTTGGAATTGTCGGGATCAAGAATTAAGCCTTCTCTCAATAGTTCAATGGCTTCATCGGGACGGCCCAAATTAAAAGCCAAGGCCCCGGCCGCATAAAAGCGGACATAGCTAAAAGAAGGATCGAGACTGAGAATTTCTTGAGCTCGCGGAAGAATTCCAGGATAAAGAGTAACCCCTTGGGGAGGGTTTAGATCATCGGCCATCGCCTCGCTGGAACCGTAATAAATCAACAGGCGAACCATGGCAATATCGGCGGCAAGGCGCCTAAGACCGAGATTAAGAAGAGTCAATATTTCAACCGGATGTTTTGAAGAAGAAAAATCCGGCAAAGATTCAGTAGTGCCCAGCGAAGAAAAAAAACCGTTGATGAGAAAAAGAGATAAGAAAAGCGTCAAAAAATAGCGCATGGGTATCTAAAATTCTTTCGCTCTTAAAACAAGCCACGACAAGGCGATAAAAATCAAAAAATAAACGGCGGCATAGCTTGCTCCCATTAAAACTCTCGTGTCATTAGCCCCCCCCTGCCAATTTAGAATTTCAAAATGCGGGAAAAGAAACAGGAGAAGACGGCTTAAAAGAGCGGGCAAACCCGATTCCTTTTGCGTTAAAAATCGAATTTCCTGGGTAAAGTTTCCCAATACCCACAAAGATCCGGAGAATACGATGGCGGCAATGGATGAAGTCGAGAAAAGAGAAAAAAATACCGCGGCGGCAACGAGCATTAAGGCTTTAAGAAAAATTCCCGCCAAGGACAATAAATAAGAACTTCGCCAACTCCAGTGATGAACAAAAAGAAGAATCAGATGAATGAAAGACATTAAAACCATGATGAGCAGAAGCGAAAGAATTAAGCCCAAAACGCGGCCCAACAGATATTCTAGCCGGCTCAGCGGACGAGATAAAACCAAATAAATGGTTTTTGTCTCAATCTCCTTTAAAAACATGGTCGCGGAAAAATATATCCCCGCTATCAACGTCACCATTTCAATTAAAGCCAGACCCGAATCCATCAGAACCCTTAACTCTTCTTCAACCGCCAGAACGCCAAACAAAAGGCTCGCATAAATTAAAAGTCCGCCGAAAATCGCGACCAAAATAAAAACGCGATTCCAAATATTTTCAAGGAAAGAATCAACAGCCAGTATCCAGATCGTTTTCATTTGGGAGAAGTTTTGAGCAGGGCTTCGGTTAAACGATCATTTTGGACAATTTCAGTAAAACGCTCTTCAAGCCCACCGCGAGAATCGGACCAATCTTTCCTTTTAAGAACTCGGATAAGCCGCCCCTCTTTGAGCACGCCTACCCGATGGCATAATTTTTCAATCTCAAAAATACTATGAGAAGAGATAAAAATGGTCTTCCCCTCTTCTAGCAGGCGAGAAAGATACTCTCTCAAATCTCTAATCGCCAAGGGATCAAGCCCGCTCATAGGCTCATCTAAAATCAACAGATCGGGGTTATGAATCGTGGCTTGGGCCAAGGCGACTCTTTGAGACAAGCCCTTGGATAATTCTGAAATCCGCTTTTCTTTGTGCGTCACAAGGCCGGTTTCCCATAAGACGCGCTCTAAATTCGTTTTGATCTCCAGATTCGACAATCCGGACAAACGCCCATAGAACTTAAGGCATGACTCAACGGTCAAGAAAGAGTGAAAATACGGAAGTTCGGGAACATATCCGACGCGAGAATAAAAGGCCCTTGTCGATGGCGGCAAATCAAAAACCTTGACCGTTCCGGAGTTAAGAGCCAAAAGCCCCAAGGCCAATTTAAAAGTCGTCGTTTTTCCGCTTCCATTGAGGCCCAAGAGACCAAAGGCCTCTCCTTTTTCCACTTCTAATGAAAAATCAATGAGCCCGATTTTCTTCGTGGTCCTACCGAGATGAGATGAAGAGTAAACCTTGGTCGCTTCGCGGAAAGAAATTACCGGAGGCATGGCAAAGGTGGATTTCTTTTCACTTTTTTTCAAGAACGGGGGAGAGTCTCTTTTTAAGAGCGTTAAGCCCTATGTCGAGGTCCTCTTGAGAGATGTATCCCATATGGGCGATTCGGATAATCTTTCCTTTTAAAGCCTCTTGCCCCCCCGCGATAGAAATTCCTTCCTCTTCGCGCAAAGAATTAACCAAGCGGTTGCCGTCAATCCCAGATGGAAGATAAACCGCCGTCAAGATATGAGCTGGGTTCTGCGCTAGGGTTTTAAGACCCATCTCTTTTGCCCAAGCCCGCGCATAAGAGGCCATGTCGGCGGTGCGCTTAAGCGTATTGGAAAGGCCCTCTTCTTTAATCAATCTTAAGGCCTCCGCCTGGGCCACCACCAAGGGAACCGCCGGAGTGTAAGGGGTCTCTTTGTCTTTAAGAGAATTTCTCATCGTTCTCCAATCCAAATAAAAACGCGGAAGTTTAGCCGCCTCGCACGCTTTCCAAGCGCGGGAACTAACGGAGGCAAAGGCAAGCCCCGGAGCGTTCATGAGCCCTTTCTGCGAAGCGGTGACAACGACGTCCAAACCCCAGGCGTCCATCTCCATTTCTTCCGCTCCAAGGCTTGAGACCGCGTCAACGACAATCAAGGCCTCGGGAGTTCTTTGGCGAATCACCCGGCTTAAAGCCGCTAAATCATTTAAGATTCCGGTGGAGGTATCCGTGTGTTGGATATAAACGGCCTTGATATCGGGATTTTTCTTAAGGAAAGCGTCTAACTCTTCCGGAGAAGCGGCAAAGCCTAACGGGGAGTTAATAACTAAGGGGTTTAGACCATAGGCTTTAAAAATAGAGGCGAAACGCTCTCCAAAAACCCCGCAGTTCAAAACAAGAGCCTTGTCTCCCGGAGATAAAAGGTTGACGACCGCAGACTCCATAGCGCCAGTGCCGGAAGTCGTCATCATCAAAACGGAGTTTTGGGTATGGAGAATAGACTTCATTTCATTGGCGACAAATTCAAAGACCGATCCGAACTCATGCGTTCGATGATGAAGAATTGGTTGCGATAAGGCCTTTAGAACCGACGGCGGTATCGGGGTGGGCCCTGGAGTCAGAAGAATATATTTTTTGTTCATAAATTTCTCGTTTTAGGCAACTGCGCCCTGCTGGTGTGGATTGGGTTTTGACTGAATGGGCAAATCTGGACGCGGGATATTAAGCGGCGGCATTCCGCTACCAGAAACAAGAGCGGCTTCGACAACCTCTTTAAAATGAGAGACCGGAACCATTTTTAGATCTGACAATATTTCAGAGGGGATATCCTCTAAATCTTTTTGATTTTGTTCCGGGAAAAGAACGGTCTTAACGCCTTCACGGTGCGCCGCCAAAACCTTTTCTTTAAGCCCGCCGATGGGCAAAACTCGCCCTCGAAGCGTGATTTCGCCGGTCATCGCGAGATCCGGAGATACGGAGCGGGAGGTCATCAAACTTAAAAGGGCCGTGGCAATCGCGATTCCGGCCGAAGGGCCGTCCTTTGGAACCGCTCCCTCGGGAACGTGAATGTGGTAATCCTTGTCTTTAAAGATTTCATCGGGAATTCCCAACTCCGGGGCGATCGATTTAAGATAAGAAAAACCGGCCTGGGCGGATTCAACCATGACGGTCCCCAGTTTCCCGGTTAATTTGAGTTCTCCCTTGCCGGCGGAACTGACCACCTCTATAGGCATCGTTACCCCGCCCGCTTCGGTCCATGCTAGTCCCGTCACGACGCCGATTGAATTCTTGACATTTTTTTCGCGATGGAACTTAGAAATCCCCAAGAATTGAGAGAGGTTTTCATCCGTAATCTCAATTTTTTTGGTTCCATCCTTGACCAAGCGCATGGCGACTTTCCGCGATAAAGACGCCATCTCTCTATTGAGATTTCTGACGCCGGCTTCCCTGGTATACTCTAAAATAGTTCGCTCAAGCGCGGGTTCGGAAATTGCAACCAGATCGGGTTTTACCCCGTGCTCTTTAAGCTGCTTAGGCAAGAGGTGTTGACGAGCGATGAGTTTTTTCTCCTGATGGGTATATCCGCTAAAGCGAAGAACCTCAAGGCGGTCTTGAAGGCTTGAAGGGATTCCCTCCAAGGTGTTGGCCGTGCAAATAAACATAATCTGCGACAAATCAAACTCGACGTCCAAATAATGATCGGTAAAGGTCGAATTTTGCTCCGGATCTAAAACTTCAAGAAGAGCGGCCGCAGGATCTCCTCTCCAATCCATTCCCATTTTATCGATTTCATCGAGAAGAAAAACCGGATTTTTACTCTGAGCCTTGCGGAGAGATTGAACGATTCGGCCCGGAAGAGAGCCGATATAGGTTCGCCGATGTCCGCGAATTTCAGCTTCGTCTCGCACTCCGCCTAAACTTAAGCGGACGAATTTCCGTCCCATCGCTTTCGCGATCGATTGCCCAAGAGAAGTTTTGCCGACTCCGGGCGGGCCGACAAAACAAAGAATCGGGCCGCGCAAACCCTTGGTCAGTTTACAAACCGCGATATATTCCAATATCCTTTCCTTGATTTTTTTGAGATCGTAGTGGTCTTTATCGAGAACTTTCGCGGCCCAGTCGATATCCAGGCGTTCCCGAGCTCGTTTCGACCACGGAAGATGAATCATCCAGTCTAGATAAGTCCTTGACACCGTCGATTCCGGCGAATAGGGCATCATTTTTTCAAGGCGAGAAAGCTCTTTTTTTGCCGCTTCTTCGGCGGCCTTCGACATTTTCGCTTCGGCAATTTTTTTCTTAAGCTCTTCAATCTCTTGGGCAAAATCATCTTTTTGCTTAAGCTCTTTTTGAATCGCCTTCATCTGCTCGTTGAGATAATATTCCTTCTGGTTTTTCTCAATTTGGGTTTTAACGCGCGAATGGATGCGGCGTTCAAGGCTTAGAATTTCGATATCAGTCCGGATCAGCTCAATTAAGCGCTCAAGCCTTGGGTTGACTTCGATGATCTCTAGGATTTCTTGTCTTTCTGCCGCTTTAGACAAGGCGTGAGCGGCCACCATATCGCACAGTTGGGCGGCGTTGGCGACTTCTTTAAGCGCTTCAAGAATATCGGCTACCGGGCGTTGGGAAATCTGAGCCTGTTCTTCAAAAACCTCCAACAAATGGCGCATGAGCGCCTTGGTTTCATTGCTTGGAGCGACCTTAAGCTGAGATTCCGGATACTCAACTTCCGCTTCCCAATACCCTTCCGGAAGATCTTTAGATGAAACGACAGACAAGCGAGTTATTCCGCGCAGAAAAACCTTAAGGGTTCCATCCGGCATCCTGAGAAATTGCTCAACCGAGGCCAGAACGCCCTTTTGATAGACGTCAGACATCTGCGGCTCTTCAACTCTCATATCCTTTTGAGCGACCACCGCGAGAAGTTTTTTATCGTTTTTTATCGCGGCTTCTATCGCCCGAATGGAACGAATGCGTCCGACCGAAAGAGGCAAGAGCGTATGCGGAAAGAACACGACGTCCCTAACCGCCAGCAAAGGCAAGACTTGGGGAAAATCCAAAAGCGGTTCCGGTTTAGAATCTTCCATTATTTTTTATGCGGCAGGATATGATCGACAATTCCATATTCCTTGGCTTCCTGGGCTGAAAGATAAAAATTTCGCTCCATGTCCTTGCGGAGTTTTTCTCGGGATTGCCCGGTATGCATGGCCAAGATTTCAATGGTTTTTTCCTTGGTCTTCGATATTTCTTCGGCTTCAATCATGATGTCGGTCGCCTGTCCGGAAATACCGCCGCGGGTTAAAGGCTGGTGAATCATGACTCGAGCGTAAGGCAGTATATAGCGCTTTCCCTTGGTTCCTGCGGCAAGCAAAATCGCGCCGAAAGACATAGACATGCCGATGCATAAAGTCGAGATGGGAGCGCGGATATACTGCATGGTGTCGTAAACCGCCCAACCGGCCGTGACCATCCCGCCGGGAGAATTAATATAGAGTTGGATATCTTTCGTGGGGTCTTCGGCGTCGAGATAAAGAAGCTGAGATATCAGATCATTGGCCGCATCGGTGGTAAACATTCCTTCTTGTCCGCCGGCAAAAACAACCCTTTCTTTAAGGAGACGCGAAAAAATGTCATAACTGACCGCCGCGCCCTGGGTCCATTTTTCAAGTATCGTAGGAATCATCGTCAAATCTCCTTAATGACCGCTTTCTCCCGCGTCAGTTGCCGCGCTTTTCTCTCGCGAATAATTCTCGCCAGCCCCAATTTGTTTCTCTCGAAGAATTTGCGCCTTTCTTCTTTTTCAAGATCGGATTTAAGCGTTTTGAGAGCCTCTTCCAGTTCTTGGTTATAATCTTCTTCCGTCATGTCCAGTTTTTCTTTGTCGGCAATGGCTAGAAAAATATAAGAAAGCCGCAAGTTATCTTCGACCTGCGGACGAATTTCTTTTTTTAATTTTTCCAAATCGGCTTCGGGAATGGATCTGCGACTCTGTCGCTCAAGACTTTCGACAAAACGCTCGGTTTCATGTTCAACCAAGGTGGGAGGAACGGGAATGGTATTGGCCTTCAGAAGCCCTTTTTCGATTTCCTTACGAATTTCGTCCTCTTCTTGTTTGGAGTATTCTTTCTCAAGAGAATCTTTCAGATTTTTCTTTAAATCCTCCAAAGACTCAAGACCCATGTCCTTGGCGAACTCTTCATCGAGATTGGGCAGAACCTTTTTCTTGATTTCAGCAAGAGTGACCTTTAAAACGGTCTCTTTTTCTCGAAACTTGACCTTAATTTCTTTAGTTTCTCCCCTTTTCATCCCTAGGAGTCCGGCCGACAATCCCTCGATAAGCTGGTCGGAAGACATGTCGATTAATTCTGAATCGTTTTTAAGTTTTGGAAGAGGTTTCCCATTTTGAGACGCGGTATAACTAATCACCGCGTAATGCTGACTCCCCAGGGTTTCTTCTTCAGATTGCTCAAGGCGCGAGTGCGCCTCTCTTAGTTTTTCCAATTCCGCCGAAAGAATTTCATCGCTGACCGCCTGTTTCTTGTAAGAGACGGGAATTTTGAGATAATCCTTGGGATCGACTTCGGGGGCAACCTCAATTTGAACATCTAGTTTCATTGACTTATTCCAATCGACATTGGTGATAGTCGAAGCCGTTACTGGAGTTAAATTGAGTTCTTTAATTAGATCCGGGACAAATTTTTCCGCGACTCGATTTAAGATTCTCTCTCGAATAGTGTCCGGGTAATGAGCTTCCACCATCGCCATCGGCGCTTTTCCGGGGCGAAAGCCGGGAATTTTGGCCTGTTCCTGAACCCACAACAAAACATTGTGTTTTTCGTTTTGAATCAGCGCTTCAGGAATTTCGATAGAGGCTGAAATGACGCAACCCTCTTCTTTATTCTTTTTAAATTTAGGCTTGTCCGATTTTTCCGCGAATGTAAAAATTCCCATTTATTTTCTCCCTTGTGAGCATCCACGCCATTACAATAATCCTTAAAAGCGAATGGCGTCTCTGCGCATGGGCGAGGGGGGATTTGAACCCCCACGCCTTGCGGCACACGGTCCTAAGCCGTGCGCGTCTGCCAGTTCCGCCACCCGCCCGAACAACCCATGGGCCATACAGGAATCGAACCTGTAACCTTGCGCTTAAGAGGCGCCTGCTCTGCCAATTGAGCTAATGGCCCGGAAAACGACATGCTCATTTAATTATATAAAAACCAAAAGGCGCTTTCCGGTTTTATCTGAAATTTTAGGATTTTTCCGGAGCGGCAATCAGTAGGCCGCCGCGACGATCACGCATTGAGAAGACGGGCGCCCCGTCCAGATGCATTTCCCCTCTCCCCTCGCCTGGGGAGGCAATTCTTCGACAAAAGGGATGCATCGAATGGTCGTCTCAAAACGCTTAGAGAGCGCCTCTTCATCTTGGGCGTCGCCCGCCCAGTGGACCAAGGCAAAACCGCCTCCGGCTTTGAAAAATTTCTCAAGCTCATCAAGGCTGTTAATGACCTTAGTGCGCGACTTCTGGAGCGTTCGGGCTCTTTCCAAAAGTTCTCTTTGCATAGTTTCCAAAATCGGTTTGACCGCGCTTAAAGCTTCCGCCCTCGGCAAAAATGATTTGCGGCGGCGTCTTAAATCTTCGGGAGTTTCATTCGCTTCTTCCAGGACGAAACGCCGCACCAAGCACAAGGAGCCTTTTTCTATATCCTTTGGACCAATTTCAATGCGCAGCGGCACGCCCTTGGCCTCCCACTCATAATATTTCGCGCCAGGCATCAACCCGTCTCGGTCGTCCAAGCGCGCCGAAATGCCTTGAGATTTAAGTTCCGATAGGACCGCGCGGCTTTCGTCTAATGTTCTAGTTCTTTCCTCGTCGTTTTTATAAATCGGAACGATGACGACTTGAATGGGAGCCAATTTGGGCGGAAGAATCAGCCCCTGATCGTCGGAATGAGTCATGATTAAAGCCCCAATTAAGCGCGTGCTGACTCCCCAGCTGGTGGCGTACACATATTCGAGCTTGCCTTCTTTATTTAAAAATTTAACATCCGCGCTTTTAGAAAAATTTTGCCCGAGATAGTGGCTAGTACCCATCTGAAGAGCTTTTCCGTCTTGCATCATCGCCTCGATACATAAAGTATCAACAGCCCCCGCGAAACGCTCGCCCGGAGTTTTATGTCCGCGAATCACCGGAACAGCCATGACATTTTCGGCGAAATCGGCATAGACCTCGAGCATCCGGAAAGCTTCTTCCAGAGCTTCTTTTTCAGTCGCATGCGCGGTATGCCCCTCCTGCCATAAAAACTCGGCGGTTCTTAAAAAAAGGCGCGGGCGCATTTCCCAGCGAACCACATTGGCCCATTGGTTAATTAAAAGCGGCAAATCGCGATAACTTTCAACCCAGGATTTATATTGCGCCCAAATAATGGTTTCGCTGGTGGGACGAACGACCAGGGGTTCTTCTAGTTTAGACTCCGGATCGACGATAACCTCGCCGTCTTTCGATTTAAGCCGATGATGAGTGACCACCGCGCACTCCTTGGCAAAACCGGCGGCGTGCGTTTCTTCCTTGGATAAATAGGACAGCGGAATAAAAAGCGGGAAATAAGCGTTGACATGGCCCGTCTCTTTGAAACGGAAATCAAGCTCTTTTTGCATGATCTCCCAAATCGCGTACCCATGGGGCTTAATGACCATGCAACCGCGAACCCCGGAATGTTCCGCCAAGTCTCCGCGCTTAACGACGTCGAGATACCACTGTGAGTAATCTTCGGAGCGCGGGGTTATTCCTTCTTTGGGAGACGCCGCTCCCTTGGTTTGAGAATTCATTTCTGAGAAGCCGGAGACGATGCGGAAGCCGCGTGGATTAATGTCGCGGAAGATTTCCCGCGCAAGCGGAGAATGTCATTATAAGTCGCAAACAGAAGAAGCGAAACCAGAAAAACAATTCCGACTTTATTGGTCGCTTCGATTAATCCTTGCGTGAGTTTTCTTCCGGAGATTCCTTCCCATATATAAAGGGCCGCATGCCCGCCGTCCAAAAGCGGGACCGGAAGAAAATTAAAAAACCCAATGGCAACCGAGATAAGGCCAATCAAGAAGAAAAGATCGTCGATCCCTGAATGGGCGGCCTTGGAAACCATTTGCATGATTCCCACCGGTCCCGCCAAATCCGGACGCTCTCTTTTAGCGATTTTAACGTAAAGGGTTTTGACCGTTAGCGCCGTAATGTCCCAACACTGCTTGGCCCCGGCCTTGGCCGAAGCGAAAAAGCCTAATTTCTGAGTGATGGTTTCCGGAATAATTCCAATCACGCCGTATCCTGTCTGAGGGTCTTTTTGGGGAACGATTTGAATGGTCGCGCTCGCGTCCCCGCGGCTATAAGTCAGCTCGACTGCCTTGCCGGAATCTTGATGGACCATGTCCGCCATTTCCTTCCAGGTTGAAATCTTCGTCCCGTCAATTGAATTAATGACGTCTCCGATTTTAAGCCCGGCTTGAGCCGCCGGGTAATTTATGAGCATGTCGCCGATAATGGGTTTTGCGCTCGGCTTAATTTCGCCTTTAAAAAAAATAAGCCCGGTAAAAACGCAAAAAGCCAAAACGTAATTCATGATCGGCCCCGCCATGACAATAGCCACCCGGCGCTGCCAGGACTGGGAAAAATATTCATCCGGCTTTCCCGTTCCTTCAAACACGTCTTCTCCCGCGGGCTTGACATATCCGCCCAGCGGAAGAGCGCAGACCGCGAAATGAGTTCCTTTTTTGTCGGTCACGCCAAAAAGCTCCGGCCCCATTCCAAAGGCGAACTTTTCGACCCGAACGCCAAGACGGCGACAAACAAAAAAATGCCCTGACTCATGAAGGAAAATCACGAGCCCAAAAGTAAAAACAATCGCGGCGGCGGATTGAAGAGTCGACAAGATGTGAATCATCATAATTGGCGCGTTATCTCCTCCGCCTTTTGGCGGGCCCATTGATCAATTTCGACGACTTCGGAAAGACTCGGATGAGAATTTCTCGGCTTAAACTTTTTCATCGTCTTTTCAATTAAGCGGGGAATATCGGTAAATTTAATCTTGCCCCGGATAAAGGCGTCGACGGCGACTTCATCGGCGGCGTTTAACACCGCCTCAAGCCCTCCGCCTTTTCTGGCCGCTTCCGCCGCCAAGGAAAGACAGGGAAAGCGGTGAAAATCGGGCTTTTCAAAGGTGAGAGATCCTATCTCGGCCAAATTAAGCGGCTTAACGACTTGCCTTCCGCGCTTGGGATAAGTCATCGCGTATTCAATCGGAAGCCGCATGTCCGGCAAGGACATCTGCGCCAAAACCGAGCCGTCCGAAAATTCGACCGCTGAATGGATAATGGATTGATGGTGAATGACGATCTCAATTTGGGAATAATTCAAGCCGAACAAATTCATAATTTCAATAGACTCAAAACCTTTGTTCATCAAGGTCGCGCAATCAAGAGTGATTTTTCTGCCCATTTTCCAGGTCGGATGTTTTAACGCCTCTTCCACGCCGACTTGACTCAAAGAGCCTTTTCTCCGGTAAAACGCCCCTCCCGAGGCCGTCAAAAAAACCCGGCGAATTATTTTGGAAAAAGGCTCTTTCCCCCCGCGCCTTTCCCGCTCGCCTTGAACGCATTGAAAAATAGCCGAGGGCTCGGAATCAACCGGAATGATTTTAGCCTGCCATCTTTCCGCCTCTTTCATGAATTGCGCGCCAGCCATCACCATCGGCTCTTTATTGGCCAAAGCGATCGTTTTTCCCGCCCGAATGGCGGCAAGCAAGGGCGCAAAACCCACGCCGCCCACCAAACTCGTTAAAACGATATCAACCTCAGGGTCGGAAGCCATTTGAACCAGGCCCTCGACTCCCGAGGGAAGATATCGGCAAGAACCGTTGAGGCGACCGCGAAATTTTTCGGAAGCCTCGGAATCGAAAAGGGAAACCAAGGACGGCTTAAATTTTTTAGCCTGTTTATGCAACAAATCCGCGTTTGAGTGCGCGGCAAGCCCGGCCACGCTTAACTCGCCAGGAATTTTAGAAACCACGTCCAAGGCGTTGACGCCAATAGAGCCTGTCGAACCTAGAATAGCGACTCGTTTCATTTTAATATCAACCAATAATAAACCGCCGGGGCGGCCAGAAAAAAAGAATCAAAACGGTCCAAAATTCCCCCGTGGCCCGGCAAGAGCGCGCCGGAATCTTTCGCTCCCAAAGCCCTCTTAATCATAGATTCTGCCAAATCTGATAGCTGTCCCGCTACAGAAATGATAATGCCGACCCCCAACGCCTTGACAAGACTCATCTGAGCGGGATAAAAATAATAAAAGCCGTAAGCGACGCCTAAAGCGGTTAAAGATCCGGCGATAGCGCCTTCCCAGGTTTTTTTAGGGCTTAAAACCGATAGCTTATGGCGTCCCAATAATCGCCCCGCCGCATATGCCGCTGAATCCATCGCCCAAATCGAGACAAATAAAAGAAAAGTCAGGCGCTCTCCGTTGGAATTTAAGCCGCGAATCAAAGCGATGTAGGGCGGAAAAAGGCCCAGCCATAAAACCCCAAATAAAGTCAAAGCCGCTCGATCAAGAGAATAACGCACGGCGGAAGAACTCATTTCTCTAAGGAGAATAATAGCCATCGCCGCGAAAACCCCAAAAGAGGCGGAGCCGCCTAATACTTGGTTGACGGCGAGAAAGCTTCCCAAAATAACGCAACTTAAATTCTGAACCGGGCGTTTGGCTAAACTTAGCAGTATTTCATACTCATAGAGACAAAGAAAGGATACGATGATCGTGAATAAAGAAAAGGTCATTCCGCCCAAATGAATCAGAACAATCAACGCGGGAAGGCCGACAGAAATCGTCAAAAGCCTTGGCAAAAGCATTCCCTAGAGCCCTCCAAAACGCCTTTGACGAGATTGAAAATCGCGAATTGCCGATAAAAGGTCCTCGCGCCTGAAATCAGGCCAGAGAACGGGTGTCACATAGATTTCCGCATATGCGATTTGCCAAAGAAGAAAATTCGAGACGCGGTTTTCCCCCGAGGTGCGAATTAACAAGTCGGGATCGGGAATACCAGCGGTATAAAGAGAGTCTGAGATATCTTTTTCCGAGACGATTTTTTTTCCTTGCGAAATAAGTTTATTGACCGCGTCGGTAATTTCTTGTCTTGCGCCGTAATTGAGCGCTAAATTGAGAATAAGGCCGGTGTTTTTTCCGAGAAAATCAACCGAATGAGCCAATGATTCTTGAAGATTGGCCGGAAGATCTTCGATTTTTCCTGAAATTTTAAGGCGCACGTTATTTTTTGCGAGTTCAGGCGTCTCTTTCTCAAGGGCGCGTCCAAGAATTCCCATGAGATCGCTAATTTCTTCCTTGGGGCGGCGCCAATTTTCCGTGGAAAAAGAGTAAAGGGTTAAAACCTCTATTTTTAAATCCGCGCAAGCCCGGACGATTTCACGAACGGATTCAACCCCGGCGTTATGCCCCATCGCGCGAGGAAGATGCCTTTTCTTAGCCCAACGCCCATTTCCATCCATGATGATGGCAATATGCTTAGGCAGAGAGGCCGGGTCTAAAATCTCGGCGGAAACTTTATCTAAAGTCTTTTTTTTACGGGAGAAAAGAGAATTCTTCCAAAACGCCGTCCTCGTCGTCATTCAGACTTTATTTGCCCCAATTAATCAGATAGTGGAAATTTCCTGCTCTTTGGCCACCGTCTGCTGATCTACTTTTTGAATGTATGAATCCGTTATTTTTTGGACCCGCGCTTCAAGGGCTTTGACGTCGTCTTGGGAAATTTCCTTGGCCTTTTCCGCCTTGCGAATGAGATCCAAAGCCGCGTGGCGTTCATTGCGGACGGCGACGCGAAATTCTTCTCCCAATTTCCGGGCCAGCTTAATTAAGTCTTTTCGCCTTTCTTCGGTCATCGCCGGCAAGGCCAGGCGGAGCATTTTCCCGTCATTTTGCGGCAAAGCCCCCAAATCGGCCTTCTGGATGGCTTTTTCAAGATCGCTTAAAACCGAGGGATCCCAAGGGCGAATTTCAAGCACGCGGGCTTCGGGAACGGAAATCGCCGCTACTTGCTTAAGCGGAACGGCTTGGCCGTAATATTGGACCTTGACGCTTTCAAGAATTAAGGGGTTGGCTCTTCCAGTGCGCATAACTGAAAATTCCTTAGCTAATTTTTGAAGACGATCCTTCATCGCCTCTTCCATTTTAATTAGAATTGAATTCACCGCTTCTGTCACCGGCATACTTTTCTCCTATTCCTTAATCAAGGTTCCTACTTTTTTCCCGCCTACGGCTAAAGCGATATTGCCTTTTACATGAAGATCAAAAACGAGAACCGGCATCTGGTTTTCCATGCAAAGAGTTAACGCCGTGGCATCCATGACCTTGAGGCGGTCGCGAATAGAATCCATGAAGCGCACCTCATCAAGGCGCTTTGATATCTCAATAGCCGTTTGAACGCGGGTAGGAATGTGCAAATCTTCAAGAGCGTCTTGAAGGGCCATCGCGTTCATGACCGTGGCGAGCATTCCCATATAATCAGCGGTAACGCGCCCAATGGCTTCGCCGCGGTTGGCCCCTCGCCAAATATTGCCGCCGCCGACGACGATTCCCATCTGAACGCCCTCATCATAGGCCTTCTTAATTTCCTGAGCGATCCAAGAAAGCTCGGAAGAGTCAATTCCATGCTCTCCTTCTTTACACAGAGACTCCCCCGAAAGCTTGAGAAGAACCCGGCTATAACGCGTTTGTGCGCCTTTTGAAGGGATGGCGCTTTTTTGAGATGTTAAGTCAGCAGGTGAGGACTTCATTCCCCCAGCTGATAGCGGGCAAAACGGACTACTGAAATTTCAGAGCCCAATTGAGTCGCCGTCTCTTTAATCATCTGAGCAATCGAGGTCTTGTTGTCACGAATGCTGAGCTGTTCAAGCAAACACAAGGACTGATAGAAGAGTTTGTTGATTTTGCCTTCAACGATTTTGGGAATCGAAGCTTCGGGCTTGCCTTCTTTCTTTAGCAACTCGGTGTATATCTCTTTTTCTTTTTCGATTTCGGCCTGAGGAACATCCGTCTTGGAAAGATATTTGGCTGAAGAGCCCACGACTTGAAGCAAAAGCTCTTTGGCTAAATTCGATATCTTTTCAGAAGACGCGAGCGCATCGGTCGAGAAAGATAGCTCAATTAAAGCTCCTTTTTTAGCCCCGAGATGAATGTATCCCGCAATCAGCCCGTGGCCCTTAACGGAAAAACGCTCAAAACGGCGCAATTGAATATTTTCTCCTAGTTTTTGAAAAACCGGTTGAATGAGAGGAGATGCCTGTGAAATCTCGCTTATTTCCCCGGAGGCGAATTTTTCCGCCAAAGTTTGCGCCAAAGCCTGAAACTCGGCGGTTCGGGCCACAAAATCAGTTTCGCTGTTAAGCTCGATAAGAGCGCCTGATTTTCCGGAAACGGCATATGCCACCGCCCCTTCCTTGGTCGCGCGGCCTGATTTTTTAGCCGCATCGGAGAGGCCTTTTTTCCTTAAAACCGTCAAGGCTTCTTCAAAATTGCCATTGGTCTCGGTCAAAGCTTTTTTGCAGTCGCTAATCCCCGCGCCGCTTTTCGCGCGAAGCTCAATAATCAATTTGTTTAAATCCATGGTCGTCGTCATTTAAGCCTCCGGAACCGTTTGAGTGGCCTCTTCCGAAACCATCCCCTCCGCCTCCATTGAAACTCCCTCTTCTGAATTGGTCTCGGACTCAAGCATTTCTTTTTCAGCGCCCTCGACGCTCGCCGATTGTTGGGCGGAACGCTCGGCGCGACCCTCCAAAATGGCATCCGCCATCAAGGAACAAAAGAACTTAATCGAACGGGCCGCGTCGTCATTTCCTGGGATCGGATAGTCAATTAAATCCGGGTCGCAGTCGGTATCGCAAACGGCGACGACGCTGATATTCAAGCGTTTAGCTTCGGCGATAGAAAGTTCTTCCTCAACTGGATCCACGACGAAAATAACATCGGGAAGCTTGTCCATATTTCGGATTCCCGCCAGATTTTTGCTTAACTTGCTCATTTCTTTAGAAAGCCTAGACGCCTCTTTTTTGCTGATCACCTTAAAGAGCCCATCGGTTTGCCACTTCTCAAGCTCTTCAAGCCTTTTAACGGATTTTCGCAAGGTCGAAAAATTTGTCAGCGTCCCGCCCAGCCATTTTTCGGCGGCATAAGAAACCTGCGCCCGCTGAGCTTCTGTTTTGATGATTTCCTGAGCTTGCTTTTTAGTTCCGACAAAAAGGAATGTCTTTCCATCGGCCGACTGATCTTTCACGAAAGAATAAGCTTTCTTGATTTCTTTCACCGTCTTCTGCAAATCGATGATGTGGATATTATTGCGCGCGCCGAAAATAAAGCGCGACATCTTGGGGTTCCAGCGCCAGGTCTGATGTCCAAAATGGACGCCGGCTTCAAGCAAGGACTTCATCGGAATGTTATTCACCTATTCTTTACCTCTCCTATAGTTTAATCGCTGTCTTAACAATCTTTTATTATTGTAACAAATAAAACGTTAAAATTTCCCCTCCTCCGCTTTTATGTAGAATAAACGGGATGTCAAATCGTCAATATTTTCGCTTTGTCGCCATCACTGTTCTGTCTTTTCTCTGCGCCTGTTCTCATTGGGCCAAAATGGGCGTCGTTTTAACTCCGCCCCATAAGCTCAATCTAGCCATTCTCCCCGTTGAATTTTCCGTCAAAATATCCAAGCGCAAAGAAATTGAAGACGTTCCAAAAAATGAGCAAAAGCTTTCCTCTATAAAGGAATCATCGCTCACCCAAGCCAAGATTGAGGCCGTCAGCCAAGATATGACCCGCTATTTAACGAAGCGTCTCTCCCAAAGTTATTTCTTTAACATTATCCCTTTAAGCGACAAATTGCCCTTCGTTAATTTCCAATTGCCGACATCTTCCGGCGCTTGGCAAGAGTTCAGCCAAACCTCCGGCGCCTCTGTTTTTCTCCGGATTCAAGTGGAGGGTTACGGACACATTAAAAAGTCTTGGCTCTTCTACCTGCTTGGAACGGGCGCGATAGAAGGAATCGTTCAAGGCGTCGCCGTGTCGTTTGCCGTCAATCGCCATCAGCAATGGATCGCGGTCGGAGTCGGAGTCGAAGAGGCGGCCCAGGAAACGGCGGAATGGCTGGGAGGGACCTATCTTTTCGATCGCTTTTTTACGCCGGTGATTCTTAAAGCGCGGCTCATTAACGCCAAAACGGGGAAAGTTTTTTGGTCTGAAACGACGATGGGAACCTGGGCCAGGGCGGATTTAAAAAAATTTCCAAAATCCGAAAGGAGCAAAAAACAGATTCGCCTCAAAGCCGTTTCTGACGCCGCCCTGAGAAAATTGGCCAAGGACATCGAAAAGGCCGCCGCTAAAAATGAGAAGTTCGAGTAAAGACTAAAATTTATATACTTTTATATCAATGGATCAGGAACCGTTATCGAATTTCCGCGTAGCTCTGCTCGCGCCAAAATCTTCTCAAACAAGCGAAATTGCGCGCCCTCTTAAAAAACGAGGCTATAAAATTCAAAATTTTTTCTTTCAAAATGCAACTATCCCCTATTCACGAATTAAAATTTTCTCGCCCAATTTGCTGATCTGGATTAGCCCTTCCCAGAGTTTTAAGGAATTGGCTTCTTTAAAAAATCGAGACGATATTGGCGGCGTACCCGTTCTCTGCGTTCAATCTTTAAAATCCGCGAACGGATTAACCGCCTGCCTTGACGCCGGGGCCGACGATTTCATCCATGACCCCTTTGACCCGCGAATTCTCGTGGCCCGCGCGGAAAATCTTATCCGCCGGGAATTGCGAAACGGGCGCATGAGAAATTTCTCCAAAGCGATGATTGAAAGCGGGAAAATCCACGTTGATCTTCTCGCGCGGGAAGCCAGGTTGAAAGACAAGCCCCTCGCCTTGACCCGTTTTGAGTTCGATCTATTGGCTTTCCTTTTAAAAAACGAGGGCGAAGCGGTCGAGCGCAAGAAAATTCTCGCCGAGGTTTGGAAATATCCCGAGGACGTTCAAACGCGCACCTTGGACAAACACATCGAAACCTTGCGAAAAAAAATGGGATCGGAAGGAGCCCGTCTTGCCACTGTTCATGGCCTGGGATATCTCATCAAGCCTGATAGAATCGTTC
>DAHZHT010000023.1 GCA_027406905.1 Elusimicrobiota bacterium
GCTTCTTTTAAAAACTCCTGGCCTCGCCTTCTGGAAGGCGAGTGATTTTTTCGGCAAAGGTTTTGAAACTGGCAATAGCGGCAATGCCCATATTCGCTTTGATCCTCCGGGTTAATCGGGAAATATCCGCGTTCAACTGAGTTTAAAAGATTCGACACATTCTTAAAAAAGCCCTCGCGTTGATTCTGCCAATCGGAAAAAGAATAGGAATAGCTCGAAATTTCAGTTCCTTGAGAGTCTCCCTCAATTTCATAAAGGGCGGCGCCTTTAACTTCCTTATCGGGATATCCGCGAGACAGAAGCTCAAGATAAAATGGAATCTGGAAAAATTCTCCGCCTAAAACCAGCTTTTTGGGATCGCCTTTTTTCCAACTCGTCTTATAATCAATAACCTCAAGACCGTTTTCGTCTAAACTCTCGTCAATCCGGTCAAGCCTTCCGCGCAACCGGTAACCCGCGGAATTGGGAATATCGGCGCGAAATTCTTTTTCCAGCTCGAAAGGACGCCTGTTCTCCTGTCTGAGTCTGCGCATATCTAAATCGACAAATTTCCTTAAGCGCTCGCTGACATTGTTTTTAACCGACAGCCACAAAAGAGGATACACCCCAAGCCGGTTTTCGTCATATTCGGAAAAAGACTCTTCAATGGCCCGGTCCAACAAATCATCATAAGGTTTTTTCCCTTCTAAAACCGCATCAGACAAATAAGAATAAAAGCGCTTGAGGATGTCATGGTAGATTTGGCCGATCACCTGGGGAGTAATCTCATCCTTGCTATTTTTCTCTTCTTCCGAAAGCCCTAAAACCCGGGCGGCAAAAAAACGGAACGGACATTGCGCGTAAGTCTCAAGACTCGTGGGGGAAACGCCTTGTTTCCAGCGCGCAAGAAACTCATCGGGAGTTTCCACGATCCCGTCTCTTTCTCCTTTGGATATATATTGGTTTAACTCTTCAGCCGCCTTAAGGCCTACATCCAAAATCTCCGCCTGAGGAAGATTTAGCGCCGCCAAAAAAGGGACCGCGCTCGCGTTTTGAAGAGAAGCGTAGAGACTTATCTCCTCCGGAGACAGATACTGAGGAGAAATCATTTGTAGTTTTTCCGAAGCGTCTCTCGGCACCCTTACGAGATCAGGCTCATCCAGAGAAATATGGGCCGCCTGAGCCAATTCATAGAGGTACAAAGACGGAACCTGTTCCTTCCCCTCTTTATCGGAACGGGAATAAGCGCAGTAGAGCTTCTCTTGAGCGGAAGAGACAAGCAAATAAAATAAGAGCTTTTCTTCTTCGTATCCTTCCTTTTTTGGGCGAATCCAATATCCGACGGGATGGCGCAGAAAAGCGCGCGCCGGGTCTCTTAAAATCGGGTCTTCCACTATCGCTCGCGGAAATATTCCTTCATTGAGACCCAGAATAAATAAAACCCGAAAAGATTCCCCGCGGGCGGCCATCGCGTCCATAACGCGAACCCCAATGGTCCCGGAAGAAGTCTCAAAAGACGATCGTTTCAGTTTCTCTTCAAGAGCGTCCAGGCCATCGGAGAAATCTTTCGGAGAGGAAATTCGGTCAAGCAAAGAGAGAGATTCTAGGCCGCTCATAAAGAGCTCCCAAGTCTCTTTTTCCTCAGTCGAAGCGTCCTTGGGCAATTTAAAACATTTCTCAATCAAAGCCCTTGAGGTTTTAGAAAAATCAGACCACGAAAGAGGTTTGTTTTTTAAAGTTTCTTTTAAGAAAATCAAAAGCTCCCAAAGACGAGCCGCAGATTCATGCGGAAAACCCTTGGGCAAATTCGCCTTTTTTAAAGCCTCTTGCGACAAGCGTCCTTTCCACTGAAGCCAGCCGCCGCCCATCTTTAAATCCCGAATAATCCGGCGCACTTGCGCTTTCCATTCCCGTGCGAGGTTTCCCGGGTCAAAATAGGGAGAAGAAAGGACGTCTTCAACCGAAAAAGCGGGAAAATCTCGTCGAGCTAGACTTAAAAAATTAAAAAGGGTTTTCGCCAGAGGGCGGCGCAACAAGGGTTCTTGAGCCTTCATGTCAAAAACGATTTTATTTTCTTCAAAAATACGGGCAACGGAACTCCGGGCAAAATCAAGCGAGCGAAAAACCACCCCAATTTCATCAAAGCCCACTTTCTCTTCCTCGACCAAGCGCAGTATTTCCTTGGCGGCAAACCATATCTCATCTTCTATTCCGGAAGCCGAAACCAAGCGAATGGGCGGCACGCCCAAGACCGGTTTGAGCGAAGAAGAAAAAAGATTTTCCAAAACAGGCCCCAAAGACCGGCGGTTAAAGCCTAAATCCAACTCCGTTAAATCATGGGCGGCGAGCTTCTGCTCAAAAAAATCTTTCGCGAAGGCGAAAGCGGGATGAGACTTCGCATAAGGGAAAAACAGGCGACAAGGATTAGATTTCGTCACGCTCTCGAAAAAATCAAGCTGAAGGCCCGTCAAATCATAAAACCCGTAATAAATTATTTCCTGAAATTGCCCTAAAAAACGAGATTTTTCCGACTTTTGAGCGGCCAAGCGCGTTAATTCCGCCATCGAGAAAATTTTCAAATCTTTTAACTTGTCGCGATAAAGCTGGGAAAAGAGAGACAAAGACTTAAGAGCCGCCGATCCCTCAAATTCAAGCTCTTCTTCATAGGTTCTTAAATCATCAAAAGAGAGGCCGGCGTCAATTAAATCGCGAACGCTTGAGCGCAAGCTCTCTGAAAAGGCTTTTGGCCGCTTCGATTTTTTGGGCCAAAGAGAATCCGGCATTTCAGTTTCCGCCAAGGAATCCACCAAGCGATTAAAAAAGAGCGGCTCTGAAATAAAAACCCCGTCCAAAGGCTCTTCTTCCCGAAGAATAGCCCAGGCCAGACTATAAAAGGTGTGAAAATAAACATTGAGAAGAGGAATTTGTTTTTCAACGCTCAGCAAGCGTTCTAGGCGCAAAGCCAGGCGCCGGGAAGGAACCACAACGCAGATTGGCGCAAGAGCGCGAGAAAGAATTTCTTTAATATCCAGGACAAACGCTTCTTCCAGGGCCGGATGAAACGGGCCGTAGCGGACAATCATCGCACGATGGGAAAATTCTCGCGAGCTCTTTGGGGCAAAACTTCAGCAAAGGCGTTTAAATCTTTTGAAGAATGAATCCGAACCCAGGCAAAACCGGGGCCGGGATAACGGTCCAAGGAAACGCTTAAAAAATTCTCGCAAAGACCTTCAGGTTTTCCGGGGCGGCCCTCGACCACGACGCGAGAAATGTTGCCGACCAAATGAGACGCAAAATCTGTTCGCAGTTGCCAGTCTAAAGCTCGAAGAGATTCCGCTCGCGATAAGATCGTCTTTTCCGGAAGATGATCGGCTCTTTTTTCCGCCATAGTCCCGGGGCGAGAAGAATACCGAAACGGATGGAGGCCGGAAAATTTCATCTCGCGAATAAAGCGAAGGCTTTCTTCAAAATCCGATTCGGATTCTCCCGGGAAGCCCGCCATGACATCGCTAAAAACCGCGCAGTGCGGAATTTTTTCGCGCAAAGCCTCAAGACGCCTTCGGTAAAAACCCGTCGTGTACCAACGCCCCATCTCTTTTAAAGTCTTATCTGACCCCGATTGAAGAGGAAGATGCAAAGACGGAGCGATTTTCTCTCCCGCGCGGGCCAGTAACGCGATAAAGCGGTCCGTGACATCGGTAATCTCAAGAGAGGAAAGCCGAATGCGGAAATCTCCGGGGAGTTCAAGCAAGCGCTCCAATAATCCGACAAAATCGATTCGGCGGGAGGCCAAATCCTTGGAAAGATATCTTCCAAGACGAATCCCGCACAAAACAATCTCGGGACAGTTATTTTTAAGCAAGCCTTGAATTTCAGAAGAGATTTCATCAAAGGGACGCGAAGATAAATTCGGGCGAATGGAAGGGATAACGCAAAAAGAGCACCCCATGTCGCAACCATCTTGAATCTTCACAAAGGCGCGGGAATGCCCCCAAAAACCGGTGATGGATGAAAAATCCGGAGATGAACTGCAGCCAATCAAAGACGGGATATTTTTCTTATCTTGGTTTCCGACAATCAAAGCCCCGGGCGCCGCGTTTTGAATGGCCGCCGGATCGCGCTCGGCGAAGCAGCCGGTGACAATTAATTTAGCCGCGGGGTTTCTGCGATTGATTTTTCGCAACAATCTCAAGGCGTCTTGATCGGCCTCTTCGGTGACCGTGCAGGTGTTGATGACGCAAAGATCGGCATCTAAAAAATCCTCCGAAACCTCGGCAAAACGGTTTTGGGTTAATCTTTCCCGCAGGGCTTGTGTCTCATATTGATTGACCCGGCAACCATAGGTTTTAAAGAATGCCTTCATGAAAATTTCCTGCCTGATTCTAGCGGAATAAATCGCCAAAACTAAACTTTTTTTTCTTGGCGGGAGTAAGCCCGAGAGCCTTTTTTGCCGCCGCCCATTCCGATTGATTGAGAAGGACCTGGGCGGAAAGAATATCGCCGCTTGACGACTGCGACAATTGATATCCCCAAAAAGCGGCCTTAACCGAAGCGTGAAACGGCTTTAAAAAATTTTGCGGCGAATCGGAGGCCTTGGCGATTCTCAACTTAATTTTCCACGGCCCTCCGTATTGATCGACAAAGGTCTCTTTGGCCAAAATTCCATCCGGATTTTTAAGGCTTTCCTTTTTTGCCTTAGCCGTCAAACCCTCCCAATCCACGCTCGCCTGAAGATTCATCGCCTGAATTTTCTGGCAATCGTCGGAAGAATCTTTTTTGGCGCAAACAAAATAGGTAAAAGTTCCGATCTGCTGAAAGCGGTAGGAATGTCCCTTGGTTGAAACCAAATAATTCAAGGTTTTGGCCGCATCGCCTCCGTCTTGCGCAAAAGCGGAGGAAAAAAGCCCAAGAGTTGCCAGAAGCGGTAAAAAAACCGGAAGAAAACGTCGAAAATTTAATTTCATGACAAACTCGCGGGGATGAGGATAGAGGCGACCGCCTGACAAGCCATCGCGCGGCCCTCTCCGATTGAATCAAGGCCCTCGTGAGTTTTAGCCTTGATGTTGACCGAAGACCCCGAAACTTCCAGCAAGGAAGCGACCGAATCCCGAATGGCCGCGTAGTGCG
Source organism: Elusimicrobiota bacterium (assembly GCA_027406905.1). GTDB lineage: Bacteria > Elusimicrobiota > Elusimicrobia > UBA1565 > UBA9628 > JAKAQV01. The sequence continues at coordinate 5,107 of DAHZHT010000023.1, forward strand.
GCTTGATTTTTGGCTCTTCCGCCAAAATATTGACATCCACATGAGAGATAATCGCTTTTTTTCGCGCGACCTTCTCCATAACGGCGGCGACAATTTCCCGGCTGGAAATTCCCTTAATTTTTGGATTTTCCGGCGGGAACATCATTCCAATTTCGCCTTCCCCCAAGGCTCCTAAAATCGCGTCTCCCACCGCATGCAAGATGACATCACCGTCCGAATGTCCCAAAAGTCCCTTGGAGTGGTTAATTTTAATTCCACCCAGCCACAAATCCCGCCCAGCCACTAACTTGTGAACGTCATAGCCGATTCCAACACAAGTGCGCTTTTGTCCGCCCATGCGTTTTTCCATCAAACTCTCCGCCATCACAAGATCCTCCGGAGTAGTAATCTTAATATTTTCATAAGAGGCCGCAACCACCTTGACACGGTGACCCGATTTTTCGACGAGTTGACTTTCGTCGGTCGCGTTTTTCTCGTCTGAAAACTTTTGCAACGCTTCGGCTAAAACTTCCCGGCGATAACATTGCGGCGTCTGGGCCATCCAAAACGAGCTGCGTACCGGGGTTCCCGAAATCCAAAGCTGTTTATTAGTCACTTTTTTTAAAGTGTCTTTGACCGGCACCGCCGCCACCGCCGCCCCCGACTCATAGGCTTCTTCTAAAACTTCATGAATGATGCTGGGAGTAATCAACGGGCGCGCGCCGTCGTGAATGGCTACTAGATCCATGTCCTCGGGCACTTCTTTAAATCCGCAGCGCACCGATTCCATCCGAGTCGCTCCCCCCTCTACCAGATGAACTCTCTCGGAAGAGAGTCTGGATGAATGTTCCTTGATATTTTCTGGGGTCGTCACTAAAATGACCCCTTCAATTTCCGGAGTCTCCAAAAAAGCCTTAAGCGACCATTCAACCACCGTTTTCCCCGCCAACGGCAAAAACTGCTTTGGACGGCCCATTCGCGTGCCAGAACCGGCCGCGACAATGACCGCGAAAGAACGCATCAAGCGGCCCTCTCTTCCGTTGGAACGGCGCGGGCTTTCGTAAAAATCATCCGCCCGGCCGAGGTTTGAAGAATCGACATCACCACCGACTCAATGCGCTTTCCAATATGTTTGCGCCCATCTTCGACAACCACCATCGTCCCATCGTCTAAATATCCCACGCCCTGCTCTTTTTCTTTTCCTTCCTTCATCACAAAAACCGCCATATTTTCACCCGGGAGGGCGACCGGTTTAAGGGCTAATCCCAAATCGTTGACGTTTAAGCATGTCACGCCTTGCAGAGACGCCACCTTATTGAGGTTAAAATCAGTGGTGATGACCTTGCCGCCCAAATCACCCGCTAAGCGAATAATTTTGCCGTCCACCGACTTGATATCGGGAAAATCCGTGTCTATGATTTTAACCGGGACTTCGGAGTTTTCCTGAAGACGCGCTAAAATATCCAATCCCCGGCGCCCGCGAGCGCGCTTCATTGAATCCGAAGAGTCGGCGAGCAAATTGAGCTCGGACAAAACAAAACGCGGAACGATGAAGGTCCCGGACACAAAATGCGTTTCGGCGATATCCACCAACCGACCATCAATAATGGCGCTGGTGTCCAACACTTTTAGCTCCGCCCCGCGTTTTTTTCCCATCTTCAAAATATCTCGATCCAGATCGTCAAATTCAGGCAATTTCCTAACCGCCAAAATCATGCCCAAAACCGCGAAGGCGAAATATCTGAGCGCGGCGTAGCGGGCCCAGGTCAAATAAAGAGCGTTATTGCCGATTTGAAAAACGGTGTAATCAATTAATTTGGCGACGATAATGCCGCCGGAAGCGCCTAAGATTCCTGAAATCATCGTCAAAAGGCTTATTCCGGCGACCAGCATTTCAAAACCAACAATCACCAGACCCACCACCAGCCCCACCAAAAGACCGCGCCAGTCTTTTGTAATCTCAAAATACACAATCACCGGGCAAGACAAGACGATAAAAAACCTAAATAACCATAGAATCATTTTATTTTCCTCCAAAAATAGCCGCTGAAGCCTCTTTGAGATCTGAAACCGAAACTGACTCAAACGATGGAGCGTTGTTTCCTTCCTTGCCGCGGGGCATCAAAGCCTTTTTAAACCCCATCTTCCCCGCTTCCTTGAGCCGCTGTTCTAAATGAGAGACATTGCCGATATCCCCCAACAAACTCACTTCTCCGACAATCGCCATATCCTTGGGAATAGGCGCGTCATAGGCTGAACTTAAAACAGAAGCGCACACCGCCAGATCCAAGGCGGGATCGCTGATTTTGACGCCGCCGGCGAGATTTAAAAACACGTCTTTGTCCTCAAGCCTTAAGCGCAAATGCTTTTCCATCGCGGCCAACAAGACCAAAACGCGGTTGAGGTCCAGCCCGGTCGCCATGCGCCTGGGAAGCGGATATTTGGTTGAAACCACCAAGGATTGAACTTCGATAAGGACAGGACGGGAACCTTCCATCGCAATTGAAATGGCGCGCCCCGGCTTTTCACTCGCTTTGCTGCCGTCAAAAAATAGCGATGAAACGCTTTTAACTTCTTTTAAGCCCGAAGCGCCCATCTCGAAAAAACCGGCCTCATCGGTGGGGCCAAAGCGATTTTTGTGCGCGCGCAAAACCCGAAACGCGTCTTGGCGCTCCGAATCAAAATAAAGAACGGTGTCGACAAGATGCTCTAAAACTCTCGGCCCCGCCACGCTGCCGTCTTTCGTCACGTGTCCCAAGAGGAAAACCATAATTCCCTTATTTTTGGAAAAACGCAAAATCTGAGCGGCGCATTCCCTGACCTGGGCCACGGTGCCGGGACTGGAATCGAGATCCGGATGATAAACGGTCTGAATGGAATCTAAAACCAAAACCGCCGGGTTTAAACTCTCAAGAGCCGCGAGGATTTTTGTCAAATCCGTTTCAGATAAAAGAGATAATTGGCTTTTAGCGACGTTTAAGCGTTTAGCGCGATTAGATATCTGATCCAAGGATTCCTCGCCGGAAACATAGAGAACTTTTTGCCCCGCCTCGGACAATAGCGCGGCGGCTTGAAGAATCATTGTCGATTTTCCGATTCCCGGAGGACCCGCTAAAAGAGCGATCTGACCCTTGACCAGCCCTCCTCCGAGCAAGCGATCCAGCTCAAGAATTCCTGTCGGTAAACGGAAAGCGGTCTCGGGCTTTAAATCGGACAAAGAAACGATCTCGGAAGAAAAATCGGTTAGAAGCCGGGAACGATTTTTAGAGGAGGAAGCTATACCGCTTTCTTCGACAACCTCTTCAACTAACGAGTTCCAGGCCTGGCAAGACGGGCATTGTCCCAAAAACTTCGCCGCGCCAAAGCCGCAACTCTGACAGCGATAGACAGTCTTTAAGCGAGACATTGGTTCAGGCCTTGCAACGAAATAATAGGACCAACTGGCCAGGGCGATTTTGGAGCGAGACGAGGAACGAAGAGCGAGCATACCCTCTGCGGTATGTAAGCGATGAGTGACGAAGTCGCAGCCCAAAAGCGCCCTGGCCCTCTCGTCGACAAAACGCGTGAGGGGAGGCCCATCTTCGGCCAATTTCTTCGTTGCTTCTCATTCACATAGCTTAAGCTATGCTCATTCGTCGCGCCTCTAAATTGTCTCAAATCTGGGCCTCCCAGTTGCTCCTATTATTTCGTTGCAAGGCCTTAATCAAGGTCCCGAATCTTTGTTCGGGGATCTTCCCTTGGCGCCGGCGGCTCCATAAGCCATCAGCCCAAAAAGGTAAGAAATATCCTTGTCTTCGAAATTAACATGCAGCCACCCTTGAAAAACGGGATAAAGCCCGATGTCTTCGACGCGCGCCCCAACCCCCCAATATTTATTGACCCAGGCCAATATTCCAGCGTCATAAGACGGTTTGTTAAAGGCTTTTCCATTCACGATACGGTTCTGGCCAAAATCATATGCCTGGGCGAAAAGGCTGAAGTGCTTCCCAATAGGATTCTTATAGAAAGGAGTTAATGTCAGCCGCCCGCCTCCGGCCGAGCGCACCACTCCGACGCCGAGATCATACCACTTGCCCGTGAACCCCAGCATGGCGTCAATGGTGTTGAGGCGTTCATAATCATAGCCCCTGATTGGAGCGTTTGTGGGATTACCGAGGTTTTCGACTCCAGCATAATAGTATCGCCCGTCCCTAGGCACGATTCTCATCCCCACATCCGAAAGTCCGCCAGAAATCGCGGGCTCATAGCGTTCGTCAAAATTCCAAAAAATCCGGAATTGATTGATGCGGCTGAGCATATCGTTGGCGGTTGAGGCCGCCTGTTTGACGCTGGCCACCGTTTCCTCCACGTTCTTTTTCATTTTTGGATCATGAAGAAGAGCGCCCACCGTTCCCTCGCTACTAGCCAAACTGGCCATCATCGTATTTGACTTAGTCAGCAAGGTGTCCAGCTTGTCGGTCACGTCTCCCGTTTTGGCCATCGTTTTCTCGGCGGCGGGTTTAATCGTCGCGATTAAGTCATTAAGATTGGCCGTCAGTCTCCGCATATTGGCCACAGAACCGCGCAGATTTTCGACGAGAGAGCCGTTCGGACCGGGGCCGTTTAAATCGTCCAGCATTTTCTGAATGCTGCCTAAGGCATGGGCAATAGAAGACTCAATATCAACCGCTTCGGTTCCAGCCACCGTGGCATTGGCAACAATGGGATTTGATGAGGCATGCCCCTGGTCGATTTCCAGATATTTTGAACCGATGATTCCGGTGGAACCGACCGTAAAAACGGAATCCTGATAGATAGGCACGCCCTCTTTAATTGAGAGCTTAAGCACCACGTGATCGCCTTCAAGCCGGATATCCTCGACTTGGCCGACATCCACGCCCGAGACTTTGACCGGAGCGTTTCGGTTTAAATTGGATATATCGTGAAAGGTGACATAGATAAAGTATCTCTTCCCGAAATGGTAATTTCCCAACAGGAGAATAGAAGAGGCGATCAGGGCCAAGCCAGCCGCGACAAAGGCGCCAACCTTAGACTCAAGAGACACGCAATCGTCCTTGTTCCTCGGCTTCCTCCGCCGGATCAAAATCTCGCAATTTCATGTGAATAGGACCAACGCTTTTTCCTTCGATAAACTGGCGCACATAAGGGTTATCGCTGGATTTAATTTGTTCCGGGGTCCCGACAGCCAAAAATTTTCCTTCATGGAGCATCGCGATATGATTAGCTACTTTGTAGGCCAATTTCATATCATGGGTCACCGCGATAGAAGTCACGTTCAATTTCTTTTGAAGATCCAACATTAAATCGCTAATGACATCCGACATAATCGGGTCAAGACCCGTAGTTGGTTCATCATACAAAATATAGGAGGGGTCTGAAGCGATCGCCCGAGCTAAAGCGACGCGCTTTTTCATTCCTCCGGACAACTCCGAAGGCTTGAGATCCTCAACATCCTTAAGCCCCACCAGTTCCAATTTTTCGGAGGCGATTTTCCGATACCGAGATGGTGAAATGTCCGTCAAATACCGTAACCCGAAAGAGACGTTTTCCCACACGCTTAAGGAATCAAACAGCGCTCCTTCCTGGAACAGATATCCAATTCTCCGGCGATAACGGGCCCAATCCTGTTCGCTTTCTAAACGCCCGATTTCGATTCCATCCACCGAAATAGATCCTTCATCAAGACGCGCCAAACCAATCACGCATTTTAAAAACGTGCTTTTCCCCATGCCGGAACCGCCGATAATAATAAGGGTTTCGCCGGTCTCGACAGTCAGGTTAATCCCCCTAAGAATATGCCGATGACCGTAACTTTTTCTGACGCCTTTGGCTTCAATCATGTAATTCCCACCGCGACTAAAACTGCCGTGACAAAATAGTCCAAAATTAAAACCGAAACCATGCTGATAACGACCGCCGCGGTCGTCGATTTTCCAACGCCCTCCGCCCCTCCCCGAGTCTCGATGCCCTTAAAGCAGCAAATGAGCGAAATCGCGAAAGCAAACACATAGGTTTTAATATAGCCATGGGCGAAGTGTCTGATGCGCATATTGTCGATAATATCATGCCAATAAACGTTCGGCGCGATATTAAATTTTAGTTTCGCGACCAAATAGCCTCCGGCAATGCCGGAAAAGTCAGACATCACGGTCAACAGAGGCAAGACCAGCAAAAAAGCCACGACCCGCGGAATCACGAGATATCGGACCGGGTCAGTTCCTAAAGTGTAAAGAGCGTCGATTTGTTCCGTCACCTTCATCGTGCCCAGCTCCGCCGCGATGGCCGCGCCCGCGCGTCCACTGACCACCAGGGCCGTCATGACCGGAGCCAACTCCATGACCATCGAGAAACTGACCAAGGTCCCGATAAAAAGCGGCTCATTAAGAAAATGCTTGGAAGATTCTCCCGATTGAAGAGCCAAAACCATTCCGGTAAAAAACGCCGTCATCACGCTGACCGGCATCGACTCAACCCCAATTCTCAGCATCTGAATGAGAATCTGCTTCCACTCAAAATAACCCGCGAAAACCCATCTCAAAAGAGAACGAGTAAAAATCGCGAATTTCCCCAAAGACTCAATGCTGACAAGAATCTTTTTACCCAGTCGCTCAAAAATATCTTTCATTTTCGGTAGATTCGCGGAACTCGCTGGGAAATGGCGCATACAACTTCATATGAAATCGTGTTAGAAAAACCGGCGGCCTCGGCGGCTGAAATTTCGTCTTGCCCTTGTTTGCCAATCAAGACCACTTCGCTCCCAACCCGCGCTTGGGGAATATCGGTTACGTCAATCATCAGCATATCCATCGTCACGGTTCCTATAATTTTACAGCGGCGACCCGCGACCAGAACCTCTCCTTTGTTGGACTCCGCTCTCGGAACTCCGTCTCCATATCCCGCGCAAACCGTCGCAATCTTAGACAACCTTCGCGCGCGAAAAGTTCTTCCGTAGCTTACCGACGCGCCTTTTTCCAGTCTTTTAATAAAAACGATGCGCGCCTTTAAACTGAGAAGCGGCTTAAAACCCGGCCATAACCCGTATAAAGCGCCTCCCACCCGAACCATGTCATAATCCGCCCCGCGATGATTTAAAATCGCGGCGGAATTAGAAGCATGAATTAATATTTTGCCATTTTTGAGGCCCTTGTTTTTTAAAACGCCGTTAAATCTCTTGATTTGAAGGCGGGTATACGCGGGATCGCTTTCAGCCGAAGAAAAATGGGTATAAATTCCCGACAATTTCGCTCCACGGCTTTCCGACAAAAAATCGATGACTTCAGCGGCGTTTTTGGGGCTGACCCCGACTCGCCCCATTCCGGTATCTATTTTGAGATGAGCCTCCAAGCGCTTTTTTATTTTCAAGCCCGCCTCCGACAATCGGCGCGCCCCCTCCAGGCTTGAGACGGTCGGAGTCAAATTTAAACGCGCGGCTTCCAAAAAACTATCAAAAGGATATAGGCTTCCCAAAATCAAAACCGGAGTCTTAATCCCTGCCTGACGAATAGCAACGCCTTCTTCAATGGAAGAAACACCTAAAAAATCGGCGGAGGGATGGCCCTCTAATTGTAGCCGCTGGGCTTCTCTAGCCAAGGTCTTTGCGCCATGTCCGTATCCGTTGGCCTTAACCACAAATAAAATTTTGACCTGGGAAGAAAGTTTGGCGCGCAAACTTTTAAAATTCTCTTTTAGGTTAGAGAGATTGACTTCAGCCCAGATAGGCCGAAACAGACGCGGAGAAACGGAAGAAGATAGAGAGGTCAATCAAATTGAGCCTGAAAGGGCGCGGGTTCTTCCACGTCCGCGCGAGAATCCGCGTCGACAAAACGGGTATATTGGCGCAAAAACATCACGCTGACAATTCCTGTGGGGCCCTGGCGCTGCTTTGAAATGATGATCTCCGCTTTTTTGTCATCGACCGATGGGTCATTTTGTTTATAATAAGCCTCGCGGTAAATAAAAGCGACCAAATCCGCGTCTTGTTCCAAAGCTCCGCTTTCTCTTAAATCCGAAAGTTGCGGACGGCTGTCCGAACGGCCTTTTTCCTCGGGGCGACGAGAGAGTTGCGACAAGGCAATGACCGGAATATTTAAATCGCGGGCCAAATACTTAAGTCCGCGGGAAATTTCGGAGACTTCTTGCTGGCGACTTTCCATTCTCGAAGAACTGCCGCGCATTAATTGGAGGTAGTCAAGGATGAGCAAATCCAAGGATTTTCCTTTTCTGCGTAAATCAACGGCCAATTGCCGCGCCATCGAGCGAACGTTTAAAACGGAAAGGCCGGGAGTATCCACCACATAAAGAGGCGACTCGGAAAAACGCGCGGCGGCGTTCGTTAAATCCGTCCATTTCTCCCTTGGGAAAAACCCCGTTTTTACCTTTTGGAGATCGACTCCCGCTTCCGCGGCAATCATCCGTTCCATAATCGCGTGTTTGGACATTTCCATCGAAAAGAAAAGAACCGATTTCGGCTCTTTGGATAAGACGACGTTCGAGGCGATATTAAGAGCCAAAGCGGTTTTACCCTGGCTGGGGCGAGCCGCAATCAAAATGAGATCCGATTTTTGAAAACCTGTCGTCAAACGATCGAAATCTCTAAGGCCGGATGAAATGCCAGTGACAGCCGCCTTTCTCTTATGCGCCGCTTCAATCTGGGCGATGACTTCATGCGTCAATTCTTCGACGGTGGCGATTCCTCGAGAGACCTGTTTTTCGGAAACCCGCAACACCGCCTCTTGGGCCTCATCTAATATGTGCGAGGGATCCTTCGCTTCTTGATAACATTCCGCCACAACTCCGGTCGCGACTGAAATTAATTCTCTAAGGATGGATTTATTTTTGACGATGCGGGCATAATAGTCGACATGGGCGGCGGTGGCAACCTTATGCACCAACGCGGTCAGGCCCGCCATTCCGCCAATCTCGTCTAAGAACTTGGACTTTTTTAATTCCGCGGCGACGGTGACCACATCCACCGCTTCTCCGCGCTCATAGATGGCCGCCATAGCGGAAAAGATGCGCCGGTGAGTTTCTTGGTAAAAATCTCTCTCGGAGAGAGCGTCCAAGGCTTTCTCAACCGCGTTGCGCTCGATGAGCATCGAGCCCAAAACGGCGGCTTCGGCTTCTATATTTTGAGGCGGAAGGCTTACGTCAAGTTGCGCCATAATAGAAAATAGTCCGGCTTTTAACGGCTCCAGGGCAAGCCCCTGGTATAGAGATTACTCTCGCGCGGTGACAGTCACCTTGATTTTCGCCGTAACGTCAGACAAAAGCCTCAAGGGAACTTCATATGAGCCCACCGCTTTGAACGGAGAATCTATCATCACGGACTCTTTTTTAACGGAGTAGCCGCAGGTTTTAAGGCTCTTAACGATTTCCGTCTTCCCGACGGAACCGAAAAGACGGCCCTCGGGACTGGCGGGATGGGAAAAAGAAAGGCTGACTTCGGACAATTTTTGCGCCAAAGACTTGGATTCTTCAAGCTTTGAGGCGAAAATCTTCTCGCGCTTAGCGCGCCCCTTTTCCCATCCTTTCAGGGCGGATTCAGTCGCCTCAATGGCCAAAGCTCTGGGAAAAAGATAATTGCGGGCATATCCAATCGAAACCTGCTTAACCTCACCCTCGCGTCCTAAATGCAAAATATCGTCTTTCAATATCACTTTCATATTCATTCTCTCGTCTTTTATTTTACGACGTACGGAAGCAAGGAAAGATTTCTCGCGCGCTTAATCATTCGGGAAAGAACCCTCTGATGAGAAGCGCAGGTGCCGGTAATGCGGCTGGAAAGAATCTTTCCGGTGTCAGACATAAAAGTCCTTAACAGCTGGATTTGTTTATAGTCGATTTCATGGGCGTTTTCCGCGCAAAAACGGCAAACCTTTTTCTTCGCGGGATAAGGCGTGCGGCGGCGAAAGGAATCGGAACGGCGCGCCGGCGCGGCAGCCTCTACGGCGCCTTCAACCACAGGAATGGCTTTATCTCCGGACACTTCTTCAGATTTCACGGCTTCATTAGGCATCATTAGAAAGGAACCTCCTCTTCGGGCACATCTTCGGAAATAGCGTCGGCAGACGAAACGCCGTCTTTCGCCGGAACCTCACCCGAAGGCGCGCCTTCCGCTTTTTCCAAAACTTGAACGCGGCGGGCCTCCACCTCAATCATGCTGCGTTTGGCCCCCCCGCTGTTTTTATCCTCATATTCATAACTCCGCAAGCGGCCTTCCACCGAAACCGGAGAGCCCTTGTGCAGTCTCTTGCCGCAACTCTCCGCCGCCTGGCGCCAAGTCACGACATTAATGAAAGCGGCATCGTCTTTCCACTCGCCGCTGACCGTATCCTTGTAGCGTCGGGAAACCGCGATGCGAAAGCGGCAATTGGCGATTCCCTTGGGAGTATAGCGAAGCTCGGGATCCTTGGTCAGGCGCCCAATCAGAAAGACTTGGTTCTGTTCTGGAAGACGAAGAACGCTCATGCGGCCGAGGTTTTCGCCGGAACGGCATGCGACTCGCGGGAATCGCGCACGCGAACTTTCTTTTCGCGCAACCTTTTCTCCCGCATCAAGGTCGTCATTTCCCTGATTACTCGCTCATCCAAGCGAAAATCTTGAGATATTTTTTTAAATAAAGGCGGCAAAGCCTTGTATTTAAGGCAGGCATAAATGCCTTCGCGAGTCTTTCCAATCGGATGGGACAATTTTCTTCTTCCCCAAGTTTCAAAGCTCACGACCTCTCCGCCCTCTTTGGCGATCGTCTGCCGGGTTTTATCCACAAAGCCGGCCAATTCCGCCTCTGAAAGAGTCGGAGCAAGAACAAACACTGTTTCGTAGTTAGCCATATTGCTTTTAATATAGCAAAATTAAATCGCATTCGTCCAGAGAAATTTACAAACTCATTAAAAGCATGGTAAACTGAACCTCTAACCATGCGGAGATCAATTAAGGCCTCATTTAAGTCAGCGTTTTTACTCGCTGCCCTCATTGTCTGGAACCACGCTCTGGCCTTTGCCCGCATTTCCGTTTCCCCGCCACCAGCCTGGAGCGACGCGAGCGCGCAAAAGACTTCATCTGACACCGTGGCTTTTTTTACCGGGCCATCCGGAAGTTCCTTTATTATGACGCGCCTCAAAACCCTGGATTCTCAAAGCCGCCCCGCCGTCCTTTCTTTTCTCACCGATGTTCTTGGTTCTCTGCAGAAAAAAACAGGAATCTCAATGACCCCGGCAACTCGGCTTAAAGAGTCTCATTTTAACAATGGAATCGGCGCTCTTTCTCTCAAAGTCAAAGCCGGCGGCAAGCCGCGCCTGATTCTCTCGTTAATCAGAGACGGAAATAAAAATTATCTCTCCCTCATCAACAGCGCCATTCCGGATTTAACCCTCGAATCGATTCTCAGCTCGATAAAAACTTCCCGTTCTGAAACTCCGCAACCCTCCAAAACCGTCAGTGCCGACGGGCAGTTTTTGTTTCGGATTCCGGATGACTTTCATCTCGCGACTCTCTCTGACGCGGATAAAAATAGCGGAGTCGTTTTTTCCGTCTCGGGACTAGGCTCAAATCTGGTCATCAAGAAGATATCTCCCGAACGAACCTTCAACCCCCAGAAAGCCTCAAAACTCCTCAAAGAAAAATTTGAATCCCTGCCTTCCATTGACCGCTGGCTCATTTCTCCGGAAAAAACCCTGCTCACTCCCGCGGGGCCTGAGTTGATTTATCTCTCTGCCGGAATCAAGGGAGAAGGGGCTCTTAACGCCAAGGCCTTGGGGTATATGCCGTGGTGCTATTGGGGTTATATGATCACGGCCGAAGGGCCTCGAAGCGAGGAATTGATTACCTCCGTTTTTAAAAACCTAAGCCCCGGCCCTTCCGTGATTGAAAGGCTGCTTGAACAGACTCCTAAACTCAAGGCCTCTGAAAATTCATTTCCCAATAAAATAGAGCTCGGACTGGCGATTGCCTTGACTATTTTTGCCGCCTATCTGACAATTCGATCGAGGAAACCAAAAAGGCGCGGCTAAAACGCGCGCAACGCGGCCTCGATATCCTTGAGAATATCGGAGTAGTTCTCAACCCCGACGGAAAGGCGAATCATATTTTCCCCGATCCCTAGGCGCCGCCGAAGCTTAGGCCCTAAATCGACATGGGTCATCGTCGCCGGATGCTGAGCCAAGGACTCTGTTCCCCCAAGGCTGACGGCGAGCTTAATGAGCTTCAAAGCGTCCAAAAATTTAAATGCCTGTTTTCTGCCGCCCCTAATATCAAAAGAAATCATCGAACCCGGCCCCAGGCACTGAGAAGCATAGAGACGCCCTTGCGGGGTGTCGGCTGGCAACAAACTAGGGTAATAAACGCGCTCAATTTGAGGATACTTTAAAAGGCGTTCCGCGATCCGGGAAGCGTTTTGAGCTTGTTCGCTCATCCTTATTTTAAGCGTCTCCAAACTTCTAAGCAAAAGCCAGCCGGTCCAAGCATCCGCCATGCACCCCAAAAACGCGCGCAAGGTTCTCACCCGTTCCAGTAAATCTTTTTTCCCAAGACAAACTCCGGCGATTAAATCGCTGTGCCCGCCCAAAAATTTTGTCGCGGAATAGAGAACCAAATCCGCCCCCAGAGAAAGCGGTTTTTGCCATAAGGGCCCCATAAAGGTGTTATCGACGGCGACGACGACCTTTCTTTTTGAACTTGAGCATTCGGCCGCGAATTTGGAACAGGCGGCGATGTCCACCAAATCGTTGGTGGGGTTAGCCGGAGTTTCAACAAAAATCATGCTTAACTTCTTTTTTCCGCCGGCGCGGTTTAATCTCTCGATCGCGGACGCAGGCCCCAAGGCTGCGGGAAAAGAAATAGGCCTAATCGAAAAGCGCGGCAAAATTTTCTCAAAAAAATGAGCCGTTCCCCCGTAGAGAGGCTCGCTGTATAAAATGATATCCCCCGGAGAACAAAGCTCGAAAACAGTGGTGGTAATGGCGGCCATACCGCTGGAAAAAACCGCGGCGGAATCGGCCTCGTCCCACAGGCAAAGCCTGGACTCTAAAATTTCGAGATCGGGATTATTGATGCGGCTGTAAATCAACCCCGGGCTTTCTTTTGATTTCTTTGGGCGCAAGCCATATGCCAATTCAAAAAAAGATTGCCCCGATTTGGCGTTTTTAAAGACAAAAGTCGAGGTCTGAAAAATCGGGCATTTTAAAGCGCCCTCGGACCACTCGGGCTGATAGCCATGGGTCATCATCGAACTTTCCGGATGCATTGTCTTTCTCATTGGCTCACCCCTCTCCATTTTATTTCAACGCGGCGCTGTTTGTCCATTCTTATTTTTGATAGGATAAGGCCATGCCTACGGAATTAGACGACGTTTCTTCGGCAAAACAAATAAAAGAGGCTAAAGAGGCCATTCTCGCGGAAATTTCAAAGGCTATTATCGGCCAAACCGAAGCTATCGAGCAAGTCCTGATCTCGCTTTTCGCCCGCGGACATTGTCTGATCATGGGGGTTCCCGGGTTAGCGAAAACCCTGCTCATTTCCAGCCTCGCCCAGGTTCTTGATCTCAAATTTTCCCGGGTACAATTTACTCCTGATTTGATGCCTTCGGACGTAACAGGTTCGGAAATTCTGCAAGAAGACCCGGCAACCCGCCAGCGTTCGTTTCGTTTCGTGCCCGGCCCTATTTTCGCGAATATGATTCTGGCCGATGAAATCAACCGCACTCCCCCTAAGACCCAAGCCTCGGTTCTGGAAGCCATGCAGGAGTTTCAAGTCACCGTCGCGGGATCGACCCGCGCGTTGCCTCTTCCGTTTTTTGTCATGGCCACGGAAAACCCCATCGAACAAGAAGGAACCTACCCTCTTCCCGAAGCCCAGCTTGACCGCTTCTTTTTGCAAATCAAGATGGGATATCCCAGCGAAGAAGAAGAAAGGCTCATTATCGCTAAAACCACCGGCTACCATGCTACTTCTCTTAACAAGGTCCTTTCCGCTCAAGACGTCTTAAATTATCAAACCCTGGTTCGCAAAGTCCCCCTTTCGGATTCCGCCGCGCGCCTTGCCGTCGGCATTGTTCGCCAAACTCGCCCTGAAGATCCCGCCGCGCCCGACTTCATCAAAAAATGGATATTGTGGGGGGCCGGGCCCAGAGCCGGACAAGCGTTAGTTCTGGGAGCCAAGGCCCGAGCCATTCTTTCCGGCCGGCTTGCCGCTACTGAAGAAGATGTCAAAGCCGTCTCCCATCCCGTTTTGCGTCATCGTCTGATCCTCAATTTCCAAGCGGAAGCTGACGGAGTTCGCTCGGATGATATCATCTCGCGCCTAATCCATTGAGTCTTTAAAATCGCTCAATCATCAGATGAAATATTTGGACACTATCACTATTACCCAGCTGAAAGGACTGCGCCTATTTCCCAAAAAATTAATCCATTCCAGCGAAGCGGCGGGCGCGCACAAAAATCCAACAAGAGGATTTTCAAGAGACTTTTTCCAACACCGCCCTTATGTTCCCGGAGACGACCCGAGAACTCTGGACTGGAAGGTTTACGCGCGGCTTGACCGTTTTTACGTTCGAGAATTCGAATCGGAGAACCTCTTTAGCAGTCAACTCATACTGGATCAGTCTCGCTCGATGTCTTTTTACTCGGGTTCCCATCCTCCCAAATGGGATTACGCCTGCCGGCTGGCGATGGCTGTTTCATGGATAGGCCTCTCTCAAGGAGACGCTATCGGCCTTATCTCGGCCTCCGAGCGCACCGAAGTTGAAATTCCGCCCCGTCCCGGCTTTCAGCGTTTAGAGGTTTTAGACCAGCGCTTATCCGAAACCACCCCCCATGGATATTTTTCTCCGGAAACCGTTTTGCCGTCGGTCGTCTCTCGAATCAAAAAACGCTCACTCATCATTTTTATTAGCGACTTAATGGGAGATACGGAAAAATTTATCAAGGGAATCATCTCCCTTAAAACCGGAAGAAATGAAGTCATGGTTTTTCACGTCCTCGACCCGAGAGAAAGAGACCTGGGCTTTGAGGCTCCCGTCGTTTTCCATGATCTAGAAGAGGAAAGCGAGATAGCGGTCGGGGATCAGGAGTTTCGCCACAGATATGAGGAGGAATTCGAAAAGCAAATGAAGACCTATCAAGGCGCTCTCCATCAAAATCAAATCTCCCACCATCTTTTCCCGACCGATAGGCCGCTGGAAGAATCCCTCGGACGATTCTTGAGGAAAAACGCCACAAAATGAGCTTTCTTTCTCCGCTCATCTTGTGGGCGCTCCCCGCCGCTTTAATCCCATGGCTTATCAATATATGGATACGAAAGACCGGGCGCAAGATAGAATTTAGCAATCTCTATTTGATTCGGAAAATCAAATCCCAGACTCTGTCTCAATCAAATCTCAGAAATTCAATTTTAACTCTTCTTCGCTGCGCGATTATTTTCCTGTTGATTTTTTCCTACGCCGGCCCCATTAAATACGGAAGCGCGACCAAGAAAACCCGCATTGATCTGGCGGTCTTAATTGACGAATCTTACTCCATGGGATATCTTGAAGGCGGAAAAACCCGCTTTTATTGGCTGATAAAATCCCTCTCAAGCCTCCTTAAACAAATGAAGCCGCAAGACCGAACGCTTTTAATCCCTTTTTCTAGCGATATCACTGTTCCGATGACATATCTCTCCTGGGCCTCCCCAGAGGCGAGCCTTAAGAATTTAAGTTCGCTGCATCTGGGATATGGAACTACCGATTTTAATTTCCCGCTTCAAAAA
>DAHZHT010000024.1:0-4512 GCA_027406905.1 Elusimicrobiota bacterium
GGACCTCCTTCGTCATCGCGTCGAGCTTTTAAATGAAACCTTTAAAAAAGCGGTTTCGGACTTTAAATACAAGGGCCGCTATTACGGAGTTTATCCAATCAAGGTCAATCAATTGCGGGAAGTGGTGGAAGAAATTCTGGATGCGGGCGCTCCCTATCAATTCGGTCTTGAGGCCGGAAGCCTGGGAGAATTGGTTGCCGTTTTGGCGATGAACAATTCGGAAGGCCTGACCATTCTCAATGGCTATAAAGATGAGACGATGATGCGCTTGGCGATGATCGGAACTAAAATTGGAAAAAAAGTGATTGTCGTCATTGAAAAGCCGGGAGAATTGGGGCTTTTAATTAAGGCGGCTCGGGACCTCAATGTCGTTCCCACCATCGGGATTCGGGTTCGTCTTCAGACCGAAGGAAGCGGAAAATGGAAGTATTCAAGCGGTCATTCCGCCAAATTTGGCTTGACGACCTCTGAAATTTTAGAAGTCGTTTCCGAGCTTAAATCTGCGGGTCTCGTTTCCGCCGCTAAACTTTTACATTTCCACATTGGATCTCAAATCACCAATATCCAGACAATTAAAGATGCCGTCAAAGAGGCTTCCCGTGTCTACGCCAAACTTCGAAAAATGGGAGTAGAGATGGAGTATCTTGATTGCGGCGGCGGTCTGGGGGTTGATTACGACGGCTCTCACTCTTCTGTCGACAGTTCCGTCAACTACAACTTAAGAGAATACGCTCGGGCTTTAGTGATGACGATTCAAGAAGTCTGCCGGCAGGAAAACGTTCCCGAGCCCCATATCGTCACCGAGTCGGGGCGTTCCTTGGTCGCGCACCACTCAATGCTGGCGGTCAACGTTTTTGGCCTTATCGAAGGCGGGGCTCGGCCAACTGAGCTTCCCCCCTCGGAAGAGGAACACGAGATCGTCAAATCCTTGCGCTCTCTTTTTTCCGATTTAAATCCCAAGACCATTGTCGAGAGCTATCACCAGGCCGTTCAAAAACGCGACGAAGCGTTTTCCCTTTTTAATTTGGGATATTTGGGCCTTGAGGACCGGGCCAAGGCGGAAACTCTTTTTTGGAGTCTGTGCCGGGAAATCGGAGGCGTTTTGGCCAAAATCAAGGACGTTCCCGATGATATTGTCGAAATGTCAAAGGCTTTGCGCGATCAATATTTGTGCAATTTTTCTATTTTTCAATCCTTACCCGATAGCTGGGCCATTGGGCAGCTTTTCCCCATTATGCCGCTGGAGCGTTTAAATGAGGAGCCCACCCATCGGGCGGCCTTAGTCGACATCACCTGCGATTCGGATGGGAAAATTTCCCAATTTGCCTGTCACCGCAAGGCTGGCGGGACCCTTCCCCTTCATCCGATTAAAAATGGAGAGCCCTATTATCTCGGGGTTTTTCTAATGGGGGCGTATCAGGCGACGATGGGCGATATTCATAATCTTTTTGGCCGAGTCAGCGAGGTTCATGTTTTTGAAGACCCGACCGAACCCTCCGGGTATTATATCGAGGAAATGATTCAAGGCCAAAATGTCAGGGATGTCCTTCAAAGCATTCAGTATAGCGATTTTGAGCTGGTTAAAATGCTTAAATCCGCCATTGACTCTCGGGTGCGTTCAGGCGCGATTAAGCCGCGAGAAGGCGTTGATTTGCTTGATGAGTATGAAGCGGCGATGAAAAAGTATACTTACATCGATTATGGAAATACGCCAAAGGCTTGGGCGCGGCGCGCGACCGACATCGCTCCAAAACCTAATTTCGTCGAGACCTGATTGAAACCGCTGCGCGGGCTGTATTTGCACATTCCTTTCTGTTCCATCAAGTGTTTTTATTGCGACTTTACGGCGTTTTCCGGGCAAAATAAAATCGTTTCCAGGTATCTTAAGGCTTTGGATCAAGAGGCGTCTTTTTTTTCTGATTTTAATCCCGACACTCTTTATATCGGCGGCGGAACTCCATCCGAATTATCCGAAGAAGAATTGCGCTTTCTTTTTAAAATTATCCGCTCTCGCTTTCCTAAAGCCGATTTTAAAGAAGCGACTTTTGAGGCCAACCCGGAAAGCTTAAATATCGAGAAGATTAAAATTTTAAAGGACTCTGGCGTTGGCCGGATAAGCCTGGGCCTTCAAACCTTGGAGGATCGTTTGCTTAAATCCATCGGGCGTCGGCATTCATCTAGGGATTTTCTCTCTATCTTTTCAACTCTCAGAAAAATAGGTGATTTTTCTGTTTCCGTTGATTTAATGTTCGGGCTGCCTGAACAAACGCTTGAGGATCATCTGCGAAGTTTAAGGCAAGTTCTTGATTTATCTCCGGAACACCTGTCTCTCTACGGCCTTCAAGTCGAAGATTGGACTTTGTTTTCAAAGAGGAAAATCAAGGTGGATGAAAGTCTTGCGCGAGAAATGTTTGAAGGCTCAATTGAAATCTTGAAAGCGGCGGGCTTTGTCCATTATGAAATATCAAATTTCGCGCTTCCGGGCTTTGAATCTTTGCATAATAGGATTTACTGGAGAAATGGAGAATACTTGGGCTTGGGCTGCGGAGCGGCTTCTTATTTAAACGGAATGCGAATGATCAATGAGGATCGTCTTGTCTCCTATTGCGCTCAGATTGAATCCGGAAAGCGCGCGATATCTTCATCAGAAAAACTCGAAGGAATAGAGCGTTTGGGAGAAATGGCCTTTTTGGGGTTGCGGATGCTGGAAGGTTACGCTCCCCCTCCGGAGTCTCGAAAGGTTTTTGTTTCCCAATGGAATTCCTTGGCCTCCCGCGGCCTCATCGAAAAACGCGGAGAGGCTTTCAGATTGACCCGAGAAGGCGTTTTTCTCGCCAACCAGGTGTTTATGGAGTTCGTTTCTCCGTTTAATCAAATCTCAAATAGCGAGGTCCTTGGATGAAAACATTTGTTTTAGATACCAACGTTATTTTGCACGATCCTCTGGCTCCGTTTTCTTTCGCGGGTTCCCGCGTCGTAATTCCTCTAGGGGTCATTGAGGAACTGGACTCTTTTAAGCGCTCTAACGATGAGCGTGGCCGCTCCGCGCGCTTAGTGGCCCGCAAGCTAGACGATTTGCGCCAAAAAGGACGGCTTTCGGATTGGGTGGATTTGGATCACGGCGGAAAACTAAAAGTGGAGCTTAAAAGCGTCGGCAATTTGCCCAAAGAGCTTCCGGTTCAACATAAAGACAACGCTATTTTAGGTTGCGCTCTCTATTTAAGCAAGATTGAGGAACATGTCGTTTTCATTTCCAAAGACATCAATCTTCGCATTAAGGCCGATGCCCTGGGTCTTGAGACGGAAGACTATGAAAAACAAAAAGTAGACGTTTCGGAACTCTATCGCGGCTGGAGAGAAGAACTGGTTGAACCTGCGGTCATAGACCGGTTTTACAAAGAAAAAAAAATCGCCGTTTCTGATTTAAAGATTGAAGCGGAGCCAAATGAGTTTATTCTTCTCAGGGCTTCTCAGTCCCAAACGGCTCTGGCGAGATTTGATAAAAAAACGGCCTCTCTTGTGCCTCTGTCCCACGCCGATTCCGTTCCTTGGGGAATTAAACCCTTAAATGTCGAACAGCGTTTTGCCTTGGAACTTTTGATGAGTAAAGACGTTCAACTGGTGACCTTGGTCGGCTTGGCGGGATCGGGAAAGACGCTACTGGCTTTGGCGGCGGCTTTGCAGCAGACCCTTGAGGAAAAATATTATCGCCGCATTTTTGTCGGGCGTCCCGTCGTCGCCGTTGGGCATGACATCGGCTTTCTTCCCGGGACCAAGGAAGAAAAACTGACCAATTGGATGGGGGCCATTTATGACAATCTAAGCTATCTTTTAGAGCGTCCGCACGGTTCTCTTGAAACTTCGGACATGGATATCCAAATGCTGATGGAAGAAGGGATGCTTGAAATTGAAGCGGTGACCTATTTGAGAGGGCGAACCCTTCCCAATCTTTTTATCATTATCGACGATGCCCAGAATTTGACTCCCCATGAAATTAAGACAATCATTTCGCGCGCGGGGCAAGGAGCGAAAATAGTTTTGACAGGAGACCCTTATCAAATAGATAATTATTATTTGGATTCCGCCTCTAACGGATTGACTTATTTGGTTGAGCGCTTTAAGGGGCAGGGGCTTTTTGGTCATGTGACTTTTACCAAGAGCGAAAGAAGTCTTTTAGCGGCCCTGGCTTCCGATTTATTGTGAGGTGTCAAAATGGATAAATCCCCGAAAGTTTTACTCGTAGACGATGATGAGCTTCTCAGAGAAGCCGTCGGAGCGGCAATTTCCTGGTCCGGAATGAGAGTCGAGAGTTTTGAGACTCCTGGCCAAGATTTCGTTCAAAAAGTCGAGACCTTGATGCCTGATATCATTTTGCTGGATCTCTATATCCGGGATTTTAGCGGCTTGGACGTTTGCCGTCAACTTAAGAGAAATCCAAAGACCAAAGAGATTCCGGTCATCCTTTTTACCTCTTCAACGGAAAGAATCGATAGGATTGCCGGAGAAGACGCC
>DAHZHT010000024.1:4522-20086 GCA_027406905.1 Elusimicrobiota bacterium
CTATTGAATATGTGGTAAAGCCCATCGACGTCAATCTCTTAATTTCAAAAATAAAATCTTATCTAAAAAAATGACGGAAAACACGCAAGCAAAAATCTGGGATAAAGCCTATATTCCTAAAGATGTCGAAGACCGGTGGGTTTCCCGCTGGGCTGAAGCCGGAATTTTTAATGCTCATTCTCGGGGAGAAAAGTCTTATTCTCTGGTGATTCCCCCCCCGAACGTGACAGGGGCTCTTCATATCGGACACGCGCTTAATAATACCATTCAAGATTTTTTAGCGCGAAAAGAAAGACTTCTGGGAAAAGACGTTTGTTGGGTTCCCGGGACCGATCACGGCGGAATTGCGACCCAGACCGTGATGGAAAAAATTTTAAAGACGGAAAACGCTTCCCGCAGGGCGCTTGGCCGCAAAGCTTTCGCGCAGCGGATGGAATCCTGGACCATTGATTGTAAAAAAACGATTTTGGGCCAGCTCAAAAAACTCGGCTGTTCTCTTGATTTTAGCCGCGAAGCTTTTACGATGGATGAGAAAAGAAAAAACGCGGTTTTTGCGGCGTTTAAAAAATTATGGGACGACGGATTTCTCTACCGAGGCGAGCGTTTGGTCAATTGGTGCGTTCGATGCGGAACGGCTTTGTCCGATATTGAAGTTGAGCATGAGGAAAGAAAGGGAAATCTCTGGCATATTCGCTACAAAGAAGTTTCAGGGGGACCTGGCCTTGTCGTGGCTACGACTCGCCCGGAAACGATGTTGGGAGATGTTGCCGTAGCCGTTCATCCCGAGGATAAGCGCTACCAATCTTTGATCGGAAAAAAACTTTTCCTTCCATTAGTCAACCGTGAAATTCCGGTCATCGCCGACGGTTTTGTGGATTCCTCTTTTGGGACTGGCGCGGTCAAGGTGACTCCGGCCCATGATCCTAACGACTTTGAAATGGGAGAAAGGCATCAACTTCCCCGCATCAAGGTCATCTCTTTTTCCGGAAAAATTACGGAAGAAGGCGGCGTTTATGCGGGGTTATCAAGAGAGGAAGCGCGTAAAAAAATTCTTCAGGATTTGGAATTAAAGGGCTTTTTGGAAAAGACAGAACCCCATCCCCACGCGGTCGGGGTTTGTTACCGTTGCCAGGAAATTATCGAACCCTTGCTTTCTTGGCAGTGGTTCGTCAAAATGGGAGAACTCTCCTCGCCCGCAGTCAAGGCTTTAGATGAGGGGCGCTTTAAGATTTATCCTAAATCCTGGGAGAATCCTTACCGGGATTGGCTTAAAAATATCCGCGATTGGTGCGTCTCTCGCCAAATTTGGTGGGGCCATGAGATTCCGGTCTGGTATTGCCTTCAGTGTAACCCTATCGACGAAAACTCATCGTTTCATCAGATTCCAAATCTCAAAGGAGTCGTTTCCCGGGGCAAGCCGGAAAATTGCAGGGTTTGCGGTTCAGTAAATTTTCTGCAAGATCCCGATGTTTTAGACACCTGGTTTTCATCCGCCTTGTGGCCGTTTTCCGTTTTCGGCTGGCCAGAAATGGGCGAGGATTTTAAGCGCTATTATCCCACTCAAATTCTCGTGACCGGTTATGAAATCATTTATTTATGGGTGGCGCGGATGCAGATGATGGGGCTTTATTTGACCGGCAATGTTCCTTTCTCTGAGTCTTTTATTCACGGCATCGTCCGGGATAGAAAGGGAAAAAAGATGTCTAAATCCCTTGGCAATGTGGTCGATCCGCTTCAGATGATGGAAAAATACGGAACCGATGCCCTTCGCTTTTCCTTGATTTCCCAGGCGCGTCCCGGGAAAGACATCGTCTTTTCCGAAGATTCGCTGATTGCGGGCCGAAATTTCACTAATAAACTGTGGAATACGGCTCGCTTTGCCTTGATGAATGCGGCGGGTTTGCCTGAAAAAATAGAGACTCAAGATTTAGCTTTAGAAAAACTCGACGCCGCCGATGTTTGGATTTTGTCCGAATATCAAGAGATGAGCCGTTCCGTCAAAGAAGATATTAAAAATTATAATCTCGCCGATGCGGCTGAGAAGATGTACGGATTTCTGTGGGACCGGTTTTGCGATTGGTATGTTGAGATCGCCAAATTAAGGCTTCAAGGCTCTGACAGCGAATCTAAAAAAACGGCTTTTACCGTCCTCATTACGGTTTTAATTGGCATGCTTAAAATGCTTCACCCCTTAATGCCGTTTGTGACCGAAGAGATTTATTCCGTCTTAAAAGATTGGGACACTAGTCCCGCCGATTTTCTGATCAACTCCAGCTTCTCTCCGGGGCCTCAAATCAAGATGACGGAAGAAAACCAAAAAGGCATGGCGGCTTTAATTGAGGCGGTTTCATCTCTGCGCTCTTTGCGCTCAGGGCTTGGAATTCCCCCGGGGCTAAAAATTCCAGTTCTTTGTAAAAGCGAAAAATCTTTGGAATCTGGTTTTTTAAAAAAGAACCTGTCTTATTTAGAGGCCTTAATGGGCGCCCAGAGCGTTTCTTTTTTAAATTCTACTGAAAGCGTCCCGGCGCGCAGCGCGGCTGCTGTCACCCCCCATTTTACTTTCTACGTTCCTCTGGAAGGCTTAATTGATTTTAAGAAAGAATCCGAGCGCTTGCGCAAAGAACTTGGGAAAGTTGAAAGCGATTTAAATAAATTGTCCCAAAAGATATCCGATCCCAACTATATTCTCAAAGCTTCGCCGGAAGACGTGTCGGAGACTCGTTTGCTGCATCAAACGGTTCTTTCTAAAAAAAGTCGTTTAGAAGAACTCCTCAAGGTTCTCTCGTGAAAAAAAACTTTTTGTTTCTGGTCCTAGCCCTTCTGGGGTTTTGCCTTTCTCCCTGCGCTTTAAGAGCCCAAACATCTCAAACGGCGCCCAAGAAATCTCACCATCTCTCTCATGCCAATCGCTCCAAGAGTAAGAAAAAAAGTCGCTTAAAGAAAAAAGTTAAAAAGAAAAGAAATCTTCAAGAAATTTTTATTCCCAAAGATTCCATTCATTGGAAGCCCGTCCAGGTTTTTAAAGAAAAGAAAAGAGAGTTTAAGTCCGCTTTGTTTGTTCGACAGATCCATCAGGTGGTCGAGAAAATAAAAAACAAAAAAACAAAAAAAATAAAGATTAAAAAATTTTTAAAGGGCGATAATTCTCCGGCCAAGGCTTTTGCCGCCTTTTACGGGGATAAATCTAAAGGAGAATTAGTCGTTTCGGTTTTTCCCAAATCTCTTGAAGTTTTGCGCAAACATCTGGAACTAAGGTTTTCTATCTCCCAGGGGCGTTTGACCAAGGTGAGTCCCGTGATTGTTTCTATTTTAGACGAGGGGCAAAAAGAAAAATTTCTCAATTATCATCAGCTTGAGAATCATAAGATCGCTTTTAGCGAGGATTTCGCCAGCTCGGGGAAACTATGGGTTTTGCATTTAAGCGTTCAAAAGGGTAAGAAAACATTAAATTCAGCCAGGCTTGAAATGGCCACTTTCGGCGAAAACGCTATCCTGGGAGTTGTCAGCGCGGAATTTTCCATTCGCGGACTTAGATAGGGACTGTCCCTAATTCCATGGCCTAAAAATTGTGGATGTTCAGGATTAGCGGGCTGCCTTGGATGAACGCGCGTAGTCTTTCATTTTTTCTTCGATTAGGCGAAAATCTTGATGGGTCAAATCCCAAATAGGCTTTCCCGCCAGTGATTTTTCAATCTCGAGAAAAAGCTCGTCGTCTATAAAAGGCCGAACGTTTTTGCTTTGGTATTCCGCTTCTTTTTCCTGATAAAGCCCCAAGAATGTCTTGTCCCGAAAAAAGGCCTCGCGGTTAGAACTTATTTTTTCAAGAAGTTCCTTGGACGGATTGCGCTGGACAAACTCAAAAAAGATTCCGCTTGGAGGCGTTTGAGGGAGTTTCCACTCGCCGCTAAAAACCTGAATGAGGTCTTCCTCGGCGTCCTTAAGAATAGGAGTGATGAAATTAACTCCGCGTTGGAGCGCGTATTCATGAAATGAAATTAAATCCGGCGTTCTAAGCGCGATATGCTGCCAATGGGCCGAGCCTCCTCTGGTTTTGAGCATTTCCCGGACATGAGACGGCTGGGAATCGGGTTCGGAAGGTTGAACGACCGCTACGATGGATTGATCGAGGCCAGGCTTGCCTTCGTAACGCCCCAGGCGCGCGGCGAAGGTCATTGATTTTTCCATATTTTCTCCCGGCCATTTGCGGCGCTTATTATAAATGATATCTTCGTCTCCGAGGCCGAAAATAATTCTAAAAAGCGCGTAGGTGACCGGATAAAACCGCGGCTCGACTAAAAAGGTCATATGGTCGACGACAAAATTCATGAACGGCTTTTTCATAGACGTGTCCTCTCTTTATTTGGGCCGAATGAGTTCAAAGGCGTCTCGGGTTCTTGAATACCAGTTTCCCGCCATGCGCCCGACGGCTTTTAAATCTTGATGCCTGATATCGCCATTATTCCATATTTTCTCATCGGCGTGAAACACGACGACTTTTCCAATGATGAGATTTCCCCCCAAAGGGCCTTCGCTTAAAGTGACAATTTGGAGGAGTTCGCATTCCATCTGAACGGGCGATTCCTTAACCCGGGGGGCTTTGACCTTAAGCGAGGGCACGGGAGTTAGCCCCACTTTTTCGAATTCGCTGACTCCATAGGGATAGGTTTCGGCGGTCGCATTCATTTTTTCGGCATTGTCTTCGCTGGCGATATTGACGACAAATTGGCCGGTTTCCTTGATGTTTAAAAGAGTGTCCTTGGGCTTTCCATTGCGGTCGTTGACTGGGGCGAAACAGACGCTCATGGGGTTGGCGGCAATCGCGTTAAAGAAGCTAAAAGGCGCGAGATTGGTTTGCCCCGCATGATTAAGGCTTGAAACCCAGGCAATTGGGCGCGGAATGACGGTCGAAACTAAAAGATGATAGCGTTCCCGGACGCTTAGTTTCTCTACCTCAATTGACGGCATATTAATTGGGGACTGTCCCTAACTCCGCTTTAGCCCAGCTCAGGGGATATTGAGGATCGCAAAATTTCCGGGCTTCTTTAGTGGGCAAAAGAGACTCAAAAAAAGTATCCAGCATGACAGCCAGATAATCCGAGAGCTTTCCGCGAGCTTTAAAAGATTTTTTAGCGGCGTCTCCATGCGGGCTGTGCGGGAGCCCCGCAGGATGAAAGGTAATGGAGCCCGGTTCTACGATCCCAGTTCTAGCGCCGTAAGTCGTGTTTGAAAAAAACATCATTTCATCGGAATCGACATTGTAATGCGCGTAGGGAGCGGGCACGTCTTTCGGGTTCCAGCCTTCGATTTGGGCGCGGAAAGTGCAGATGGAAAATCCGCTGTGGGG
Organism: Elusimicrobiota bacterium; assembly: GCA_027406905.1. Lineage (GTDB taxonomy): Bacteria > Elusimicrobiota > Elusimicrobia > UBA1565 > UBA9628 > JAKAQV01. The sequence goes on from DAHZHT010000024.1 coordinate 9,867, forward strand.
CGCGTTTCCGGCTTGAAAAGTTTGGCGAACCGGGGGCGCGGTGTGAATTTCTCTGGCGATGGAGTGATGATCGGCGCTGTCAAAGACAAAAGGATAAAGAGCTCCCTCCCAACCCACTAAATCAAAAGGATGATGGCCCAAAACTATTTGAGTGACTTGTCCGCCATTGTGTTTGGACAAAATAGTAAATTTTCCTAAAACATCGCGCGGCTCGTTAAACTCCGGAAGAGTGATTTCTGTTTCGATAACCGGCGACATTAAAGTGGCCTGGCCTTCGGAGTTGAGGTAATGGGGAGGGAAGCGAATGGGATAAAGAGATTCAATAATGAGAAAGAAAGCTCTCGGGCTTAAAAGGCGAAACTGATAAGTCGTTCCTTTGGGAATGACGATATATTGTCTCTCTTTAAATTTTAATTCGCCGTATTCGCTCGCTAAAACCCCGTTCCCCTCTTGAACGAAAAGACATTCGTGCATTTCCGCGTTCCTGAAAAACTCATTATCTTTTCCCGTTCGCTCCGGTTTTGAAACGGAAATGACGGCGCTTGCGCCCTTAAGAAGGGAATGTCTGGAACGCTCGAAAACTCCGTGATAAGGTATTTTCCCGGTCAAAATGTGATAAGGGCTTAGTGGAACGTTTTGAAGAACCGGGCTTGAGAGACTGAGCGGCAGAAGTTTTGGTTTTTCGACCTGGATTGTCGGATAGCGGCGGAGATGCATTTTTCGGGAGAAGGCCCCGGAAAAACCGTAAGTTCCGTGAATTTCCTCAAGGGATAAAACATTTTTTCGCCCGTAGAATTCGGTGTGAGGAGTTTTAGGAACGTCTCCGCGCTTAACGATCAAGGACATGATTTTCTCTTTTCGGATATTTGATCTGTTTTTGTTCCTTGGGAGTTCCAACTGCGTTGACGAGTTTGCCAAGGCCTTCCACTTCCAGTTCAATTAAGTCGTTAGGGCTGACCCAACGATTGAGGTCAAGTCCGCAGCCTTGGTAATAGGTTCCCGAGCCTAAAATATCTCCCGGATAAATCGTTTCTTCCTGGGAAACGTGAGAAATCATGGTCTCAAAACTCCAATACCTGCCTCCGGAGTTTCCTTCGCTCCACTTCTCCCCATTAACGGAAACCGACATGGAGAGGTTATCTGGGTTTTTGATTTCATCGGGGGTGACCAGATAAGGGCCAAGACCGGTGGCAAAATCTTTTCCCTTGGCGGGGCCCATGCGGCAGATCATTTCGTTTTTTTGAATGTCGCGGGCGGAAAAATCGTTGAGGATGCTATACCCGGCGATATATTTCCCTGCGTCTTGGACGGAAATGTCGCGGCCTTTTTTCCCGATGACGCAGGCGATCTCAAGCTCAAAATCAAAACGGCGAGTATAACTGGGCCAGGGAATAACCGCCTTATGCCCATAGATTTCGCGATGATTTCCTTTATAATAAATCGGTTGGTTATACCAGGCTTCGCTTAAAGGCTCGTTTCGGCGTTTTGAAGCCTCTAGCGCGTGGTCTTCAAAAGCGAAAAAATCTCTCAGAGAGGGAGGCTGCGGGACCGGGGGCAGAAAGCGAATCTCTGACTCCAAGTATTCGATTTTCTCGCCGCCTGCTTCAACGGGAATTCTTTGGGGAAAATTTTTAGAGAGAAAATCAAGGGTATCTCTCGCGGCGGCGAGAGATTCTTCCCCCATTTCCAAAAAGGCGATCATTTCCGGCGGAACCAGGGCGGCGGCTAGTTTTTGCGGATTTGATTTATTTGCGGACTCAAAGCGGAGGCGGGTGGCCAAATTGAGATCGAAAATGCGATGATTCGTCACGGCACCCAGGCGTTTGAGCGGGCCTATTGGAGAAGATATCTCAAAACTTAAAAGCTTCATCGGAGTTGGGGACTGTCCCTAATTATTGTAAAATCAAAAGAACCGGGCCGTTAGCTCAGCGGTAGAGCGCTGTCCTCACACGACAGATGTCAGAGGTTCAAATCCTCTACGGCCCAAGTTTTAACCTTTTGATTTTTTAACGAAATCGCGAATTAATTCCGCCGCCGCGTCTTTGCCTCCCAGGCCAAAAGCGATTGCCGCAGCGAGGCCTATCGAGGCAAAGAGAATCTCAATAGCGACAGTTAAGAGTTCCATTTTAAATCCCAGTTGCTCAAGCGCGGTCATCGCGGTAAAAATAAGAACGAAGGTGTAGGTAATCTGAGCCAGAAACGCGCTGCCTGAAAGTCCATTTGATTTTGCCGCATTTTCAACGACGGTCGAAAGAAAACGCGCGAAGAAAAGGCCGGCAAACAAAATCAATAGAGCCGCGACCACGGTTGGCAAGAAAAGAGCGAACTGCTCTAAGAGGTTTGACACCACCGTCATATTGACCGCGTTGGCGGCCGAGATGATGAATATAAACAGGATAAACCAGTAGATCAGAAAAGAAGCCACATAGGCGGGCGATTTTCCAAAGCCCAAATGCGAGAAGACCTCATTGAGCCCAATGCGGCTAGTGTAATCATCGAGATGAGCGCGTTCAAAGAGCTTGTCAACCACCGTTCTCAGCGCTCGGGCGACAAACAGTCCGATGATCAACAAGACAATGGCCGCCGCGAGCTGCGGCAGATGCGAGGCGAAACGATTCAACGCGTCGCTTAACGGATCAAGAATCAAGCTGGTATAGGCATTCATGATTTTATCTTAGAGAAGTTTAAGGCGTTTGTCAATTAAAATTTGACAATTAATTCCTACATTAATACTTCGCAACGGGATTCTATGGCTTTTTTAAATTCGGGCGAAAGAGCGTTAAAATCTAAAATACCCATCCAAAATAAGGAGGCGGGCTTTTTCTATTTCGCTGGAAAGCGGACGGTCGCGGAGATCCGGCGATATTTGGTCTCTGAGCCTTTTAAGGAAGCTTAAAACTTCGGGGCCGGGTTTGAGAGGTTTGTGATATTCCATCGCGGAGGCGGCGCAAAGAATTTCAATAGCGATAATTCGCGAAACATTGTCGAGAATTTTTTTGAGTTTTAACGCCGCTCCCATTCCCATGCTGACGAAATCTTCCTGATTGGCCGAAGTGGGTATGGAATCGCTGGAAGACGGATGGGCCAGGATTTTGTTTTCAGAGGCCAAAGAGGCCGCCGCGACTTGGGCGATCATCCAGCCGGATTCAAGCCCGGGGCGTTGAGCTAAAAAGGGTTTAAGGCGCGGAGCTTGCCCCAAAATAAGCTGAAAAATTCGTCGTTCAGACATGTTGCCCAGAGAAGTCAGCGCGATAGCGGCAAAATCGAAGGCAAAACTTAAGGCCTGGCCGTGAAAATTGCCGGCGGAAATGATTTCTCCATTGGGAAACACGATAGGGTTATCCGTGACGCTCTCCATTTCGCGCTCGACCGTCTTTCTTGAAAATTCAAGCGCGTCAAAGACCGCGCCATGGACCTGCGGAAGGCATCTAAGACTGTAAGGATCCTGAACGCGGGGATCGTTTGTTCGGTGGGATTCTCTTAAAGGACTGCCTTTAAGAAAGAGTTTGAGTTGCCGCGCCGCCTCTATCTGTCCCGGATGGGGCTTGAGCTTTTGAATTTGATCCTCGAAAGGAGTCGGGGTTCCAGTGAGAGCTTCTAAACTCAGGGCGGCCGCCTTTTGCGCCGCTTCAAAAACTCGGTAGGCGAAAGACAAGGCCAGTCCCCCCACCGCCTGCATCGCCTGCGTTCCGTTAATGAGAGAAAGGCCCTCTTTGGCTTCCAGAGAAATGGGAGAACATCCTATCGCCCGGAGAACCTGGGAACTTTTCATCAATTTCCCTTTAAGAAAAGCGTTTCCTTCGCCAATCAGTAAAAGCGCCATATGGGCTTGGGGCGCCAAATCTCCGCTGGCGCCAACCGAACCTTGGGAGGGAATAAAAGGAGAAGCTTGGGAGTTAAATATCTTGAGCATATGCTCGATGAGTTCTACGCGCGCGCCGGAGTATCCTCGCGAAATTTCGTTGGCCCGTAAAAAGAGAATAGCCCGCGCTTCTTGTTGACTGAGAATTTCTCCCACTCCACAGGCGTGGCTTAAGACGAGGTTTTTCTGAAGCTCAAGGAGTTTGTCTTTTGGAATTTTTTGGGAGGCCAGGCTTCCAAAGCCGGTATTGATTCCATAAACGGGGTTGTGGCCGGAAGCGATTTTTTCGACGATAGAGCGCGATTTTTTGATCGGAGAAAGGCTAGCGGCGGGCAGAACGGCGCGAACTGAATCGCCCAAAAGCCTTAAATCAAAAAGTGAAAGCCGTTTAGGGAGCCTAAATTCTTTCGATGGCGACGGCAACGGACTCTCCTCCTCCAAGGCATATGGCCGCGATGCCGCGCTTTTTGTCCCGCGCTTTAAGGGCGTAGAGAAGGGTGACCAGTATGCGCGCGCCGCTGGCTCCCAGGGGATGCCCCAAGGCGACGGCCCCGCCGTTGACATTGACTTTTTCTGGAGAAAGTCCGGCGAGTTTAGAGACCGCTAAAGCGACGACGCTGAAAGCTTCGTTGACTTCGAAAAGATCGACAGAGTCTTTAGCCCAGCCTGTTTTTTTAAGAAGTTTATCGATAGCCCCGGCGGGAGCGGTCGTAAACCATTTTGGCTCTTGAGAAAATGTCGCCCATCCGACGATTTTCGCTAGGGGTTTTTTCCCCGCAGCGCCTTTGGCGTTGGATAAAACAAGAGCGGCGGCGCCGTCGTTAAGCTTTGAAGCGTTGGCCGCGGTAATGGTTCCGCCGGCTTTAAAGACGGGTTTAAGCCGCGCGATTTTTTCGGGCTTTCCCCTTCCGGGTTCTTCGTCTAAAGCGATTCCGTCAACGGGGAATATCTCTTCCGAAAAAGCGCCGCTTTGTTGGGCTTTAAGAGCCCGCGCGTAACTTTCGGCGGCATGCGCGTCTTGCATTTCACGGGTGAGGGCATGGGTTTCTGCGCACAATTCCCCGCACTCTCCCATATGCCAATTGGAATAGGGATCGATGAGACCATCTTTTAAAATGGAATCAACCAAGACTCCGTTTCCGTAGCGATATCCATTTCGCGCCTTTTCAAGTAAAAAGGGAGATTGGGACATGGACTCCATTCCGCCGGCAATAGCATAGTCTTCTTCGCCGAGGGCGAGCGATTGAGAAGCCATCATGACCGCCTTAAGACCCGATCCGCAGACCTTGTTAACGGTCGCGGCTCCCACCGATACTGGAATTTGGGCTTGAATCATCGCTTGCCGGGCCGGGGCTTGCCCCACTCCACCTGACAAGACATTGCCCATCACGACTTCTCCTAAAACGTCGGGCGATATTCCGGCTCTTTTGACGGCTTCGGCTAAAACTTTTCCTCCTAATTGAGGCGCGCTATAACTGGCCAGCGCTCCATTAAGCGATCCAATCGGCGTTCTGACGGCGGACAGAATAAATATATCTTCCATGTTTCCCCCTTTTTGAGTTAGGGACAGTCCCTAACTCACTTATAATACAAGATTCGGGAGGTAAAGCCGCAAATTCCGGCGATAAAGCTTCCTACAAATAAACTCGTCCAAGAAAAAGACCCCCATTTTTTAAAACGGAGAGAAATCATGCCGATAAGCCATAAAAGGGCCGCCAAGGGCCAAAAATTTCTCGGCAGCATAAAACACAGGGCAAAGCCCAGCCTTTCGGCGATCTGGGCGTATTTTTGAAAAACGCCGGGGAAAGGCTTGTTAAAAAGATCTTGCTCGATAAAATAGATGAGAATTCCGCTCATATGAGTGGCGACGACAAACAAACATCCCAAGACCGGCCAAATTTCGGGAACTAGTTGAGTGGCGGGATTTGAGAATTGCAACAGAGGCGCGACCGCAAAAATGGCGGTTGCGTGAATGACTTGATCCCAAAGGAAATAGAGAGTGTTGTCCGGGGTATGGTATCGGAAAATGGTAAAAACCCGCCACTCATCTTCAATCCAATGGGCCAAAAACAAGAGGATGACGCAAGCCCAGCCGTTGAGGCTAAAATCTTTCCATTCAATCCAGGGGCGCGAAAGGTAGGGATAGGTTAAAAGAGCGTAGAAAACCGGATGCATCGCGCAGTGAAACAGCATCCCAAAAATATTTTTGCGCTTCCAACGGTTGACGGCGTTGGTTTGAAAAGTAAAATCCGCCAGTAAATGCCCAAAAAGTAAGCGCCAAAATATAATCATTTAAGGATTTTCATTATTTCGCGGTTAGATGGATGATCCCGTCCCAGGGAGTGCTCTCTTGGGCTTTTTTGCAAGCGGAGAGATAAAACGAAGCGATTCCGTCATCGGGAATAATTTTTAGAAAGGTATCAAAGAGGGCTATTGCGTTGACATATTCTTTATCGCGAACGTCTTTAAGGGCTTGATTGTAAATTGGAAGAGCCGTTTTCCAGGCGCGGGATAAGCCGCCTTTTCGCGCTAAAATCTGGTAGGTCTTAATCGGGATTTCTTTTCCTAAGACGCGAATGATTCCCACTTCCCTGGCTTCAATTTCCGTCTTGGCTTCGGAATAGACCGATTCGCTAATCATGGTTTTGGAGCGGAAGAATTTATTGGCTCCTTCAAGCCGAGAGGCTAAATTGACCTCGTCTCCAATGACCGTGTACTGAAGTTTATGCTCGCTTCCGGTGAGTCCCACGGTCACAAAACCGGCGTTAATCCCGATGCGGACTTCCGGGGTGTGCGAAATTCCGACAGGGAGGTTTTTGTTGAGTTCTAAAACCGCTTCCTGAATGGACAAGGCTGTCAGGCACGCTTTGACGCGGTGAGATTTGACTTCGACCGGCGCGTTCCAAAACGCCATGATCGAGTCTCCGATATACTTGTCGACAACGCCTTGGTGATCTTGGATGACCTGGCTGAGTCTTGAAAGATAGCGGTTTAAAAACGCGATTAAATCTTCAGGGGACATTTTTTCCGATATACTGGTGAAATGAGCGATATCGAGAAAGAGAATCGTCATGTCTTTCTTTTCGCCCCCCAACTTTATCTTCTCTGGGTTTCTGGCGAGATTTTCAACGACTTCGGGCGAGACAAACTGGGCGAATAGATTCTTGATGAATTTTTTTTCGCGGCCTTCGGTCAGGGACTGATAAATGGTTTCTCCGACAAATGAAAAAAGAAGAGAGGCGGAGGGAAGAACAAATTCAATCCGAATTCCATTAAGAAATTGCCATTCGCAAAATCCGGCCCAGGCCAGAAAAATTCCGAGAGTTGAAAAACTCGCCACAAGCGGAGATAAGCGCCTAAGGAAAAAGGGCAACCAGATAAACAGAAGGATGATTAGAAGCTGATAATAAGGAGACCAGGGGCGCATCCAGTTATGATGGAGCAAATTATCGACGACATTGGCATGATATTCAACCCCCGGGCTTGCGTCGCTAAAGGGCGACGGATAATGATCGAAAGCGGCCAGAGCCGTCGAGCCCACCAGGACCAAGGAGCCTTTTAGAATATTTTTTATCTCTGGCGGCAAATGGGGATCGAGGATTTCCGCGATTGAAATGATGCGGTGCGGAGACAAATGAAGTTTGTTTGCGCTTAAACGCGCCTCAGAGCCTTGATTTTCCGTCTTATAATCAGGGTAACTCGGGGGATTAAAGTTGATAAAAAAATGTTTATCGGCGGAGTTCTGCGGAATAATTGAATTGAGAGCCTTGCCGGTAAAAAGCGTATAGGCCGGAACCTCAAGGGCTTCTGCGCTCAAATTAGTTTTCGGGTTTTTTAGAGAAGAGTGAAAAAGGCGAAACCTGCGAAAGTGTCCGTCGGAGTCGATATCGTCTCCAATTGAGACGTATCCGAAGTTTTTGACGGCTTTGAGCAGCGGAGAAATGGGCAAGGTCAGGGCGTTTTTTTCGCTGGGGTCAAAGGCATATGGCAAAACCACGGATTTAAATTTTTGGAGAGATTGGGCTAATTGCGCGTCTCCTTTTCTGTGATCGATAAAGAGAACGTCAAAGACCAGGGTTTTAACTCCTAATTTTCTCAGGCGAGCGGTCAGTTGAGCGAAAATCGGTCTTGGCGGCGGATATCCATAGCGCTCAAGGGTTGCGTCGTCAACGGCGGCGATAATGATTCGCGGGTCTCCGGGCTTTAAATAAGGGCGATTGGCTTGAAAAAGAAAATCCTGCCAGGTGTTTTCCAGGCCTTCAAAAAAATTATCCTTCTTGACCCCGAATAGAATGGGCCTATACAGGAAAATAAAAACGAGGCTTAAGCCTAAAGAAAAAACGAGGCCGAAGCGGCGTTTCATTTCTTGCGGGAAGGCGAAGGTTTGATTCCGAGCCTTCCCTTAATTTGAGCTTCGGCAAAGCCAATCAAGCTGATGGTGGCCGGATCTTTTTCTCGTTTAGAAAGCTTTTGAAGAGCTTTGAGAGCTTTTTTCCCGCCCGCCATTCCTAAAATAGTCACGGCTTCTTGACGCAAGAAAGGGTCTTTTTGAGCCAGACCTTTGAGCGCTACATTCTTTCCCTCAAAATTTCCTAATTTTGAAAGAGAACGCGCCGCATTAAGACTAACGGAAAAGTTTTTATCCTTGAGGGCTTTGAGAAGAGGCGTAATGGCCAATTTGCCGCCGGTCGATCCCAAGGCAATGACCGCGGCCTCGCGGACATTGATATCAGGATCCTTGGTCAAAGCGGCCAAAGCGGCGGAGGCTTCTTGAGATTGAATTTGTCCCAAGGCTGCGGCGGCGGTTTGACGAATATTGGCGTTGGGACTTTTTAGGGTATGAATCAAAGCCGGGACTGCGGCGGTCGCGTGGAGGCTGCCCAAGGTTTTTATCGCCGCAAAGCGAACGCTTTGGTGTGAATCGGAGATCGCTGAAATTAAGGTTGGAATTGCCGCGGGGTCGGCGAGATAAGCCAAGGCCACGGCGGCGTTTTGCCGAACCTGAGAAGATTGTGAAGTGGCTAAAAGTTGGGCGATTTGAGAAGCGACCGTCTTGACCCTCAAAAGGCCCAAGGCATGAATGGCGGCGGAGCAGACGGCCGGGTCTTTGTCCGATAACGCTTGAGTTAAAGGCGCGACGGAGGCGGGATTGCGGTTTTGCGCGAGCGTCTGAATGGCCGATAAGCGAACAGACGGAATCGGACTTTTGATGTTTTCTAAAGCCGTCAAGTAAGGGTCTTGAGGAACCAGGGGATGAGGGACCGTGGCGGTGGGCGTTGTTGATGCGCCGCCGTTATTGAGTTTGGGATTATTTTGAGCGGCAAAACCCGGCGCGGATAAAGCCGAAAATGTAAGAATAAGAATGAGGTTTTTCATCGTTTTCTCCTTTTATTGGGTCCGCAATAAATCTATTTCGATTCTACGATTTTTTGCTCTCCCAGCGGCAGTCTTATTATCCGCGATGGGGTGATATTTTCCGTAGCCGATGGCGGATAACCTTTGCGGGTTGATTCCCTTCTTCTGAAAGAAAACTAAAACGGAATAAGCGCGGGCCATGGAGAGTTCCCAGTTTGATTTATATTTTCCGCCGCGAACCGGAACGTTGTCGGTGTGGCCTTCGATTTGGATGGGATTGTCAAGAGTCTTGAGTTGTTGGGCGACCGCCGCCAAGATTTTTTCGGAACGCGGAGCCAGCGTGGCCCTTCCGGAATCAAAGAGAACGGCGCTGGCCAAAATAAGGCGGATTTTTTTATCCCAGGTTTCTATTTTCGCGTATTTCGACAAATCTTTTTTATCGAGGGCTTGTTTGAGCTGGGTCACCATGGACTCTTCTTTTTCTCTTTTGATGAGCCGGTCATAATCCAGAGAAGAGCCCGCGCCGCCGAACACTTTTTGAATCTTGATCAGGGACTGTTGGTATTTGATATTTTCGGTCGTTTTTCCGCCAGATTTTGAGAGCGTAAAAGAGAACATAATCAAAAAGAAAATCATGAGGTAGCTCATGAAATCGCCGTAGGTAATCGCCCATTGGGCGGATTTTGAGAGCTGGTTTTCCAGTTCCTCGTGTCGCGCTCGTCTCATATGGAAATAGGGACAGCCCCCTTTTCTTTCATAGATAGGATTTTAGCTTTCGCGAAATAATAACCGCGGGCGTACGTTGGAGAATTTCATAAACCCCTTCGAGAATCATGGATTTGGCCTGCTTTTCCCTCCAATACCTGACGCGCAGTTTTCCGGCGATAGGAACGCAAAAAACGTTGGCCATGGCGATGCCGTAGAAAGCCGTCGTGATGGCCACCGCCATGGCGGATCCCACCTGGGTGGGGTTGGCGATTTGGCGCAGGACATCGACAATTCC
>DAHZHT010000025.1 GCA_027406905.1 Elusimicrobiota bacterium
TTCTTCGATAAATAGTGCGTGATGGCCGCGGTCAAGGTAGTCTTGCCGTGGTCCACGTGACCAATGGTCCCGATATTAACGTGAGGCTTTGTCCGATCAAATTTCGCTTTTGACATTTCTGTTCTCCTTGTTTATATACTTTTTTTATTATAACAATTTTAGACCGCTTGGGTTGCGATTTCAATCATTCGGTCTTTAGGCCGGCCTTTTTTAGCCAATAATTATCCAGGGCTTCCTTGATTCTCGGCTTGTCGGGGCGACTTCCGTTCTCCATTTTAAATTCAAGATACGCGACAATCGCGCGAGCCTCTTCTTTGTTGAACATCGAGAATTTATAGAGCGCCGCATCAAGCCATGTGCGCTCGCCCGGGCCAACGAGCTTATTTGTTGACTCTTCGGTCAATCCAAAGGTGAGGCTAAAGACCGGATAAGCTTTGTCCATCCTGAAATCAATGTCCGCAATCAGGTAAGCCGGCAGATAAAAATGGTAGGCCTCATCGGAAAAGAAATTCAGCGGAGAAGCGTCGGTATCTTCCGGGGCATTGCTCAAAAATTCCACGGTCAGGGTCGTCCAATCCTTTTTATCTTTGAACGCTTCTATCACAAGCTCAGGCTCGTCTTCCTCGTAGCTGTTAACTAAACATCCAGTCGCCGGATATTTGACATGGGCAAAGGCTGACCGAATAAGAACCTTAACCGCCTCTTTATCCATCATTGAACATTCAATCCTGAGTGCACTCATTTTTGGCTTGGAGAATAGGGAGAAAGTGAACGCGGATGGGACGCAAATTGTTTTTCCTTACGCGGCTCAATACTTTATGAAACTCATCCGATATCTTTTGTCCCCAGCCGTCGGATGAGGCCAAGGCCGCGCGCGGAACAGCGCACAAAAACGCGGCGAAAAATGAAATCGCGATGACGCGCCCGATGTTCACGTGAGGCTTTGTCCGATCAAATTTCGCTTTTGGCGTTTTTACTCTCCTTTTTACAGAATATATCCCCATCTCGCCAATGCGGCGTACTGCGCGAGCTTAAAGGGAATTGTTTTTTTTGTCGAGGAATTTAAGAATCCATCAATCGTTTGAGCCACTCGTTGAGGATAATCTCTCGCCCAATGTCCCAGGCCATGGAGCGCGCCTTCTTGACAAGCGACATGATCAATAAGCAATGTATTCTCGATGACGCTTAAAATAGCGTCGTCGAGTTTGGCGTATTGCGATTCCTTGGGATGCCCAAACCAAGGGAACTCATCCCACCACATATAGCACGGACCATTGAGGGGATTGCCTTTCTCGCCAAGATGAGAGAGAGTTTCGGCGCAATGTTTGGAAAAATAGCGTTCATAGAGATTATAAATGGCGGCAATGCAGAGCTCTCTTTTTTCCCAAGGAATAGAATCATCTCTCAATGCGAACATATAGTTTGAACAAGAGGGACTGACAAGGTAGTTTAATCCCTGAGCTACCTGGTCTTTCGTAAAGGAACTCAATGATTCTTCCGGATTCTGAAAGAGGCTGGTCAAGTAGGGCACGATCATTTCGGGCGGCGGCTCCTTAACATGAAGCCTCGAATCAAAATGCCACTGCGGATTAGTCACGGGGTGATTAAACACATAGTCAACCCATGATTCAAATGAGGAGAAGAGAGAAACGGCCCCATGCGTCATTTCGAGAAATGACGCATGGCCGCGCCCGCTCCGCATGCCTGGCCGATAAGGTCTTGGCAATTGGCAATGCCTCTCAACGTGTCTTCAAACGCCTGCTTATGGTCCGGCCTCACGACGCCTTTGTAGCAGATGTCGGTAATCGCTTTTCTCGCGGCATAACACTTTTGACCTTGCGCAAGATTAGATCGGAGAATATCGCAGGATTGCTCCTCATTGCAGGCCCATTGCTTGGTCTTGCATTCTAATCTTACCTTGTTTTGCAACTCACCGTGTTGCTCTTTTGTGCAGTCTCCGTATTGGGATCCATTGTCCTCAATCGCCGCCTTAACTTCCTCGACCCATGAGTCCATGTCATTTACCCAGGATTCAAGAGTCCCAATCCAGTTGGAGGCGGAAGTTTTGAGATTATCCACGCGCGAGTTAAAGTCATTGACCTTGCTGTTGTGTTGGGAAATATCGCTTTGAAGTTGCGTAATCTGAGAGTCTAAATTTTGACGCTCGGACTCGCACTCCTCATATGGCCCCTGCGGCAAGGTCTTGCCCGCGCAAGATTCATTGTAAGAATCAATCGCGCTCTGAAGCGAGTTTTTGCGATTTTCTATATCAGCCTTCTCCGAATTGAGCTCTTGTGCCTGGGAAGCGAGCGTTTCGTTTTCGGAATCCAAATCCGGCGCTTGACCGGTCAGTTGATCGTGAGTTTGAACGAGCGCGTCCCAATGAGTATTGAGCGGTTCAAGAGCCTGTGCGGAAAGATTTTGGTAATCCTGGGATTGCCTGATATTATTTGCGGCTCGATATGTCGCTCCGGTTTGATTCATGGCGGCCGTCAAAGAACCCGGATAGACATAACCTAAAGCGCCAAGCCGCGACTGCCCATTCCCTGAGAGCTTTCTTAAAATTTCTTTAGGCAATTCCGGAAGGATGAATTTCTTGGCGTGAACGAGAGGCGAGAAGCGGACGCGGATAGGACGCAAATTATTTTTCCTTACGCGGCTCAGTACTTTATGAAACTCATCGGATATCTTTTGTCCCCAGCCGTCGGATGAGGCCAAGGCCACGCGCGGAACAGCGCACAAAAACGCGGCGAAAAATGAAATCGCGACGACGCGCCCGATGTTCACGTGAGGCTTTGTCCGATCAAATTTCGCTTTTGACATTTCTGTTCTAGGGATGTTCTACTGAAATTAACTGGGGATGGGGCTTCCGCTCCTCCAAATCCACAAGCCAAATCATTGGCTTGCATCTGTCGGCTTCAAGCCTTTCCAAAATTAGCTGGGGATGGGGCTTGAACCCACGACCTTCTCCTTACCATGGAGATGCTCTACCACTGAGCTACCCCAGCGTCTGGAGTTAGGGACTGTCCCTAACTTGAAACTAAGCGGGCGATGGGAATCGAACCCACGTGATCAGCTTGGAAGGCTGACGTTCTACCATTGAACTACGCCCGCACGAACATTTATTTTACAAAGAAATGGGAGGTTTTTAAAAACGAAATCTTTAATGCCTAAAATGTCGGGTCCCGGCAAAGAGTATCGCCACGTTTTTTTCATCGGCCGCTTCAATGGCGTCTTTATCCTCGCTGGAACCTCCGGGCTCGATAATGGCTCCGACTCCCCCCTGGGCCGCTTCGCGAACATGTTCGCCGGAAAGAACTCCATCGGAGGCCATCATTAAAGGAAGCCCGGCGGGTAAAATGGGATGCCTTTCTTGGCTTTTGACCAAAGCGAGTCTGATGCTGTCAAGGCGAGAGGTTTGGCCGCTCCCGATTCCTATCGTGGATGTTCCCTGAACGATCACCGCCGCATGGGTGCGGGCGTGCTTGGCTACGTGCCAGGCTAACTGGAGAGATTTTGTTTCCACTTCGTTGGGAGATCGGCGGGTCACGCAAGTAAAGGGGCCGGTCATTTTAGAGTAGTCTTTATCTTGAATTAAAGCTCCGCCCGCGACGGTTTTAATATCCATTTCTCCGGGCGAGACTAAGGTCGAGGGAAGGGTCACAAGACGAATTTCTTTTTTCGCGCGTAGAATGGAAAGAGCTGAGGGCGAAAATTGTGGAGCGGCGATGAGGGCGATATGGGCCTCGGCGAAAAAAGCGGCGGCTTCGGCCGTGATTTCCCGGTTGACCGCACAGATTCCTTGAAAACATCCGCGCGGGTCCGAGCGATAAGCGAGTTTAGCGGCCTCGGCTAAATTTTCAGACGATGCGACTCCGGCGGGAGTCGCGTGCCGAACAATGACGCAAGCCGGGTCTTTAATTTCAATGGCCAATTCCCAGGCGACTTCGAGGTCGAGATAATGATTATAAGACGGAGTTTTTCCATGGATGATCTGGGCGGCATTAAGCCCCCAAGGCCTGGCGCCGCTTAAGGCGTAAAGGGCCCCTTGTTGTTGCGGGTTTTCTCCGTAGTGAAGGTCCACTGTTTTTTTTAGCCCGATGACGAGCTCTTCGGGCAGGCGTTCCCATTTTCCCCCCAAATATTGCGCGACGGTTGAATCGTAATAAGCGCTGTAATGAAACGCTTTCGCTGCGAGGTTTTGCCTTTGTTCGGGATGAACGCGCCCATACTGTTTTAAGGAATCGACGGTCGGCAAATAATCCTCGGGATCGCAAAGACACAGGACATGCCGGTAATTTCTTGCCGCCGCTCGGATTAAGGCCGAGCCGGACAAATCGATATAATCCAAGATTTCGGACTGCGTCAAATTTTTATCCGAGACGATTTCTGAAACGGGATAAAGGTTGGAGGCGAGAACGTCAATGGGTTTTCCCCCGCGCCTCTCCAGTTCATGCATCTGTCCGGGTTTGTCTCTATCGGCAGAGAGAGAAAGGATGACTCGAGGATGAAGAAGGCTGAGCGGGGCTTCGAGAATGTCTCCGGCGTTGATGAATTCGCGCAATTCTATAATTTCAATTTCAGCTTGTTTAAGCGCGTTTGCGGTCGCGCCAGCCGAAATAATCTTAAAACCCAAGGCGCGCAACTCATATGCGAATTCGATGATGCCGGTGCGGTCGGCGACGTGCAAAAGGGCGTATTTCTCGGGCTTATTTTCCATTGTTTTGGTTTAAAAAATTTAAAAACTCTTCTTCATCGAGAATTTTAACTCCCAATTCTCGCGCTTTTTTGAGTTTGGACCCCGGTTCTGAGCCCGCGACGACATAGCCAGTCTTTGAAGAAACGGAAGAAGAGGCTTTTCCGCCGAGGCTTTTGACTTTTTCCTCCGCTTCCTGTCTTGACATCGTCTTGAGCTCTCCGGTAAAGACAAAACTGATTGACTCTAAGGGCCTTTGAGAGAAGTCTTTTTTTTCTTTTTTCATGTCGAGTCCGGCTTGTTTTAAGCGCATGATGAGATTTCTGATTTCAGCGCGGGAAAAAAAATCGACGATGCCGCCTGAAACCACCGGGCCTATCTCCTGAATTTTTTGAAGCGTTTCTTGGGAGGCCGACATCAGTTCTTCAAGGGAGAATCTCTCCGCGAGAATTTCAGCGGTCTTTTCTCCCACCTGGGGAATTCCCAATCCATAAATAAGCCGGGAAAGAGGTTTCTGTTTGGAGGCCTGAATTTGATCGAGTAGATTTTGAGCGCGCTTGTCGGCGAAAAGCTCAAGCTTGGTCAGGTCATCTGAATTTAAAGAATAGAGATCGGAGAAATCCTTGACCTTTCCCAGGTTTAACAATTGCTCGACGGCGGCTTCTCCAAGGCCTTGAATGTCCATAGCCTTGCGGGATGCGAAATGCAAAAGCCGAGCTCGAATTTGGGCGGGACAAGACGGGTTGGGACACTTGTAAGCGACTTCTTCTTCCTTTTCTTTGATGACTGCGGACTTGCAAACTGGACAAAGGGAAGGCGGCGCTATTTTAGATGAAGGCCGGGCTTTTTGGGAGACCTGAATGATTTTGGGAATGACTTCTCCGGCGCGTTCGATGAGGACCGTATCTCCCACTCCCAAGCCCAGCCTTTTTATCTCGTCAAAATTGTGGAGAGTCACCGAGCTGATGGTCACCCCGGCGCAAAAGACGGGTTCGACTTTCGCGACGGGGGTGATGACCCCTGTTCGTCCGACGGAAAAATCGACTTGATTGACGACGGTTGAGGCTTGCGCCCCCGGATATTTAAAGGCGACGGCCCAGCGCGGGCTCTTGTTGGTAAAACCCAAAATTTTCTGCTGGGCAAAGGAGTCGACCTTGACGACCAAACCGTCGACCGCGTAAGGGAGAGTTGGAATTATCTTTTCGCGAAATTTTTTGTAGAACGCGATGACGTCTTCAATGGAATCAAAAAGTTCATAAGGCTCGACTTGAAAGCCCAGCTCGCGGCAGATTTTAAGAAAATTGGATTGAGAGCTTGGCGGCGGCGCGTCAGATTTCCAGGCGCCGAAAGAATGGGCATAAAAACGCAAGCGCCTTTTAGCGGTCACGGAGGGATCTTTTTGTCGCAGGGACCCGGAAGCGCAGTTGCGCGGATTGACGAAGGGCTCTTCTCCGCTTTTTTCCATTTCTTCATTGACCGCTTTAAAATCCGCTTGCGTCATTAAAACCTCTCCTCGAATTTCGAGAAAACGCGGGCAGGATGATTGAGCGTTTAATTTGAGTGGAATTGAGCGCAATGTTTTGGCGTTTAATGTCACGTCTTCTCCGGTTTCGCCGTCTCCCCGGGTCGCGGCGCGGATAAAAAGGACATTTTCATAGCTGAGCGCGCAAGACAGCCCATCCATTTTGCGTTCGATGAGATATCGGGGTTTCTCCGCTATGGGAAGAATCTTGATGATGCGCTGATGCCACCTGCGAATTTCTTCTTCATTGTAAGTATTGTCTAAAGACAGCATGGGAGAGGCGTGGCGGACCGGATTAAAACTCGAGGAAACCCCTCCGGAGACGCGCTGCGTCGGAGAATCGGGAGTGATAAGCTCGGGATGGAGATCCTCAAGCTCTTTTAAGCGGCGCAAAAGAGAATCGTATTCAAAATCCGATATCTGAGGTTTTTGCTCGAGATAATATAAACGATCATGCTTGAGAATTTCGTTTCGCAGGCGATTAATTTCCGCTTGAGCCGACATGGAATTATTTTTCGGACTTAGGCTCCGTGACAGAATAATATAGACATTTGGAGGCCCAGTGTTGAGACAATTTCGAGGCGCGACGAGCGAGCATAGCGGGCCTATGTGAGCGACGAACGACGAAGTTGCAGCCCGAAAGCGCGCAGCCAAATTTGTCCATATTATTCTGTCACGGAGCCTTAGATATCTTGTCGAGAATTCCGTTGACAAAGCGAGCCGATTCTTCAGTTGAAAACTCGCGGGCAATTTCAATGGCTTCATTGATCGCGACCTTGGCGGGAGTCTTCGGCACGTAAGACAATTCATAGGTTGAAAGGCGCAAGATATTGCGGTCAACCGAGGTCATGCGGTCGATTCTCCAGTGCGTGGCCGCTTCGGCGATTTTTTTGTCGATCTGGGATAAAAATTTACGGGTTCCTAAAACTAAATCCCTCGAAAAAGAGGAGTCATTTTCCTTTAAAGAGTCAAGAGCCTCTTGCTGGGTGGCCAAGGCGGCTTCTTCGGGAATTCCGGAAACGTCAATGATGTAAAGGGCTTGTAGCGCGGCGGCTCTGGCCAGTCTTCTTCCTTTCATTAGATCGTTTCCTCAAGAGCTGACTGGACGTTAATCATAGCCAATGCCGCCATCGCGGCCTCTTTTCCGCGGTCCATTTCTCCGCGCGTGCGGGCCAGAGCTTGTTTTTCCGTATTGGGAGTAATGACCCCCAAGACACAAGGAACGCGGGTTTGAAGGGAAATTTTTTGGATATTTTCTATCACGGCTTTTGAGATATAGTCGTTTTGCGAAGTCCCGCCTTTTAAAATACAACCAAGGGCGATTAAAACGGAATATTTTTTGCTCAGAGCCATTTCTTGAAGCGTCCAGGGAATTTCATATGCGCCCGGCACGCGGATGACCGAGATTTTAGACTTCTCAATTTTCCCGGCGATGAGCGTTTCTGTGCAATGGGAGAGTAGGCGCTGAGTGATTTTCTCGTTAAAGCGAGAGGCGACGATGCCGACCGAATATTTATGAAGAGACGTTTTCATGGCAGGAGAGACTCCTCGGTGAGCCAATGGCCGAGCTTTTGTTTTTTCGCCTTTAAATAGCGGGCATTGTGCGGAGTCGCCGGGATTTCAATTGGCACGCGCTCAACGACTTTAAGTCCATAGCCTTCTATCCCGACAATTTTTCGCGGATTATTGGTCAAAATTCGGATCGTCGAAAGGCCCAGGTCGGCCAGTATTTGAGCTCCAATTCCGTATTCGCGCAAATCGGGTTTAAAACCCAGGGCGAGATTGGCTTCTACCGTGTCTAACCCCTTGTCTTGGAGATTGTAAGATTTAAGCTTGTTGAGAAGTCCAATTCCCCGCCCTTCTTGGGACAAATAAATCAGTACCCCGGTTTTTTCGCGGCTGAGGCGTTCTAAAGCGGCGGCGAGTTGTTTTCCGCAATCGCATCTCTCGGAAAATAAAACGTCTCCAGTCACGCAAGAGCTGTGAACGCGAACGAGGACTCTCTTAGAGCCATCGACTAAGCCTTTGGTGAGGGCGAGATGTTGTTTGCCTGTAAGAGTCTCTTCGTAGAGATGAATCAAAAATTCTCCAAAACGGGTGGGGAGATGGGCGGTGGCCATGCGTTTGACCAATCTTTCTTTGGCGCGCCGATATTCAATGAGAGCTTGAATCGTGATGATGCGCAATTTGTATTTTTTCGCGAAACGCATCAGTTGTGGGGTTCTTGCCATCGAACCGTCTTGGTTTAAAATTTCGCAGATAACCCCAGCGGGTTTAAGCCCCGCGAGCCTGGCGATATCGACGGCGGCTTCGGTGTGGCCGGCCCTGACCAAGACCCCGCCTTCTTTTGAGCGCAGAGGAAAGACGTGTCCCGGGCGAATAAGATCTTCGGGTTTGGTCTTATTTGAAATAAGAGCTTGAATCGTTTTTGCGCGGTCTAAAGCGGAAATGCCGGTGGTCGTGCCTTGTCGGACGTCTACGGAAATGGAAAATGCGGTGTCTCTCCCGGGTTCGCGGGTCCAAGAAGAGGCGTTGACCATGGGGTGAAGGTTAAGCTCATTTAAGCGCTCGTTGGTCATGGGAACGCAGATAAGACCTCTTCCGTGGCGAGCCATAAAATTGACGGAGGCTTCGGTGCATTTTTCCGCCGCAATGACGATATCTCCTTCGTTTTCCCGCTTAGGGTCGTCTACCACGATGAGCATTTTCCCTTTACGGATGTCTTTGATCGCGTCTTCAATGCTATCGAATTTCAATTTAAGTTCCCCCATCTTTTGATATTCGATAAATAGTTCGCGGCATATCGGGCTAAAATATCGGCTTCAAGGTTGACTAAGTCTCCTCTTTTAATTTTCCCGAGATTGGTATGCTTGAGAGTATAAGGGATGAGCGCCGCCTCGAAATAGTTTTTCCCGAGGGCGGAGACGGTGAGGCTAACTCCGTCAACAGCGATAGAGCCTTTGTGAGCGATGAGGCCTATGAGGTTTTTGGGAATTTCAATTCTTAAATTGCAAAAGCCCTTGGGTAAATCTTTTTTTTCTAAAACGCGGGCAATGGAATCGACGTGGCCGGAGACCAGATGTCCACCGATGACGTCTCCCAACTTTAAGGCGCGCTCTAAATTGACCGCTTGTCCCGTTGTAAGGCGCCCTAGGGTCGTCAGTCTTAAGGTCTCTGGGCTTAGATCAAAGGCGAAAAATTTTTTTTTGAGGGGCGGAAGAACGGTAAGGCAGACGCCGTTGACCGCGATGCTGTCTCCGGCTTTGACCTTGGAAAGAGAAGCGGAAACCCACAGAGAGCTTTTGCCCGCTTTTTTGACAAGACCTTCTTTTTCAATGATCCCAGAAAACATCTTAATATCTGATTCTACCATGGATGAGAAAGTCTTTTCCAATCTTTTCTAATTGCGGGTCTTCTAATATCGGAGAATGGTTGGGATTTTTGGCCTCGGACAAAAACTTCGGGGCAAAAAAGAGATAGGCCTCATCGACGATTTTATTTTTAAGAAAAGAAGCGCAAACCCTTGGCCCGCCTTCCACCAATAGGGTTTCAATTCCGCGCTCGGCTAGTTTCTGAAGAGCTTTTTTGATATCCACTCTTCCATTTTTTAAAGGGACGCGAAGCGTTTCCCCGGGGAAATTTTGCCGGGAAGAGGTGATTATGAGAGTTGGAGTCTTTTCGGTCAAGACATGGGAATTTTGCGGAATTTTTAGGCGCGTGTCTAACACAAGGCGCAAGGGGTTTTTACCGCGCCCATGGGAAGTGAGACTTGGATTATCCTTGATGACCGTTTCGCTTCCAACCAAGATAGCGTCAAAGCGGGTTCTAAGGCCATAAACAAAGTTGCGGGCGGGTTTTCCCGTAATCCATTTGGAGTTTCCCCCCGCCGCGAAAGCTTTTCCATCTAAACTTAATGCCAATTTTAAAACCACATAGGGGCGTTGATGGCGCTGCCTCCAGAAAAAACTGCGGTTGATTTCTTCGCATTCTCGCTCAAACATCCCCACGTGAACTAAAACCCCATTTTTTTTCAATAGATTGATTCCGCGGCCTGAGATACGGGGGTTGGGATCCTTGGAAGCGATAAAAACCTTTTTCACGTTGGCCGATATCAAAGCTTCGGCGCAAGAAGGAGTTTTTTTGCCGGGGAACGCAACGCAAGGCTCCAAGGTGATATAGGCGGTGGCGCCAGAGGCTTTTAAACCAGCTTTTTTGAGGGCCAAGGCTTCGGCGTGGGGACCGCCAAATTTTTTGTGCCAGGCTTCCGCGATGACTTTCCCATTTTTCACCAGGACACAGCCCACGCGCGGGTTAGGCCGGGTTTTTTCTCCGCCGCGTTTAGCGAGTTCCAGGGCTCGACGCATAAAAAGGTCGTTTGTTTCTTTTGGCTCTTTCATATGAGGGATAGGATATTATAGTGTTTCTCAATGAGCGCTTGGATTAAACGTTCCCAAGTTTTTTTCGCCTGCGCGGCATTTCTGCTCGCCTTTATCTTTCAGTTTCGAACGTTTTTGTGGAGCGGCTTTCCGCCTTCCTGGAATTCCATGCTCGCCACCGGAGCGAGTCTCGATTATCTCCATTTAATTCCTGTTCAAATTCGAACGCTCAATTCTTCATTTTATGCGCGCGACTATATGGTCTTTCATGTGACTCCGCTTTATCCCCGTTTTTGGCGGGAGTTGACGGCTTTTTTTAGTTTGCGTCTTTGTCGCGATCAAATTGTGGGAGACTGGATTATTTCCTGCCTAAGTTTTTTCGTCGCGGCTTTCGGAGTGGGCCTTTTGTCTTACGAAATTTCTGAAAATATCCTTTCAACGGGTCTCTCGGTTTTATTTTTATTGGCCGGCGGAACCGATCCGGCGGGGCAGTACTTTCTCGCGATGGGAAATTTCGCGGTTCCGCATGAGCAGGCCTTGTCTCTTTTTCCCTGGATTCTTTATTTTTTAGTGCGGAGAATCAAAAACCCCGATATGCCTCCATGGGAAATGGCGCTTTTGGCTTTGGCGGCCAATATTCATGCTCCGACGTCTATCTACATGGGGCTTTCTCTCATTTCGGTCTATGGGCTTCTGCCGGAGGCTCGTCCGCCTAAAGATAAAGCGTCTTTTTTACTGATTTTTCTTTCATTAGCGGCCATTATTTTTGGAGCCTTGCCGACGCTCTTAGTTCTTAGGACTTGGAATCCGCCTAGCGCGAATTTTTTTGCCTGGGCCTTCCCGCCTCTTTATCCTATTGAAGGCTGGCGGGCCTTTCATCATTTAAGAGGGTTGATTATTTTCTTTTTTTTATTGCGCTGGCCGGCGATAGTCTTTGCCTTTTGGGCGATTGCGCGCCCTTGGAGAGTTTTGAAGGACACAAAAAAACGGATTCTTTTAAGCGCAAGCTTGCCCTTGAGTTTCTTGGTCTTGGGCCGCCTGTTTGTCCTCCTTTTTCCTTTTTCTCCTTCCCTGATTATGGGGGAATTTAGAGCCTTTATGCCGGCCATTCTCCCTTTGATTCCGCTGTCCTCGGAGTTTTGGCGGCCGGTGGAGAGTAAAAAGGAAAATATTTTAATCTTGATTCTAGGGATTTTTCTCTTGATTCATTCTTTTCCTCATTCCGGCTGGAAGACGCCTCAAGATCCCGCGCATATTCAGGAGTATGAGACGGATTTATCTTGGCAGATTAAAACCTTGACTCCGAAAAACGCGTTGATTCTAACTCCGGACGCGCTTGTCGGCATTCGGGCCAAATCCTCTCGCGCCGTTTTCGGAGATTCGCGCGCGCTTGAAATGCTTCTTTCTTTCGATGATAAAATCGAAAAATTTTACTGGCCCCTTTATGAGAAGCTAAATGCCTCTTACCGCGAACAAAATTGGCCGGAGATTTTAAAGATTGCCGCTATTTTAAAAGCTGATTACGCGGTTCTCCCCGCCAATTGGAACCCTTGCTCTGAAAAAAAATCTCATTGCGAGGAAATCTATAAAAACAGAGAACTGGCTCTCTTGCATCTAAGGCCTCGTAAATAAAACCATGGGTCGCGCTTTTTCCGTAAAGATGGCGGGAATCGTATTGGCTTTCCTTGTCTGCGGATTTTGGTCCTTCATTTCCCTTCGCAATCCGCGCGAGGACTTTATCTATTTATACGCGGGAAGCGATATGTATTCCCAGGGAAAAAACCCATATGATTTTTTGGGGTTTCAAAAGGAAATCTCTTCTGTTCTGGGGCGTAAAAACCCTTATCCCTCGCGTTTTTACGCTTTCGCGCTACCCCCCTGGGATTTTATTGCGTTGCGGTTTTTACCGTTTTTCTCTTACCAGAAAGCTTTTTATTTTTGGTCCTTGATTGTTTTTCTCTCATCGCTGGCGATCGTCTTTTCCGGCCTTGAATTAGCGGCCTGTCCATTGGGCTCCGGAATGTCTTGGCTGGCCATTCTCGCTTTTTCTTTTTTTCCTGGTTTGGTTCACGGCGTTTTTTATCATCGCCTGACCGTTTTTGTTTTCGCCGGCTTTATGGGCGGCCTAGTTTTGTGGAATAGAGGGTATGAGAGTCTAGCCGCTTTTCTGTGGGGTTTTTTAGCCCTTTTGCCCCAATGGTTTTTTCCTGTCTTTCTTTTTCTTCTGATCCGCCGGAAATGGCGCGTTTGCGGGATGAGTCTTTGGCTGGCGGCATTGGGAGGACTTTTCTCAATTTTTGGGTTTTCTGATTCCATACTTCTTTGGAAAGATTTTATTTTAAGTCTTTCTCATTACGGAAGTCGCTTTGTTTTTTTTGACGACCAAGGTCTTGTTCTTGCAATGGATAAGAGCCTCCATCTTCTTTCTTTTTTACGCATAGCCGCTTTCGCTTCTCTTTTTCAATCATCTCCTCTACTGGATTTTTTTAGAAAAACAGGAGGAGTTGTCAGTGGAATTCTCATCGTGGGTATTTCCTATCCTTGGGGTGAGGTCCAAAAACGCCTGTCTCAGATTTTGTCTCTTGCGCTTTTGGGTTCTCTCTACTCCCATTGCGGAGATCAAATTTGGGTTTTGCCTATGTTTTTGTGGGTTTTAAAGCGATTTGAATCGAAAAAAGCGATTTTTTGGTTTCTTCTTGCCCTTGTCTCTATTAATATCATTCTAATTCCCAATTACCGCCATTTGTCGCCTTTATTTTGGTTTTGGGCGGGATATTGGAGCATTGGCTATTTAGCGGCCTTAGGAGTCTTCTGGATTTTAAACAGCAAAAACCGGTCCAGCGGCGAAGAGCTTAAGGTGTAGGGTAAAAAGCCAAAAACGCTGGAATAAAAGCCCGCTTGATTGGGGATGCTGGATGAACCCATCAGCCGTAGCGGAATTGGGTCTTGAATCGTGATTTCGTTCAACTGATTCATTTGTCCGGCCAAGGCAAAAGGGACAATTAAATTGGTGTTGACCTCAGGAGTAATGAAAATATCGCCTGCTTTCATGTTGACGGACGGCCAATTTTCTTGACTGGCGCCGAATTTCTCCATGTAATATTGAAATCCCCAATGTCCGGTAAACCATACTTTTTCCCCTTTTGATGTGTAATGGACCTTGACCCATCGCGAGAATTTTTTTTGGGAGTTGGCATAGGCGAAATCAACTTGTCTTAGCGTAAGACTCAAGGACAGCGTTATCAGAAAAGAAGCGGACATAATCAAGCGAAGAGTTTTTGCATCAAATTGCGATTCCATTTTTTCCGCGATTCCAAAAATTAAAGGCGGAAGGATAAAAATAAATATTCTAGCCGCTATACTCCAATAAAGGGCGATTTGGAGAAGGCTTGCGGCGAAAAACCAGCTTGTCCACAGCGTCCAGCCTTTCTCTTTCTGGGCGGAAAATAATTCTCTAAACGAAATCAGGGCTAGATATGAAAAAAAGATTCCCATTACGCGCTGAAAATTAGAAGTCAAATTGTTGGGCGCGTCAAAAAAAGGCAGAAAGAGGCTTAGAGAGATTATAAGGCAAAGAGCGTGGGCCTTGATATTCTTTTTCAGGGATAAAAGCGGCCACAAGGTCGCCGCTATTCCCAAGCCCCCGGCAAAGGAGAGAAAAGACCTGGCTCTATATAAAGGAAGAAGCGCGAGGTTGGGAGTGGAAAATACTCCGGCGATGGCGCTTAAGGCGGCGTTGTTGGTGATGTGGTCGTAGACAAGATAGAGGGAAATCCCCAACATGGAGATGAAAAAGTAGGCAGCTATTTTCCCAAAGGGCATTTTTTTCTCAAGACAATAGACTAGCGCCGGAAAGGCGAGAAAAAGAGCGGCGTATTTGGAAAGGAGCGCCAAGCTTAAGGCTATCGCTGAAACCCAATACCATTTCAGATTTTTATCTTCAAAGGCGCGGATCAGGGCGTAAAGGCAAGCGAAAGAGAAAGCCGCCATTAGTTTTTCGGGCATCAAATGTGGCAGGTTAATAAGGTAGGCCGGCGAGGACAAGACAATTAAGGTTGGTCCAAGAGGACGTTTTAAAAACCGGGAGGCAATCAGATACAGAAAAAGCGCGCTGATGAGATCAAGCGGTGTTAGTAGCGCCCTTAAGATCCAGAGTTTCCCTTTAGAGAGATAAAGTCCTAAAGCCAGGAGATAATGAAATAAAGGAGGCGTATTGTTGATTTTTGCGTATAGAACTCTTTGCCCGTACCAATTAAAATTGAAATTAAAAGGGCTTAAGGGATCTTTGAGAATGTGTCTTGCAACCGCCAGAAAAAAAGGTTCATCAATATGAAGGGGTTGTCTGAGGCCTGAAAGGGCGATTAAAAGAGAAAAGAGTAGAACAATTCCGGCTTCAATCTTTAGGTTTAGCCTTTCTTCCACACTTGAATTTAACCATATTGATAAAAAATTCCGTCATAATTTTTTTGGTATATTGACAATTAAAATTAGTTAATGGTTAAATAGTTTAAGATTAAACTAATATTTATGCCCAGCCATTATAAAGGAAATTCGGGAGTGGCGCGTTCTCTCAGCGCTTTCATTAATTTGATGCGCGCTTCTGAATCGGTGATTTCAAGGCTTCAAAGGCGTTTAAGCGCGCAGGGCTTGACCGCAGGGCAGTTCGGCGCTCTTGAAACTCTTTTTCATCTAGGGCCTCTCTGCCAAACAGAACTTGGAAAAAAACTTTTAAGGACAGACGGTAATGTGACGATGCTCGTCGACCATTTAGACAAGCGCGGTCTTGTTCGGAGAATTCGAAAAGGACAAGACCGGCGTTTTGTCAGCGTTCAATTGACGGCAAAGGGGAGAAAACTGATTCAAAGGATATTTCCGAGTCATGCCCAGGCCATCAAACAAGAGATGTCGGCTTTGTCTGCCTTAGAGCAGCAAACTCTCAGGAAATTGTGCCGAAAGCTTGGTCGGAGAGAGGAAGTTAAAACAAAGGAGAAGAAACAATGAAAAAATGGTTAGGACTTCTGCTCGTGGGCGCCTTGGCGTCTGCGGCAGCGGCGGAGACGTATCAGATAGATCCCGTGCATACGACGATTAGCTTCAGCGTCAAGCATATGGTCATTAGCCGGGTCGAGGGACGTTTCGATAAATTCTCGGGGTCGGTGAACTATGTTCCCGGGAAACCGAAACTGTGGAAGGCCGAAGCTCATATCGATGCCGCTTCCATCGACACGCGCATTAAGATGAGAGATGACGACGTTCGTTCCGAGCATTTCTTGGATGTAAAGAAATATCCGGAAATCGTGTTTAAAAGCAAGAAAGTCGAGCATTTCAAGGGCAACACCGCCGAACTTTTGGGCGATCTGACTATTCACGGGGTCACAAAGCCGGTGGTTCTCAAAATAAAAATCGGCGGAGTGGTTAAAGACCCTTGGGGAAATCAGAGGCTGGGTGCGGTGGCGGAAACAAGCATTAACCGCAAGGACTTCGGCCTGATGTATAACAAGGTTCTGGAGAGCGGCGGCTTATTGGTTGGAAACAGAATTAGAATCAAGTTGGATGTCGAGGCGATTATTCCGCCAAAATCAAAGAAATAAAAGGAGCCTTCAATGAGCGAACCGAAAGTAGCGCAGAAAGCGCCATATGTTAAAGACGAGAAGCCGGGGAAATACGCCTGGTGCGCGTGCGGGCATTCAAAAAATCAGCCTTATTGCGATGGGAGCCATTCCAAGATGAACACCGGAATTACTCCGATTATCGTCGAGTTGACCGAGGCTAAAAAAGTCGCCTGGTGCGGGTGCAAACAATCAAAAACCAAGCCCTATTGCGACGGGACTCATAAACACCTTCCCTAAACGGAAAAATAGGCGGGAATTGGAGTTCGCTCCAGTTCCCGCTTTTATTTTGTTTGAACTTGATATAATAAAAAGAGTTCATGAACAACCGCCCTTGGACCGTGGATGATTCCGCCTCTATTTATAATCTCAAAGGATGGGGGCTGAAGTATTTTAGAATCACGCCTGAGGGGCGTCTTGCCGTTCACCCGCGCTTTGACATCGAACACCCTATCGAAATTCGCAATCTTATTGACGATGTTTTAAGCCGTGGTTTGAGCTTGCCCG
>DAHZHT010000026.1 GCA_027406905.1 Elusimicrobiota bacterium
AAATTAAGCGATCTCCTGCGAAGGCTTTACGGCGCGGAGCTGTCCCGGCGTTCCGTCGCGCAATACCGAAGCGAACTCGGAATTTAAGGCGGCGGCAAATTCACACCGCGTTTGAGCGCGCACTGCGTCAACTCTTTGTGTCATCGGGACTACCGGATACCGAAAGGCAACGAGGTCGCCATTTTCAAGGACCGGGTGGAGATTTACAATCCGGGTGATTTTCCCGAGGGTTATCGTCCGCAGGATTTTATCAAGGGAGAAGAGCGGTCTATTCTCCGCAATCCCCTGATTGCCAGCGTGCTTTTTAAATCGAAAGATATCGAAAAGTGGGGTTCGGGGATTAAACGCATCGCCAATGAATGCGCGCGAAACGGCGTTCGAGTCGAGTTCAAGATTCTCAAGAGCGGCTTTCTAGTCATATTCCATCGCCAGCCAGCAAAAGGTTTTCTCCCTAGTATTGGGGAGAAAACTAGGGAGAAAACTAGGGAGAAAATAATCGCGCTTATCAGAGACAACCCAAAGATAACAACTGCCGACCTAGCCAAGAAAACGGGACTGTCAGTGAAAGGCATCGATTGGAATATTGCGCATCTTAAGAAACAAGGAATTCTCAGGCGCACAGGGCCAGATAAGGGCGGGCATTGGGATCTGTGTCGGTGAATTCCAAATCGCGATATTTTTTGCGATAAGCGGTTCTTGAGTTATAGTTATGGTGACACGGAGCCTTGGAGTTGTTCAATGGCATCAATAGCGAGATTCTCGTCTTTGTCGAATACGGATTCGAGCGTCTCTGGATGTCGAGGTCGCTCGCTTAATCCATGAAGACACGCCAACTCTCGCGTAAAGGGATCAGCGCTCTTCATGAGTTCGATATCTGCCCCTGAGAGCGCAAATCGAAGCAGGTCAGATTTTTTACTCTGCGAACTCGCCGGCTTATCGACTTGGACTCCATTCAAAATAAAGACAGCGAACGATTGTTCCAAAACTTTATCCATTTCCCCACCGCTTATATTGCAACGAACGCCCGCCGCCCTGAGAGGTTGCGCCGTAGCCTGCGCGGCATTTGTTCCGAGCGACAGTATGCGGTCCAATTTCGCGGTAGAAATAGCTGTCATAACCTCGGCGTGGAAATGAAGTTCTGGATACTCATTCATCGCATTTGCCAATGCGAGCAGACTTTCTGGGCTGGACAGATAGGCAAGTCGCCCCGCTCTATAACGGAGTTTTGGGATGAGACGCTTACGGTCAAAGCCGGATGCCGCAGGCGAGGCAAGCATCTCTCGCAGTTCCCTTTCGTAGTTATCTCGTAGCGATACCGCTTGAGAAATCAGGGTCTGGATAGACAATCTCTGAGCTTTGCGCTTAAACCAACGCTGCGAAGCAAGATTAGATAGCCGTTCAAGAAAACTACGCTCCTGCGCTGCGGCGCTATAATCGTATACGGGAATCCGAATTCCTTCCACGCAAAAAGTGTCTTGAACGTGCTTGCGCTCTGCCGGGTTCATCAGAAGGAAACGCTTTAAATCGCCAATTAAAGTCATCCATGAAAACTTTTGATTGCCTTCTTTGTAATCGTTTCGCCCTTCAAGCCAGGTTGCTACTGGCACCTCTATGCTCTTGGGTGAATTATCGTCATGGAGCGTGAAACCAAGATCGCCTAGCCGGGTCTGAATTTCCTGTATGGAGACATCGATGGAATTTTCGTCTCCAACCAGCGTAATGTCATCGACATATCGGAAATACCGCCCGGGTAATTTAGCGGCAAGCTCCTCGTCGAATTCACGCAAGACCAAATTCGCAAGAAGATGGCTGAAAATGGGACCCGTCAGAATACTTGCTCCATTGTCTTGAGGCGTCTTCCCGTGATCGTGGATTAAACGCTTACCGAGTTCCAGGAATTCCGATGATAACCCTGCCGCTTCAGCATATTTTTTCCAGGTTCGCATGGCCAAGTCGATCTTGATTGATGGATAAAAGCGTTGGATGTCCAGATACCGCACAATGCCGGAAGGATTGGCATCGCATGCCTGAGCGATAGCCTTATGGCGGGCACGCAGGCCAGTTGTATAGTGTTTGAATGCCCCTGTTCTATCGTCGCCTTGTGAAAGATGATAACTGAAGACGCATTTTGGGTTGGTAAATATGCCCTCATGATTTGCGCATTCATCAAGCAACGCTGTTTCTGCCAGCGCCTCGTTGGCTCCGGGCAGAAAAATCGGACGATGATTAATCTCCCCCATCCTGGCCCGTTCCTTAAAATGTTGTGCTGGAAAATAAGGCCTGTTGGTACGTGTCATGACCAGTTTCGTGGCGACCTGTCTAATCCATTGATCTGAACGCGCAACCGAGTTATGTAGGTAATACCGCAAACCAAGATAGGCGAGAACATCCCTACGGCGATACTGATTTAAAGCGCGCACGGCAAGGATACCAGGTCGTGATTGAGTCATGTGTTGCGCTCGAGATTAATTGGCATCACTGCGAGTCCCACTCGGGCAGCGCCAAGATGCAAGAGACACTCAAATTGCGCGGAAGATTCAAGGATAGGAGCGGTTGTCGTAGTTTTTTCTTTGGCAAACATTTTCCATGCCGTCGCGATCTTTTTTCGGAGCCAAGGGAAGAGTCCGCCCTCGTTGATTGCGCGATTCATATTTGGCTCAATCCAGATTGCCACGCTTTTAGGGCCAGACGCATGTCGAAAAAGTTCATTCAATTGTGGTTCCGCCTCCTTTCTTTTCTCCGGGCGTTCTAAAAAAGAATTAAAATTAGCGACTATCAGCAGTTGATTTGGATTTTCGTTAGACGCGTGCGTCATTTTTTTTATGAGATCCGTATTGCTCAATGCATTAGTGACATCCCAAGAGATGAATTCACTGATGACAAATATGGCTTGCTTCTCCAGAGATGGTTGGAGTTCTAAAAATAGTTCGTTCGCGTATTTCCTGGCAGGCTCGGAGAGTTCCGCGCCGATAAGGAGAACATCAAGCGGCTCCCGGGGCAGGGCATCGTGGGCTCGTAGTTCTGCAATGTTGGATAAAAAAGAAAATGCGGCGGCTCCCGGTCCACATGGAGCATCGGTAATGCTTACCCGATTGCCCGCAATGCTGGACAAACAGGTATTCGATGTAGAAGCAAGGTCACATTTGGGATCAAGTAGAGCGAGTTGCGCTCGCGCAACTGAGCCATCGAATGCTTGTGCAAAATACTGGTCCGTGCGTTTCTGGGTAATTCCACCAACGGGAGGGTCATCCGGTTTCCGTTCGCTAGAAAGGTTTCGGAGTCCATATTTGTCAATCAGTTTTTCATAAGCTTCCGTCAATGAAGCAGGCAGAAAGAGAGTTTCGTTGGCGCTATCCCATAAACTAGATGGAATATGCTCTGCTTCGAGTAGGCGATTCACTTTACTCACAAAATATTCCCATTTGGCGGCTTGACTGCCTCATTTTTTTCGGAAAAAAACTGGGCAATATCCTTAAGTTCTTTAACTTCGGGACACGCGGGAATCGATTTGAGAAATACCTTGCCGTATTTTTTCGTTCGAATGCGGGGATCAAGCGCAATCACTACCCCGAAATCCGTTTGCGTCCTGATCAACCGCCCGAAACCCTGGCGGAACTTGATGACGGCTCTTGGCAAGATATAGTTTTTGAAGGCATCCTTGCCTTGACGCACATACCACTCCTGGCGCGACTGTTCGAGCGGCGTGTCCGGCGGTATGAAAGGGAGTTTCGTTATAACGACGCAGGACAACTCCGGGCCCGGGACATCGACCCCCTGCCAAAAGGTATCAGTGCCAAGAAGGATGCCATTCTTGGCGGCCTTAAAATTTTCCAGCAGCTTCGCGGGGAGTTCTTCTCCCTGCATGAATATCTGTCGTCTGACCCCGCGCGACCTGATCTTACCAGCCACGCTCTTCAATGTCTTCCAACTGGTGAAGAGAAAAAATATGCCCCCTGGGACGTAATCGACCAAGCGAGAGCAGAACTCCACCGCGTGGCGGTCGTAGTCTTCCGGTTGCGCGCTTGGGTCTGGGAAACCATGCGGGATTAATAACCGGACATTGGATTTGTAATCGAACGGCGAATCCACAATGAGTTCCTTGGTTTCAAGCGCGCCCACTCGTTGCTTGAAATGATCGAAGTTTTGATTCGCGGAAAGCGTCGCCGATGTTAAAATCACAGGAAACTTCTTTTCAAAGACCATCTCCCGAAGGGCGGCGGAGACATCCACCGGCTTTACGCAAACGATCGTCGCCGGTTTCTTTCGGATCGTTCGTAGTTCGGCCCAATAGGCGTAGTTCGCGTCTTCGCAAAGCAGGAACCGCCTGATTTGCTTTATAATTTCCAAATAGCGTTTGGACAATGCGCTGAGCTGATTCTCTTCTTCTTTAGACGAGCTGTGCGCGAGGCATTTTTGGACAGAGAGACCGATCCTCTCCAAAAGGCTCGTAAGATGGTCTTCAATGACGCGCGGCTCAAGAACCCTCTTGGAAGCGGACCCCAACGCAAGATCGAAATCCTGAACGAGGCGCAGTTTGTCGCGGACGGCGACGAAAAAATCGGACGCTATCTTGTGCGCTTGAGTGATATGAGTCTTGATCTCATCTCGCAAGACCGGAGGAATCGTTTTTATTCGCGGTATGAGCCCGCGAGAGGTCTTGATATTGAACGCATCGTCCAGCAGCCGCTTTATCTTGTTCTCGCTGAGAGTCACGCCCAGAGATGAGACCGCCACGTCTTCGAGGTTGTGAGCTTCATCAATGACGAGGGCGTCAAAGTCGAGCCAACTGGGCAAACCAGCAAGAAGAAGGTGCTGGTTGACGACGAGAATGTGGGCGGCTCGGGCGCGATTGATATCCTTCCGGTAAAGACAGGTTTCCCAATAAGGGCCGTTTTTCCCAAGGCATATATCGGCATCGCGATTGATGGACTCCCAAAGCTCCGCTGGAACGTCGAGAGAAATTCTATTTCGGAGCCCCGTAGCCGCTTTATCGGCCCAGCTGGCGAGATTGTTGAGAACTTCTTGTTGCTCGGCGGAGGTCAGCAAATCCGAGCTTCCCTCTAACGTCCGATGAAGACGTTGAAGGCAGAGATAATTCTCCGATCCCATCAGCAAAGAGAAATTGAGATCGATTCCATTTGCCTTAAGGAGTCGCTGAACAACCGGCAGGTCTTTCGCGATGAGCTGTTCTTGAAGAGCCTTGGTGTATGTCGCGATAACGACTTTTTTCTTGTTCTCTATCGCCCAAATCGCGCTCGGAAGCAGATAGGCCAACGACTTGCCGACTCCGGTGCCAGCTTCGATGATCACTTTCTGCCCATGGATAAGCCCCGACAAAACCGCCTGCGCCATTCGCGTTTGCTGCGGTCTTGGCGAAAAGCCCCGCAAAATATCGCGAAGAGGCCCTTGCTCGGAGAGATAATCCGATAGTTCCATTAATATCGGAGCCCCATCATTAGTTGCATACAGGTATTGTTTAAGGTCAGAATTTTTGGAAAATTCTTGTCGCTGGGCATAATTCCGAAGAAGCAGAATTTGCCTATGGCTTTCATGAAGTTATCAGGAGTGAATTGGTCCCTCAATCCTGAATAGCTTATCCTTCTGTGATAATTTCAAAACCACATACGCATCTTCGTTCAGTTCCTTCGGCAACTTGTCTTGTAAAATAGACGCGACGAACTGTATTCCTTTTTCATTTACCAGACTGGCAATCTTTACGAGTTGGTTGTCATGCATCAATTCTTTTTTGTCATTGAGAAGAAAGTGCATGCAGGGGATATCTTCCTCATCGGCGAAGATGGTATAGGCGATATCAAAGCAGGATATTTCACCCTGTTTTTTCCCCGAGCTCATATTTGTGTTGAATGCCGTGAATTCATAGAGGCGGCGCCCCTTTGCTATTTTTTCATCAACCTTCAACGCATACTTTTCTCCGTATAACTGATACGACACAGATGAAAAATGCTTATTGAATTTATTGACCTGTTCTTTAATTTTCTGAGCAGACTCATCTGAGAATAAGTCATCGTCTATTGTTGCGAGCTTCTTGTTGAGTTCCGCCAGTTTTGTCTCAACATCTCTCAGCTGACCCAACGCGTTTTCATATTCCCCCTTCTTTTGGTATTTGGCATTAAGCTCTAAAATTAATTGCTCCTGCACATTAAAAGAATCGCCCTGGATAATAAGAGAATTCAGCCGGGATTCTTCAGCCAAAAGGCGCTCTAATTGCCCGCGCTGGATGCCAAGCTCCGCATTGATTTTCGGCAAATCCTGCACAATAAATCGAATTTTAGAATCCACCATTCGATTATGAAAATCATGAAGCTCCTGAAAAGTCTTTTGAATTCCGCTCACCAGAGATGTCGCTTGCTGATATACCTGCTTTAACTGCTGAAGGTCTATCGTGGCTGTACCGGATTGTATTTCCCGCTGGGCTTCTGAAATCAGACTTTTCCGTAATTCAAGCCTGCCAATCTCAGATGAAATCAGGTTTATCTGGTACTTGATTTTATTTAGCTTGTCCAAATCCCCTTCGAAGGTCGGATTGAGGCTGAGCATTGATTTTTTGCGTTCAAGTTCTTGTATGTCAGACTGAAGGATGGCCAGTGCAGTCTCATATCCCGATTTTGTTTGCTCCGACTCAAGGCGCGTCTTAAATTTTTCCTCAATACCGATTTGAGCGCGTAAATCCTGCTTTACATCTCCTTGCTCAAAATCACAGCCGAAGAGAAATAGATAGAGCGTTTCATACTCATCATCGCGCGTATAACTGTCCAGATTCTTGAGCGTGTTATTTATACCTAAATCTTTATAGCGGATATTATGGGCAATTATTTGCCGGAACGTTGGCTTGCTCCCGGATTGTCCGGGGAATAATAGGTCGGTCAGAGCCACATCAAATTCCTCATCAGTTTTATTCTGGTTGTTAATGCGTTGAATTTTATCCCTGCGAGACAGGAAGTTCCGTTCGATGAGCACTTCTCGAGAGCCTTTCTGTGCGAGATCATCTGTGAGAACCATTAAAATGCTTACGCGATTTTTAATAAGAAATTCTTTGACCAGTTTATACTCGTTTTGCTTGTGTTCGTGGTCGGCGTATATTCCCCTCGCTTTGGCGCCAAGGCAGAAATCGACCAGCTTTAAAACTGTTGTTTTTCCGACATTGTTCCCAGTTTCTCTTCCGCTTACGGCTTGCGTTTCGTCAATAATGAGATTTAAACCTGCATGAAATTTGATGTCTCGAATTACAGAGGCATCGCCGCGGGTAATAGTCAACGACTTTAAATACATAGTTCCACCTTGCCATGGTCATTCAGTCGCACCAGATTGAGGAGAAAAAGCCAATCAAGACATAGCACAAAGACCGGCATGCTCATCTCTCTCGAAGCTTTTGTTTCTATGTATAGATCAAGCATATCCGCTATGCGTTTGTTTTGGATAGCCTTCAGCACAAAAGCCCCGTTAAAGTAAATCGTCCGCTCGGGATGAATGTTGTCAGGGATGAGCATTGGTTTCGGTTAAAGGATTCTTGAAAATTTTGCAGCGAATAAACGCATCCACGACAAGAATTCTAACACACATCTCAAGTTCTTCTTGGGCGATAGGTTCGTAATTTAGGCTCGCCTGAATCTTCTTGATAACTCCATCAATGATTGTCAAGAAGCGCTGGTCCGGAGAACCGACTTCACCTAGAGCGACATACTCCGCGCGGATACCATCGAGGACTGAAAGGCTCTTGTTTGCGCCCTGTTTGTCAAAGTCCTGATAGATTTTATCGATACGAGAATAATGAATTTTATAGTCGTCTATAAAGGCTCTGGCATTGACAAGTTGATTCCACTCAATCTTTGCTTCAATATCGTAAGGGGCAGTTTCAAAGTTTTCTGCCTGGCGCCAATTCTCTTTGGAAAGAATGTTGATGATCGTTGTCAGGTTGGATTCTACTTTCTCTGGATCAGGCTCATTCTTGAGTTCTTTTTTTAGAAACTCATAGACACTTTTAATCTGGTCTATATTCATCGCATTAATTTTCAATAAAAGCGATTCAACATCAAAAATATCGGTAGCGGCAGAAAATGTCAGCTTATGAGGATTCAAAAATGATTGAGATCGCAGATGCTCTGCGTCTTTGCAAATCGATATAAACTTAAAGTAGTAGCCCTTGTAGGCGGAGAGGTCTTTATTGAGGGCCGATTCAATCTTCTGTTTGGTTGCCGTGGCCGAAACCTGGATAACGATTTTATTTTTTGAATCAAGCAAATCAATCCCCGGCGCATTTTGTTGCACCGCATTGAGATTTTTAAGTTCCCAACCAAAGAGCAAATTAAAGAAGGACAGGTAAAAGTTCTCCGTATGCAAATGCATATCCAGAATATTCAAGCCCCCGAGCATCTTTAGCCGAGTAGCGAGCAGGATGAGTTTTTCTTCAATGAAGTTGAAATATTTTTGACGATTCAATAATTTTCTCCATTTTTTTTAGACATCACCACTGAGGTTTGATCAGCGACTTTCCGCAGGTGTCCCTTTGGCTGCATATCCTCAAGAAACTCCGAAGCCGGAGAGACGCTGGTGACGAGCAGAAAATCTCTCGCTCGAGTGCAGGCGACGTAAAGCAGGTGTCTCTCGGTGTCGTAAACCTCTTCCAGATCCGCGTCATCGACGACCGATTCAATTCGCGCTTGCGAAGGAATGATCTCGTCATCGCAGGCCATGACGACTACCGCGCGGAATTCCAATCCCTTGGCGAGATGCATCGCGCTAATTGAAACGTTGCCGCTGGTCGTTTCTACTTTGTCATCAAGAATCTTGAAGGGCAAGCCCGCTTCTTTGACGGCCGTGATTGCCCGGTCTATCTCCGTTGAAGACCGAACAAAAACGCCAAACTCGTGAGGCATGACTCCCTCTTTGTGAAGACCTCCGATCCATTTGCTGACCGTTTCTGTTTCCTCATCCGAATTATCGCAAACCCTGATTGTTGGCGGCTGGCCATTGAATACGGAGATGGTGTTTCCCCTCTCCTCTATATTTCCATCAACATCGGACACTTCCGGGCCCAATAGCCGATCCGCCTGCATGCGTATTTGGTGAGAAGTGCGGTAATTGACATGCAGCGTGCGGGCGCGGCCGCGGATATCGACGCCCAGTTCTTTCCAGGAGAAGGGTTGTTGAAAGATGCGCTGTCCGAGATCGCCCGCAAAGAAAAGACTGTTTGGACGATTTGTCCCCAACGCGGCAAAGAAGCGTAAATGAGCGACATTAATATCCTGCGACTCATCCACCACCGCAAAATCAAAAGGCGGATTCTTTTTTTTGGCTAAGAGCCCGGCAAGTTTTCCAAACATGCCGGGGGTCGTGATCAATTTTGCCGCCGCCAATCCGACGCGAACGCGATCGAAAATGGACCATAAGACGACGCGCCGCTTTTCCGGCAGACGCGTCTTGCGGCCTAGCCGCGCTACGTCGCGATAAGCCTCCCAGCTCTCTAATTGCCATGCGTCGACGACTTGCTCCCACTCCGCCAACAAAAAGGGCAAGCTGAATTTGTGGTCGCCAATTTCTTTAGACGCCGTTTTTAAGAATTCCAAAATCTCCTTTTGCGTTGCGAGTTGCGTTTGGCCCAGGTGGGCCTTGAAAAGCCTCTGTCCGATAGCGTCGATTGAATGGACTTCAAGACGCTCGGCGAGACGGGGTTCATTGCTGATGAGCCGCCGAAGCTTTGTGCGGAGAGCGTTTGCGAGGATTTCGGAAAATGTGGTGAGCAAAACCCTCGCTTCAGGATAAGCTCGGGCAAGAAAAACCGCGCGGTGCAATGCGACGATGGTTTTGCCCGTTCCCGCTGAACCGGAAACGCGGGCGGGACCGGTATACTCGCGCTCAATCCATTGTCTCTGCTCGGGGTGGAGAAACACCGTCCACTTATCCCAAGGAAAATCAAGGGCTCGTTGCAGTTCTTCCACGTTGGTCATTACGCGGAATCGACGTTGGGCATCGGGATGATCGAAAGGATTGGTCGCCGCAAGAACTTGAGGCACGCGGGGCTTTCCGCCAGTCGCTAGTTCCAGCAACGCTTCCGCAGCTTCCGCAGGCAGATGATCGGCCAAGGTTAGCAACGTGTCCTCATTCGCTTTCTTGGCGTCGTCAATCCATTCGACGGGAACGCCGTAGCCAAGCAACTCGTCATTAGGCATACTGGCAAAAAATGGTTTCTTCTCGGCTGCGGGCTTTGGCTCAGCGGCAAGTTCTTTTTGAACATAAATCGGGACAACGACTTCCTTCATCGTCTCGCGTATCTCGACCAACTGCGCGGCGCCCGTTTTGGGGTGGGTCTCTAATTTACGGCGTTCCGCCCACTCATAAGCCTTATCATGGTGGCCGACGTAGCAGAGCAACAGACTCGTTTCACTCTTGTGAACGATGAGCCTGATGTCGCTGCCGACTCGCACGGACCAAAAGTTTTTATCTTTTGCCTTGTCGAGTTTGTGGAAGCTCATGCCCGGATTAGCGGGGTTCAACTGCAAGTCAAAGGCGGTCGTTTTAACGGCTTTCTGCTCATCGCCAGTCAGGCGGGCGAGGCTGTCCGTAAAGGAGTCGGCGATTCTAAATTCCACCAAATTAAACCTTAAAAACCTTCATCACTTCATCGCCCAGATGATTGATCACTTTTACTGCGATGCGGCCCTTCTTTGGTTTTTCAAATGGGCGGGACGTATCGCTGTTTAAGGTCGCCCAGGCTTCCGCGTCAATTTCGGCCTTGAGAGTAGTTTTAAGCGCGCCATAAGGGTCGTTAGCTCCAAGGAAGTAAGCGTGGCGGACAAAAAAGCTTTCTTCATTGTAGTCGGTGTCGATAAACCAGCAGGCAATGCCGTCCGCGCTGTCGCTAATCACTTCGCCGGTCTGCGGTTTAAAAACGTCCACGCCGTTTACCTTGACCCGCAGCTTGCCGCCTTCCTCATTTATAAGCGTGATGTCCGGCTCGCCGAAGATGACGAAGAGATTGCCTTGCCCGGTGTTCTTGAGGTCTTCGGCCATGTGCAGATCGGCGTTCATGCGAGCCTTAAGAACTGGGACGCGGCCCAACTTGTTAAATTCCGTGGTGTGAGCTTCATAGTTAAAGGCACAGGCGATCAAAACGTCAAACCCCGCGTCGCCCGCCTCGCGGGCGGCGGCGACGAGATCGGCGCGCTGGACGGTGCCAAACTCGGGACCGATAAAAATGGCGGCGCGTTTTTCACTGGAGCCTTCCAGATATCTGCCTTCGGCGCAGACCAATTCACCGGGCCATGGTCTGAGAGACGTGAATGTAATGCGGTCTTCCTTATGCGCCTGCTGAACGCCAGCGGTCTTGAGGTTTTCAAGGATCATTTGAGGGAAGGACAATTTAGCGCCGTATTCGGCGCCGCCATCCTTCATGTTGTCGATCAATTCGTCATTCTCATCCGCGCCCAATATGCGATGCGGACTCAAACTCTCAACGGTAAAAGGCCCGGCCACGCGGACGTTCTTTTTATTTTCGTAGGGTTTGTCGTAAAGATATTCAAACTCGGCTTTCGCGGCGATGGACGCGTCGATTTCCTTTTGCCGCTCAATGCGAGCCTTCCACCAGTCGGCGTGCAGCTTCTTTACCGATTCCGGCCATGCCTTGTCTGCTTCGCGCGGAATCTCCCATTCTTTCCATTTTTTCTTGAGCGCTGCATTGAACTTCTCGCGCAGCGGTTCAAGAGTAGTCTGCCACTTGTCCCAGATGACATCGATCTCGGCGTTGTTGGCGATGGACTTAAGTGTTACGTGTGGAACGCGCTCATAGACAAAGCCGTGGCGGATATTTCCATATACGGGACGCGAACTCGGCAAAGCGCGAGTGACTTCGGCCTCTTTCATTTGCCCTTCTCTGGAATCGGCCAGAAGATAAAACGGATAGCGCGCGCCCATAATACGGGCGCGAGCCAAAGCCAGCGCCACGCGCGAGGTGTCAATCGTGATCCAACGCCGTCCCCATTGTTCGGCAACATAGGCGGTCGTGCCTGAGCCGCAGGTTGGGTCAAGAACGAGATCTCCTGGGTCGGTGGCCATGAGCATGCAACGTTGGATAGTTTTTTCGTTGGTCTGAACAACATAAATTTTGTTTAATCCGGAACCAGTTCCTGTGTCTACCCAAACATTCGAGAATGGTGTTACTGGGAAATCGGTAAAAAATTGGTGATATTGAATTGTATTGCCACTTGTA
This sequence comes from Elusimicrobiota bacterium, assembly GCA_027406905.1. Taxonomy (GTDB): domain Bacteria; phylum Elusimicrobiota; class Elusimicrobia; order UBA1565; family UBA9628; genus JAKAQV01. The sequence continues at coordinate 12,224 of DAHZHT010000026.1, forward strand.
GAAGAAATCCGACTAGCCTTTTGCAAGCGCTCTAGCCCAATAAGATTACTACGAAATGTTCTTTTCCCCGGAGAAAATTCCTTACCATTAAAAACAAAGTGGGTGACATCTGATTCACCAGAACCTCTAGCACTTGTTATGTCACCGAACCGAAACAGTTTGGTCTGACTCTTACCTTTTATAATGTCAGCGATTTCATTCTTCGATGCTTTTTTTGTTGTCCCATCTTCAAAGAATAGATTTGTGTAGTTTTGATCTGTTGAAGTGGAATTGGTCTTATCTTCGTAGACGTTTCTAAACTTGGCATTAGATCGATCACGTGCATACCAAAGAAGATAATTGCTTGCTTCTGAAAGAAATTTTCCTGCTCTACCGGTTGTTGTCTTAAACGCAATTTGAGTTATTATGTTTGTTTCGCCAAACACCTCATCCATCAACGCCCGAACGCGATGGACGTTCTCATCGCCAATCTGCACGAAGATAGAACCCGAATCGGTGAGGAGATCGCGGGCGACGGTGAGGCGATCCCGAAGATAAGTCAAATAGCTGTGGATGCCGTCGCGCCAGGTGTCGCGAAAGGCTTTGACCTGCTCCGGTTCGCGTGTGATGTGACCGGCGTTGCCATCTTTAACATCACGACTCGTCGTTGACCACTGAAAGTTGCTGTTGAACTTAATCCCGTAGGGCGGGTCGAAATAAATGCACTGCACCTTTCCACGCAAGCCTTCTCTCTCGGCAAGACTCGCCATGACCTGGAGAGAATCTCCGAGTATCATGCGATTGCTCCAGTTCTGGTCGTGCGCGTAAAATTCTGTTTTATCCGCGCCCTTGGGAATGCCGTTAAAGTCAGCGAAGAGATCCGGCGTGAGCATTCCGGCCTCGTGCGCGCGCTCTTTTGTGGCGCGCAAGAGATCGTCAATGAGCGCCTTTGGATGAACCTTCTCTTGAATGTAGAGCGGCGGAGCGTGGACGACAAGATCGCTCCAGTCCTGCTCATCTTTCCCGCGCCAGACAAGCTGGGGATCAAGATCGGTGTTGCGCGGGTATTTGACTTTCCTGGGGCTCTCCTGCTCTTTTTGGAGAACGGACTGAAACTCCGCCGTGGGAATATTCTTCCGCTTGTCGGCGTCATGCTTGAGAGTCTCTACGGTCTTTGTGGCGGTCGCTTTTTTGGCCATGATTATTTCTTCCCCATTGCCAGCCGCGCTGTCACGAATTTGATCATCTTATTGAACTCGCCCTCGACCTTGGCCTTAAAATCACTTTCAATCTGATAAACCTCAGTGAACTCGGCGAAGGCCCAGCGGCCATAAACGCCGAGATGATTTACGCCGGGAACCCAATAGGTGTCCATGGCGGATTTTTTCTCTTTCGCGTCCTCGCGGCGATAGCCCTTAATCTCAACGATGAGATGCAACGGGTCATCGGGGCCATGGCAGTCATCAACGAGCACGATGAAATCAGGCCGATACTTCCGTGTCTCTGAGCCGAAGCGGTAAGGCACTTCCAGGCCCAGGTTGTGGTTCTTCACATAAGCGCGGACACGGTGATGAGATTCCGCCACGCGGCAGAACTCCGCTTCCCAATCGCTGTCAAGGACGACATAATTGATATGGCAGGACTTGGAACTGGTTTCCCATAAATCGGTCTTTGTCGTATTAAACCTCACGTGCATGGTCGAGCCCGCGGGATTGTATGGATCAAGCAGAGCCTTAATGGGATGCTCGCCAATAAATTGCTGCGTAATGGCTGCGGTGATGCGATTGCAGGCCATATCGGCGAGATCGCGGTATATGAGTTGGGCGGGATAAGCGCCGCCTTGGCAGACAAGACAAGTGTCCAGCCATTCCTTAGTGATGCGCTTAAGCTGCCCGAAGAGGTGGAGCTTTGGCTCTTCGCCGGGATCGCGCCACTTGGTGTAGAGCAGGTGCTGCGTGAGGTGAAAGACAATCGTTGAGGGCCGCATATCTCCAAGGTGTTTGAGGCTCATGTCCTCGCCTTTGCCGATGATTCCCTCATTGCGGGTAATGGGGGGCCCAACCAGATCGGGGCTCAGGCGCAAGATGGACTCATCGGAGAAGTTGGCGCTCAGCCGCTCTTCCGGTAATTCCACGCGATAGCCCTCGACGCGGGGAAAACGGATTTCAAGAGCGTCGCGTTCAGGCCGCATGGCCTTGATTTGAGTGGTCACGCGCGGCGGTTGCGGCGGAGCGATAACTGGTTTTGCCGTAAAGTCAAACGGAATGCCGAAAACATCGGCGTATTCCACATTGAAAAGCCCTTCTTCATTGAGGTCATAAGACTGGCGGCGCAGCGCTCGGCCAATGACCTGCTCGCACAGAAGTTGCGTGCCGAAAGCGCGGATGCCAAGGACATGCGTGACTGTATTGGCGTCCCATCCTTCCGTGAGCATGGAGACTGAGACAACGCAGCGGATGGCGCCGCCAAGCTGGCCTGGCTTTCCAACGGTGTTCATGACCTCTCTGAGTAATTCCTGATCGGTGATGTTATCCCCGGCTCGGGCATTTCCGGTGCGCTCAACAATCTCGCGGCGAAATCGTTCAATCTCATCGGCGGCCATGCCGCGGAAATTATCGTCCAGAGCGTCTCCCGCTTCAAGCTGCTCGCTGTCAACAAGGATTGTATTTGGGCGCGGAAGCGGGTTGCCGGTGGTTTCATTGAAATTGCGAAACAGCGCGAGGCGCCCATTCACCAGAGTTGTAGTGCCATCGTCGTTTTTACGCTGAAAGCCTGAGATAAAATCGTAAACGAGCTTTGAGATCGCGGTGTTTTGGCAAACGATGATGAAACAGGGCGGCACCTTGATTTCCTTTTCTTCCCAAAGCCGGAATGTTTTTTCGTAATGGCCGTAGAGGGCTTCCAGCGCAGTTTGCAGTCGAGTGGGAAGTTTGAGCGGGTCTAGTTCTTCTCCTTGGCCGCGGCCTTTTTTAGGCATATCCCGGCGGATATTTTCCCAGAGATCGCGAAACATCGGCATATCCTGTCCGGGGATATTTTCCGCGACAGGAACGCGCGGCAGCTTGACAATGCCGCATTCGAGAGCGTCCATCAGCGAGAAATCGCTCATCGTCCACGGAAACAAAGTGCCCTCGGCATAACCGGAGCCGCTCAAAAAGAATGGCGTAGCGGACAAATCAATGACGCGGCTAATGCCGAGCTTGCGGCTCACAGCTTCCAGGCCGGAAATCCAAAGGCGGGCGGCCTCGCTGTTTCTCTCGGCTTCTTTCTTGTCATCCCCTTTCAAGGCATCAGCGTCTTCGCCTTTCGGTTTCTCGCGGTAGCAGTGATGGGCCTCATCATTGATCACAAGAATATTTTTCATGCCCATCAAGTCGGGCATAACGCGTTGGATCATCTGCCCTTCAGTTTCTTGAGTATTGAGTTCACCGCCGCCGCGGCCTTGAAGCAATGAACGTCCGCCGGAGGACAGCTCAATGAGCTCACGCAATTTAAAAGCGTGGTAATTGGTGATGACGATCTTGGCCCGATTTACGTCATCAATCATTTCGCTCGGAACGAGCTCGCGGCTTTGATAGTAGCTGTCAGGGTCGTTCGGGTGAAGGACGCGCAGTCGGTCTTTAATCGTCAGCCCGGGAGCGCAGATCAAAAAGCCACGCGTGAAATTTTTGCCCTCCGATCGCCGCACAGCATTGATCGTTTGCCAGGCGATGATCATCGCCATGACCGTCGTTTTTCCTGAGCCCGTGGCGAGTTTTAACGCGAAGCGCATGAGCCCAGGGTTTGCGTCTTTATTTGCCAAAGAGAGATGGTCCAGAAGACGCTTTCCATTCTTCCATTGCGGCGCGACCTCTGTCAGCCAGATCACGGTTTCCACTGCCTCCACTTGACAGAAAAATGGGCGAATCCCGCTAAATTTATGGCGGCGCCAATGTTGAAGAAGGAGTGCCGTTTCCGGAGTGACTTGCCATTGGTTGGGGTTTGGCAGCGCACGCCAAGCATCTACATCTCGGCGCACTTCATTAATAATCGAAGTGGGGTCGTATTGCTGCGCCTTTGTTGAAAGGCCCTTTCCTTCATTAAAAATCATTTCCTCTTGAGCGACGACCATCTTATGCTTTTTCGGCTTCGGGATTGGAGTGATGAATTCGGCTTTGCGTCGGCCCTCGATTATTTTTTGCGTCGGCTGGCCATGCGCATCTAATTCCCAATGCCGCGTCGGACATTCATATGGCGAATTCAAGATGGGATGTTCAAAAAATGGATTAGACATTGTCAATTCTCAGTCCAGAGACGGGACCAACAAATTCTACGAAATTACGGCGGTTATTTATCTATGAAGTGGACTGGCTAAATTCAGCCCCCCAAGAAAATGCGCGATTTGCTAAAATCAAATGTCAGTCACGGTTGTTCCGTGCGCAACTTGGCGTCGTTTCAGGTCGTTAATCTTTGGCGCGTCGTGGTCCTGTTCGGAGTGGTCG
>DAHZHT010000027.1 GCA_027406905.1 Elusimicrobiota bacterium
TTTTTGCGAAAACGGAAGTTTCGCCATCACGCCCAGAGTCACTATTCATGACGATGAACCTTCTCAATACCTGACACTCTCTGGAATTTTAGAACGCTCCTCCAACATTGGAATATCAAAAGTCGTCTTAAGAGTCGGCAAACCCTCCTTTTATCGAATGCTCCGCGCCTATGGGTTTCTCAACAAAACAGGCATTCATCTTCCCGGAGAAGCGGCGGGAGACTGGAAACTCTTTTCTAAACGCGGAGAAATCTCTTTAACCTCCGCATCATATGGCTACGGAATTGCAGTCACCCCAATTCAAGTTCTCGCGGCTTATAACAGCGTCGCGACCAGAGGAATTCTCAGGCAGCCCTTGATCTCGCTAGAGGAATCCCCAGTCTCGGTTAGAAAAGTCGCCTCATCTTCAACCCTAGATACCCTCACCCAGTTTTTAGAAAATGTCGTCAAACGCGGAACTGGAACTTTAGCTCAAATTCCCGGATATCCCATCGCGGGGAAAACAGGCACGTCTCATCAAATAGATCCAAAAACTAAAAAATATTCGCGCACGAAATATAACGCTTCTTTTGTCGGATTTTTACCTGCCGATCATCCTCTCTGGACTATTTTAGTGGTTTTAAACGGGCCGAAGGGCAGCTATTACGGAGGGCAGGTCTCCGCTCCGATTTTTTCTGAAGTCGCCAGACGAATGATTGCGCTCAAGGGTTTGCCGCCCGAGCCAAATTTGGCAACTGAAGAGGCTAAGCCGCTAAGAACTGTCGCCACCGCTAAGCCTCTCCGTTAAGATGAAAAAAATTTTTTCCACTTCTCTTGGAACGCTGATCAAACCCGCGCTAATTATTGGAAAATTAAAAAACCCAAAACAAATCATCACAAGCCTTACCCATGATTCAAGAAAGGTCCGGACAGGAAGCCTTTTTTTCGCCTTGCCAGGAAGCCAAACAGACGGATTTCTCTATGCCCGGCAAGCCGTCGAAAAAGGCGCCGTGGCGGTAATAAGTGAAAAGCCGCAACCCTCTGATATAAAAACAAATTGGATTCAAACCCCCAATGCCGTAAAGGCTATGGGAATTGCATCCAATATTTTCTTTAAAGACCCGTCTTCCGCTATGCGAATTATTGGAGTCACCGGGACTAATGGAAAAACGACAGTCACTTACTTCTTAGAGTCGATTCTCAAAGAAGCGAAAAAAAGGCCCGGAGTGATTGGCACGATTTCCTATCGCGGCCCTGGCCTTTCTCCGTCAAAAGCCGTCAACACCACACCCTCATCCTTAGAACTTCTTGAAATTCTCGCCCATCTGAGAGATTCAAAAGCAAGCGATATCGCGATGGAAGTCTCATCTCACGCCTTAGCCCTTCAAAGAGTGGAGGAAATTAATTTCGATACCGCCATTTTTACAAATTTAAAGCGCGATCACCTCGACTTTCACAAAACCATTGAGGCTTATTTTAAAGCGAAATCCCATCTTTTTGAGCTTTTGTCGCAATCAAGAAAGCCCGTCAAAACTGCGGTCATCAACACCGACGATCCGCGAGCAAAAAAACTGAGGCCTCTCATTAGGCATTGCCGAGTTATATCTTACGGCCTTAAAGGTTCGGAGGATGTTTCTGCCGAAGATATCCGCTCAAGCCTCGATGGATCCAGATTTATTCTTAAACTGGGCGAGAAAAAATTTCCAGTTTCGCTAAAACTACTAGGAGAACACAATATCTTAAACGCGCTGGCCGCCTCCGGCGCGGCCCATGCCATGGGCATAAAAGAAAAATCGATCATCGCGGGTTTAGAAAATCTAAAATGCGTTCCGGGCCGCCTGGAAGAAATTTCGTCTTCCAAGCCTTTTAAGGTTTTTATCGACTTTGCCCATACCGACAGCGCTCTTAAAGCCGTTCTCAGCCAGCTTCGCGCACTCACCCAAGGACGTCTCATTACGGTTTTTGGCTGCGGCGGAGACAGAGACAAAACCAAAAGAGCCCCCATGGGGGAAATAGCGGCAAAACTCAGCGATTGGGCCATCCTCACCAACGACAATCCCAGAAGGGAAAACCCCTTGACCATACTAGCCGACATCGAAGCGGGAATTAAGAAGGCCGGACAAAAAAATTATAGAATGATTCCGGATCGCGCAAAAGCCATTGAAACAGCCATATCCTTGGCCCGAGCGCAAGACATCGTTCTCATCGCCGGAAAAGGGCATGAGGCGTATCAAATTCTCAATGGAAAAACCATCCCTTTTAACGATAAAGAAATCGCGAAAAGAGCGCTAAGGCAATCATGAAATTAGACATTCGCTGGGGAGACGCGGCCCGCTTCGCGGGAGGGCGTTTAGTTTCGGGATCTGCCGACGATTTGCTCGATTCTATTTCCACCGACACCAGAACCATTAAAAATGGAGAAGCTTTTTGGGCGCTCCAAGGCGAAAAATATGACGCCCACGCTTTTCTCGACGCAAAGTTGTCTGAGAAGGCCTCCGGCTGGGTGGTAGAAGAATCAAAATTGCCGAAATTAAAGCCGCCTTTGCCGCCGCATCTCATTGCCGTTCCCAATTCCCTTCGGGCCTTACAAGCCCTCGCGGCCCATCACCGAAAAAGATTCGATATTCCGGTCATCGGCGTAACCGGATCCAACGGGAAAACGACGACCAAAGAAATGATTAAATCCATTTTCAGCGAATTAGGCCCTGTTTGCGCCAGCCCGGGAAACTGGAACAATCAAATCGGAGTGCCGCTTTCTGTTCTCAATCTCGATTCAAGTCACCGCTGGGCGGTCTTTGAATTGGCGGATTCTCATCCTGGAGATATCAAGGAAATATCTCAAATCGCGCAACCGACCATCGCGGTCTTTACCAATATCGGCCCTGATCATATCGAGTTTTACGGAAGCATGGAGGCTAATTTCAAAACTAAACTTGAGCTTTTAGATTCTCTTCCGCAAGACGCTTCGGTCATCATTAATGGAGATGATCCATGGCTGTCTAGTCTCGAAGGCCGCCTAGGGGGAAAAGCGGTCACTTTTGGAGAAGCTCCTCTGTCCCGTGTTCGATTTTCCAATCACGAAATCATCATTGACCGTCATAAAATTGTAGTCCACTTAAAAGCTTTCGGCAAATTAAGCCAATACAATGCCGCCGCAGCCGCCGCCGTCGCTTGGGCGCTGGGAATTAATCCTGAGACAATTAGAGCGGGACTTGAAAAATACCAACCTTCGGCGATGAGAATGGAAAAATTCTCCCACCCCGGCGGATGCGAAGTCGTTTTAGACGCCTACAACGCGAACCCCGCGTCCATGAAAGCTTCGATTGAATCATTTATCGCGGAATTTTCCGACAAGAAAAAAATCCTGGTTTTGGGAGACATGAAAGAATTGGGAGAGCAATCGAGGAGTTTTCACGCGGAGTTGGGAGATTGGATAGCGACCTTGCCTGTCTCGGAAATTTATCTCGCCGGACCAGAAATGAAAGCGGCAGCGGAAAGCCTCTCAAGGCGAAAGCCTCCCCTGGCTTTATTTTACAAGGAAAATCCATCGGAGTGGGTTAAGCAGCTAAAGAAATCCCTGGAGAAAAACTCCGCCTGCCTTTTTAAGGCTTCTCGCGCGATGAAATTTGAAAACGTCTACGCTGCAATTTTCAAGCCCGAAACCAAATAAATGCTCTATCTTCTCGCCGCGTTAAAAAAAACCTCCGGCATTTTTAACATTTTTGAATACATTACTTTTAGAGCCGCCGGGGCAGCGGTGACGTCTTTACTTGTTTCCCTTTTGGTTGGCCCGCGTTTTATCGAGTTTCTCCGAAAAAAAAAGATGGGACAAATCCAAAGAAAAGACGGCCCTCAAAGCCATCTTCCCAAACATGGAACCCCGACCATGGGAGGCGTGTTAATTTTTTTCGCGGTTTCCTTATCCGCTATTCTCTGGATGCGCCCCGATGACCGCTTTACTCACTTAATGCTCATTGCCTCGGCTATTTTGGCCGCTCTTGGATTCTGGGATGATTACGTCAAGTTTTCGGCTAAAAACCCATCGGGAATCAGCTCTCGCTCAAAATTCCTGATTCAATCGGCAAGCGCGCTTCTGATTGTATTTTACCTCGCCCTTTTTCCTCCTAACCCTGAATACGCGACCATCTTAAGCGTTCCCTACGGCAAGGAAATTTTCATTAATTTCGGGCGATTTTATTTCATACTGGCGACTTTAATGATTGTGGGCTCTTCCAACGCCGTCAATCTCACCGATGGCCAAGACGGCCTGGCGATCGGTTCGGTCATTCTCTTTGCCATTACCTTCGGAATTCTGGCTTATGTCGTTGGAAACCTTAAATTCGCTTCCTATTTAAGAATCATCCACGTCGAGGGAGCGGGGGAAATCGCGGTTTATCTCTCGGCGGTCGTGGGCGGGAGTTTGGGATTTCTATGGTTTAACGCCTATCCCGCCGAGGTTTTTATGGGAGACACAGGTTCTCTTTTTTTAGGCGGCATTATCGCGCTCGCGTCTCTTTGCATCAAGCAAGAGCTTCTCTTGCCCATCGCCGGAGGAATTTTCGTAATTGAAACCCTCTCGGTTATCTTGCAGATGGGTTCTTACAAATTGAGAAAAGGGAAACGGATATTTAAGATGGCGCCTCTTCATCACCATTTCGAACTGGAAGGAATTTCAGAACCCAAAGTGACCGTTCGGTTTTGGATCATAGGAATTGTGCTGATGCTCATTGCGCTCTCTTCTTTAAAGATGCGCTGATCTCATGTTTCTCCCATCTAATTTTAAAGAAAAAAAAGCCTGCGTCATCGGCCTGGGAAATTCCGGCTCCGCCGCCGCGCGGCTGCTTCAAAAACAAGGTTTTCAGATTCTCATGAGCGACAGCCGCCCGCTAAAAGAGATTGAATCGCTGGTTAAAGAAATTCCCAAGGGAGTTCCTTGGGAAGCGGACGGCCCAGGTCAAGAAGCCCTTTCCTGCGGCTTTGCGGTCAAAAGCCCGGGGCTTTCCTGGAACTCGCCTGTTATCAAAAAAATTAGAAATGCCGGCATCCCCATTTTTAGCGAGATGGAAGTCGGCCTTTCTTTTTCAAAAACAAAACATATCATCGCTATCACCGGCACCAACGGAAAAACGACGACGACCTCCCTGGCCGGAGAAATATTTAGACAGGGGCTTTCCTTTGGGCAGAACGTTTATGTCTGCGGCAATATTGGAAATCCCGTTTCCAACTGCATTTTAGAGGCAAACCCTCAAGATTATCTGGTCATTGAATCTTCAAGCTATCAATTGGAAGACAGCGATTTTTTTCATCCTCAAATCGCCGCCATTCTCAACATTCAACCCGACCATATCGATCATCATGGGAGTTTTGAAAATTATATTCGCGCCAAGGCCAGAATTTTCCGCGAGCAAGACCCTTCGGATTTCTGTGTTTTTAACTCATCTGATTTTGAAACCGTCAAACTGGCGAGAGAATGCCCCGCCCAAAAGCTTTTCTTTGGAGGAGACCCAAAGTCAAGCCACGCCTGGACTGAAGCGGGAAAAATTCAGGCCCGCCTTAATCTCAAAGACGCTCCTATTTCTTTCACGCCCCCGGCCCTCCCCGGCCGCCACAACCAGGAAAATGCGATGGCGGCGATATTAATCGCTTTAGCTTCTAAAATTCCCGTTTCTGCAATTCAAAAGGCCCTCACTCAATTTAAGGGAGTCGAACACCGCCTGGAAGAAGCGGGCGCCTACCGAAAAATCCGCTGCGTCAATGATTCAAAAGCGACCAATGTCGATTCAACATTAGTGGCTCTTAAAGCTTTTTCAGAAGTCAATAAAAAAATTATTTTAATTCTTGGCGGTCTTGACAAAGGCAGCCCTTACGCTCCGCTCAAACCCCTCATCTCCAAATCAGCCAAGGCCGTCCTGACGATAGGAATGGCAGCCGAAAAAATTGAAAACGAATTAGGGGGAATTGCGCCTATTGCTCACTGCGAAAACCTGGATAAGGCCGTTCAAAAAGCCTTTGAGATTGGAGAAGCCGGGGATATTTTGCTTCTGTCTCCAGCCTGCGCTTCTTTCGACCAATTTAAAAATTTTGAAGAACGCGGGAAAAGGTTTAAAAAAATTCTTGAAAACTACAAACGCTGATGCCCGCCCCAAGAAACTCCCCGTTTGACTTCTCTCTTTTATCGCTCGTTTTGATATTGATTCTTTTCGGCCTCATCATGATCTATTCAGCCAGCGCTATTTGGGCCGAGCAACATCTGGGACAGTCCTTTTATTTTTTAAAACGCCAATTATTTTGGGCCGTCTTTGGAATCGCCGTCATGGGCCTTATCAGCCGCTTTAACTACAACCAATATCGTGAAAAAATCATGCCGATTTTCGCGATCACGATCATCGGACTTTTGTGGGCTCTGTTGGGCCACAAAGTGGGGGGAGCTCGGCGATGGATCAAAATCGGGCCGCTGGGAATTGAGCCGTCAGAGTTCGCGAAACTCAGCTGCGTAATCATTTTGGCCTATTATCTCGATAAAAAAAGAAGCCGTCTTCGCTCTCCAGTCTCAGGGCTTTTAATTCCGGCCGTTCTTCTTTCCCCGATCATATTTCTCATCTCCAAAGAGCCTGATTTAGGAACCCCCGTTCTTATTTTTACCGTCTCTCTAGGCCTTCTCTTTACCGCTGGAGTCAAACTCCGGCATATTTTAGCGGCGCTTTCCCTCTCAATTCCAGTAATCGCTTATGAGCTGATTCGCTTTCCTTATCGAAGAGCCCGGCTACTCAATTTCCTCTCTCCTTTTCACGACGCTAAAAACACGGGATACCAGCTCGCGCAATCTTTAATCGCGGTGGGACGCGGCGGGATTTTTGGGCAAGGGCTTGGCGCTTCCAATATCAAGCTGATGTATCTGCCCACTCCGCACACCGATTTTATCTTTCCGGTTCTCTGCGAGGAATTGGGCCTTATCGGCGCCGCCGGCCTTATTATTCTCTTCGTGTTTTTCGCTATCCGAGGAACTCAAATCGCCAAAAGCGCGCCGAATCTATTTGGCAACCTTCTTGCCGCCGGCATTACCTGGTTGATATCGCTCCAGGCTTTTTTTAATATGGCGATGTCAATTGGACTTTTACCCACCAAGGGAATTCCCATTCCTTTTGTCTCCTTTGGGGGTTCGTCTCTCTTAGCCAGTCTTATCGAAGTCGGAATTCTTCTCAACATCTCTAGGCAAAGTAAAGCCGCATGAAAAAAATACTGATCGCCGCGGGCGGGACTGGCGGGCATTTTTATCCCGGTTTTTCACTCGCTAAAAGCCTGCGCCAAAAAGGCTGGGAGGCGATTTTCCTTTTACGGACAAACGATCCAGCACGAAAATTTCTCGATGAAGAGGGATTTCCTTCCGTCGAGATCCCCTTACGCGGAATGCCGAGAAGTTTGCGCGGCTGGTGGTCTTTCGCTTCGGGCCTTTTTGAATCTCTAAGAATATCTCTTAACATCGTTTCGGATTTTAAGCCGGATATCGTCATGGGAATGGGGGGATATCTTTCATTTCCAGCGGTTTTAGCGGCGACGCTTAAGAGAAAACCTAGGCTAGTCCATGAGTCGAATGTTTTAATCGGGCTTTCCAACCGCGCCTGCGTCATTTTAGGGGCGAAACTTTTGCGCGGCCTTCCCGGACCCGGCGGAATCTTAACTGGAACCCCCATCAGGCCCTCTCTCGCTCAAACCCTCGACCCCGCTCAAGCCAAGAAAGCCCTCGGGTTTGATCCAAAAATTCCGCTTATTTTGATCTTTGGAGGAAGCCAAGGCGCCAGGGGAATTAACGCGCAAGTTCCGACAGTTCTTAAAACTCTCGCCTCTCAATTTCCCCGGCGTTTCCAAGTTCTTCACCTCTGCGGAAAAGAAATTGATGCCGTCAAAAACGCTTATCAAGCCGCGAATATTCATGTCGAGGTCAAGGCCTATTTTGAGGAAATGGACAAAGCCTATGGGGCTTGTGATCTAGTCATCTCCCGCGCCGGCGCGAGCACGATCGCGGAACTCTGCGCTCAAAAGAAACCCGCGATTCTCATTCCCTATCCCAACGCCGCCGCCAATCATCAACTTGAAAACGCCAAGGTGATAGAGAACGCCCGGGCGGGAATCATTCTTTTGGAAGAGAATATCTCTTCTAAACTCCTAAGCCTGATTCAAGACATTCTTTTTTCCCAAAGCGGAAAGCTGGGCATTATGAAGGAAGGCTACCGCGGGATTTTAATCCCCGGGCCCTCACAAACGGAAAAAAGTCTTCTTGGAATCGTCGAAAAATCATCCAAGAAAGCGAGTTGAAATTACTGAGAGACGCTCACCGGAATTTGAGTTCCACAAATGGTCGCTTCATTTCCGCTGGAGGTAGACCCGGTAGGAGACCCGTTGGTAAAACCTAGGTTCAGCGGAATATTGAGAGGAGAATTTGGCGGGCAACTAATACCGTTTCCGGTGATGGTCATGCTGGAAGAATTAAGAGTAATTGTTCCCTGCAGTATAGCATCCACATTGCCTCCCGAACTATTGACGCAAATAGTCTCGGGCGTCCCGATGGAAAGATTGAGCCCGCCTAAAAAAGTATAACCTCCTGTTGTGCAGCTCGACAATGACATTGTCTCGCTTCCAGTATAATCAAACGCGATATCCGTCGCGTTTGGACAGCCCGTGGAAACGGAAATTGGATTGTAATTTACGCTGAAGCTAATCCCCGCGCAGGTGTTAAAGGTTCGAGGGCTCAAACGTCCGGAAGATTTCGCCTGTTCCGGAGAAATGGAAGCAGGAGTCACATTGGAATAACTAAGGGCTAAACTCGTCAAATCTCCGGCGGCGGCGGAGTAGCTTCCGGATGCAGACGAACTCGAACTATGTTTCTGACACGCCGAGAAAACAAGCGCGGCGGCAAGCGAAATTCCTCCCAAAACTAAAATATTATTTTTCATTAAACCCCCGTTTGTAAAGTTATATTAAATATTTGGACGCTAAGACACCTAAAAAAGTGTCGTGCCCCAAAATAACGCGCCCTAGCGCAAAAAATGTTAAAATGAGATCCAAGATTATTTATGCGCACCCATCACTGCGGGGAATTAGGGCTGTCAAAACTGGGCGAAACAGTCTCTCTTTGCGGCTGGATTCATTCCAGGCGCGATCACGGAGGGGTTTATTTTTTCGATCTCAGGGACCGCTCGGGGCGCGTCCAGGTCGTCGTCAACCCGGACAATAAGCCGGCGTTTCTTGAGGCCGAAAAACTCGGCGCAGAAGACGTCGTCCAAGTTTTAGGTCTTGTCCAAAAAAGACCGGAGGGAACCCAGAACCCAAAACTCCCCACCGGCGATATCGAGATCGCCGCCTCCGAAATCCACGTTTTAAACCGCTCGAAAGTTTTGCCCTTTGAAATCGACGATGACCTGGAGATCGCCGAAGAAACTCGCCTCAAATACCGTTTTTTAGACTTAAGGCGCCCGCGAATGCTCAAAAACATGACCCTGCGCCACAAGATCGCGATCACCGTCAGAAAAGAATTGGACCGCATGGGCTTTTTAGAAATCGAGACTCCGATACTCACCAAGGCGACCCCCGAAGGAGCCCGGGATTTTCTCGTTCCCTCGCGCTTAACCCCCGGAAGCTTTTACGCTCTTCCTCAATCGCCCCAGGTATTTAAGCAGGTGTTGATGGCTTCCGGCATCGAGCGATATTTCCAATTGGCGAGAGCTTTCCGGGATGAGGATCTCAGAAGCGACCGCCAGCCCGAGCACACGCAAATTGATTTAGAAATGTCTTTTGTCAAAGAACGCGATGTCCATTCCGTAGTCGAGATTTTTTTAAAAGCCGTTTTTAAAGAGGTCTTGGGCGTCAATATTCACACTCCTTTCCCCGAAATCGAGCATGCCGATTTGATGCGCCGCTACGGTTCGGATAAGCCAGATCTCAGATACGGTTTTGAGATTCAAGACGCGACCGAACTTTTTAAAACTTCGGGGTTCAAAGTTTTTGCGGGCGCGGCCTCTTCCGGAGGGGTCGTCCGCGGAATCTCGGCAGCGGCCGATTTCCCGCGCGCTCAAATAGACAAGTTGACCGATCTCGCGAAATCCCTGGGCGCCAAGGGCCTGGCTTGGATTAAATGGGAAGACTCCGGCCCTAATTCTCCCATCGCCAAATTTTTAAGCCCTTCTGAAATTGAGTCTCTGAAAAATATCTTTCATATCAAACCCGGGGACACGACTTTTTTCGCCGCCGACAAAGAAGACGCCGCCATTAAGGTTCTGGGGGGCTTGAGAAAAGAGCTGATTTCTATTTTAAAACCCGTGCCGTCAAAGCCTTGGAGCTTCCACTGGGTGATTCATTTTCCGCTTTTGGAATGGGAGCCGGAGGAAAAACGCTGGACCTTCGCGCACAACCCGTTTACTTCTCCTCTCGAAGAAGAATTGCCGATGCTTGAAACCAGTCCTGGACAGATGAAATCCCATCAATATGATTTGGTTTTTAACGGAGTCGAACTCGCCTCGGGATCTATTCGCAATCACCGCGCCGAAATTCAGCGCCGCATTTTTTCCCTGATGGGCTACTCCACCCAAGAACAAGAAGAGCAATTTGGAATGCTCTTGCGCGCCCTTGAGTTCGGCGCGCCTCCGCATGGCGGAGTCGCTTTAGGCTTAGACCGCTTATCCGCCATTCTCTGTGGAGAAGATTCCATCAGGGAAGTCATCGCCTTCCCAAAAACGCAAAAGGGAACCTGCCCTTTAAGCGGATCTCCATCTCCGGTGGAAGCAAAAAAACTAAAAGAAGCCCATATCCGCCTGGACCTTCCAACCCTTCAAAAAACTGCCGTATAATACTGTATTTTTTAATATTTAAAATTTTTAAAAAAATTTCCTTGACAAATAAGATTCCTTTTTGTAGCTTTATTTAACATGCGTAAACTTTTACGGAGGAATTTAAAATATGAAGCGTTCAAATACTCTCGCTGATTTGATGCTCAAGTCCATCACTCTTTTTACGCTCGCCTTGCCTCTCTCAGCGCGAGCTGATGGCGGGGTTTCCGGAAAAGTGACTTATCCAGGACACTCATCAAAAGAGGTCGTCCATATGGACGCCGATCAAACCTGCATGAGCATGCACCCCGGCGGATTTGAATACAAATCTATCGCCGTCAACTCTAATGGCGGGCTTGCCAATGTCTTTATTTACGTCAAAAAGGGTCTTGAAGGAAAAAAATTCCCCGTGCCCAAGGAAACCAAGGTGGTCTTAGATCAAAAAGGCTGTTGGTATCATCCGCGCGTTTTCGGAATCATGGTGGGTCAAACCTTGAACGTTCAAAATTCGGACCCCTTGCTTCACAACGTTAATGCTGAACCGGAATTTAACGCTCCCATGCCTCCAGGAACGCCCGATCTTGTCCGGGTCTTTAGAGAATCCCGCGTCATGTTCCCTATTCATTGCAATATTCACGCTTGGATGCACGGTTTCGTTGGAGTCGTGACCAATCCCTATTATGCCGTCTCTTCTGAGAATGGATCTTATAGCATCAAAGATCTTCCACCCGGACACTACACGTTTCAAGCTTGGCAAGAAAAGCTAGGCACCATCTCTAAAGAAGTGGATGTTCCTGCATCCGGCTTAGTTCTCAACTTCCGCTTTGATCAGGGAGGCGGCGGGAAAGCGGAAGTGGGAGGAGCTAGTTCAAGCGTAGTGGAAGCCTCAAGCCGCCCATCCCACCATGCGCATAAAGCGCGCAAAACAGTCGCGATGGGAGAAACGCATCATGCCTCGCATCATCACGGAAATAAAAAAGTGCTTTTCTTAACGACTCCCGATGGAAACAAAACGCTTAAATGCAAGGTTCTCTCCAACGATGGAGATGGGAAAGTCTCTTTAGACTGCTCCGTACTTGAAAATCAATGAAACCAATCGGCCTGATCTAACCATAAGACTCATGGAGAAAAAAGAAACGATGACTGAAGATATTAAAAAGAGAACGCCCTTAAAAATCATCCGCGTTGGGCTTGTGGCGTATTTTGTCCTTTTTGCCTTGTGGCAACTTCCCCCGTTAGTACATGGTTTGCGTCATCTTTGCCCCTTGCGCTCGGATGGAGTTCAAGAAACTCTCGCGGTTCCCAGCTTTGCTCGGCAAACTGGTTTTGCCTGCGAAGTCTGTCACACCGTTTTTCCGGAACTCACGCCCTTTGGAAGACGCTTTAAGCTCAATGGATACACGCTCACGACAAAGCCCGCCGACGTTTCCGACACGAGCGTCACGAACAGCACCGAGTCCGCCAAAAGAAATCTCGTGCTCAGCTACGTCTCACCTTTGTCTTATGATGTTCAGATTGCCTACTCTAAATACAATCAGGCTCCCCCCGATCCTAAAGCGGGAAAAGCGGGCGGGCCTCCGGCCGGATCCCAAGCCGCAGGAGACGCCTTTTTGTTTCCGGAACAAGTCAGCCTCTACTACGCCGGAAGAGTCACCGACGATATCGGCACCTGGATTCAAATGACTTATAGCAATGTCTCGGGAACCTTGGGCATAGACAATACGGAATTACGCTACACCCATCACAGCGCCGACAGGAAATGGCTCTGGGGAACCTTTGTCAACAACACGCCCGGAATGGAAGACGTCTATAACACCGCACTTTCAGCTTTCGGAGTGCCGATGTTTAATGTCCCAAGCCTGTATAATTTTGGAACAGGCACCGGTGGGGGATTGCGCGGACCCTTATATCAAAGCGGGACCTTTACCAATTCCGCTGGAGGCGGAGAATACCTTTGGTATAACGATTCTCTCTATGTCGAGTTCTCAGGCTACCATTCCGGAATGCCGGGAAGCATCGCGGCGGATAACACCGCGCTCAACGCTACGGGATCCTTAGGGGCCATCAGTGGCGTCGCTCCAAAGGCTCGGGTTTCCTATGAACAGGACTGGGGGCGAAACGCTCTTGAAGTTGGAGCGATGGCCATGGACACCGAATTTATCCCTCCGGCAATCGGAGTAGCCAGCGTCAATTCTCCAACAACAGCCAACCAATATCTTGACACGGGTTTTGACTGGCAATACCAATATATTGGAGATGAGAATATATTTAGTTTTATCGGTAGCGGCGTCAACGAGAGACAATCTAATAACCCGATGTTTGTGGAATCGGGCCTTTACTCCAACGCCATTGATAATCTTTATCAGACCTCCATTACGGCCGAGTATTATTACAGACGTAAATATGGAGCCCTGGTCAATTTTGTCAATACCACAGGAACCAAAGACGCTTTGATGAACGGGGCCAGTGGCGC
>DAHZHT010000028.1:0-444 GCA_027406905.1 Elusimicrobiota bacterium
TATTCCCTCTTTTTTCGCCTCTTTGGAGATTACCCCCTCTACGCCAGGCTAGGTCTTCTTATCCCCGACATGCTCTTAATCTGGATCGTCTGGAAAATGACCGAAGAACTGACGCGTTCTCAAATTGCCGGGAAAATCGCCCTTGCGATATCTTCAATATATCCATTTTTCATTTATTACGGCGCCATGATGATGTCTGAAACTCCCTATCTCGTTTTGATCGGATTGGGGTTTTGGCAATTTTGCAAAAATCTGGCGGAAGAAGGAAAAAATTTTATGCGCTCTTTTATCGCCGGAACGTCTTTAGCTTTAGCGGGGCTCTCCCGTCCCGAAGGAGCCGTTATCATGCTCGGGATATGGCCCCTTGCGTTTTTTTTCTCGCGGAAAAGCTCAAGGCTCTTAAAAAACTTGGCCCTTTCTTGCATGTGTTGGACGGCTATTTTA
>DAHZHT010000028.1:454-3796 GCA_027406905.1 Elusimicrobiota bacterium
CTCTTAGAAGGGACTGTTTTTTTTGATTCAAACGAGAAAGATACTTCCCTGGCTATAGAAAGAATCAAAAATAGCCCGCTTTTTTCCGGGATAGAGGCCCTTTCTCCGCAGGCAAGAGATAAATTTTATTGGAAATCGGCGATACAATTCATGTTCTCTCATCCACAAGAAACTCTCAAACAGTGGGCGAGAAAATCAATAAATTTCTGGCGCTTTTACCCGCGAACGGATAAAATTTATTTCAAGAACCCTTCCAATCATCCTTTAATTGGACTACGTCAAGCAATCCTTGTTCTGATTAGCCTCCTCTTTGATCCGTGCTTAATCGTTGTCGGCTTATGGGGATGCTTGAAGTTCTTCCAGGAAAACCCACGAATGTTCTACCCTATCGAGCTTTTCATCATGGCGACATTTGTCGTTCACACAGTCAGCGTCAGCCAAATGAGATATCGGCTTCCCGTTATGCCATTTTTAATTCTGGGATTTTCTTGGTTGGTGGCTAAACGATTTAAATTTCAATCGGAAAAGCGATAGCGCAAAATCGCGGCTAAAACGCGGAATCCATCTCTCCAGAAACGAATTTTTTTTCCTTCGGCCCTGGAGCGAGCTTTGTAATAAACTGGAACTTCCACAAATCGGACATTTTTCTTCTTCGCGAGTTTGGCTGAAATTTCCCAATCATAATCAAATCCGCCGCTTTTAAGGCCTATCCCCCGCAAGTCCGCAGTTTTAAATATCTTAAACATCGTCGCGACATCGCTTAAATGCGTTCCATATAACAGGTTGAACAGAGATGTAAAAAAAACGCCGCCGAAATTAACGAAAAAGCCGTAAAACCTTTCAAAGCCGGAAAACCGCCGGAACTGCCAGCTTTGTGGCGAACGCAAAACACGAGACCCATATACGACATCCGCTCGATTTTCTATAAGAGGCTCAAGCAGCCGTGGGTAATCAGCGACATCATATTCAAGGTCGCCGTCTTGAATGAGAATTATATCTCCCGTCACCAAGGAAAGGCCTTTCCTCACGGCATTTCCCTTGCCGGAGGGGCGGTCTTCGTAAACAACGCGGATACCCCTGACTTTCTCAAATTCCCGCGCGATTTCCCGCGTCCCATCCGTCGAAGCGCCCTCTACGATAATAATTTCTTTTTCAAGACCAAGAACATCCGCCGCCAGAACCCTTTCAATAAGAGTTCTGGCCGTGGCGGCCTCATTATAGATGGGGATCACGATTGAGAACTTCAAGATTATTTCTTTGTCCTTTGTTTGAGGTAAAAAGTGATTACGTGCCCGATGGCCATATGCATGTCTTCGATGACGCCGTATTGGTTTGAGGGCACGATAAGAGGCAAATCAACCATGGTTTTTAGGCGCCCGCCGTCAAAACCCAAAATTCCAACAGTCTGCGCTTTTTTTTCTTTAGCCAATTGACAAGCCTTAATGAGGTTTTTTGAGTTTCCGCTGCCAGAAATTAAAATGACCAAGTCGCCCGGGTTTAATATATTTTCCAGCTGCCGACTAAAACAATCATCGAAAGAAATGTCGTTTCCAATCGCCGTTAGATAGGGGATATTTTCGGACAAGGAACGGCAGCGAATCATCAAACGCCCCGAAGCGTGAGCGGTTTTAGACAAATCCGTCGCCCAATGAGAGGCGGTCGCGGCCGAACCGCCGTTTCCCATGACAAAAATTTCGCGCCGCTGTTTTTCGACCTTGATAATCTTCTCCGCCAACTTAGCGACACTTCGCAGATCCAGGTTTTCCCACTGCCGCAGCGACTCTTTTCTGTACCAAGCCGCGAACTGCTCTGCCGACAATCCCCCTGGACCCACCAGATGGAAAGCCCCCGGACGAGTCGAAGATATTCTTTCTTTTTTAGCGGCTGACATGGATGATTTTTGACCCCTCTGGTTCAAACTTAAAAGGAATCTGGCGCCAATCTTTTAGAGCCCGAAGCACAGACTGCCGCCGAGACTGAGGGCAAAATAATAGCAAGAACCCCCCTCCTCCGGCGCCTAAAATTTTTCCACCTACCGCCCCAGCCTTAAGAGCCTTTTGATAAACCTGGTCAATAACCCCGTTAGTGACTTTTCCGGTTAGAGATTTCTTGATTTCCCACCCTTCGCGCAAAATAGGACCAATCGCATCAACGTCTCCCTTTTGAATTCTTTCCTTGGCAAAATAGGCCAATTCTTTTAAACGCCTCATGCTTTCCATTTTCCCATTAAAGCTATTGCGCGCTTTTCTCAAAATAGGCCCGGCCTTGCGGCGCATTCCGGTGTAAAATAAAATCATTCGGCTAAACAGAGCCTCTCGAGTTTTCTCGCTGATAATAATAGGATTGACTTTCACACTCTCATCCGGCATAAACTC
Organism: Elusimicrobiota bacterium; assembly: GCA_027406905.1. Lineage (GTDB taxonomy): Bacteria > Elusimicrobiota > Elusimicrobia > UBA1565 > UBA9628 > JAKAQV01. The sequence goes on from DAHZHT010000028.1 coordinate 2,830, forward strand.
GATAAACTGAAACCCGCCATATGCCGCGATGTATTGATCTTGCTTTCCAATAGGATCCTTAACGCGCTCGATTTCGATACAACAAGCGCCTTGGGCCAATTCTTCGGCGGTTTGGAACTCGCCTTTAAAAGCGGATAAGGCATGAAGAGTTCCGACCGTAAAACTAGAAGAAGAGCCAAGCCCGGTCCCGCCGGGGATATCGGCCATCGAGGTCATCTCAATTGCGCGATGAAGCCCGCTTTGAATCAAACATTCTCTCCACAAGGGATGGCGAATCTGATGGGCGGAAGAAACCAATTCGCTTTTGGAATATTTAAGAAATATTGAATCGTCAAAATAACGATTGACGGTGATATACATATATTTGTCAATGGCGAAAGATAATACCGCGCCGGACTCGTGGCGATAAAATTCCTTTAAATCAGTGCCGCCTCCGGCCAAGCTGATTCTAAAAGGAGTACGGGAAATAATCATTTCGCTCGCCCTTTTTCAAACGCAAAAAATCTTTCAGGGGTTCCTAAATCCGCCAAGGTCTCATCAGTCACGTATCCAGACAGAATGAGCCCTCTCTTAAGCGCTTGAGGGAAAATATCGCGGCCAAAATCTGATGGGCGATCCGGTGGAATCATCTCCAGAATCTCTTTTCTCAGCGCCCAGACGGCCGCGCAAGCCAAATGATGGGGAGGCTTGGCCGCAGGATCGCGGTAGAAAACCTTAATTTGATTTTTTTCAAGTTTCACTAAATCGGAATCCTGCGGATGATCGCTGGCAAAAAGAACCAAACTTGCCGCGGCATTAGGCTCTTGAGCGTGAAAATCTAAAAATGGTTTCAAATCCATTGAGACAAACAGATCTCCGTAAACAACCAAAACATCTTCGTTTAAATTCCGGCACGCGTCTAACACGCACCCCGCTGTCCCGCGCGGCTCTGTCTCGATATAATACTCAAGATTAACCCCCCATGTCT
>DAHZHT010000028.1:3806-12652 GCA_027406905.1 Elusimicrobiota bacterium
CGCCTTATGCCCCAAACAAAGAGAAATTTTATTGAATCCTGACGATTTAAGCCAGATAATTAAATGCTCAAGTATCGGCTTGGCAAAGATTTTAATCATCGGCTTTGGAAGGCCTTCGCTCAAAGATCCCATACGCGTTCCCAGCCCGCCGGCGACAATCAAGACTTTCATTGCCGTAAAATCCAGGTAGCCGCCTCGGACAAACTCTTAAAGGTTTTCTGAGGTTTCTCGCGGTAAATCCCGTCTTTCCCGGCCTTTCCGGTTTTGACCAATAGCGGAACGCACCCGGCTCTTCGTGCCGCCAAGATATCCGCGCTTGAGTCTCCGACAAAATAAGAAGATTTCAAATCGATATTAAATTTCTTCTTCGCCTTAAGAATAAGGCCAATTCCCGGCTTGCGGCAAGCACAAGACCTATCGAAATCAGGATGATGCGGACAATAATAAACGGCATCAAGCCTCGCCGCGGGATTTTTTTTCAAAAGCTCAGCGCGCAAAACACGGGTAATTTCACTAAGACCAGACAAACTGAGAAGACCTCGGGCCACCGCCGACTGATTGCTGATCACAATCGCTTTAAAACCCGCCTCCCGCAACTTGGCGATCGCGTCTGCGGCCCCGGGGATGACCGTCATATCTTCAACGCGAGAGAGATAATTGACTTCTTTAACGATTACCCCGTCTCGATCCATGAAAACGGCCTTATTCCCGCGCGTTCTTAAGCCTGGAGATCGTTTTTTTGGCGGCATAAAGCGATTTTCATTTTACTACATTAGGCTTTCTTCGATACTTCTTCGAGAAAGCGATAGGCTTCCTTTAACTGACTATCCGAACCGGCACAGAAACCGCGCGATAATAGATAAAACTCTCTCATTTTCCTGGCCCATGCTAATAGTGGTTTTGGAATAAATGTCGCCCAGTAAACCCAAAGGCGCCTCCCTGCTTCGCCCAATTCTGTTAGGATAAATTGCCGCGCTTCTATTGGGCGCAAACTCTTTAATAAATATTCAGCAGTCTTTCTAGCCAATTTAAGCCTTTCGACTTCTTTCTGTTGCGGCGGTATTTTCCCGGCCTCAAGGGCCATTAAGCATTCTTTATACGCGGTCACGTGGTCCATTGTGATCTGCGCTAAGTGAAGCCGGCGGATAGACAACGGTTCTCGGATAGCTCCGACAAGAACTCCCGAAGCCAGCATTCGGGCATAAAGCTCGGTGTCTTCCAAAATTTTCATGTCTTCCCGAAAAAAGCCAACCTGGTTAAAAATCTCTCGGCGCACGGCGAGATTGGTCGTCAAATAAGGAATATGCTCGTCTCCAACGGCATACCAACCTGTCGCCGGTCCTTCCAGCAAATCGCGCGAAGGATTAAAGACGGTTCCAATAATTCTTCTCCCGCGCAAAAGATAGGCATTTGAAAACCAAAATCCAGTTTCTGGACGCTTCTCAATGGCGTGTTTAAAAACTTCCAAACGACGAGGCAGCCAAATATCGTCAGAATCTAAAAAACTGATAAAGCGCCCAGTGGCCCGCCGAATGGCATAGTTGCGCCGAACATGCTGCCTGCGGTTATTTTCAAAGCGAATCAAAGAAAGAGATTTCTCTTTTCTAAACTCCTCAAAAACGGCCGGAGTTTCATCAGTAGATCCATCGTCGAGGACAAAGCACTCGTAATCTTGGCATGTTTGAGAGAGAACGCTTCTAAGAGCCGTTCTCAACATCTCCGCCCGATTATATGTGGGAAGGATAATTGAAAAAAAAGGAAAACTTGGCACTAAAATCCTTTTATTAAATTCATGGGGTTAAGCAAGGCATGGCACAATAAGTTTGAGCAACATCAAAAAATAGATGGACTTTATTTATAGGCATACAGGATAAAACCGCCAGGAGAGTCAAAGAGGACTTTGCTGTGAAATCCGCGCTTTTGAAAATGGGAGAGCATAAAGTAAATCTAATTCTCTTTCGAGGTCACGGCCACAACTCCTTAACTAAATCGTTCTTGTCTTTCTTGAGGTGACGAGCGACTTCTTGAAGTATGGAATTGAGCGTCCCTAAACGAAGTTCGGAATGCGCCGGAATCGTCAGATGATGTTCTCCCTCTCGATGGGTCGTCAGCCGGATATGACTACCAGTCTGGCGAGTCACCATATAACCATAGCGAATAAGGAGTTGGGCTAGATTTTTTCCCCCAATATCGCGGGGAAGTCTCATAAGGCCAAAAGCTCATCCTTAACCGCATGAAGCCTAATGATATGGGGACGAGATTCGGGGTCTTCAAAATGGCACAAAACCGCATCGGATACCCGTTGTTTAAGCGACTCCCAATCATCGGCTTCCGTGACGATGCTAGGACCGAGGGCCGAGGCGATATATCCCCCTTCGGGAGATTCTTCCACGACAAAAAGCAACTCTTTGGTCTTTTCCACTTTTCCTCTCATCGCTAGTGTAGCAGAGCTTTATTTTTCTGTCAAGGCGCGCGGCGCGGGCAAAATTGGCGGTTTAACCGGCGCTTCTTTGGAGCGCTGAAGCTCCACTTGAGATAAGAGTAAACTTGGCGATACCACCGATATGGGAACCCACCCCAACAGGTGATTACTCGCCTTCATATCTTTTCCCGCGCCCAAAACATGATTTAAAAACCCAAGAGGCGTGCCCACCAGATCCAAACCGCGAACCAAGGTTCGTTTGCCGGTTTTGGCATTGACCAGATAGACCAATTCCGGCATAATCCGCAATGATTCTTCTCCCGAAGCGCTATTTTCTTGCGTAAAGGCTCTCATCTGGCCAATCCAAAGCCCGTAAGGCTTTCCTTCTTTCCGCAATTCTTTGCATAAGATTTTCATCAACTTGGCCTGCGAATATCCCTGTCTAGCTTCCAAAAAGAGATTGCTTGGCATCGCGCGCGGATAAGAGCCTACATCGCCCCTCGCATGTCCATTAGAGCGCGGAAAGCCAATCACCGGATAGCGAGACAGAAGGAAATTTTTTAAGCGCCCATTTTTAACCAGTAAAACCTTCCGCGCCTTGACCCCTTCCGCATCATATGAGTAAGAACCCACCAATGGCGTTTCATTAAAAAATTTATCCAAAGGATCGTCGATTAAAGTGAGATCTCTGGAAAAAACGATTTTCCCGACTTTCCCTCTAAAGATTTGAGCTCCGGAAGGGTTGCGCTCGGCTTCGCCGGAAAAATTAAGCCCTAAAGACAAAACAATGGCGGAAGTGACCGAAGGGTCAATTAAGGCTGGCGCGTTAAAAGGCGAGGTTGAAGAAGCAACAAGAAGAGAATCCATTTCTGAAATCATCTGTTGCGCCTGTGATTTAATGGGGGACTCTGACTCCAAAGTGGCGCTTGACAAGGATACGAAATTACGCGCGACATAGAGTTTCATGCCATCTTTTGAAATTGCCGCGATATTTAATTGAGTATGAAAAACATCCAAAAATGAATGAATCCGAGTTCCCTCCGAATTATAAAAGCGCGAGAGAATTCGCCGACGATCGATAGAGACATTTCCTTGAATTAAAGACGGCTTTTGAGCAAAAACCTGGCTCAAATTTCGGCAAAGTTTCCTCATTTTTCGATAAGAAAAGACTCCCCTTGTCAGAGGAGGAAAGGCCGGCGTAAAAACGGCCGCGGATTCATGAGATAAATCGTCGGTGTCATATTCTCTCTTGCCATTTCGGACCCGAAGGGCTTCCTTTCGCAAAAATTGAGCAGCGGCGGATTTGTAGGAATCATCAAGCCCCAGCCAAAGATCGTGTTTTAAAGCGAACGAATCATCATCCAGCGATATCCATGAGCCGAGAATCCCGAGAGGGCTTGGATTTTGGTGATTATCCAAAGCGTAACTACCCACGCGGATATCGGAAAAAAGAGAACGCCCGCGCCAATGTTCTGACCAATTAAGCGCTCCCATGTCGCACTCGGAATCCCAATTGTCGACATCCGACACATTGATGGAAATAAAATAGGGAAGCGGATAGCCCGGCTCATGCAACTGGGTCATAGCCTTGGCGATTTCAGAAGAAACGACGACTCCAACCGTAGAACTTTGAGCGAAAGAGTGGCAAGGCGAAATTAAAAGCCCAATAAGCCCAATCCAGAATAATTTTTTCATGACTCTTTCTTTTGAAATAGCGCGTTTACAGCGTAGGCGGCTTGGGGAATAACTCCAACCATTAAGGTCGTGTGATAGCGCATTACAGCCCAATAAAGCCCGTAAACGATAGACATAATCACAGGAAATAAAATTAAAAATCCAATGGGATAACAGTCCCTCCATGCCAAAAAAGTTCCCCAGAGTCCCAAAAGCATAATTCCGCCTCCTGAAAAAAGCCCAATTAGAGAGAGAGATGAAAGCGAAAAAAACGAGTGCGGATATTTCCATCCCGGATTCGGATAAGGTCGCCACAGTTTAACGACCTTATGGAAGAAAGCGCTCATGAAAACCAGCGGATGATGAGTGAGCGTGTTAAGACAGGCGCGATAGAAAATCGGCTCGGCCTTGGCCAATGTCAAATGTTGAGAATCAACCGATAATATGACAGGGTCTTTCCCAGATGATAGTGGAGCTTCCAGCGGTATCTCCGGATGCGAATAGTTGTAAAGAAGAGATAAATACATAACAGATCCTCCCATACTCGCTCCCGCGACCCATCTCTTCAGTATTCGCTCATTGCGATACATCCAGATACCTTCCAAAATAAAAGCGCAGAGAAGAAAAACCCCAATGGTACGAGCCCAATATTTTGGTTTTATCTTTAAAGCGGCTAGTATCGCAAACGCGCCCCCCATTGGAATAAAAGGAGATCGCGTCAGACAAAGAAGCCCAAAAGTCGTGCCCATTCCGGCATAAGCCCACGAGTTTTGTGAAACTGAATATTTTTGCCACAAGAAAATCCAAATCAAGCTTAGAAGAATGATTAAAGGTTCGCGAAACATTGTCGCGGAAAAATAAATCCATTCAGGGAAAAAAACCGCGAGGATAAGGGAATAAAGAGCCACCCGTTCATTTTGGAATACAGAAAGAGTCACTAGATACGTCATCCAACAAGATAAGACGCCAATCAAGACATTTAACGCAATCCCCACGATGGGAGAAAGACCAAAAAAGAAATGAGCCGACGCCAATAAAATGGGATAAAAAGGCTCGCGAGAAGTTTCAAGATGGCCCGGTGTCAATGAAAGTTCCCCGCGCTCAAACAAGGCAACCGCGAGGCGATTGTATCCATCCGGATCAAGAGCCGTCACCTGTTCAATTTCAGTCTTATATTCTTTAAAAGTATGGATATAAGCATAAAATGCGTAAGCGCTTCTTAAAATGAGCGCAATGAGAAGGACAAGAGCGATTTTTACAGGCGTTTGAATTATCTTTTTCTCGCGCATATTTCCATGGAATCTCTCGTGTCGATATAAAGCAGCTTATTTTCAAGACCCAAAACCTTGATGAGGCCGCCTGCCGTTAAAAAGACTGATTTAGGATAATTTTTAAGGCGGCTGAGCCAATAAGAATAGGTAAAAATGCGGCCAAAAGATTTTATCGTCAATATCTCAAAACCGCTTTCAATGAGCGCCCGCGTCATTGTTTGTCTTGAGAAATAGTAGATATGGGCCGCGCGAAGCCCCCACCAGTAACCGCGCATAATCTTGGCCGAAAGACTTCCAATATCGGGAGTCAAAAGATAGAGAATTCCACCCGGCTTTAAAAACCTTCGGCTTGAAACTAACGCCGCCTTTGGATCTAAAAGGTGTTCAATGACATCCGACATGGCGATGACATCGAAATTTCTTCCTTCGATACTCTTAGGATTTTCTATCGATTCGGGATAACACTCAACCTTAAATCTTCTCTTAGCCTCTTCAGTCGCCCAATGCGAAGGTTCAAGTCCCGTCACTTCAAAGTCGGTGCGCGCCGCGTTAAGAAAATAACCGACAGAAGAGCCGACTTCAAGCAGGCTGCCGGAGGAAATAAAGCGTTTAATGGTATTGAGACTGAGATGCGCGTTGATTGAACGGCTTGAACTTTCCAAAAGATAGCTTTCATCCACGCAATTTCCATAACCGGCCAGAATAACCGGAGCGGCGGGACGAGGATTGGTATAGCGCAAACCGCATTTTAAGCAATAAACAATGCGGCCATAATTTCTGAATTCATCAGTGGTCGCGGCAAAAGTCCCCGCTTCACCTTCATGCGAACTCAGATAAGGCCGCTCATAAAGAACAGCGTTCTCTTTAGAACCGCACAAGTTGCAAGGAGTTTCTTCTAAATTCAATAAAGATGCTTCCATATCAATTCTTCCGAGACAGGGGAGAGGGTAAAATAGGCGGCCTTAAGCGGTTTTCAGGAAGGCGCTCCAACTCCACTTCCGAAACTAAAACGCTGGGAGCGATTTGATCCACCGGCACCCAACCTGATTCCGCCCCGCAAAAATAAGGATTGGAAAGAGTTTCATCGTTTGACGCCGCTAAGATGCGGTTTAAAACAACCAAGGGAGTCACGACGATTTTAACGCCTCTGACCAAGGTCTCTTTGCCGCTTTTGGCCGAAACACGATAAACAAGACGGGGCCGCAATTGCAATGTTTGAGCCTGGCTTCTGTCGCTTGGATTATCCCCGCCGTAAGCGCCCACAAGCATAAACCCGTAGGGTTTATTTTCTGAGCGAAGCAATTTCAGAAATTTATTTTTAAGCGCGGCGGGCGTTAAGGGATTTTTGACTTCAATCATTAAATTAGCCATTCGCCCTAATGGGCGCAAATCAGAAGAAGATCTCCCATGACCGTTTGAGTGGGAAAAGCCTTTCAGCGGCCAGCGCGACATGAGAAAATTCTTTAAAATACCATTTTGAACCAAGAGCACTCTCTGGGCAGGAACGCCTTCATCGTCAATGTCATAATGTCCATGAAGCGGGATCCCTTTGAAGGAACTCAAGGTCGGATCATCAATAACGGAAATAAAACTAGGAATAATTTTTTTACCGACCATCCCCCTAAATATTTGGCCCTGCTGAGGATCTCTTTGCCTTTCCCCCTCAAGCTTATGTCCCAACGCTTCGTGAAACAAAACCCCAGTCATCTCCGGATCTAAAATGGCCGGGGCGGCGATAGGAGTCTGCAAAGGAGCGTCTCTCAGTTCCTTAAGCTCGCGCGCGAGATTTTTAATTGAGCGAGCCAAATCTTTTCTAGAAGGGATATTCTGAGCGTCTTTAAAGACCCATTCGCGGTAATCGCTGACGCGCAAACCATCCTTGGCCCTGGAATTAATTTCGACGCTGAGGGAATCAGGCAAATTCCCATATGGCGTCGCTATTTTTGTGCCTTCGCTAGTTAAGAGATATCTACGCGCCCAGCCCAAATGGAGAGTCACAACGCCATGATAAATATAAGGATAGGGCCGCAATAAAGCGCTTATATCTTTAACCAAAGAGCGCGCCCAAGCGTCATTAAAATCAGGAGGATTTTGGGGTTCATAGGATTGCGTGGCCGGGGCCACGGTAAAATCCGGCAAATCCTCTTTTCTAAATTCCGTTACCCGCTTCGCTTTTTTCTCCAAATAGCCGGCCACCGCGTCTTTATAAGCCTTATCCGTTAAAATCCACAAATTTTCGCGCAACTCCTTGCCGGTTTTAGGAGCTTCGGTACTCCAACCCCGATATTGAATTGAGGTGTTATCCAAGTCTTTATTGCCGTAACGAACTTCGGCAAAAAGGGTTTGAGATTGATATTTGTTTTCCGAAAGAACCCCTCCAAATGAGGCGGAAATATAGATTCCACGGCTTAATATCATCCGATAAGCGATAAAATAAGGCGGACCAAAATCGCCCTCTTTTAAATCTTTAAGCGAACGCGACATCTCACGCTCCATCGGAGAAAAAATAGCCTCTTCGGTCGTTGGAAAAGTCGCCGCTTGAAGTTTAGAAGCCCAAAAAAATTCGCTGAGGATCAAAAATAAAAGAAGAAATTTATGGCTACTTCTTCTGGATGATCTCATAGCCGGAAGCGTGAGGAACGGTTTCTGAAGGATTTTGGATTAAGGGCTTGCCTTTGGGATTTTTCAGTCTCTGCTCAACGGCGGCTATGTTATGTTGAGCTTGGGTGAAATTAGGATCAAATTGAAGGGCTTGCTGATAAGCCTCTTTTGCGTGCTCAAAATCATTGAGCATAAAATAGGCGTTTCCAAGGCTGGTATAAACCTCGGCTCCTTCCGCATGCTTATCTGGACCAGGATGGCGATGAACTGGATAGGGAATCCCAGGAACATGGACATAAGACTGATAACTTAAGATAGTCCTGCGTAAAAAAGGCTTGACAATCAAAGAAGGGTCGACAGCGCACTTGTCGGCCAAAATATATTCTTGGTAGGCTTTCACCGCATCCGCATAGCGATGTTCCATCATATAGATTTGACCGATTCTCAAGAAATTAGGGCCAAACACCGGATCAATGGTTTTGTAGAGCTTAAAGCGGGTCAACGCGCGGTTAAAATACATCAGAGCGTCCTCGGGGTGGCCATGGTCTATCGCCCACTGAGCGCGCTTGAGATGCAAAACCCCGACTTGATAATGCATCTGGACGTAATTTGGAGAAAGCTTGCGCACCTCGTTATAGGAGTCTAAGGCTCGCTCGTAATCATCCCGCGGGACATTATTTTTATCTCCCCAAGATGGATTATAAGTTTTATTCATATCAAAGCGATCGTTAAAGACGTTTCCCATAAAATAGAGGGCCATCGCGAAATTGGGATCGAGGCGATGCACCGTTTGATATTCAGATAAAGCCTTATCCCAATCATGCTCTTTGGAAAAATAGATGGCGATATTATGGTGGATATCGGCTTTAAAGTATCCC
>DAHZHT010000029.1:0-234 GCA_027406905.1 Elusimicrobiota bacterium
GCCGCCCCGCCGTTGGTCGTGGTCCAGGAAGTTCCATTGGCGCTCACAAAAATTTTCCCGTTGTTAGAATCTCCAGCGTAGAGCTCTCCGTTAAAAACGGCGAGGGGAACGGGGCTGGACGCTCCGGAGATGGTAATGGTGCTCCAATGAATTCCATCGGAGCTTACCTGGACGCTTCCGCTGCCTCCATCACTGGCATAGAGTTGATTGTTAAAGACGGCCAAAGCTTGAAGG
>DAHZHT010000029.1:244-10515 GCA_027406905.1 Elusimicrobiota bacterium
GTTATTGGTCGGAGTCCAGGAAGTTCCGTTAGCGCTGACATAAATTTCTCCGTTGTAATCCCCGGCGTAGAGCTGACCGTTAAAGGCGGCGAAGCTTTCTATCTCCGCTCCGACCGCCGCCCCGCTGTTGGTCGCGCTCCAGTGAATTCCATCCGTGCTTGCATAGACATACCCAGCATTATCTGATTCGTAGAGTTTGCCGTTGAATACGGCAAGAGCCTGGAGGTTGGTGCTGACAGCGATTCCGTAATTTACGGATCCGTCATTCCAGGTTTGACCGGCGTTGGTGGAATACATGACGCCGTAGCCCGAAGTCGTCTGGGGGTCGTCATGGCCGTCGCCGGGGAAGATGAGGGCGTTGGTTGAAACCGCGAGACCCGAGATACTGTCCCCAACGGTGATTTGAGCGGTGGCGTTGAGGGCGAGCGTGTTAAACTGATTTTCCGCGATCGCGCTGCCGCTGGAATTAAAACTCTCGAAACCGGAATCGGTCGGGGTGGAGTAATCGGTGACGAAACTTGCGGTATTAGACCAGGGGCTGGCGTTTCCAAAGCCGTCAACGGTTTGAACGCGCCAATAATAAGTAGCGTTGTTGGCCAAGGTAAAGGTCGAAAGATAAACCCCTTCGGCCGTTGGAATGGAAGTCGAGGCGACGACGGCCGGTGTTGAAATTGAGACAAGCAGGCTTGAGAAACTGGGCGAATTTGAAACTTCGAGCGCAAAGGAAGCGGGTTGGGCCAGCCCCGCGACGACCGACGTGCTGGGGCCAATCCAGTCAAAATTGGGGTTTAAATTGACATATTGCCCGCCTGCGGGATAAGACGGACTTGAGGTAAAGGTTTCGACAGTCATCACAGATGAGGCCACGGGCGAGCTGACAAACACGACGGTGTCGTGAGAGTCTACCAGCCCAACGTCTGTCGGGGAAGAAACCGATATTTGAAGCGTGTCGCCAAAAGGGGCGTTGTTAGTCAGATCGATGACGGCGAAATAATCGAGGGGATTTTCGTTGACCGTGGCGGAAGACTGACTCGTGACGAAGGCGACGGTCGCGACGCCGTTGGTAAAAGTGTCGCCGCCGGATGAGACAAGACCGTCCGTGCCGGGGTCATAGATTCCGTTGTTGTCGTTGTCGCGGTAGATGGAGATGGAAAAAATGTCGTTAGACGGGAGCGTGCCGCCGAGATTAAAGACGATTTGAGAAATTTGGCTGGTTCCGGGGGTGGCCGTGGGAACTTGAAATTTCATGGCCAGCATGGAAATTCCATTTTGTCCCGGGAATGCGTAGACCGGGGCTTGGCTGATGGGGGTTAGGTCCAGATTGTTGGGGCTGTCGGTGATGACGGCGGCGCTGGAAACAATGGGATAAATGTAATTTTCCTCATCCGAAGCCGTATAGCTGCTGCCGTTAAAAGCGAAGTCGGACGGAGAGGAAACTTCGACTCCGATAGAGTCGCCGACGGTCGCCTCCGCGCTGGCCGTCAAAACGACGAAGTAGTTTCGCGTCGAGGTAAAAACGCTTTCCGCGGCGGAAAAACCGACATTGGCGATTCCGCCTGAAAACACGGCGGGATTAGAGAGCAAAATATCGTTTGTCGGCGAGAAAATTCCGGTTCCGGGCGCGTCATACCAAACCGCTATATTGGAGACGTCGGCGTCGGTTCCAGCGCCCGTTCTTTTAAGAGTAATCCCGGTCCAGGGAGCGGTCCCGTTGATGGTTTGAAGGGTCATTTGAAGAAAAACGGAAGATGAGCTTTGCTGAACGCTTGCCGGAGCCGCGTTGATGGGAGTAATGAGAACGTCGGTGGGGATGGTGTCTCCAAAGATAGCGTAGGGGCCGACGCGGACGGAGGCCCCGGCCATGTTAGAAGCGGTAAAAAGAACCTGGTTAGTCGACGAGCAGGGATAAACTCCGCCGCAGACGACCGAGCTGGTCGAGGGTGCGAGATTGAGGCCCAAAGCCGAGAGAACAGCTGAGTTCTCTCCGTTTGAGCCTGACATGTTGGCCGAAACGGGAGAGACCCGCCAAAGATTTCCCCCCGCGTCTCCGGCGTAAATTTGGCCGCTAAAACCGGCGACGGAAATAATGGCCTGGGGGCTTGTGAGGGCTTGGCTCCAGATGACTCCGTTGGGGCTCGCGTAGAGAGCGTCGGCGCTGGCGACCCAAAGCTCTCCATTAGACGCGCCCAGGGAATTGGCGGCGGCGCCGGGATAGGAGTTTTGGGTCCAACTCGCGCCGTCATGGCTTTTAAAGAGGCCGCTTGCGTCCGCGCTGTAGAGAGCGTCGTCAAAAACGGCGAGAGAATTAACCCCTGTTCCGGCGTAGCTTGTCAGGGACCAATTGGTTCCGTTGGGGCTTGAATAGATATGTCCGGCGGCGTCTCCGGCGTAAATTTGGCCGTTGAACTCGGCTAAGGCTTGAACGGAAGAACCGGCGGTAAAGACCAGGCTCCAATTGACTCCGTCCTGGCTGGCATAGATAGAGTTTGAGACGGTCGCGGCATAGAGCCTTTCGTTAAAGACCGACAGGCTCTTGATGGCGGCCCCGGGGTATCCCGCCACGTTATTAAAGGAAGAACCGTTGTAAGCGTAGAGCTTGCCCGCCGAATCGCCGGCGAAAAGCTCTCCGTTAAAGACGCTCATGGCCTCGATATTGCCGGTCGTGTCCGTAAAAGTCGAGATAAAGGGGCTGCCATTGACGAAAAGTTTTCCGCCGGAAGAGGTCGCGGCATAGAGATTTCCCTGGAAAACGGCCAGGCTGTTGACGGAGGTTTCCCCCGAAAGCGGGGTGGAAGATGAGACGGCCGATATCCAGCTTGACTCGGCATCGGTGGAATAGAGAACGCCGTAGCCCGAGGCCGCCTGCGGGTCGTCGTGGCCGTCTCCCGGGAAAGAAAGGGCCGCGCTTGAAACCGCCAGGCCGGAATTGGACTCTGAAAGGGTGATTTGAGCCGTCACGTCCGACTGGAGAAGATTAATTTGGGATTCCGAGACGCCGAGCCCGGCGGCGTTGAAGCTTTGAAAACCCGAGCCCGAGGGCGTTGAAAAGTCGGTAGTAAAGCTAAAGGCGCTCGACCAGGGGCTTAAAGCGCCCGCGGCGTCTTCCGACTGAACGCGCCAGTAATAGAGCGCGCCATTGGTTAGGGTAAAGGTGGAAAGATAATCCCCGTCGGCGGTGGGAACGGCGGAATTGGAGACGACGGGCAAGCTCATCTGGATGAGAGGATTTGAAAAGCCCGGCGAATTTGAAACTTCCAGATTGTAGACGGGAGAAGAAACTCCGGAGGCGACCGGGGTGCTGATTCCAATCCAGTCAAAATTGGGGTTAAGGCCCACGACTTCTCCGTTTGAGGGATAGGAAGGCGTTGAAACCGCCGTCGAGAGAATAGAAAAAAGAGTGTAGGTGGAGGGCAGGGCGACATAGTTTGGCGCGCCGTCCCAGTTGAGAGAGCCCACGCGGAAATAATAAGTAGCGCCGGAGGCTAGTCCGGAAACGACAAGCGAAGTCGCGGATTCATCCGCTGTCGAGGAAGAAAAAATGAGCCCGGTAAAATTGGGAGAAGTCGAGGCGGAAAGAATGTATCCCTCGGCGGTGGAAGAAGACGGAGAGGCGGGAAGGGCGGTCCAATTTAAAGCGGCGCTTGAAAATCCCACGAAGAGAAACGCGGAGGTTGAAGTTGACGGCGCGATTGAGAGAGAAGAGGCGGCGGCCGTGCTGTTAGAAAGAAGGCTGATTTCCCCCAGGGGGTTTTCGCTCCAGAGCCCGAAAAAATAAGTCGTGTTGGAAATGAGTCCCGGAACCGCATATCCCTGCGGAACCCCCGCGCCCGTGGTTTGAGTCGAAAAAGAGATTTGGGAGGTGGAAGTCGAGTAAGACCATGAAACGGAAGTTGAGCTCGCGTATTGGATGAAATATTCGGAGCCGGGTCCCAAAAGCCCTATGTCTCCGTCGTAACCCGGGGCGCTCCAGGCGAGTTCGACGGAAGAAGTGGACAATGAGTTTGCCGAGAGATTCGAGACGAAGCTGGGAATCGCGTCTATGGCGATAAATCCGTCGTCGAAAGTGTATGAGCTGTAGGATACCGCCGTAGACGTCGAGATTTCCGCGACGTCTCCATTGGACTCATAATCGGTGAAGGTGGTGGTCGAGCCGCCCTGATTTAAGACGTCGCGGACGATGTCGTATTGGGTGTAATCTATTTCCTGTCCGGCGTGCGCGGCGGGCGCGAGCAAAAGAAGAGATAGGGACAGTCCCCAACTCCACCTTAACCCCTTTTTCTGATTTCCCATTCCGTAAAATTGTATATGAAATCCCGCGTTTAATCACGAAGAAATGACGAAGATAGAATTAGGGACAGTCCCTATCTCTTATGATTCAAGGAGACGCTTTTTTTTGGTTGATATTTGCTAGATTAATTCGATAAATGGAAATTTTAATCGCGGCTAGCGAACCTTTGGGAGGGCTTTGGGAAGAGGCGTTTTCTCTCAGGGGTTGGAAAATCTCAAGAAGCGCGGATTTTAAAAGCGCTTTAGGCCTTTTGCCCAAGGCCCCGGGCGCGGTTCTCATCGCCGAATCTTCGCTGCCGGACGCCTTGAGCCTTAAACTCATTCGGGAAAAAGGCCATGGGATTTCTCTTCTGGTCGCATCAAAAACCCAAGTTTCCGCGCGCTTAGTCGAGCTTTTAAACGCGGGGGCCGACGACGTGATTTCTCCTGATATCACGGGAGAGCTTCTCGCGGCCAAACTCGAAGCCGCTATTCGGCGTTTTAAACCGCCGGAAGTCAAAGAGATTAAATCCAAAGACGGGAAAATAAAAATCGATCGTTTAAAGCGGGAAGCCTTTTTAGATGAAAAGATCCTCGATTTAACCAAAACGGAATTTGAGCTTCTCGCTTTTATTTTGGAACGCCCGGGAATCGCGCTTGAGAGAAGGACCTTATTGCAGATGATCCGCTCCGATTCAGACAGCGTTCAGTCTTCGACGGTGGATAAGCATGTCGAATCCTTGCGGAAAAAGCTCGGAGAATTGGGTTCTTGCATCAAAACCGTTCACGGCATCGGCTATGCTTGGGAGATAGGGACAGTCCCTATCTCCCCCCAGAGGAGAAAAAGATAGGGACTGTCCCCATCTCGAGAATATGGCTAAAAAAATACTGATTGCAGATGACGACTCTTCGGTTCGGGAGATACTCCGCATGATGCTGGAAGAAGACGGCTATGAGGTTCTTGAGGCCGTTGACGGACAAGAAGCCTGGGAAAAACTTAAGGCCCAAGGCGCGGACATGGGCGTTTTTGATCTCAATATGCCTCGCCTCGACGGGCTGCAACTCACCCAGCGCATCCGAGCGGATTCCCAATATTCGGAACTGCCGATTTTAATGTTGACCGTTCGCGCTCTGGTGGTTGAACAAATCCGAGGATACAACCGCGGGGCGGATGAATACGTGACCAAGCCTTTCGAACGCGAAGTCCTTTTGGCCCGGGTCAAGGCCCTGGAACGCCGCTTGTCTTGACGAGTCGGGAGGCTTAAAGCAGCTCAAATTCCGAGTGAAGATAAAAAACAGCGGCCGGGGCCAGGACCATTCCCGCGACCCCTAAAATCGCCTCTCCCAAAATAAGTCCCACTAAAATTTCCCAGGCGGGAACCTTCATTTGTTCTCCGAAAACCTGGCCCTGAATGGGATATTGAGCGTGGTGCAAAACCAAAAGAGAAATAAGAGTTAGAATGGAGGTTCTGGTCGAAACGGTAAAAGCCGCCGCCAGTATGGCCGCGTTGGTGACCGCGCCTCCGATGACGGGCAAAAGCCCCAGAACGAAGGTCGCCGTGATCAAAAAGCGGATGTAGGGAATACCCAGGATTAGAAGCAGAAACGAGACAAGACCGGTGTTGATCAAGGAAATCGTAAACTGAGCCCCAAAGGCTTTCTGAAAACCTTTCATGAATAGTTTCATTCGAGCCGACATCTCTTCTCGAAGCCTTTCGGAAAATCCGGCTTTGGAGCGGTTTTTATTTTCTTCTTCCCAAAAACAGGCGACGGCGGCAAATATGGCCAGGACAATTTGCAGAAATCCCTTGGTCAATAGCGAACTGGCGTGGGTGATTTGCCGAAGATTATCCTTGGCGGAACTCGCAATCAATCCGCGAATATCATCGAGGTTGTCAAAGGGAAGAGAAACCCCCCATTGATCCGCCAGGGATTTTATTTTGGGAATGAAAAGAGAGACGATCATAGGTGCCCGAATGGCGGCTAAGTGAACGAAGACGGCCAGTATCCAGAAAAAAATGGCGGAGATAATTAGAAAAGAAAAAAGGGCGATGAGTTTAGAACTCGTGTTTCCAAATTTGTTGATGGATATTTTTTTCGCCGATTCAAGTATCAATAGAGAGATTAGTCCCGCCAAGAGAGCCGCCCCCAATTGAAACCAAATAATTAAGGCCGCCGCGATGCCGAAAAGAATATAAGACGCCTTGCGTTCTATGCTCATCATTTAAAAAGAATAATCCTTTCGCTAGTTTATCAAAAAGCCGCCAAAAACTAAAAAGTGTTATAATGAACTCCAGGAATTTCAAACAGATCGCCAAATTTCTATTGGACTAATATGCAAATCAAGCTGGCACGGAAATTCAAGCCCGCATCCTATCGGTCGTGAAAAAATTGATTACCCCTCAATGAAAAAGCTTCATGCGGAATTATACTCGGGAGGATGGATGAGGCTTTCTTTGCCCGAGCAATTGGGGAATGTGGGAAGGCTCTAATGGGGACTGTCCCTAACTCTCTTAACTTGATGGATGCGGCAGCTTTAAGCGCGCCGGAATTTCTGGAGCGCATCTCTTCAAGCCAACATGGCTTGACCGATGACGAAGCGCAAGAGCGCCTGGAGGTTTTCGGCCCTAATCTCGCCCAGGACCCCAAGGATAAAAGTTTAATTCTTGATTTTCTTCTGCGCTTTAAAAACCCCCTCATCATTCAATTGACCGTGATCGCCGCCATTTCTCTTTTCATGGGCGATTTAAGATCGGCTATCGTGGTTTTTGGGATGCTTTTTTTAAGCGTGATTTTGTCCTATGTCCAGGAAACCCGTTCCAACAACGCGGTCGAGAAACTGATCGCGATGGTTAAAACCACGTGCCTGATTTTAAGAAACGGACAAGAGCATTCGATTGCGCCTGAAAACCTCGTTTGCGGAGACGTCGTCCTGTTGGCCGCGGGATCGATTATCCCGGCGGATATCAGGCTCATTTCCGCCAAGGATTTCTTTGTCAGCCAAGCGGCTTTGACCGGAGAATCGATGCCGGTTGAAAAAAACGCTTTTCCCTGCGAGGTCGCGGGAAAGACGATTCTTGAGCTTAATAATATTTGTTTTCAGGGTTCTAATGTTCTTAGCGGAAGCGCCAAGGGCGTTGTCGTCGTCACCGGAGCCAAGACTTATTTCGGCGAAATATCGAAAAAATTGGGTGAACAAAAGGTTTTGACCAGTTTTGACAGAGGCATATCGGATTTTACCTGGCTGATGATCAGATTTATGATCGTCATGGTCGCGGTCGTCTTTTTTTTGGTGGGAATTACCCGGGGCGGTTGGCTGGACGCTTTGATGTTTGGACTGGCCGTCGCCGTGGGGCTGACCCCGGAAATGCTTCCGATGATTGTCACCGTCAATTTGTCCAAAGGCGCTCTAATGATGTCGTCAAAAAAGGTGATTGTTAAACGCCTTAACTCAATTCAAAATTTAGGCGCGATGGATGTTCTCTGCACAGATAAGACCGGAACCCTGACCCAGGACCGAATTATTTTGGAAAAACACGTCGACGTCACCAATAGGGAATCGGAAGACGTTCTCAGATACGCCTACATGAACAGCTTTTATCAAACTGGACTCAGGAATTTATTGGACAAGGCGATTTTAGCCCATTCCGATCTGGATGTCGAGCGCAGCTGCCGAAAAGTCGACGAGATTCCTTTTGATTTCGTACGCCGACGCATGTCGGTCGTCATCGATTACGAGGGAGACCATGTCCTTATCTGCAAGGGCGCGGTCGAAGAAATTTTTAGCGTCTGTAATCGCTATCAAGTCGATGACACCGTCTATCCCTTAATCGACATGCTCAAAAAAGACTTGCTTGAAGAATACGAAACTCTCAGCGCCGACGGGTACCGCGTTTTGGCCGTCGCTTACCGAGATTTTTCGACCGCGAAAGAAAATTTTTCTTCTGCCGACGAAAAAGATCTCATTTTGTTGGGTTATATCGCTTTCTTTGATCCCCCCAAAGATTCCGCCGCGGTCGCGATAGAGGCCTTAAACCGCGCCGGGGTCGCGGTCAAGGTCTTGACCGGAGACAATTCCCTGGTGACCAAAAAAGTCTGTAAAGACGTGGGGCTTGAGGTTTCCGAGATTATCACCGGAGACCTCCTCCAAAAAATGGACGCTCAAAAATTCAAGGAAGCGGCGTTGAAATATTCGATATTCGCCCGCTTGTCTCCCTCCCAAAAAGAAGAGATTATCACGACCCTGCGCGAAAACGGGCACGTCGTGGGATTTTTGGGAGACGGAATCAACGACGCCTCGGCGCTTAAGAGTTCGGATGTCGGAATTTCAGTCGATACCGCTTCTGACGTCGCGAAAGAATCCGCCCATATCGTCTTACTCGAAAAGAGCCTGATGGTTTTAGACGATGGAATCATCGAGGGGCGAAAGGTTTTTGGAAATATCATTAAATATATCCGCATGGGGGCCAGCTCAAACTTTGGAAATATGTTTAGCATGTTGGGAGCGGTTTATCTCCTTCCCTTTCTTCCCATGGAGCCCATTCAGATTTTGGTCAACAATCTCCTCTATGATTTTTCCCAGGTCGGAATTCCCTTTGATCGGGTAGACGAAGATTATTTAAGAAAGCCCCGGAAATGGGACATTTCTCTCATTAAAAAATTTATGTTGTATTTGGGGCCGGTGAGTTCCCTTTTTGATTACACCACTTTCGCCTTGATGATGTGGTTTTTCGGCTGCCATTTGTTCTCAAATCCCCAGACCCCGGCGGCAACCAAGGAATATTTAGAGCGCTTGTTTCATACCGGCTGGTTTGTCGAATCTTTGATCACCCAAACGTTGGTCGTCCATATTATCAGAACCCGCCATATCCCCTTTATCCAAAGTTGGGCAAGCCCGGGTTTGTTTTTTACCACTGGCGGAATTGCCGCGATAGCCGCAATTTTACCCTATTCTCCCATCGCTTCTTATATTGGCCTCGTGCCGCTGCCCTGGTCTTTTTGGCCGTGGCTACTTTTGACCCTTTTTGCCTACGCCCTGTTGGCGCATCAGGTCAAGATGCGGTTTTTAAATCTCAATCCCGCCGACGCTTAAATAATTAGGGACAGTCCCCAATTATCTCCTTATTTTTTAAGAATAAAATTGATTTTTTGAGAGATGAATGCCTCATTTTGTGAAATTCTCATTTATTTTTATGAATAAAAATAGGGACTGTCCCTAATTTGCTAGAATAAATCATGAACATAAAAGCGAAGTTTTCGACCCGCGCCGTTCATGCTGGCCAAAAGCCGGATCCCGCTACCGGAGCCGTCATGACTCCCGTTTATTTGACCTCGACCTATGTCCAAGAATCTCCGGGGGTCCACAAGGGATTTGAATATTCAAGAACGCAAAACCCGACGCGAAAAGCCCTGGAAGAAAACCTCGCGGCTTTAGAAGGCGGAGAGTATGGACTTTGTTTTTCAAGCGGCATGGCGGCTATCAGCGCGGTTATTTCCGCATTGAATTGCGGCGATCATGTGCTCAGCGGAGACGATCTCTACGGAGGAACCTATCGGGTTTTTACCAAGGTCTTTGAACGTTTTGGAATCCTCTTTGATTTCGTGGATACCGCTAATTCCGAAGAAGTTCTTAAAAAAATAACGCCAAAAACGAAGCTTTTGTGGCTTGAGACTCCGACCAATCCTCTTCTCAACATCACCGATATTTCCGAGGTTGCCAAAATCGCCCACGCTAAAAATGTCCCTGTCGCGGTCGACAATACTTTCGCGACTCCTTATCTTCAAGAGCCGCTGAGTCTCGGCGCCGATTTAGTCGTCCATTCA
This sequence comes from Elusimicrobiota bacterium, assembly GCA_027406905.1. Classification (GTDB taxonomy): domain Bacteria; phylum Elusimicrobiota; class Elusimicrobia; order UBA1565; family UBA9628; genus JAKAQV01. The sequence goes on from DAHZHT010000029.1 coordinate 10,334, forward strand.
AGCACTAAATATATCGGCGGACATTCCGATGTCGTGGGAGGGGCGGTGATTACCTCGGATAAGTCGTGGTATGAACGCCTCAAATTTATTCAAAATTCCGTTGGAGCGGTGCCAGGGCCCATGGACTCTTTTCTTCTTTTGCGCGGAACCAAGACCCTGGCCTTGAGAATGGAGAGACATTG